>DXHL01000013.1 GCA_019113395.1 Candidatus Rikenella faecigallinarum | reverse complement strand
TGTATTTCCACTAAGCACTCCACTCTCCGTAATGTTTAATATTCTAAATCCCATTTCCGTTCCCTCTGCTAAGATATTGCCGTCTCCTCCATAAATCGAAACCCTGGATGCATTTGGATTTGGCCATGATACATCCGGCTGTATCGTGCTGCCGTCGGCACCCGGAAAACAGTCCTTGCGGCCCCACTGGCCAACACTCCCTACACACCATAGACCCCAATAAGCAGAACATAAAAAGCGGTCTTTTCTGCATTCAACAGAAAAGACCGCTTCTATAAAAAGGTATTCCCACTTACCGCGGGAATACCGCTACACTACTTAACCGTTTTGATAATTTCGGCAAATGCCTGCGGGTGGTTCATGGCCAGGTCAGCCAAAACCTTGCGGTTCAAAGCGATACCTTTAGCGTTCACCTTCCCCATAAATTCGGAGTAGGTCATTCCGTTGGCGCGGACAGCAGCGTTGATACGTTGAATCCACAGGCCGCGGAAATTCCGTTTTTTGGTTTTGCGGTCACGGTAAGCATAGGTGAGACCTTTTTCTACCGTGTTTTTGGCAACGGTCCAGACATTCGAACGGGAACCGAAGTTACCTTTGGCGAGTTTCAGGACCTTTTTGCGGCGAGCGCGACTGGCTACCGCGTTTACACTTCTTGGCATAGTGATGTGTTTTTCGAACGGCCGGCGAACGACTCGAGGGCAAGCCACGGAGAAAATTCCGTACAATGCCGAGGCGATACTTCATGGAATCCTGATGGGGATTCAGCCGGACGCGATCTTGGGTTTAAATAAAAAAGTAGTTGTTTCCGGGGGTTGTTTTACGAGGCTGCCCGGAACAAAAGCCTCAGAGAAACGGACAGACAGAAACGGACTGTCCCAACACGAAAGGGGGCGAGCCTACTTCACCAGCATCAGCTTCACAGCCGGGGTGTCAATAGCGCTCATCGTACCCGTGTGGGTCAGGTTACGTTTTTGTTTGGTCGTTTTTTTGGTGAGGATGTGGCTTTTGAAAGCGTGTTTCCTCTTCACTTTGCCGGTGCCGGTCAGCGTGAAACGCTTTTTGGCGGCAGCGACGGTTTTCATTTTCGGCATAATCGAAATTATTTAGTTGGTTAATAGTGTGTTTACGGTTACTTTTTCGGTTTCGGAGCCAGCATGATGCTCATGCGTTTTCCCTCGAGTTTCGGCATTTGTTCCACTTTGGCCCACTCTTCGAGGTCCTGCATAAAGCGCAACAAAAGGATTTCTCCCTGGTCCTTGAAGACAATCTGACGACCGCGGAAGAATACATAAGCCTTCACCTTGGCCCCCTCCTTGAGGAAGTTTTCGGCGTGTTTGAGTTTGAAGTTATAGTCATGGTCGTCGGTCTGGGGACCGAAACGAATCTCCTTCACCACAACCTTCACGGACTTGGCCTTAATCTCTTTGGCCTTTTTCTTCTGTTGGTAGAGGAACTTCTGGTAGTCGATGATGCGGCATACGGGCGGTTCAGCCGTAGGCGAAATTTCGACCAGGTCGAGTTCCTGTTCCTGCGCCATGCGCAGCGCTTCGGCCAACGGATAGATGTCCGGCCGTTCGATGTTATCGCCCACAAGCCTTACTTGCGGTGCCGAGATTTCGCGGTTGATGCGGTGCGGATTCTCTTTCTGCACGCGGCCTCGAAACGGGGCGCGCGGCGATTTGGGGCGGGGTGGTAGTGCTATGGCAGTGTCCTCCTAAAGTTGGTTGTATATTCTGTGTAATAGGTTGTGTCGAATCATCATCATCGACCCGGCAGGCACACATTACGACCGCCCCCAAAGAAAATCCTTTGGGTCGGTCTGTCGGTGTGCTACAGGCTCTCGGAAATCGGGCGTATCTCTTCAGCTACGCGGTCGGCCACCATTTTGGTGAATTCCGGCAGGGTCATGGCGCCACGGTCTTTCCCTTCGCCCTGCATACGAACCGTTACGGTTTCATTGGCCTGTTCGGCTTCGCCCACGATAAGCAGTATCGGAATACGAGCCAATTCGTTGTCGCGAATTTTGCGGCCGATTTTCTCGTTGCGGTCGTCAATGCGGGTGCGAATATCGCAATTGTTCAGCAATTTAGCAACTTTTTTCGCGTAGTCGTTGTATTTTTCGCTGATGGGGAGCACCACGGCCTGGTCGGGGGTGAGCCACAGCGGGAACTTGCCGCCGGTGTGCTCCAGCAGCACGGCTACGAAGCGTTCCATGGAGCCGAACGGAGCCCGGTGAATCATAATCGGACGGTGTTCCTTGTCGTCGGAGCCTTTGTAGGTCAGGTCGAAACGTTCCGGCAGGTTGTAGTCCACCTGAATCGTCCCCAGTTGCCATTTGCGTCCCAGGGCATCCTTGACCATAAAGTCGAGTTTCGGGCCGTAGAAAGCTGCTTCGCCCAGTTCGACCGTGGTGTTCAGCCCTTTTTCGGCGGCCGCTTCGACAATGGCCGTTTCGGCCTTGTGCCAGTTTTCGTCGGTTCCGATATATTTTTCTTTGTTGTTCGGGTCGCGCAACGATACCTGAGCCGTGTATTCCTTGAAGTCCAGCGTCTTGAAGATGTAGAGCACGATGTCGATTACCTTCTTGAACTCATCTTTCAACTGGTCGGGACGGCAGAAGAGGTGCGCGTCGTCCTGCGTAAATCCGCGCACACGCGTCAAACCGTGCAATTCACCACTCATTTCGTAGCGGTAAACGGTCCCGAACTCGGCCAGCCGCACGGGCAGGTCTTTGTACGAACGGGGTTTGCTGCGGTAGATTTCGCAGTGGTGGGGACAGTTCATCGGTTTGAGCAGGAACTCTTCGTTTTCGTCGGGGGTGTGGATGGGTTGGAACGAATCCTTGCCGTATTTGGCATAGTGTCCCGAGGTGACGTAAAGGTCTTTCATCCCGATATGCGGAGTGATAACCTGCTCGTATCCATATTGTTTCTGAACTCCTTTCAGGAAGTTTTCGAGGCGTTCGCGCAGGGCAGCCCCTTTCGGGAGCCACAACGGCAGCCCCTGTCCCACACGCGGCGAGAAGGTGAAGAGTTCGAGCTCTTTGCCCAGCTTGCGGTGGTCGCGTTTCTTGGCCTCTTCAATCAGAGCCAGATACTCATCGAGCATCGACTTTTTGGGGAACGTAATCCCGTAGATGCGGGTGAGCATCTTCCGTTTTTCGTCCCCGCGCCAGTAGGCTCCGGCTACCGAAGTCAGTTTCACGGCCTTAATCGGAGCCGTGTTCGGGATGTGCGGCCCGCGGCAGAGGTCGGTAAAGGCCCCGTTCGTATAGAAGGTAATGGTTCCGTCAGTGAGGTCGTTAATCAACTCGCACTTGTATTCGTCGCCCTTTTTCGTGTAGGTCTCCAGCGCTTCGGCCTTCGAGACATCCCGACGTACAAAGGGTTGTTTCTCGCGTGCCAGTTCGAGCATCTTCTGCTCAATGCGGGGCAGGTCGCCTTCGGTTATCGGCGTGGGCGAATCCACATCATAGTAAAACCCGTTGTCAATGGCCGGCCCAATCCCGAACTTAATCCCGGGGTAGAGGGCTTCGAGGGCTTCGGCCAGCAGGTGTGACGAGGAGTGCCAGAAGGCGTGTTTGGCTTCGGGGTCGTCCCACTTGTGGAGTTTGATTTCGGCGTCGGTGTCGATGGGTTTTTGGACGTCCCAGAGGGTGCCGTTCACCGTAGCGGCGAAGGTCTCTTCGGCCAGACGGGAGCTGATGGATTCGGCAATCTGGAGCGGCGTGGTTCCCGGGGCATACTTACGACTGCTGCCGTCGGGAAAGGTGATGTTAATCATACCTTGGTATCTCTAAATAAGGTTGTTTTCAGTTTCGTGGCAACACCCGGTGGGGGCGTCGCGTGTGAACAACAAAGGTAGCTATTTTTCCGGGGTTTGGTACGCGCGGCGGGTGTGAAGCGAATGTTTTTCGACTTTTTTGCGTTCGATGCTTGCAGATATGCAAAAAAGCGTTACCTTTGTGCCGCTGTTCTGATGGAGCAGCGCTCTTTGATGCCCAGGTGGTGAAATTGGTAGACACGCTACTTTGAGGGGGTAGTGCCGGTTTACGGCGTGCAAGTTCGAGTCTTGTCCTGGGCACAGAAACGGGTGATAATCAATCGATTATCACCCGTTTTTTATTTTGTGGCACGGCGGGCGGGGCGGCAAAACAAAACACCGCTCACCCTAACTGTTGCGGTACTGCTGGGGGCTCATCCCCACGTGACGCTTGAAATACTTCCCGAAAAACGAAACGTTCGGAAAATTCAACGTAATGGCTATCTCCTTTATCGCCATGTTCGTCGATTTCAACAGTGCGCGCGCATCCATTATCACTACATCCGCTATCATATCCGCCACGGTCTTCCCCGTCTGCTGCTTGACGGTGGTACACAAATGCTGCGGCGAGAGGTGCAGCTGCTCCGCATAGAACGACACCCGACGCTCGCGCGTATAGTGCTTCATTATCAGCCGCAACAGCGCCTTGCTTATCTCCTCGCTGCGGCTCAGCCTCCGCTCTTCGCGTTCGCTGGCCTCCCGCTTGTAAAGCGTCGAAATGCCGTACAACAGCGACTCCAGCACACAACGCAACAGCTCGGGCCGGACCAACATCTGGCGCGTGAACATCTTGTGCAGCAGGGCAAAATAGTCGTGATAGACCTCCACATAATCGGCCTTCAGCGGAAGCACTGGATTTTCGACCATCACCGGAAAGAGTTCCAGAGTCGATTTAATCAGATTGACCTCGCCCATAAACGTGGACGAAAAACCCACGAACGAGAGACGAAAATCACTCTCCGCCCCGTGAAACTGAATCACACTGCCCGGAGCCACAATCACAAAGTCGTTCTGACGGATGCGGTACTCTTTCAGGTTAATGGTGGCCGTGAGCTCCCCCTCTTCGCAAAGCACAAAAATACCGGCTTTGATTTTGCAAGGCACCGTGTACCACCCGAGGATTTGGCGGGTGACATTGGCCCAGGCAAAGAAATCCATCGGGAGGTCGATATCGGGCAGTCCGTCGGCTGGAGCAGTCACTTCAAACAGGGTATCGGACATGGTGCTTGAGGTTAAAAATGGACTATAAAAATAACATATTCTTTTGGCGAAGATAGAATAAAACGAAAAACAGACCACTTTTCCGAACAAAAAGAGGTGGAAATTTATTTCTATCAGGGTTGCGTAAAGGGCATTTCGTCCGACCAATGCCCTACCACCTCGGCCTACACCCTCACCTCCATGAGCTCCTCCCAGGAGGTGGTGTAATGGGGCGAAACATGGCTGCGGTTGCTCGGGAGCGGCTCGAATCCCTGTGTGGCGGTCACCACCGTATGGCGCCCGAAACGTGTGTTCACAGCATCCAGTGCCTGCATCAGACGACGCTGACGCCCGCGGTCCGTGGGGGTAAAAAGCGACGTTTGAACGGCCGTGCGCGAGGCAATGGCACTCAGAACAACCCCCGCCTTTTTGTAGCCGTACTCCGGGGAATAGAGAGAACACAGGGCACGGTCGGCCAGGGTACACACTTCCAGCGTGCTGTCGGTCGGTTCGTCAGGCGAAAGAATACGGTTTACGTAACATTGCGGCAACTCGGGACGGTGGCGGTTCGTGGCGATAAAGACCTGCACCTCGCCGCACACGCTCCCCTGATGGCGGAGTTTCTCGGCGCAGAGCGACGCAAAGAGTGCCACGGCCTGACGCAGTTCGTCAAGGGAGGTCAGTTCGGTGGCAAAACTGCGCGAGGTGCAAATCTGCTGTTTGGCGGGCGGAGCCTGCTCGAAACCGATGCAGGCTTCGCCCTGCAACTCCTGCCAGGTACGCAGTCCCGTCACCCCCATGCGGCTGCGCACCCACCCCTCGGGCAGCCGCACAAACTGGCCGGCGGTCACGATGCCTGCCCCCTGAAGCATTCGCCCGTGGCGACGGCCGATGCCCCAAACCTCCTGAACGGGAAATCCTTGCAACACCTTCTCAATATCCTGTGGCCGATACATCAGGCAGCTGAGGTTGAGTTTGGGGTATCGTTTGCAGAGTTTGCTGGCGATTTTGGCCAGCGTCTTGGAGGGCGAGATGCCGATGCTGACGGGAATACCCGTGTGGCGGCGAACCGTCGCCGCCACATGATGCCCGAAATCAGCCAGTGTCTCGACGGCCATCCCCCGAAGGTCCAAAAACGCTTCGTCAATCGAATAGACCTCCGCCTCCGGCACCAACGACCGCAGGGTGCTCATCACGCGGTGCGACATGTCGCTGTACAGCGCATAGTTCGTCGAAAGCACCTCGACCCCGTACTGACGAATCAGCGGCGCCGCCTGAAACAGCGGCTGCCCCATCCGAATGCCGAGTGCCTTGGCTTCGTTCGACCGGGCGATGATACACCCGTCGTTGTTGCTCAGCACCACCACGGGCCGCCCCTCCAGCCGAGGAGCAAAGACCCGCTCGCAACTCACAAAGAAATTGTTGCAATCCGCCAGTCCGTACATTGTTTTACATTTTTATATACATCTATTTTAATTAGGAGGGAGAAACCGTTGGCACAGTTTGTGTGCGCGCCCGCGCCGTACAGTCGGTTGCGGAAATTTCCCTATCTTTAGCCCCCTGTTCAAATCTTCTCACCCATGCACTACGCCGAATACGCAGGCCGACAACCGCAATTTTTCCATATCGACCATCCTTTCCCGCTCGAAGGCGGCGGCCAACTGCCCGCGGTAACCGTAGCCTATCACACCTACGGTACGTTGAACCGGGAGGCCGACAACGTTATCTGGGTCTGCCACGCCCTTACGGCCAACTCCGACGTGGCGGACTGGTGGCCCGGAACGGTGGTCGAAGGCGGGCTGCTCGACCCCTCGAAATACTTTATCGTCTGCGCCAACAAACTCGGCTCGCCCTACGGTTCCACTTCGCCCATCACGCTCAACCCCGCTACGGGTGAACCCTGGTACCTCGACTTCCCCCAAATCACCGTCCGTGACATGGTGGCCGCCTATCGGGAGCTGCGCGTGGCACTCGGCATCCGCCGCATCCGCATGATTATCGGCGGCTCCACGGGTGGCTGTCAGGCCATGGAGTGGGCCATCACCGAACCCGACCTCTTCGATGCCGTAGCCTTGACGGTTACGCTCCCGAAAATCACCCCCTGGATTGTGGCCGACAGCGAAGCACAACGCATGGCCCTCGAAGCCGACCCCACCTTTTTCGAACGGTGTATCGACGGCGGGGGCAAGGGCTTGGCAGCCGCACGCGCCATGTCGATGCTTATCTACCGCAACTCGGCCACCTTCAACCTTACCCAGCACGACCCTGAAGAGAAACTCTCCGATTTCCGAGCAGCCAGCTACCAGCGCTATCAGGGCGAAAAACTCTGCCGCCGGTTCAATGCCCACTGTTACTATCGCCTCCTCCAGTCGCTCGACTCGCACGACGTGGGACGCGGCCGTGGCGGTGTCGAGGCGGCCCTGCGGCAAATCACTGCACGCACCATCGTCATGGGGGTCGATACCGACATCATGTTCACCGAACCCGAAGTGCGTCACATGGCTGAAATCATGGGCGCAGACTACTACACCATCCATTCGGACTACGGTCATGACGGTTTCCTGATTGAGACGCCCGAAATCACCCGTATCCTGAAACAGTATTTGTAATGTTGCGCTAACGACCCTCCGTCGTCCAAAGTTTAAACCGGGGCTGCTATCCTTTTGCGAATGAAAGGATAGCAGCCCCGTATCGTTATCGCCCTGGCTATCCTTGCCGCTACAAAGATAATATGAAATGTTTTATCTTGTTCGGTCGGTTGATTTTCCTCCATCGTGCGCACTCTCTGACTTTTAATTACTTATCTAATATTCTGATTATCAATTACAATTCAGAAATAGTGTAATCTCTTGACTCAATTCCTTCAAAAGTTGTTTTTAGAATACAAAATGTGTTATATTTGCCCTGTAATAAAACAATAAACAAACCTTATTAACTATTTACTGCTATGAAAAAAATCCTATCCCTAATCCTACAACTCCTGCTGCCCAAACCGCACCCCCACCTGCTGCGGGCCGAATACCACTGCCTGCACCGTACCCCTACCCGGCGACTCGTCCAACACCCTAACCCCTCCCTCCAATGAGCTGGCTCTTTGACGATGCCTACGAGTACCGCGCCGAAGCCCGACGGGTGCTCGAACAGGTCAAACGCTCCCGCCGCTCCCTGGCCGTACGCTACGAACGGCTCAACGAAACAACCTGGATTGAACGTCCCCTAAACCCCAAACCTCACACCCCATACCACATGAACCCACATATCACGTACAACGATGTCGAACAGGCCATCGCCCTCTACCGGACTGCCAAAGCCGCCAAACAACAATGCGAAACCCAAATGGCTGAAGCTGACCGAATCATCACCGCGTTCGGCCAATCCCACCTCGAAGAGTTCACCGACGGACGACTCGAACTCGACAGCGGAACCCTTGCCCTCCGCGCCGGAGCCGCCAAACCGCTCAAAGAGGGTCATCCGCTGTCGGCTGCAGCTCGCAGCGAACTGGCCGCCGTCTTACCCTCGGCCTATGTCCGCCCGTCGTGTGACTTTACCTCCCTGTACAGCTGCCGCGACAAGGTAGTCCGACAACTCCTCGCCGCACGAGGCATCGAAATTGTCCGCGAAGATAAATTCGTGGTACTCTAAATCCGTGCCCTGCCTCCGCTTCTCTATCATTTATTATACCCCTATTATTAACTATTTTACCATGGCCTATAACAAAAAAGGATATTACAAACGCGCCAAAGCTTTGCAGGAGCTGACCGCCCAACATTACGAACCCGAACGACACGACCGCTGTTACAAATGGGTATGGCGCAAGTATGTCTACCCTCAGTTCGGGATTTGCTATCACAGTTACCTTCGTTACCTGCACACCGTTGTTCCGGCCGAGTCGCGATAGTGGTCGGCAACGAACCTGGCACAGTGCCCCGCCTCTTTCCTGTTGAAAGTAGCGGGGCTTTTTGTTTTTTAGGGGGTGGTGCGATATGGTAGGGGTGAGTGGGGCCGCAAGGACGCTTTTCCGGGTGCCGACGGCAGCACGATAACGCAGGAAACCATGTCTGGTAACGCAACTGTATGTAAAATTTATGGAGGGAACGGGGCGGAATTATCAGAAGATATAGAAGGTTTTAAAAAAGTAGATATAACTACCATCATTGGAGAAAATGCCAATACATTCAAGTATACCGTCCTAAATCCCTTGACATTTATTTATAATGTTGCGGTTCCTAATGATTGGTATACAACAGTAGATGATAATCAGAATGATACATTATGGGGAGACAATGCCGACAAGAGTGCATATGACCCCTGTCCCCGAGGATGGCGTATCGCTCCCAATGGCACATGGAATGATTTTTCACGAACTGAAGATGCCTCTCAGCCCTTGTCAGGTACCTTTCCCTACTATATCAAAGGAGTGATTCAAGAGGATGGCAAGACAGGAGATTTCCACCAGACTAATGGCCGCCTCTACAAGGGGGCCAGTTCAGGTACGGGTACACCATTGGCATGGTATCCTTCAGCAGGTGTTTTAGCCCCAGCTATAGGGGCCATTAGATACGCAGGTGCAGGAGGATATATCTGGCAATCCACAGTGAGTCAAACAAACGCAATAGGATTACTCTTTTACCTTTCTAATACTATGAACAACGGTATTCGTGCTCGTGGATATGCTTTTTCAATTCGTTGCGTGCAGGAGTAGCGTGAGGGGAAATCGAAGGAGCGGGATAAGGGGGAGTAATCCGCAGGGGTATCCGTATAGGGGAAGAGGGGGAAGGCGCAGGGAGCAGTTCAGGCTCTTCCAGAGGAAAGAGAGCGCAAAGAGAAGATAAACCCCAAGCGAGGAAGCCCGAACACGATATGGGGGTCCCCACAGCATGACCATTCCTATTTAACACACAAGCGAAGCCGACTGCGAGAGCAGTCGTGCAGGCCGAAGCCGCCCCATGCGGAGGCCTGCTCCTTAGGGAGCATTCCCCGCCGGCTTCGACCTGAGAACCCTTTGTGGCTGATACGAGTTGGTTCGCGTGCCGAGCGGCACCAGAGAATCTGAAGCCGTGTGTTGGTTAGGAGCGTGGCGAGGGAAATACTATAAAATTCGAGACGAAAGAATAAGGTTTTGTGCTGCCTATTGGGAGCAGGAGAGAGGGAGGCTCAGGAGGAATGTTAGAAAGGCAGGCCGATAGCGAAATGGAGAGCCGTTTCGCGGAATTTCAACCCATGGGTCCATCGTTCGGCGGCAGGAACGTTCGGGTCATGCAGTTTGAGCCCCCAGTCCAGCCGCAGCAGAACAAAACCAAAGTCGTAGCGGAATCCCAAACCCGTATTGAAAGCAATCTGTTTGTAGAAACTGTTGAATTTGAAGCGGGCTTCATCGGCAGCACCTTTTGCGTTCATCCAGATATTGCCTGCATCCAGAAACAGGGCCATGCTGAAGTCGCCGACAACCGCAAAACGATACTCCAGGTTGGCTTCGAGGCGGAAGTCACCCAACTGGTTGGGGTAGGTCTCGCGTTGGTAGAGGGTGGAACCCGGTCCCAGGGTACGAACCTGCCACCCGCGCATGCTGTTTGAACCGCCCGCAAAGTAGAGACGTTCGAAAGGAAGGGTTTTGGAGTTGCCGTAGGCAATGCCGCCTCCGATAAAAAATCGCCAGGCCAACTGGGTTGTGGAGGTCAGGTTGATGCGTTGGCTCAGGTCCAGACTCATGCGGGCATATTGGGCATAACGGATGCCGAAAACCTTGTAGTAGGTCTCCTGGTCGGTTTCGCCGGCATCGATGGTCGAGGGTTTGCCCAGCCAGCTCGTGAGCGCGCGCAGCAAGTTGCCGTTGGCGTCGGCCGTCAGACGTATCGACAGGTTGTTGGCTTTCGGATTGGGGTTGGTTTGGTAGTAGTATCCCGCTGACATCCCGGCAATGAGCTGGGATTCATAGCTGTTTTTCAGATAGGGGTTTTCGATGCTGTTTTTGAAGTCGGGATTTATCCACGGCACATCCACCACATTGATGTCGGCCGGATTGATTTGGAAACGGGCTCCGTTGCGCAGCGACCACGAGTATCCAAAGGTGCCTCCGGCAATGGTGCGGTTGTAGTCCGGGCGGCGCTGGATGTCGTACGAGATGGAGATGTTGGTCTTCTGTTGCGGGAATTTGGCCAGTTTGTCGGCCCGTATCGGCAGCAGAAAACGGGGGATATCCAGCCCTACGGTCACCCCGAACTCGTAGGAGTTGCGTTTGCCGCGGTTTTTCATCAGTTCGTAAGCCCCGCGGAAATTGACCGTGAAATTCTCGGCGCCGCGAAAAAGGTTTTTATTTTGATACCCCAGCGTCAGAGCCATGGAGTAGTAATCGGCCGTGGTGGAGATTTCGGCATCGACATTGAAGTTTTGGCGGACGTTGGGGATGCACTGAATCAGGCACGAAAGGTTGCGTTCGCGGGTTGAAACCGTTTTGCCCGGGGCCGAGGCACGGGTTACCTCAATGGCGTTCAGGGTGTCGTAAGGCAGTTCGTTGAAGAGGATGTTGGAGCTGTATTGGAGGTTGCGGATGTTGTTGTAGGTGCGTTGGACGCTGCTTTTGTCATACAGCTCGTTGGGCGAGAGGCGCAGGGCTCCCACCATGATGTGTTCCTTGATGCGCAGTTTGTCGAGGTAGAGCAGGTCGATACCGTTGTAGGTCAGGGTATCCCACGGCATTTGCTCCAGCGTCTCGGGGGAGAGGGTCGGGTCGTACTCGGTGTTGGCCGTAATTTGGCTGATGCGGTAGATGGGGTGGTTCTCCAGTACGGGGGTACCGTCGGCCGTGACCGAAGCAACACGCCGACGCACGTGCAACGTCAGGTGCATGGCGTGGTCCATGTTTGCCGTATCAACCATATAGGTAATATAACCCTTGTTGAAACTCCAAAAACCCATGTTTTGAAGTCGGTTGCTGATGCGCTCCCGTTCGGCATCGAATACTTCGCGGTCATAGACCATGCCTCGGCGCAGGAGGCTCGCCGCTGTGTCCTCCAGAATAATCGGAGCCAGAAACTGGTCGTCGATGCGGTAGCGGATGTCCGAGACAATAAAGGGACGCCCCACCTTGGCCTGATAGCGGACGGTCACTTTCCGTTTGCGACGGTGGTATTCCACCGTGTCGCGTACCGTGGCATCGAGGTAGCCGCGTGAGGTCAGGTACACCTTCATCATCTCTTTGGACTGTTCGGCCAACTGAGGGTCGTACAGTACCGGAGCCTCACCCACCTTTTCGCGCCAAAACCGCTGCCATCCGTTGTGTTTCGCGGTGTCGGTCAGGTTGTACATCCCCAGGTAGATGCCCATGCCCAGGAGCCGGTTGTTGGGGCGTTGCTGGACGTACGGCATCAGGTCGCCGGGCGAGATGCGTTCGCGGCGGGTGGTTTGGCGTTTGAGGTCGGTTTCGTTTTCCACTTCAACCACGTTGCGATGCAGCAGATAACGGTCTTGCGGCACGTAACGCATGGTGTTGCAGGAGACCATTCCCGTGAGGAGGACTCCCAGCAGGGCAAAGAAGAGACCGTATAACGTGAAGCGCCGCATGGGGGATGGAGGGGTCAGAGTGAGGTGGCGGTGGATTCCAGCAGGATGGTACCCAGGTCGGTGACCTGTTGGGCCGTGACGGTCAGGGTAGTGGAGTAGGGCGTGATGTTCGTCCCGTCGGCGGGGACAACCTCCAGGGTGTAGTCGCTGGGTGCCAGGCGCATGAAAAATGCGCCGGCGGGGTCGAGCGAACAGTAGGTGGAGGCGGTTTCCCCGTTGGTGTTGTTGGTAAACCGCAGCCACATCCGTTGGCTTACAGCCTCATCGCCGACCTGCATGCCCCCCTGCACGACACCGAACGTTTGGGTGTCGATGTAGGTGACATGGGGACGAAAACGGTAACCGTAAGTCGTGGCCGGGTCTTCGACCACGGACGAGGCTATGTCGATGTCGAACAGCAGCGGCGTATTGGGACCTGTCATGGTCAGGGTCGGAATCGGTATGGTGACGGTGGCATCGGCCGCATCGACGGCCAGTTCATAGAGCTCGCCGCTGACCGCCACCGAGGCGTTTTCCTGCGAAAAGGTAATGCGAACGGCATCGTACGACGCCCCCTCGGAGAGGGTGCTGCGGGCGGCCTCGCGCATCTTGCCATTGACCAGCTCCATCAGCGGAAAGTAGGTCTCGGTGAGAGGCATCGGGGTCCAGTTGTCCGTGTCGGCTGCGCGCAGTTCGACGTTCTCCACGTAGCAGTATACGGCGCTGTAATCGGCCGGAGAGTCGCACAGATAGACGGCCAGTTGGTTTTTGTCGTTTGCGTCGCTGCAGGCGCCGAGGGTCAGGGTGGCCAGCAGAGCAGAGAGAATGCTCAGGAGGTGTCGTGTCATACGTTGCAAAGTTACGTTTTTTCCCGACTTGGCGCACCTCTGAGGCGGTCATGTGGCCAAAGTCACGAAAAAACGTAACTTTGTTCTTACGTATGGAAACGAAAGAGATACTTGTTCCGCGCGGCGGGGAGGGGCAGACCCCCTCGCGTGTGGTTATCGGCGAGGCCCTCGGCCGACTGGAGGCTATGCTGGAGGGGCGGCGCCCCATTGTGATTACCGACCCCCATTTGAAGGCGGCCTATCCCGAACTGGTGGGGCGTTATCCCCATGTGGTGATGGGGCTTGGCGAGACCCACAAAACCCTCGACACGGTGGCCGGGATTTACCGTGAACTGTTGCGATTGGGGGCTGACCGCGGCTCCTATCTGGTAGGGATTGGCGGCGGCATTGTGACCGACGTGACGGGCTTTGTGGCTTCGACCTATATGCGGGGGGTGAGCGGATTCGGCTTTGTGGCCACTTCCCTGTTGGCGCAGGTCGATGCCAGCGTGGGCGGAAAGAACGGGGTCAATCTGGACGGGTATAAAAACATAGTCGGGGTTTTCCACCAGCCGGACTTTGTGTTGTGCGACCAGGGGATGCTCTCGACGCTTCCCGAGCGGGAGCTGCGCGCAGGGCTGGCCGAGGTGATAAAGTGCGGGCTGATTCGTGACCGCGCCCTGTTCGAGGCCTTCGAAAACCATACGTTCGAAACCTTTGTGTCGAATCCCGCACTGCTGCATCGGGCCATTGTGGCTTCGGTGGAGTTGAAGGCGGCAGTCGTGGCGGCCGACGAAACCGAGCGTGGCGAACGCAAGCTCCTGAACCTGGGGCATACGTTGGCGCACGCCGTCGAAAAGTGTACGGGGCGGTACCTGCACGGCGAGGCGGTAGGCATCGGGTTGTGTGTGGCGGCGAACGTTTCCCATAAATTGGGGTTATTGTCCGAGGGGGATTGCCGGCGGGTGATTTCGGTGGTGGGGGCCATGGGGTTTCCGACGGCTGTGGACCCCGAAACGGGAGTGACAAGGCGGCAACTGATTGATGCTGTGGGTGCAGATAAAAAGCGTGAAGCCGATGCGATTGACTTCGTGGTGATGGAGGGATTCGGTGCGGCGCGGCGGCAGCGGATGACGCTCGCCGAGTTGGATGCGTTGCTCGAGGGGGTCTGCTGACCTGAAGGCACGGAAGTAGAGTCGGTGGCTAAAAGCGTATGCGTTATAACTTTTTGTTATAACGCATAATTTTTTCAACCGCGGCGATTCCAACAGAATTTCGTTCTTTTGTGTGGTTTTCAGACAAAACCTCCTGCGGGGAGCATCCGACAAACACTCCCCCTAACCGATTACTTCACTCCAACCTCATCGCAACGCATGAAACTCAGTGAACACAGAGGCAATATGCTCCACGGCGTGCTGCTTATCGCCCTCTTCTCGTGTGCCGCCTTCTGGATTGCCGAAACCTCCCTCGTCCGAAGCCTCTCGCTCAGCCCCCTGATTGTCGGGATTGTCCTCGGGATGCTCTATGCCAACAGCCTCCGAAACAGACTCCCCGCGACATGGGTCCCCGGGATTCTCTTCTGCTCCAAACGGCTGCTGAGGGTCGGCATTATTCTCTACGGCTTTAACCTCACCTTTCAGGATATTGTCCAAGTGGGACTGCCTGCTATTGTTATCGACGCGATTATCGTGGCGGTAACCATCTACGGCGGGGTGCTGCTCGGACGACTGCTCCGCATGGACCGCGGCGTGGCCCTGCTCACCTCGGTCGGCAGCGGCATCTGTGGCGCGGCTGCCGTCCTCGGTGCCGAAGCCACGGTGCGGACCAAACCCTATAAAACGGCTGTCGCCGTCTCGACGGTCGTTATCTTCGGTACGATTGCCATGTTCGTCTACCCGGCACTCTATCGCAGCGGAAGCCTGGGGCTGACCCCCGAACAGATGGCTATCTACACGGGCTCGACGCTCCACGAAGTGGCTCACGTGGTCGGAGCCGGAAATGCCATGGGACCCGAAGTGGCCGGAGCCGCAATCATTGTCAAGATGATTCGGGTAATCATGTTGGTTCCCGTGCTGCTTATCATGAGTTTCACCATCTCGCGCATTCGGGCACGAAAATTGCAGAAAAGAGCCTTGAAACAGGCTGCTCAGGGAGCTGGCGTGACGGGGCAGGCGCAAACCTCGGACGAGGAGGGTGGTAAAATCTCCATTCCGTGGTTCGCCATCGGATTTCTCGGGGTGATTGCCTTCAACTCGCTGGGGCTGCTGCCCGAGGCGGTGATTGCCTTTATCAAACAGCTCGATGTCTTCCTGCTGACGATGGCCATGACGGCTCTCGGCGCGGAAACCAGCATCGAAAAGTTCAAAAAGGCGGGCTTCAAACCTTTCCTGCTGGCCACCATCCTCTTCGTATGGCTGATGGGCGGCGGATGGCTGCTGGCCAAATACGTAGCACCCTGGCTCCTGTAATGCTAACCTCTCAAAACTGTAAAAAACCTTAATTCCCAATACAATGAACTTCCTCACAGACGAAAAACTCACCATCGTGGGTGCAGCCGGCATGATTGGCTCGAACATGGTACAAACGGCCATTATGATGGGTCTCACGCCCAACATTTGCGCCTACGACCCGTTTGCTCCGGCCCTCGAAGGGATGGCCGAAGAGATGTACCACTGCGGTTTCGACGGCATCAACCTCACCTGGACCAACAACATCGAAGAGGCCCTCAAAGGAGCCAAATACATTATCTCGTCGGGCGGTGCGGCGCGTAAGGCCGGCATGACCCGCGAAGACCTCCTGAAGGGCAATGCCGAGATTGCGGCTCAGTTCGGGAAAGATATCCGGACCTACTGCCCCGATGTGAAACATGTGGTGGTAATTTTCAACCCGGCCGATATTACGGGCCTTATTACGCTGCTCTATTCGGGTCTGAAACCCTCGCAGGTGAGCACCCTGGCCGCGCTGGACAGCACCCGTCTGCGGACGGCGCTGGCGCAGCACTTCGGCATTGCGCATGACCGTGTGACCGATGCCCGCACCTACGGCGGACACGGCGAGCAGATGGCGGTGTTTGCCTCGACGACCAAGGTGGATGGCAAACCGCTGACCGACCTGATTGGTACGTTGGCCCTGAGCGAAGAGCAGTGGGCTGCCATCCGTCAGCACGTGATTCAGGGCGGCAAACGCATCATCGACCTGCGCGGGCGTTCGTCGTTCCAGAGTCCGGCCTATGTTTCGGTTGAAATGATTCGGGCTGCCATGGGCGGTGCTCCGTTCCACTGGCCGGCAGGGGTCTATGTCTCGGAAGGGGGCTATGACCATATCCTGATGGCCATGGAGACCACCATTGACCGCGACGGGGTACACTACAAGGTACCGCACGGAACGGCCGAAGAGACCGAATCGCTGAAACAGAGCTACGGCCACCTCTGCAAATTGCGTGACGAGGTGATTGCCATGGGTATTCTCCCGGCTGTTTCGGAGTGGAAGACGCTGAATCCCCACTTGAAATAGGTCAGCTGCCTGTTTAATGTAGTGCGGGTCGGGTTCGTGACACCACGAACCCGACCCGCTGTTTTTTGGGGGGATGATGATTTACTTGTCGCTTGCAAATTCCTCCAGGGCTGTGCGCAGCCGCAGCGGGTCGATGGGCGGGTAGAGCATGCTGACCGCTCCGTCGGCCGTTATCAGAGCCACGGCCGGCACGTTACGCACCCGAAACCGCACGGCCAGTCGTCGTTCGCGGTCGATGTCCACCGCCCGAAAATCGATGCGGTCGCCCCAGGTCGTGGCCGCTTCGGCAAATACTGGGTCGAGGGCCTTGCAGGGTTGGCACCACGGGACGTAAAATTTGATAACTGCGGGGCGTCCTGCCGTGGGTATCCATCCCGAAGGGGTGGCAGGGCTTTCGGTGAGCAGTTGGGGCAGCGTGGCTTCGGTCAGTTCGGGAAGTGCCATGAGGTTGGATGTGTTGGATGATAATAGATTACCCATATCCCAGCAAAAACGGGACCGTTTTTACCATGGGTAGATAGGAGGTGAAAACAGAATGCGGGTGTCTGGCCTTCTCAGGCCAACACCCGCACGCCAAAAGGTATTCCCGCCCCCTCTCTGTGTGGCTACTTCACGGCAATGGTCTCAATCTCCACCATGGCCCCCATCGGCAGCGCCGCCACCTGATAAGCCACGCGTGCCGGCGGGTTCTCCGTATAGAACGATGCGTACACCTCGTTCATCGCCCCGAAATCGGCAATGTCCTGCAACAGAACGGTCGATTTCACCACGTCGGCTTTGGTGTATCCCGCTGCCTTGAGGATGGCTTCGATGTTTTTCAGGCTCTGCAGCGTCTGAGCCTGTATCCCTTCGGGCATGCTCTTGGTGGCCGGGTCGATGGGCAGTTGGCCGGAGATATAGAGTGTCCCATTGGCTTCGACAGCCTGGCTGTACGGACCCACGGCAGCAGGGGCCTCGGGGGTGGCGATGATTTTTTTCATTTGGATGGTATGTTTGGTATAAAATTTGGTTAATGACTAAGCGAACTCCACCTATGTCCACAAAATAACGGAAATATGTTCAGAATCGCAACAGCAATTTTGGCGACCGTTTTCCTGTCGGCCTGTAAACGTGTCGCAGAACCGTCGCTGGTTCTGGACACCGACATATGGGTGCTTTGTACTGCTGAGGATAGCTGTAATCCCTCTCTGCAACGCTATTTCCCGCGGGATGTCATGCCCTCGCTGGAGTTCCAGCGGGACGGCCAGGTGGCGGGGTATGCCTCGTGCAATACCTTTTCCGGAACCTATACCACGCGCGAAAAAGATTCGGTGGCCCGGTTGCGGATAGAACTCGATGGGATGACCCTCAATCCCTGTCCGAATGCTCCGTTCGAGGGAATGTATATCGAACGGCTCAGCCGGGTGCGCAGCTATGTGATACAAGACAACCGCCTGATGCTCAGGGATAGTGTGGGAAATACTATCCTGACGTTTATCCCGGCCAGTCTCACACAAAAGGACCGTAAACAATAATTGTGTATCTTCGTCCGTCTATTATTTAAGCACAGTACCAACCAAACAGAGAGAAAATGATGAAAAAGAGTATCACCATGGCAGCCGTAGCAGCTGCAGCGGTGTTGTTTACGGCCTGCTGTTCGTGCCGCAAGGGCAGCCCGAAAATTGCCAACCTCGAAGCCGATAACTGGCGGCTGATTGAGTTCCAGGGCGAGGCCGTGCCGACCGACAAGGCGGTGACGCTGACCTTCGACCCCGAGAAGAAGATGATTTACGGTCAGGCTCCGTGTAATAATTTCTTTGCGAGCTACAGTCTTTTTGAAGATGCCGACCACAATATCGACATCTCGAATGCAGGCGCAACGCGTAAGTTCTGCCCCGATACGGAGATTGAAGATGGCTTTACGCGCGAGATGAGCAATGTCAAACGTCTGAAAATAGACAGCGACCGTCTGTTGATGCTCGACGCAGAGGGGAATCTGGTGGCGTTGCTGACGGCTGTGCCGAAGACCGCCGAGTAGGACGTTGAGTCTGCGTATGACTTAGGGTGTCGCCGGGCTGGAACCACAGCCCGGCGACACTGTTTTCACACCCTGTCATGCGCCTATGGCAGGCCGAAAACTTGGGCGGCATCCGAAAAATCGTATCTTTGAACAAAATCACGAGATTTATGAGAAACAGAAAATATGGCCGATGGCTGACGGCAGCCGTGGCGGCGTTGGCGCTGAGTATGGGCAGTCTCTGCGCGCAGCAGATTACGGGCGAAGAGGCTCGGCAGTTCCAGAAAATCAATCAGGTGCTCTATCTGATATCGAATGCCTATGTCGATACGGTCGATATGCCCTCGCTGGTCGAGGGGGCCATTACCGAGATGCTGGGGAGCCTCGACCCCCACTCGGTCTATATCGGCGCCGAGGAGATGAAGACCGAGGAGCAGGAGATTTCGGGCAATTTCGAGGGAATTGGGATTGAGTTCAACGTGTTGCGCGATACGATAGTGGTGGTCAATACGATAGCCGGCGGGCCGTCGGAACGGGTGGGGCTGCTGTCGGGTGACCGGATTGTCTATGTGGACGGGGCGTTGAAGACCCCTGTGAAGCTGAACGACGTGCCCCGTTTCCTGCGGGGGCCGAAAGGAACACGGGTGGCGTTGCGCGTGGTGCGGCCCGGGGTGGCCGATACGTTGGAGTTCAGCATCGTGCGGGACAAGATACCGATGTACAGCCTCGATGCGGCCTATCTGGTGGATGACACGACGGGCTATGTGAAGTTGAACCGTTTTATGGCTACCACGAACGATGAATTGCAGGCCGCCTTGGGACGGATGCCGGGTATTTCGTCGCTGATACTCGATTTGCGGGGCAATGGCGGAGGACTGCTCGACCAGGCGATACGGGTTGCCGGGAATTTCCTGCAGCCGAACAGTCTGGTGGTTTACACCGAGGGGACGAACATGCCGCGTCAGGAGGCTCATACCGAGACGATGCTGCCCACGTATGGCAAAAATCGGTTGGTGGTGCTGGTGGATGAGAATTCGGCTTCGGCCTCGGAGATTGTGGCAGGGGCCGTGCAGGACTGGGACCGCGGGATTATCGTCGGGCGGCGCACCTTCGGCAAGGGGCTGGTGCAGCAGCAGATACCGCTCAACGACGGTTCGGCGGTGCGGCTGACCGTGGCGCATTACTATACCCCCTCGGGCCGCTCCATCCAGCGACCCTATACCAAGGGGGATTTGCAGGGTTATTACAACGATTTTGCCAAACGCTATACCTCGGGAGAACTGACCGAAGGCAAGGCGGCCGAGGTCGATTCGTCGCATGTGTACCGGACGTTGGTGCGTGGCCGCGAGGTATACGGGGGCGGGGGAATAACGCCCGATGTCTTCGTGCCGCTCGATACGACGGGTTATTCCGACTATTGGAGCGGCCTGGTGCGGAAGGGTGTTTTGCTGGAGTTTGCCGTGACGGAGCTCGACCGTCATCGGGCGGAGTATCGGGCACAGTATCCCGACCTGGAGAGTTTTCTGAGCGGTTTTACGCTGACTCCCGAATTGGAGCAGGCGTTGGTGGCGCTTGGCGAGGCGCGCGGGGTGCCGTTCGACGAGAAGGGGATGGAGACCTCGCGGCGGTTGATAGCGGCGCAGGTCAAGGCCTACCTGGCTCAGCGGTTGTGGGACACGACGGCTTACTATCGGGTGATTCACGCCGAGTATGACACTGATTTTGCGGCGGCTGTGGCCGTGGCGCACGGCCGACAGCCGCAGTAGCCGAGGCGGAGAGTTAGAATTGCCAGAGGTGGTATTGGACGCCTATCCCCACGTAGGGGGATAGGCGTCCTGTGTTGAAATGGTAGCCGTATCCGGCTTGCAGGCCAATGCCCCAACGTTTGCGGTTGGTGAGGGTGCGTTCGGTGGTGTGGGTGATGGTTTTGTAGACGGTTTGCGGGTAGACCTCCAGTCGGTCGAGGGTGACGTGATAGCCGCTCACGTCAAGGGCGTAGAGGCTGTCTCGGAAACTGTACTGACGGATGGGGACGGGGACACGGATGGTGTCCTGCGGGCGGTAGAGCAGGAGGGTGTCGGTGCGGGTTTCGACGACCCGCACCGGCACGGGGCGTTCGACGACCACCGTGTCGATGCGGGTGAGGGTAACGGTGTCGGAGGTCTGTTTTTCGATGAGGGTGACGGGTGCCGAAGGGGTGCATTGTTTGCTTCCGAGGGTAGCCAGAAGTATCAGGGCTACCCAGAGCCAGGGTTGTTTCATGGGACTTTATTTTGGAGGGTTAGAGGCCGCAGGTTATGGGGGCAGCAGGTGTTCGGAGGCAAAGAAGCACCAATCCCTTGGGATGTCCCAATGGCATGTGAAGGGTTTTCGTGATTAATGTGGCGGGGAGCGAAGGGAGCGGAGGAGAGGCCTGCAAAAGAAAAGCGAGGATATGTTCTTGTAACATATCCTCGCCCACTGAATTGTGACACCGACAGGACTCAAACCTGTAACCTTCTGATCCGTAGTCAGATGCTCTATTCAATTAAGCTACGGTGCCAACATACGCACTAGGGGAACCCCTTAAATGCGATGCAAAGGTAATCAATCCGAAAACGATTTGCAAGAAAAATCGTCTGATTTTTCCGACGTCCCCGTTTTGCACGCTGTGGGCAGGGGTGATGGCTGTGTGTGATCGGCTGACGACTCCCGATACCCCTGAAATCCCCCTCCTCCAAAATAGGTCGTCCCATTCTTTTGAGAAAGAATGGGACGACACGCTGAAACAAAAGCAGAACAGCCGCTTACAACCGTTTGCGCAGCGCCTCACCTGCCTCTTCATAGCCCGGCTTCCCGAGCAGTGCAAACATGTTCTTCTTGTAAGCCTCTACACCCGGCTGGTCGAAGGGGTTGATACCCAGTGCATAGCCGCTCATGCCGCACGCCTTTTCAAACATGTAGAGCAGTGCCCCAATCGTGTGGGCGTCGATTTTGGGGAGCTCCACCGCAATATTTGGCACCCCGCCGTCCACGTGAGCCAGCATCGTCCCCAGAATGGCCATCCGATTGACTTCGTGGATGCGTTTGCCGGCGAGGAAGTTCAGCCCGTCGAGGTTATCCTTGTCGGCTCCGATGGTCACCGTGTGGTCGGGCTGGGCAATGCGAATGACCGTTTCGAAGAGGATGCGTTCCCCCTCCTGAATATACTGCCCCATGGAGTGAAGGTCGGCGGTCAGGGTCACCGAGGCCGGGAAGAGCCCTTTGCCCTCTTTGCCTTCGCTTTCGCCGTAGAGCTGTTTCCACCATTCGCCGATGTTCTGCAGTTTGGGTTCGTAGGAGGCCAGTATCTCCACCTTTTTCCCTGCGCGATAGAGGGCAGTCCGTGCGGCCGCATACTGCATGGCGGGATTTTCGGCAAACGGAGCGGTTGCGGTGAGTTGCTCCATCTCCACGGCACCGGCTACCAGCGCCCGAATATCCACTCCGGCTACGGCCAGCGGCAGCAGCCCTACGGGGGTCAGCACCGAATACCGTCCGCCGACATTGTCCGGAATGACGAAGGTTTTGTAGCCTTCGGTAGTGGCCAGCGTGCGCAGGGCCCCTTTGGCGGCATCGGTGACTGCTACGATACGCTCAGCAGCTCCCGCTTTGCCGTAGCGGCGTTCGATTTCTTCGCGAATGATGCGGAACGCAATGGCCGGTTCGGTCGTGGTTCCCGATTTGGAGATGACAATGGCTGCAATGTCCAGGTTTTTCACCGCCTCCATCAGCTCCCACATGTAGTCTTCGCTGATGTTCTGTCCGGCAAAGAGGACTTTGGTGTGTTTTCCTTTTTGGGGGGCGGTGAGGTTGTCGAACGAGCCGCTGAGGGCTTCGAGTACCGCTTTTGCCCCGAGGTACGACCCGCCGATACCAATGGCCAGCACCACATCGGCCTTTTCGCGCAGGGTTTTGGCGGCCGCTTCGATTTCATCGAACTGGGCGGTTGTTATCGACGAGGGGAGATTGACCCACCCCAGAAAATCATTGCCTTTCCCCTGTCCGTTGTGGAGCAGGGCGCCTGCGGCTTCGATTTCGGGTTTGAGGGCTTCGACGTCGGCCGGCGTAACGGTCGAGGCAGGAGCGTAAATCTTGTCAATCAGTACGTTTACACTTTTCATAGCGTGAGGCTTATTTAAGTTGATTCAAAATACTTTTCATCTGGTCGGTCGGGTTGCGGCGCTCGTAGAGAATGCCGTAGACCGCTTCGGCAATGGGCATGTCAATGCCGAAACGTGCCCGCAGACGGTGGATGCAGTCAGCCGCATAGTACCCTTCGGCAATCATGTTCATCTCCATTTGGGCGTTTTTCACGGAGTACCCTTTGCCAATCATCACCCCGAAGGTTCGGTTTCGGCTGAACTGGGAGTAGCAGGTCACCAGCAGGTCGCCGAGGTATGCCGAGCGACAAATGTTTCGGTCGGCACGGAATGTTTCTGTCAAAAAGTGTTCCATTTCCATGGCCGCATTCGAAATGAGCACGGCCAGGAAGTTGTCGCCGTATCCCAGTCCGTGTGCAATGCCGACGGCGATGGCATAGATGTTTTTGAGCACGGCCGCATATTCGGCTCCGTAGATGTCGGTCGAGGTGGATACCCGGATAAAATCGTTGGCGAATTTTTCGCCGAGTTGAGCCGCCGTATCGAGGTCCTTGCAGACCATGGTGAGGTAGGAGAGCCGTTCGAGGGCCACCTCTTCGGCGTGGCAGGGTCCGGTGACGATGCCGATGCGGTCGAAGGGTACGTCGTAGCGTTGGTTGAACCATTCGGCGACGGTGAGGTAGCCGTCGGGGACGATGCCTTTGATGGCCGAGATGATGAATTTCCCGTCGAGAGCGCGTCGGTCGAGCGGCTCGAGGGTCAGCCCCAGAAAGGCTGAGGGTACGGCAAAGATAATGACATCGCTCTCGCGCACGGCTCCTGCCAGGTCGTCGGTGACGGTGAGGCGGTCGGTGAAGAAGTGCACCTGGCTGAGGTATTTGGGGTTGGTGCGGTGTGCGGCGAGGTGGGCTTTGACGTCGGGGTTTCGGACGTGCCAGTGGACGGTGTTTCCGTTCTCGAGGAGTATCTTGACGATGGCCGTAGCCCAACTGCCGTAGCCGACTACGGCACACGGAGAGTCTTTGTGTATGCGGGGTTGTGTCATTTCGAACAGCTATCTTAAAGGTAAAGGTAATATTTTTTCCGCTATCGGGTGCTATCTGACACCTCGGGTGTTGGTGCGGAGGGGGTGGGGCGGGAAAATCGGTTTTTTGGTGTATATTTGTCAGAATGGCGTACCGTCGCATGAGGGGGTGCGTCGGTAATACGTTATTTTTGACCCGTAGGAGAGTACCATGGCGACGAAAAAGAGCGAACAAGAGGCGGCCGGCAAGGATGAGCCGCAGAAGAAATATGCCCTGACCCCGTTGATGAAGCAGTATTACACCATCAAGGCACAACACCCGGATGCGATACTGTTGTTTCGGGCGGGCGACTTTTACGAGACCTTTGGTCCGGATGCGGTGACCGCCAGCAGCATCCTCGGGATAACGCTGACCAAACGGGCCAATGGGGCGGCGGCAAGTGTCGAGTTGGCAGGGTTCCCGTACCATGCCCTGGATGTTTACCTGCCGAAGCTGGTTCGGGCGGGGCAGCGGGTGGCGGTGTGCGAGCAGCTCGAGGACCCGAAGAAGGCCAAGGGGATTGTCAAGCGCGGGGTGACCGAGCTGGTGACTCCCGGGGTGACTTTCGACGATAATATCCTGGAGAATAAGGAGAATACCTATCTGGCGAGTGTGGCGTTGGGGCAGAAGGGGCGCGCCGGTGCTGCCTTTATCGATATTTCGACGGGGGAATTTTATGCGGCGGAGGGTTCCGTGGAGTATATCGACAAGCTGCTGGCCAATCTGATGCCGAAGGAGGTGGTTTACAAGAAGGGCGACGAGTCGGAGTTCCGCCATGCGTTCGGCGAACGGTACTATACCTATAAACTGGACGAGTGGGCTTTCAACTACGATACCAATCGCGAGAAGTTGCTCAAGCAGTTCGACGTGACCTCGCTCAAGGGGTTTGGGATTGACCTGCTGCCGTTGGCAGTGAGTGCCGCCGGAGCGGTCATCTACTACCTGGAGTACACCGAACACAAGGATTTGAGCCATGTGCGGGGAATAGCGCGGCTGGACCAGGACAAATATGTGTGGCTCGACCGCTACTCGATACGCAACCTCGAGTTGTTTCATCCGTTGAGCGAGAACGGGACATCGCTGACCGATATCATCGACCATACCTCGAACCCGATGGGGGCGCGGTTGTTGCGGCGCTGGATATCGCTGCCGCTGAAGGAGAAGGTGGCTATTGATGCTCGGTTGGAGGTGGTGAACCACATGATGCGGGATGTGGCGTTGCGTGATGCGCTGGGTGAGGAGTTGGGGAGCATCGGCGACCTCGAACGGATTGTTTCGAAAATTGCCGTGGGACGGGTCAATCCGCGGGAGTTGGTTCAGTTGGGCAAGGGGATTGCGGCGGCTGAGCGGGTCAGTGCCTTGTGTGCGGAGAGTCCCAATGCGGAGTTGCGCCGTTTTGCGGAACGATTTTCGGATTGTACGGCGGCTCGGGAGGCGGTGGAGCGCACCTTGCTGCCCGAACCGGCACTGATACCGGGTCGCGGGCCGGTGATTGCCTACGGCGTGCACGAGGAGTTGGACAGCCTGCGCGAGATTGCCACGGGGGGCAAGGACTACCTGTTGGCTCTGCAGCAGAGGGAGAGTGAGGCGGTTGGGATTCCGCTGAAAATCAGTTACAACAATGTGTTCGGATACTATATCGAGGTGCGCAACGCCCACCGCGACAAGGTGCCCGAAGGGTGGATACGCAAGCAGACGCTGGTCAATGCCGAGCGCTATGTGACCGAAGAGTTGAAGGAGTACGAGGAGAAGATTCTCGGGGCTGAGGATAAAATCAACGCCATCGAGGTGCGTCTCTACAACGAGCTGGTGGTTTCGTTGCAGCCGATGGTGGCGGCCATCCAGGCCAACGCGATGGCCATAGCCGAGTTGGACTGCCTGCAGTCGTTTGCGCAGGTGGCGATTCAGAACAACTACTGTCGGCCGGAGATTACCGAGGATGATGTCCTCGAAATCAAGGACGGCCGCCACCCGGTCATCGAACAGCGGCTGCCGATAGGAGAGCCCTACATTCCGAATGACCTCTACCTGGATACGACCTCCCAGCAGATAATCATCATCACGGGGCCCAATATGGCCGGGAAATCGGCTCTGCTGCGGCAGACGGCTCTGATAGTGCTGATGGCGCAGATAGGGTGTTTCGTGCCGGCCTCGTCGGCACGGGTGGGGATAATCGACCGTATCTTTACGCGTGTGGGGGCATCGGACAATATTTCGCAGGGCGAATCGACCTTTATGGTCGAGATGCTGGAGTCGGCCAATATCCTGAACAACATTTCGGGTCGGAGTCTGGTGCTGCTGGACGAGATAGGCCGCGGGACGAGCACTTATGACGGGATTTCGATAGCGTGGGCGATGGTCGAGTACCTGCACGAGAACCCTGCGGGCAAGGCCAAAACGCTCTTTGCCACCCACTACCATGAGTTGAACGAGATGGCCTCGCGGTTTGAACGGATAAAGAACTTCAACGTGCAGGTGCGTGAGGTGGACAAACGGGTGATATTCCTTCGGAAACTGGTTCCGGGGGGTACGGAGCACTCGTTCGGGATACATGTGGCGAAGATGGCGGGGATGCCGCCGCGGGTGATTGACCGCGCCAAAGCGGTGTTGGAGGATTTGGAACGTCAGCGGCGGGGTACGTCGTCGGAGGGGAGCGGAGGAGTGTCGGCCGATACGCCGGACATTTCCGGCGTCTCGGCGCCCGATGCGAAACGGGGACGGGGACGCCATGCGGGGGCTGAAGAGGGAGCCATGCAGTTGAGCTTCTTCCAGCTCGACGACCCGGTGCTGAAGGAGATACGCGACCAGATTCGCGGACTGGATATTAACTCCCTGACCCCAATTGAGGCGCTGAATAAACTGAACGAAATCAAGAAGTTATCGGGACTATAGTCGGCAGGGGGAGGGAGGCCCTTCGGGTGTTGTGTTCCCTGTCTGTCGGCGAGATGCAATAGAGGGTGCAAACGGGGCGAATTTTTCGCCCCGTTTGCACCGTTTTTCATTACCTTTGTTCAACCTAACCAAACTCTTCAACCAACCATGAAAAGCCTTCGCAGAATTATTCTGCTGCTGGTGCTGTGGCTGACGCTCAGCCCGGCCTCTGCTCAGCCCCATTATTGGACCTGGTGCCATTTTTCGCCCCGTACCGACTGGGAGGATTACTTTACCCGTCTGACGCAGACCGGTATTCGAGGAATTATCCTGCAGAGCGGTCCCGAGGGATTCGAAAAGGTTATCCCCGTGGCTAAACGACATGGAGTGACGGTTTATGCGTGGGTGTGGGTGCTGAATAACGGAGGGATTGCTTACCTGCATCCCGAGTGGCTCGACTACAACCGAAACGGAGAGTCGTTGCGCGACAAACAGGCCTATGTGGCCTACTATAAGTTCCTTTCGCCGATAATTCCGGGTGTACGCAAGGCGATTGCCGAGGGTATCGAACGCACGGCGGCCGTCGAAGGATTGGATGGGATTAGCATGGATTATTGTCGGTATGTGGACCAGATTCTGCCGACGACGCTTTGGGCACAGTATGGCATTGTGCAGGACAAGGAGTATGCCGAGTGGGATTATGGTTACCATCCCGAGATGCTGAAGGCTTTTGAGGCGAAGTACGGTTATGACCCGTCGAAGGCCGAGGACCCGTCTCAGGACTCGGTGTGGTTGCAGTTCCGTCTGGACCAGGTGACCGAGGTGGCCGATATGGTGGGCGAGATTGCCCATCGGCACGGCATGGCCATCAGCGCTTCGCCGTTCCCGACCCCTTCCATGGCGCGTCGTATGGTGCGGCAGGATTGGGGCAAGTGGAAACTGGACGTGGCTTTTCCGATGATTTATCAGGGGTTCTATAACGGCGATACGACGTGGATTGCCGATTGTGTGCGGGAGTGTGTGGCGGCTAAGCCTGAGACGATGATATGCTGCGGGTTGCATGTGCCGGATTTTTACAGTGGGGGGCGTGACGGCAAACCGACGCTGACCGAGGCCATGGAGGCGGCTGTGGAGGCCGGGGCGCGTGGGATAGCCTTTTTTACGTTCGATGCGATGACGGAGCCGATGCGGGAGGAGGTGCGGCGGTTTATCGAGGCGCATCCGTTCGAAGGGGAATAGTCTGGTTATAGCGGATAGGAGAGTCCGTAGTTTAAGGAAAGAGCCAGTGCCCCAGGCGTTCATCACGAACGCCCGGGGCACTGGCTCTTTTGGCGGGTAGAGTGTGGAGTTCGGAATCAGGGCCCTGAAAATAAGCGGGGGAGGTTCCAAATGGGAACCTCCCCCGCAGGGCGTGATGTATCAGGAGACCTGATACCTATCAGTTACAGAGCCTATTTTTCCTGTTTCAGGGCAGCGTGAGCGGCAGCCAGACGGGCAATCGGCACACGGAACGGCGAGCACGATACATAGTTAAGCCCTGCATAGTGGCAGAATTCCACCGAGCTGGGTTCACCACCGTGTTCCCCGCAGATACCGCATTTGAGGCCTTCGCGAACGCCGCGACCTTTGAAGACGGCTTCACGAATCAGCTGACCTACCCCTTTGACATCCAGTACCTGGAACGGGTCTTGTTTGAGGATACCTTTCTTGAGGTATTCGGGGAGGAATTTACCGATGTCGTCGCGCGAGAAACCGAGGGTCATCTGCGTCAGGTCGTTGGTACCGAACGAGAAGAATTGAGCCACTTCGGCAATTTCATTCGCCGTTACAGCGGCACGCGGAACTTCAATCATCGTACCGATGAGGTAGTCGATTTTGTCGTTGCGTTCCGCGAACACTTCGTTAGCCGTAGCGTCGATGATTTTTTTCTGGTATTTGAGTTCTTTGTGGTTCCCCACGAGCGGTACCATGATTTCGACGTGTACCGGAATCCCTTTTTTCTTCACGTTCATGGCAGCTTCGATGATGGCACGAGCCTGCATTTCGGTGATTTCGGGATAGGTGTTCCCCAGACGGCACCCGCGGTGACCCAGCATGGGGTTCACTTCGGCGAGCGATTCGACTTTTTCTTTAATCTTTTCGTAGCTAACACCCATTTCGGCAGCGAGTTCGCGCTGTTCTTTTTCGAAGTGGGGTACGAATTCGTGGAGCGGCGGGTCGAGCAGGCGGACAGTCACGGGGTTGCCTTCCATCACTTCGAAGAGGCCTTCGAAGTCACCACGCTGAATGGGCAGCAGTTTGGCAAGCGCTTTGCGACGGCCCTGTTCGTCGTCGGCGAGAATCATTTCACGCACGGCTTTGATGCGGTCGCCTTCGAAGAACATGTGTTCGGTACGGCAGAGACCAATCCCCTGAGCGCCGAACATAAAGGCTTGTTTAGCGTCACGCGAGGTATCGGCGTTGGCGCGTACCTTCAGGTGAGCGTATTTGTCAGCCAGGGTCATCAGTTTGCCGAAGTCACCCGAGAGGTCGGCAGCCTGAGTAGCCACTTTGCCTTCATAAACTTCACCGGTCGAGCCGTTGAGCGAAATCCAGTCGCCTTCTTTGAAGACGCTGTTTCCGATGGTCATGGTGCGGGCTTTGTAGTCCACCTGGATAGCACCGGCACCCGATACGCAGCATTTACCCATCCCGCGGGCCACAACGGCTGCGTGCGAGGTCATCCCGCCGCGTGCAGTGAGGATACCGTTGGCAGCGTTCATCCCTTTGAGGTCTTCGGGCGAGGTTTCGATACGGACGAGGATGGTTTCCTTGCCTTTTTCTTTCCACGCTTCGGCGTCATCGGCGAAGAAGACGATTTGACCGGTAGCTGCACCCGGTGATGCGGGCAGCCCTTTGGTCAGCACTTTGGCCGATTTGACGGCATCTTTGTCGAATACCGGGTGGAGGAGTTCGTCGAGTTTGGCGGGTTCAACGCGCAGCACGGCGGTTTTTTCGTCGATAAGTCCTTCGGCGAGCATCTCCATGGCCATACGTACCATGGCTTCGCCGGTACGTTTACCCGAGCGGGTTTGGAGCATCCACAGTTTACCGTCCTGAATGGTAAACTCGATGTCCTGCATATCCTTGAAGTAGGTTTCGAGGTGGTTTTGGATTTCGTCGAGTTCTTTATAGACGGCCGGCATCACCTCTTCGAGCGAGGGGAATTTGGCTTTGCGTTCTTCTTCGCTGATGCCCTGGAGTTTGGCCCAGCGGCGCGACCCTTCGACGGTGATTTGCTGCGGGGTGCGGATACCGGCCACCACGTCTTCACCCTGTGCATTGACGAGGTATTCGCCGTTGAAGATGTTTTCGCCGGTAGCGGCGTCACGGGTGAAGGCAACGCCGGTAGCGGAGTTGTCGCCCATGTTCCCGAACACCATGGCCTGTACGTTCACGGCCGTACCCCATTCGGCGGGGTATTTGTGCATTTGACGGTAGAGGATGGCGCGTTCGTTCATCCAGCTTTCGAAGACGGCGCATACGGCACCCCAGAGTTGTTCCCACGGGTCGTTGGGGAAGTCTTTGCCGGTTTGTTTGTTTACAGCAGCCTTGAATTTGGCGACCATTTCCTTGAGGTCTTCGGCCGTAAATTCAGTGTCATTGACGATGCCTTTGGCGGCTTTCATTTCGTCGATGATTTCTTCGAAGGGGTCGTGGTCTTCTTTGGATTGGGGTTTCATGCCGAGCACCACGTCACCGTACATTTGAACGAAACGGCGGTAGGAGTCCCATGCGAAGCGGGGGTTGCCGCTGCGTTTTGCGACGGCTTCCACGGCCTGGTCGTTCATCCCGAGGTTGAGGATGGTGTCCATCATCCCGGGCATCGAGACGCGTGCACCCGAGCGCACCGACATCAGCAGCGGGTTGGTGGTCGAGCCGAATTCCATGCCCATTTGAGCTTCGACCTCTTTCATGGCTTTTTCCACTTCGGGTTTAACCATGTTGATAACGGCTTCTTTGCCGTGGGTATAGAATTCGGTACAAACTTCGGTGGTGATGGTGAAGCCTGCCGGTACGGGGATACCGATAAGGTTCATTTCGGCCAGGTTAGCCCCTTTACCGCCGAGCAGTTCTTTCATCTTGCCGTTGCCTTCGGCTTTTTTGTTACCGAAGGAGTAAACGCGTTTTACGTTGGACATTGTAGTGTGAGTTTATGAATTGTGTTTTATTGAATATCAAGGTGTTTGGCGCCGGGGTCGAATGACGGCAGGCGCCACAGCCGCAAATGTACGTTTTTTTTCGCGATTTTCATCGTCCGCAGCTCCATTTTGCCGGGCTAACATGCGGGTTTGGTGTTGTTTGTGGGTTAGAGGAGTTTTCGTGCGTTGTCGTCGTACTGCGAGGCGTCGAGGCGGATGGCGACGAAGAGCAGCAGGGTGAAGGCCAGCAGCGATGACCCGCCGTAGCTGAAAAAGGGCAGCGGTATGCCGACCACCGGGAAGAGACCGATGGTCATGGCGATGTTGATGGCGAAGTGCATGAAGAAGATGGCAGCCACCGAGTAGCAGTAGATGCGTCCGAAGGGTTCTTTTTGCCGTTCGCCCATCCGCATGAGGCGGAGTATGAGGAAGAAGAAGAGGGCGACCACGAACAGGGAGCCCAGGAAGCCCCACTCTTCGCCCACGGTACAGAAGATGAAGTCGGTGCTTTGTTCGGGGACGAAGCTCAGTCGGGTCTGGGTGCCGTTCAGGAATCCTTTACCGAAGAATCCGCCGGAGCCGATGGCGATTTTGGACTGAATCACGTTGTAGCTCCATCGTTGGGGGTCTTTGGCGATGCCGAGCAGGTCGAGGATACGTTCCTGCTGGTGGGACTGGAGGATGTGGTTGAAGGCGTAATCGACGACTCCGGTAAAGGCGATGGCTCCGGCAAAGAAGAGGACGTAGAACCACAGGTTGGGGAGGTGGTGTCTGATGCCGTAGCGGACGAGCCAGGGGAGGGAGAGGAGCAGTCCGATAAGGAGGGTATGGTAGAAGTCGAGCCGCACGCCGAACAGGAAGAGGAGGCTGAAGACCACCACGGCCAGCAGGAACACCAGAGCCAGGTAGCGGAGCGTGTCTTTCCAGTTTTGGTTTTGCAGGGCTTCCGCGGCGAGGCAGAGCACCAGCACGATAAGCAGAATGGGGAGGGGTTCGAGCAGGAACGAGAGGATGAAGAGCAGGGCCATCATGAGGACGACGATGTAGAGCGTCGCACCGAATCCTTCGCGGTAGAGCATGAGGAAGAAGGCGGCAAAGACCATGGCCGAGCCGGTGTCGTTTTGCGCGAGGATGAGCAGGGCGGGGATTCCGATGATAAGTCCGATGTAGTAGAGTGCTTTACCGGAGTGCAGGTTGAAGGTGTAAGCACTCATGTATCGGGCCAGAGCGAGTGCCGTGACGAATTTCATGAATTCGGCGGGTTGGATTTGCACGGGTCCGATAACGAGCCAGGCTCGTGCCCCGTTGATTTCCCTGCCGAAGAGGAGCACAAAGACCATGACGGCGAGCATGGCGAAGTAGAAGGGATAGGCCAGCATGTGCCAGTATTTGCCGTCAATCAGGAGGATGGAGACGGCCAGCAGGAAACTGACGCCAATCCATAGCATTTGCATGCCGTATCGTTGGGTGAGGTCGAAGACGTTGGCCTGTTCTTCGTTGTATACGGCGGCATAGATGTTGAGCCAGCCGAAGAGGACCATCAGCAGGTAGATGCCGACGGTCCACCAGTCGATGTCCGAGGCGAAGAGTCGTCCGCCGGTACGGTGTTCTCCGGCGGTGAGGTTACTTGTTCCGTTTGTCATACATCGGGTAGGCTATGGTCATTTCCTTGACTTGGCGCAGCATTTCGGGGCGTTTGATGGTATCGGTCAGGTACTGTTCGACCAGCAGGCTGGCGATGGGTGCCGCCACCGAGGCCCCCCAGCGGCCGTGTTCGACGTATGCCGAGACAACGATTTTGGGGTTGTCTTTCGGTGCGAAGCAGAGGAAGGTGGAGTGGTCGGCTCCGGAGGGGTTTTGTGCGGTTCCTGTTTTGCCGCAGATGTCGAGGCCCGGAACGGCAAAACGGGTGGCGGTACCCGCCACATTCACCGCTTCGTACATCCCTTCCACGATGGGGTCAAAGTATTTGGGGTCGACCATGGTGTAGTTTTTGCGGTAGAAACGGGCATCGATGGAGTCCTGACCGGCGATTTTTTTGACCACGTGGGGGATGTAGTAGTATCCCCGGTTGGCAATGGTTGCGCCGAGGTTGGCCACCTGGAGGGGGGTCACGCCGAGCTCGCCCTGTCCGATGGCGAGCGAGATGACTGTCAGCGAGTTCCAGCTGCCGCGGTAGCGACGGTCATAGAACTCGGAGGTGGGGACATAGCCGGGGAGCTCGTCCCAGAAGTCCGATTCGAGTTTGCGGCCGAAACCGAAACTGAGGACATACTCCCGCCATTTGTCGAACCCTCCTTTGGTGATACCTCCGTAGGCCTTGTTGTCCATGATGTCGCGCAGGACGTAACAGAAATAGGCGTTGCAGGAGTTGGCGGTGGCCTGTACCAGGTTGAGGGGCGAGGGGTGGTTGTGACATTTGACGCCTCGTCCGATGGGGTAGCCACCGACACAGGGGTGGAGGTCTTCGGGGTGGGAGACGCCCTCCTGCAGACCGATAAGTCCGTTCACGACCTTGAAGGTCGAGCCGGGCGGGTAGCGCGACATCACGGCACGGTTGAAGAGCGGGTGGCGGCCGTTGTGGAGCAGCTCCATGTAGTTGTTCCCGAGGCCTCGTCCGACCAGTTTGTCAGGGTCGTAGGTGGGGGAGCTGGCCATGACCAGGATTTCGCCCGTAGCGGGTTCGATGGCCACTACCGACCCCACTTTGCCGGCCATCAACTCTTCGGCCAGCTGTTGGAGCCTTGCGTCGATGGTGCAGGTGATGGCTTTCCCGGGTACGGGCAGGGTGTCGTAACGCCCTTCGGCATACGCCCCCTGCGGCATCCCGTGCACATCGACCAGTTCGACCTTGACCCCTTTTTCACCCCGCAGGTACTCTTCATAGGATTTTTCGATGCCGCTTTTGCCGATGTAGTCCCCCATGCGGTAGTAGGGGTCGCGGCGGATAGTGGCTTCGTCCACTTCGTTGATGTAGCCCAGCAGGTTACCCGCAATTTTGCGCGGATAGGTGCGCGAGGTGCGGTACTGGGTGTAGAATCCCACCAGGTGACGCTCGTCGAGCTTGAGTTTCACCTCTTTGGGCAGCTGTTTGAATATCATCGACGGTCGGCGGCGGGAGTAGCGTTTGGCCTTGTCGAGCGCCTTGCGCACCTCATCGACGGTTACGCCCAGCGTATTGGCCAGAAACACGGTGTCGAAAGGTTTCACATCGCGCGGTACAACCATCAGGTCGTAGGACTCGGTGCTTTGCACCAGAAATTCGCCGTTGCGGTCGTAGACCTCGCCGCGGGGAGGGTATTGGACCATATACCGCAGGGCGTTGTTGCGGGCGGAGTCTTTGTAGTCGCTGTCGATGACCTGCAGCCAGAAAAGCCGTCCGATGATAATCAGCACAACGAGCAGCAGGCTGAGTTGTAGTATTTTTTGTCTGTCCATGGATGTGGTTGGGTCTGGTGTCGGGATTGGGCAGGGGGCTCACGGGGGGAGGTGTTCCCGCCCAACCGTCTTAGAGCCGTTCGTAGCGTTGGTTGCGCAGGGCGGGGCGGAAGCCGGCCGCCCGAATAGCCTCCTGCATTCGGGCGGCGTCGATGGTCGTGCGACCCGAAAAATCGGTCGCACTGACCACGTTTTCTTCAATCATGATGGAGCCCATGTCGTTGGCTCCGCCGTGCAGGGCCATCTGTCCGGCAGCGAGCCCGGTGGTGAGCCACGAGGCCTGGATGTTCGGAATGTTGTGGAGCATCAGTCGGCTGAGGGCTATCATCCGCAGGAACTCAGCCGTGTCGGAGCCACCCGAGAGTCCCTCTTCCTGTTCGAGACGGGTTCCGCGTCCCTGGTAGGGCCAGGCAATGAAGGCCATAAAACCGGGTGTTCCCTCGGGGCGGAGCGACTGCAGGTCGCGCAGCTTGAGCAGGTGGAGGATACGGTGTTCGGGTGCTTCGACGTGGCCGTACATCATCGTGGCCGAGGTGTAGAGTCCCAGTCGGTGTGCCACGCGCATCACTTCGAGCCAGGTGTCTGCCGAGCATTTGCCGGGCGAGATGCGGCGACGGATGTCGTTGTCCAGGATTTCGGCGCCGGCGCCGGGCAGCGAGTCGAGCCCGGCACGCATCAGCCGTTCGAGCACGGCACGATAGCCGTCGGCATCGGCCGTGAAGCCCGAGATGCGCGCAATGTGCGCTATCTCGGGCGGCCCCAGGGCATGCAGCTTGACGTTCGGAAATTCGCTCTTGAGTTGCGCAAAAAGCTCCTCGTACCACGTGAGGTCGAGTTTCGGGTGCAGACCCCCCTGCAGGAGCAGCTGCTCGCCGCCCAGAGCCAGCATCTCGCGGATTTTGCTGCGATATTCCTCCATGGAGGTGATGTAGGCGCGGTCATGGTCGGCCAGCCGGCAGTGGAAACTGCAGAATTTGCAGCCGCTGATGCAGACGTTGGTGATATTGACGTTTCGGTCGATTTGCCAGGTGACGGTATTGTCCGGGTGGAGTTGTCGTCGTCGGGCGTCGGCCACGGCCATCAACTCGGCGAGCGGCGCATCGTGCCACAGGCGAAGCCCGTCGTGAAACGACAGGGCTTCGCCTGCCAACGCCCGCCGGTAGAGTGCATCTAATTCAGACATGGCACGGGAGTGCGTTTTTTCGGAGTGAATGGGATAAGTTTTACGGTTCTGTCCAATCGCCAACCCCTCTTATGCCGATACGCCGAAGTCACGGAGCGCGTCGTTGAGCGAGGTTTTGCGGTCGGTGGACTCTTTGCGCTGGCCGATAATCAGGGCACACGGCACCTGATATTCGCCTGCGGGATACTGTTTGGTGTAGGAGCCGGGGATAACCACCGAGCGGGGCGGCACGTAACCTTTGTAGTGTACCGGTTCGCTGCCCGTGACGTCAATAATTTTGGTCGAGCCGGTAATCACGACATTGGCACCGAGAACCGCCTCGGTTCCTACGTGGGCTCCTTCGACGACGATGCAGCGCGAGCCGATAAAGCAGTGGTCTTCGATAATCACCGGCGCAGCCTGTACGGGTTCGAGGACTCCGCCGATGCCGACACCGCCGGAGAGGTGTACCCCTTTCCCGATTTGGGCGCAGGAGCCGACCGTGGCCCAGGTATCGACCATGGTGCCCGAATCGACATAGGCGCCGATATTGACATACGAGGGCATCATAATCACGCCGGGAGCGAGGTATGCTCCGTAGCGGGCTACGCCGTTGGGCACGACCCGTACCCCGAGGGCTTCATAGTCGTGTTTGGTTTCGAGTTTGTCGAAGAATTCGATATCGGGTCCCCCCATTTTGCGCATTTTCTGAATGGGGAAGTAGAGGATGACCGCTTTTTTGACCCATTCGTTCACCTGCCAGGTGCCGTCTCCTTTGGGTTCGGCGGTGCGCAGCTGACCTTTGTCGAGCAGCTCGATGACCGTGCGAATAGCCTCCTGCGAGGCGGGTTGTTCGAGCAGGGTACGGTCGTTCCAGGTGAGTTCGATGGTTTGTTGCAGTTGTGTCAGGTCCATAGGTAATGTAGTGTTGAATGAAATTCTTGCTTTGAGGTTATTCCTGTTCCGTTTCGGTCAGTTTCTTGCGCAGGCGGACGAACACCGGGTTGTGGTCCGACCATGGCAGGTCTTCCGAATGGTACGTTTCGGTATCGTACCGGGGTGAGTGGAAGATATAATCGATGCGGAGCATCGAAAAGAGCCGGTTGTAGGTGTAGGCAAAACCGCTGCCGGCATTGATGAAGGTATCTTCGAGGTCTCCGCGCATTTTTTTATAGGTGTAGGAGACGGGCGTATCGTTGAAGTCGCCCAGCACAACCGCCGGATAGGGCGAGGCGGCAATCATGCGCGAGACGGTATCGACCTGTACGGCTCGACGGCGGTAATTGGCCTTGAGCCGCGACCCGAGGCTGCGGACAAACTGTTGTGCTCCCTCTTCGCCCCGTACGTCGAACCGTTCGACACGGTCCTGACTGGTCTCATCGACCTGGGTCGATTGAAGGTGGTTGTTGAAGAGGCGGAGCGTGTCGCCCGAGGCGTCCACCAGGTCGGCCATCAGCAGCGAGTTGGACGACTGGTCGAATATCATGCGTTGGGCACTCAGAATGGGCAGGCGGCTGAAGATGGCCGTGCCGTATCCGATGTTGTCGTGGCCGCCGTAGATGAAGTTGTAGGAGCGGTAGGGCCAGTCGCGGTAGAGGTCGTTGAGGTGTTCGACGTCGGAGGACTGCATGGTCTCGTACTCCTGAAAGCAGATAATGTCGGGCGAGAGGCGTTGGATGTATGCGGCGATGCTGTCGGCATTGCGCAGGTATCCGCTGTGTTGAGCCTCGCCACGGGTGAAGCCGTGGACGTTGTAGGTGAGGATGGAGAGGGTCTCGCTGTCGTTTCCCCGGGTTGAGGTGGTTTGTGTGGGGTACTCTTTTCGGAAGTCAAACTGGATAAGGGTGCCGAGGTGTCCCACTCCGATAAGCAGCGTGAGGGCCGGTACCAGTGCCCACCAGCGCCAGCGGATTATCCAGACCAGCAGCATCACGATGTTGCCCAGGAAGAGGAAGGGCGCCCCCAGACCGAAAAAGGCGAAGACCCAGTTTCGTTCGGGGCTGATGCCGGTCGAGAGGTAGGCCATGATAAGGGCCGCACTCAGGGCGAGGGTCAGTACGACGGCCAAAAACCGAAGTATCACGCGCCAGAGGCTGACGGGTTGGCTCTGGTCGATGTAGTAGTAGTTGGCGCCTGCGTTGTTACGGTTTGCGCTCATGGGTCGGGGAAGTTAAGGATGGGGGGGAGTAGAGCGGGAGGCGAGGGGATTAGTAGTAGATTTTTCCGCTGCGTTTCCAGAGGAGCAGCAGCACGAAGCCGAAGAGCATTCCGCCGACGTGGGCGAAGTGGGCGATATTGGAGCCTGTTTGTGTCACTCCGAGGAAGAGTTCGATAACGCCGTAAGCCACCACGAACCATTTGGCTTTCATGGGGATGGGCGGGATAAGGAGCATGATGCGGTCGTTGGGGTGGAACATGCCGAAGGCGAGCAGCACGCCGAAGACGGCTCCCGAGGCGCCGATGGTGACCACATGGTTGGCCCACTGTTGATTGACGACCTGAGGCGGGTAGCCCATGGAGAGGAAGTGCTGGTATTCAAACCAGTTTACGCCGAGGTTGCAGAGCCCCGCACCGACACCGCAGATGAGGTAGTAGGTGAGGAAGCGGCGCGAACCCATGTCGTACTCGAGGATTCGGCCGAACATCCACAGGGCGAACATATTGAAGAAGAGGTGTGAGAAGCCTCCGTGGAGGAACATGTAGGTGAGGGGCTGCCACCAGCGGAAATCGGCACCTTTCCAGAAGTGGAGACCGAAGAGGTCGGTCATGCGTTCGCCGCCGACGCCCTGGGGCAGCAGGGTCTGTGCCAGGAAGATGATGGCGTTCAGGATGATGAGGTTCATCACCACGCTTTGTCCGCGCGAGAAGCCGCCGGAGGCATTGAAGGAGAATTGGTTGTTGCTCATGTAGTCGTTGTTGTCAGGGTTGCGGGTGTGGTATCGCGCGGGCGATACACACGTTTCGCGGAAGGGGGTGTGAGGCTATTTTTTGAGTCGTTTTTCGACTTCAACAGCCGTCACTACCGTCATGACGGGTCGTCCGTCGGGGGTGTAGTTGGGTTCGTCGCAGGCAAACAGTTGCCGTACCAGGGCATCCGCTTCGAAGGGGGTTACTTTGGCGTATCCGCCTGCGAAGAGTGCCGTACAGCAGCTCCGTGCCATCGCGGCGGCGAGCCGCTCGCGGTGGTTGTCGCGCAGGGAGGAGCCCTCTTCCTTAATCTGTGTCAGGAGTTGTTCGACGGCTTCGGCTGGGGTGGCCTGTTCGCCCATCTCGACGGGCAGTCCGTAGACCACTACCGTCGAACCGCCCATGTCGCGCAGGTCGAAACCCATGGCGGCCAGCTCCGAAGCATACTCCATCAGGAGGTAGTGGTCGGCCGGAGCGAGCTCCACGGTCTGCGGGAAGAGGTCGCGCTGACCCACCATCGAAAAGTCGTTGGCCATGCGGCGCAAGAACTCTTCGTAGATAATCCGAACCTTGGCCCGTGCACGGTCGATGACCACCATGCCGTCGGCTGTAGTGGTCACGATGTATTTCCCGCCGCCAAACACAAGGCTGCGCGTGACGGTGGCTGCGGCTTCGGTCTCGGTCGGCGTCGGCTCGTGGTCGAGTGCCAGAGCCGTCTGATGCGGTGTGGTCGGTCGTTCCGCCGCGGGCATTGGCGATTCGTAGTTGCTGTATGTCTCTTCGCCGGGCAGCAGGGTGGTGTGGCTCGCCGCAGGCTCCGTGCCGCTCAGGTCGGGGATGGTCAGCGACGGCGGTATCATCTCCCGGAAGGGGGCCTGTTCGGGGTCGTCGAAGGTGGTTGCTCCCCGACTGTATCCCCCGGAGGTGCTCCGCGAAGCTGCCGGCGTGGTCCACTCCTGCCGGTCGTAGCTGTGGAAGGGGTTGTAGTCGTCGCGTACCGAAACCGGAGGCGGAGCAGGCATCTCCTGCCGCGACTGTTCCTGAGACGCTCCGCCGTTGTATACCGGTATCTCGAGTCCCGGCACCGGATTGTCGAAATCGAGCACCGGCACGACGTTGTGTTTGCCGAGGCTCCGCGCCACGGCGGACGATATCATTTGCCAGAGGGCCTGTTCGTCCTCGAACTTGATTTCGGTCTTCTGCGGGTGGATGTTCACGTCGATGCGCGAGGGGTCCACCGTCATATATATAAAGTAGGAGGGGGTGTATCCGTAGGGCAGCAGTTTGCTGTATCCGCTGACGACGGCTTTCTGGAGGTAGGAGCTGCGGAAATAGCGCCCGTTCACGAAAAAGTATTGTTCGGACCCGCTTTTTTTGGCTGTTGCCGGAAGCCCGACATATCCGCCGACCCGAACGATGGGCGTATCGACCTCCACATCGAGGAGTTTGTCGCCTGTCTTGCGTCCGACAATCGCCGTAATGCGCTGGTGCAGCCCGCCGGCCATCAGGTTGAAGAGGGTCTTGTCGTCGGCCACCAGCGTGAAGGCTACCTCGGGGTGGCACAATGCCACACGCTGAAACTCCGTGATAATCTGTTTGGTCTCGGTGGTTTCGGCCTTGAGGAATTTGCGGCGGGCGGGGGTGTTGAAAAAGAGGTTGCGCACCGTCACCTGCGTCCCCTTGGGGCAGCTGATGCGCTCGGTTCGGGCATCGGCCTCCGTACCCCCTGCAATGGCCACCAGGCTGCCTACTTCATCCTCTTCACGGCGGGTGCGCAGCTCAACCTCGGCCACCGACGCTATCGAGGCAAGCGCCTCGCCCCGAAACCCGAAGGTGTGGAGGGCAAAGAGGTCTTCCGAATGGCGTATCTTGGAGGTGGCGTGTCGGGCGAAGCAGAGTACGGCATCGGCAGCCCCCATGCCGCAACCGTCGTCAATCACCTGGACCATGCTTTTACCGCCGTCGCGTACCACGACGCTGATGTGTGCGGCGCCGGCATCGACGGCGTTTTCCATCAGCTCTTTGACCATCGAGGCGGGACGTTGTACCACTTCGCCGGCGGCGATTTGGTTGGCGACGTTGTCGGGCAGTATGTTAATCAGGTTTTGGGCCACGGGGTGTAGGTTGTGTGGGTAACGGGAGAGGTGTGGGTGCCGTTTTGCGGCATCAGGGGAGCCGACGCGTTAAAAGGCTTTTCCGAAGTAGTTGAACATCAGGTAGAGCACCACGACAACACCTCCCAGAAAAATGACGGTGCGGATGGCTGTTCGTTTGCCGCGCTGGGCGCGTTCGCGTTCGCGCTCCTGCATGCGCAACAGGCGCCGTTCGCGGATGTACATCCCCGGACGATACTCGCCTTCGGCATAGTCCTCGCCCAGTATCATCCGCCGACGAGCTTCGCGTTCTTCGGCTTCGGGGTCCCAGTAGCGGGGCTTGTATTCGAACTGGCGCGGCTTGCGCCCGAATCCTTTGAATCCTAACATGGCTTTTCGGCTGCTAATAATTTACAAAGATAGATATTTTTTGAACGTTCCGTGAGGGGTTTTCATTGCATGGCCTGTAATTTTGGGCGGGCTGGAAGGGTCGGTTCCCGGCGGGAGGAGTCTTTCGGGAGGCGCGCCCAAAAACGCGATGATTTTCGCGTAAAACATCCAAAATAAATCGTACCTTTGTCCTTTCAAAGGAAACGTAACTTACACAACGACATACGACAGTGAAAAAAATTAAAGGCGCCTTAATCTCCGTCTTCTATAAAGACGGCCTCGCAGAGATTGTCAAGGAACTCGATAAACACGGAGTGAAAATCTATTCGACCGGCGGCACCCAGACCTTCATCGAAGGGCTGGGCGTGAAGGCTCACGCCGTCGAAAACCTCACGAGCTATCCCTCCATCTTCGGGGGGCGTGTGAAAACGCTTCACCCCAAAGTCTTCGGTGGTATCCTCTATCGCCGCGACAACGAAGCAGACCTGCAGCAGGCGGCCGAATATGAAATTCCGGAAATCGACCTCGTGATTGTGGACCTCTATCCGTTCGAACAGACCGTGGCTACGCCCGGGGCTACCGAACAGCAGATTATCGAGAAAATCGACATCGGAGGGATTTCCCTTATCCGTGCTGCGGCCAAAAACTACAAGGATGTGGCGATTGTACCGTCGGTGGCGCAGTACGGCTATATTCTCGACCTGATTACCCGTCAGGACGGGTGCACCACGCTCGAACAGCGTCGTCACCTGGCGGCCGAAGCCTTTAACGTCAGCTCGAACTACGACACTGCGATTTTCAACTACTTCAATCGCGAGGAAAATATCCCTGCCTTCAAACAGAGCTATACCGAAGCCAAGGCGACCCACCTGCGTTACGGCGAAAACCCGCACCAGGCGGCTACCTTCTTCGGGGACCTCTCGGCTCAGTTCGAGCAGCTCCACGGCAAGGAAATCTCCTACAACAACATGCTTGACATGGATGCGGCGGTGAACCTGATTGCCGAGTTTGGGGAGAGCGAACCGGCCTTCGTGATTATGAAGCACAACAACGCCTGCGGGGTGGCCGTTCGTCCGACGCTGGTCGAAGCGTGGAAAGATGCGCTGGCCGGGGACCCGGTATCGGCTTTCGGGGGCGTGCTGATTACGAACCGTCCGGTGGACAAGGCTACGGCCGAGAAAATCAACGAAATCTTCTTCGAAGTCATCATGGCTCCGGGGTATGACGACGATGCGCTGGCCATCCTTGAAACCAAAAAGAACCGCATCATCCTCAAGACCAAAGAGGTGGCACGGTGCGACAAACAGTTCCGTTCGCTGCTTGGTGGTGTGGCCGTTCAGGAACGCGACGCCAAGGTGGGCGGCCAGGATTCCGAAGTGAAACAGGCGACCGACAAGGCCGTGACGGCCGAAGAGATGAAAGACCTCATCTTCGCCAATAAAATCGTGAAACATTCGAAATCGAACGCCATCGTGCTGGCCAAAAACGGCATGCTGCTGGCCAGCGGTATCGGTCAGACTTCGCGCGTGGACTCCCTGCGTCAGGCCATTGCCAAAGCCAAATCGTTCGGATTCGACCTGCGTGGTGCCGTGCTGGCGTCGGATGCCTTCTTCCCGTTTGCCGACTGTGCTGAAATCGCCCACAAGGAGGGTATCGATACCCTGATTCAGCCGGGCGGTTCGGTGCGCGACCAGGATACCATCGACTACTGCAACGCGAACGGCATGGCGATGGTCTTTACCGGTCTGCGTCACTTCAAACACTAAACACAGGATTCCGTCAGACTCATCCCTCTGTCCTCGCCCATGAACCGAATCGCTTTTCGTCCTCTTGTCGCTGCCGCACTCGGTGTGACCGGGGCTGTAACGGCTCCTGCAGTTGCACAGGAGGTACAGGCGGATGATAACAGCAGACCGAAAAACCTGCTCGTGGTCATGGCTGACCAGTGGAGGGGCAGCGCACTCGGTATCCTTGGTCAGGAACCCGTCCTGACGCCCAACTTGGACCGCTTTGCGCAGCAGGGTGTGCTCTTTACGCAGTGTGTCAGTGCTTACCCCGTCTCGTCGCCGGCGCGTGCCATGTTCCTCACGGGTGCCTATCCGCTGATAAACGGCGTCACCGGCAACTGCAACTCCCGAACGGCACCCTACGGCGTGGAACTCCGCGACGATATCCAAACGTGGTCGGATGTGCTCAAAGCCAAGGGGTATGCGACGGGCTACATTGGGAAATGGCACCTCGATGCGCCGTTCGAACCCTATATCGACTGCAGCAACAACCGCGGCGAGGTGGCGTGGAACGAGTGGTGTCCGCCCGAAAGACGACACGGGTTTGACTACTGGGTGGCATACGGAACCTATGATGTCCACCTGCGGCCCATGTACTGGGACAATGCCACGGAGCGGGACGATTGGCACTATGTCGATTGCTGGGGACCGGAGTACGAAGCGGGACTGGCGGTGGAGTATATCCGCCGGCACGCCGATGAACCGTTTGCCCTGATGGTCTCGATGAACCCTCCGCACCCGGGCTACAGCCAGGTGCCGCAGCGTTACCGTGACCTCTATGCCGACCTCAATGCCGATTCGGTGGCGGCTCAGTATCCGGAGATAGACCCCGCGCATTGGGGGAGTATGCCGCATGTGTTGCGGGACTACTACGCCTGCATGAGCGGTGTGGATGAACAGTTCGGCCGTATCCTCGACGAGCTCGAAAAACAGGGATTGTTGGACCAGACCGTGGTGGTGTTTACCTCCGACCATGGTGACATGATGGGGGTCCACGGAAAAACAGGTAAAAATACCTTTTATGAAGAGGCGATGCGGGTGCCGTTCATCATCGGCGGAGCCGGTATCAAACCCCGAATGGACAACGACCTGCTCATCTCGCTCGAAGACTTTACGCCGACCGTTTTGAGCCTGCTGGGTTACGGTGACGATATCCCCTCCACGGTGCAGACCCGTGACCTGAGTGCCGCCCTGACGGGTAAGGGGCGTGTGAAGACGGACGGGCAGTTGTATGTAAAGTACTGGTCGAATGACAATACGACGCCGGGAGGTTTTGAGGGAGATACTCCTGCCGACGGCTGGCGCGGCTGGCGAACGGAACGGTATACTTATGCCGTACGGATAGCCGGCGGTAAACGGCTCGACGAGGTGCTCTTCGACCGCGCCAAAGACCCGCACCAACTCCATAACCTGGCGACAGAAAAGCCTCGGGTGGTGCGCCTGATGCGTGCGGCATTGCACCAACGGCTGCAGGAGATAGGTGACCCCGCTGCCGACTTTTTAAGCGAAAATTAAATACACGACATACCAAACATAACATATGGGACTCTTCTCATTCCTTACGCAGGAGTTGGCCATGGACCTCGGAACGGCCAACACCATCATTATCTACAACGATAAAATCGTGGTGGACGAGCCCTCCATCGTGGCAGTGGACCGCCAGGCGGGACGTCTGGTAGCCATCGGGAACCAGGCTCGGCAGATGCACGGGAAAACACACCAGGATATCCAAACCATCCGTCCGTTGCGCGACGGCGTGATTGCCGACTTTACGGCTGCCGAACTGATGATTCGCGGCATGATTAAGATGATTAAGTCGCGCGGCAAAATGTTCAGCCCCTCGCTGAGAATGGTTATCTGCATTCCGAGCGGTTCGACCAACGTGGAGATTCGTGCCGTGCGTGACTCGGCCGAACATGCCGGCGGACGCGAGGTCTACATGATTTATGAACCGATGGCTGCTGCGCTTGGGATGGGACTGGATGTCGAAGCTCCCGAGGGACACATGGTGGTCGATATCGGCGGGGGAACGGCCGAAGTGGCTGTGATTTCGCTGGGAGGTATCGTCTGCAACGAGTCGATTAATGTGGCAGGGGATGTCTTTACCGAAGATATCCAGACCTATATGCGCCAACAACACAATATCAAAATCGGGGAACGGACGGCCGAAGAGATTAAGATAGCGGTCGGTGCAGCCATCGACAACCTCGACAATCCGCCGGATGACCACATTGTCCGCGGGCCGAACATCATCACTTCGCTGCCGCTCGAAATTCCCGTTTCGTACAAAGAGGTGGCGCATGCCCTCGACAAATCGCTGATGAAGGTTGATGCCGCCATCATGAAAGTGCTCGAAAAAATCCCGCCGGAACTCTACTCGGATATCGTGAAAAACGGTATCTATCTGGCCGGGGGCGGGGCATTGTTGCGCGGACTCGATAAACGTCTCTTCCAAAAAACCCGTATCCCGTTCCACGTCTCGGAAGACCCGTTGCGTGCGGTGGCTCGCGGTACGGGGATTGCCCTGAAAAACATCGGACGTTTCTCGTTCCTGATGCGATAACTCTTCTCTGTGCTGGGGTGGGGAGGCAGCGTATGATGCTCCCCGCTCATTTTTTACCTCTCCCCCGAAGGTTCATGGCATGGGGAGAACGGCTGAGTGAACCCTCCTGCCGATTAAACCAACCTGTGCGCGGTGCTCAAACTGCTTCTTTTTCTCAAACGCATCCACTTTGTCCTGCTCTTCCTGGCGCTGGAGGCGGTGGCTATTACCCTGTTCCTGCATGGTAATGTCTACCAGAAAGCCAAAATTGCCGGAACCTCGAATCGACTGGTGAGCGGCATCTACGACAAGATGGCGGATGTGACGGGTTATTTCGGATTGCGGGCGGAAAACGACAGGCTCATTGACGAAGTGGCCCGACTGCGCAGCCGGCTCAGCGCTTTTCAGGTGTACGACACGCTGGGACAGCCGATGGACTCCGTGCCCGGACTGCAATATTATCAGTACCAGCCGGCACGGGTGATTCGAAACAGTGTCACCAAACGACAAAACTACCTGACCATTGACCGCGGGAAACTCGACGGGGTGGAACCCGAAATGGCGCTAATCAGCGAAGATGGCATTGTGGGCTATGTGGTTCACTGTTCGAACCACTTTTCGGTGGCGGTGTCGATTCTCAACACCGAAGAGTTCAAAACCAGCGGCTGTATCAAAGGAAGCGATTTTGCCGGCTCCATCTATTGGGATGGGGTGAGTCATCGTGAGGTGGTGCTCGACGAAATCCCGAAATATGCCGACCTGAAGGTGGGGGATACGGTGGTTACCACCAACTACTCCTATATCTTCCCCCCTGACCAGCCTATCGGTACGGTACGCAGTTTCGAAATGGTGAACGGTACCTTTTATAAGGTGCGGGTGGCGCTCTTTACCGACTTGGCACGGGTCAAACATGTATATGTGGTGCGCTATCTCGAACAGGGGGAACGCAGAGCCCTCGAAATGAGTGTCGGCAATGCTGAAATCGGACAAAATGTTCCCGCTAACAAACCCGAAGAAGAAACTGTAGAACCGTGATTCGCTTTCTGGAATACTTCGCTATCTTCCTCCTGCTGCTCGTGCTCCAGGAGTTCGTCTTCGACAATATCAATCTTGGCGGAGTGGTGAACCCCTATATATACATCATGTTCATCATTCTCCTGCCGCTCGATATTCAGGGGTGGGTGTTGTTGGTGCTGGGATGCTGTGCCGGCGCAGCGGTCGATTTCATGTCCGGTATGGCCGGACTGCACATGATGACCGCTACGTGGCTTGCCTTTGTGCGTCCGACGGTGGTGGCTCTGCTGCTGGGGAAAGATGTGGCCTACGATGGGGGTGTGCCTACGGCAGGACGGGTCGGCGTGGCGAAGTTCTTTCGTTATGTCACTACCCTGGTGCTGCTCTTCAATATCCCGTTCTTCATCCTCGAAGACCTCTCGGGCGAAACATGGGTTGTGGCCTTGCGTATCCTGCTCAGCTCACTCTTCAGCGTCGGAATTATCTATTTCCTCCACCTTCCCTTCGTGCACTCACAACTCAAGGTGTAGCGCTGCTGCACGGCATGTCTATGCTCTGGGGATAGCGTAAGGGGATGATGTCGTTTACTTTCTCTCCGCGTTGGTCTCCCCTTTGGACTCCTTCTTCATCTCCCGCTGCCGCTGACGGCACCACGGCGCAATCCCGCACGTCTCACACTGTGGCGAACGAGCCGTGCAGACATACCGTCCGTGCAGTATCAGCCAGTGGTGGGCACGTCCCAACAGAGCCTGCGGAATGTGTTTGACCAGCGTCTGCTCGGTCTGCATCGGATTTTTGGAACGGGTCGTCAGACCGATGCGCTCGGCGACGCGAAACACATGGGTATCGACGGCCATGGCCGGTTTGTCGTAAATAATCGATACGATAACGTTTGCCGTTTTACGGCCCACTCCCTGCAGGGTGGTCAACTCCTCGACCGTATCCGGTACCCGACCGCCGTAGACCGATTCCAACCGTTGAGCCATTGCCACCAGGTGTTCGGACTTGGCCCGCGGATAGGATACCGAACGGATATACTCGAAAACCTCGTCCGCATCGGCCGAGGCCAGTGCCGACGAGGTAGGATAACGTTCAAACAAGGCGGGCGTTACCAAATTGACCCGTTTGTCGGTGCACTGCGCCGACAACATCACCGCAACCAGCAATTCATACGGGGTGCGGTAGTGCAACTCTGTTTCGGCATCGGGCATGTGTTCCGTAAACCACCCGATAATCCCCTCGTATCGCTCTTTCAGTGTCATTCGTTTTCGTGTTGATTGGCGACCATGCTATTGCCGATAGCTCGGGCGTAACCGTGTTGTCGAGGTGCTGCGGCTTGTTCCTCCCGAAAGAGACGAGGAGGGCAGCAGCAACTCCTCCCGAATCACAATCACGGCACGGTCGCGTGTCTGGTGCATCGGTTCCACGGCCTCTATCGTGTTTTCGCCCGGTCGTAACTGTACCTTTTCCCACACAAACCGCCCCAGGCTGTCGTTCGTGTGCAGCCCTTGCGACTGGCCGTTCACAAATAACTCCACATCCCGCTGGTTCGAGAATACGCGAATGGTCTGTATCGGACGGTTGCGCACCTCGTGCCTTTTGTCCACAATGTGAACAAAAGGCTCGGTGCGGTTCCAGTTGGCCTTGTAGAAGTAGAAGGCGTCTTTGCGTACGCTGCGGTCAAAGGTTACCACTCCGTAATCGGCTATACCGGGGCGTGCCCCGTCTGTCCGATGGGCTGCCCCGTAGTCGAACATGGTCCATACAAAGGTGCCCCAAAAACTGGGTTTGGCTGCTATGACGCTCCAATAGGTCTCGTGGAACCAGGTTTGCCACTGCTCGGGATGCCACGGGCCCGCATAATCGGGTCGGGCCAAACTGTCAGCCCATTGGTAGATACTCCCCCCGGCACCATACTCGCTTACGCCGCTCCGCAGGTCGGGGTAGCCGCTCCGCAGGTCGGAGGTCCACTCCGCAAACTCTTCGGGTGAACCCGAGGTCCATCCCATAAACTGATTGAACCCAATTAAATCGGTCACAAAGTTCAGGTCGCCATCCTGATTGCTGGCCGCTACGGTCAGCCGATGACCACCCTCTTCGTCGGCAATTTTGTTCAACTCCCGAACCAGCAACAACGGGTCGTCACCCCGCTGCATCAACTGGTCGAACAACCCCCACCACACGACGCTCGGGTGGTTGTACTGCTGGTGCACCATCTCACGCAACTGGGTGCGGGCATTCTCCATGAATGCTTCGCTGTCGTTGAATCCAGTGTTGCGATACTGCTCTGCACCCACCAAAGGGATTTCGCTCCAGACCAGAATACCGTTGCGGTCGCATAACTCCAAAAAATAGGGGTCGTTCGGAAAATAAGCACACCGGACGGCGTTTACGCCCATCTCTTTCATCAATTCGATGTCGCGTTGGTGGTTTTGTCGTCGGAGGGCATTCCCGATGCCGTCCCAATCCTCCACACGACACACTCCGCGTATCTGCAACGGTTTGCCGTTCAGGCAGAACCGATTGGCGTCGTCCACCTCGAACCACCGCAGGCCAAAGTTCTGTCGAACGGTGTCGTATCCGTCGCTGCTGGACACCCGTGTCTCCATGTCATACAGATAGGGGGATTCGGGGCTCCACAAATGGGGCTGTTCGATGCTGAATGTTGCCCCGACATCGCTCTGACCGTTATTGTCCAGTTTTACGCGCCGACTCTGTCGGTTGAGGATATTTCCCTGTGCATCGCGCAAAATAAACGACACCTCGGCCAATGTCCCGCTTCCGCCGCGTATGCAGCTCAGCACATTCACGTCGGCCTGCTCGTCCGATACGCGGGTCGGGGTCACATACAATCCGCTGGAACCGTGTTCGTTCAGTGCAATATGTGTAGACGGAGTCATAATCAACTCCACATCGCGATACAATCCCCCGTAGATATTGAAGTCTCCAGTTAGAGGTAAGAGGTTCCAGTCCGGGGCGTTATTGACCTGTACCCACAGGATGTTTCGGCTGCCAAAATTCACGTACCGCGTAATCTCCCAGGCAAAAGCGGTGTATCCTCCGCGGTGTTGGCCGGCGTGTTTTCCGTTTACGTAGAGGTCGCAGACGCTGTTGGCCCCTCCAAAACGCAAAAACAGGCGTCGTCCCTGCCAGCTTTTGGGTATTTCAATGGCTTTCAGGTAGCCTCCGAGACCGCGGTAATAATCGGGTTTCCCGCTAAGCGCATCGGAGTTCCAGGTGTGGGGCAGGTTGACAGTGGTCGTGTTTTCGGTCAGGCTTCTTTCCCAGCCGGGGGTGTAACTCCAGTTGCGGTTCAGGAGAATGCTCTGTCGTTGGGCTCCTGTCAGGGACCAAGTACACAGGGCGAGGAGGGTAATCAGCAGTCGTTTCATAGGATGATATATTCGGCATCGGTCAGAGGCCGGTCTCCGTACAAAGGTAACGAAAGTGCGTGGGAATTGGATTGTTTGGGGGTGGAAACTTTTTTATGGGAGTTGTACGTGTGTGATGAGAATGGGGCCGCAAGGACGGTTTCCCGGGGGCCGACGGCAGCACGATACAGCAATCAGGAACACCTAATGCAGAAACCGTTGCTCTTTATGGAGCAGATGGGAGCTCTGAATTAACAGAAGATGGCACAGGATACAGCAAAGTAAACATTACTACTTCAGGAGTTATCAACGGAAACACCTCATTAGTCTATTCCATTAAGCACCCGCTGACATTCATTTTCAATACGGTAACCCCATGGGATTGGTATGCCAGCAATGAGAGTTTCCAGAATAACACCATTTGGGGTGAAGGGGGAGGCAAAAGTGCTTATGACCCTTGCCCACAAGGCTGGCGGATACCCTCAGATACAACATGGAAAGATTTTACAACAACCAATTTTCCTTTTTACACTGCAGGAAATCAGACCATCACAAAAGACTTATTTGCTACTAATGGTCGGCAATATCATAATTTTACATGGTATCCAGCAGCGGGTCGTCGTCGAACAACTTATTCGGGACATTTAAGTAGCATTGGTGAAAATATTTGTAGTTGGTCAGCCAACATAAGTGGGATGGTATCTAAGAATTTATGTTTTTACTTTTCCAGTTCATCTCCAATTGTTGCGGAATATCGTTCTGTCGGCATGTCGGTTCGTTGCGTACAGCAGTAGCTAGAGGGGGAAGGGAAGGAGCGGGATAAGGGGGAGTAATCCGCAGGGGTATCCGTGTAGGGGAAGAGGGGAAAGGCGCAGGAGGCAGCTCAGCCTCTCCCGGAGGGAAGAGAGCGCAAAGAGAAGATAAACCCCAAGCGAGGAAGCCCTGACACGAGAAGGGTGCCGCTCGTCACTCGAACCGAACTGCACAGTCATGTCGGCACCTCAGGTCGAAGCCGGCGGAGCATGCTCGCCTCAGAGCAGGCCGCCGCTTATTCGTCAAGCAAACACCCTGTCGGAGTGCCCGTGGCACCTTCGGCCTACACGACTTCTGATGAAGTCGCACTCTATTGGTAAACATCTGTCGATTCGCGTACCGAATGGCACCCGCAACCAGCGAAGGGAAGAGAGGGCACGCTGTGGCGGGCACTCTTTCAGCCCTCCGCCGGCTCCGGGCTTGACGCAATCATAATCTCGTAATGAGAAACGAACTGTTGTGTCGAGCGGCATCGGATTGCAGAAGCAACCCGTCGGTCAAGCTATCCCTGCAGCTCTGCCGCTTCGGAAGATGGCATGGATTGAAAAAGGAGCGACAAGAAATCATCATGCCGGTCGAAATACGACCCGCCAGAGTGGCCCTGGATAGATACACCCGAAATAAAAGAAAATTGATTACCTTTGTCCACTAATATACGTCGTGTAATATTTGCCGGGCAATTTGCGTTGGCTTACCATACCGGAATGAACGAAAATACTCAGAAACTCATCGAAACCATTGTCCTGGCCATGCAGGACAAAAAAGCTGCTCACATTGTGAGTCTCAACCTGGGGGCATTGGACGGAACCATCTGCGATGCGTTTGTCATTTGCCAGGCCGACTCCACCACCCAAGTGGCAGCTATTGCTGCCGGAGTCGAGGAACAAACCCTACAGAAAATAGGCGAAAAACCCTGGCGTGTGCAGGGGTTGGATAATGCCCTGTGGGTGGCGATGGATTACGGCGATGTGATGGTACATATCTTCCAAACCGAAATGCGTGACTTCTATCGACTCGAAGAGTTGTGGGCGGATGCGCCGAAAACCGAATACGAGTCGGAATACTAAAATTATCCTTAAGCAAACCGAAAAGCTCGACTTGTGCGGGCTGTGAGAGCAACCTATGGCAAACGAAAAAAGGAATAATACCTTCAGACCCCGTTTCAATATCTATTGGATGTGGGGAATTATCCTGGTGATTATATTGGGATGGGCCTATCTGGGCGGAGGAGGACAACAAAGCAAAATTAACTGGGATGTGTTGCGGGATACACTTCTTCCCAGCGGACACGTGGAAAAAGTGCAGGTGCTGAACAAGGAAACGGCTCAAGTCTATCTGGCTCCGCGCTCGGTGGCCTTTTACAAAAATCAGGAACGATATCGCTATATTCCCGACAGAGGACCTCAGTTCTATTTCAATATCGGGTCGCTCGAAAAATTCGAAAACGACTATCAGGCGGCGCGGGACAGCATTGAACGTCATCAACAGGGTGAGTTGGGCCCGAAAGTATCCGTCCCGGCACTCACTTTTGAAAATGAAAGTTCGGGATGGTCTACCTTCTTGTGGCAGGTGTTGCCGTTTCTGTTGATTGTCGTTTTCTGGATTGTGATTATGCGGCGGATGTCGGGCGGTGCCGGCGGTGGAGCCGGTGGAGGGGGCGTCTTCAGTGTGGGGAAAGCCAAGGCTCGGCTCTTTGACAAGGACAATGACCAGAAAGTCACCTTCAAGGACGTAGCAGGGCTGGAAGAGGCCAAAGTTGAGGTGATGGAGGTGGTGGACTTTCTGCGCAACCCGTCGAAATACAGCGAACTCGGGGGAAAAATTCCCAAAGGGGCACTGCTTGTAGGGCCTCCGGGAACCGGGAAAACCCTGCTGGCAAAGGCTGTCGCCGGTGAGGCCAACGTGCCCTTCTTCTCGATTAGCGGTTCGGACTTTGTCGAAATGTTCGTCGGGGTCGGGGCATCGCGGGTGCGCGACCTCTTCAAACAGGCCAAGGAGAAGGCACCGTGTATTGTCTTTATCGATGAAATTGACGCCATCGGACGGGCACGCTCCAAAAACAGCGGCTGGTCGTCAAACGACGAACGGGAAAATACCCTGAACCAACTCCTGACGGAAATGGACGGCTTCGGAACCAATGCCGGGGTGATTATTCTGGCGGCTACGAACCGGGCCGATATTCTGGACAAGGCGCTGCTGCGTGCCGGACGTTTCGACCGCCAGATTGAGGTAGGACTGCCCGATGTGAAGGAACGGGCCGAAATCTTTGCCGTGCACCTCAAAAAACTGAAACTCGACCCGAATCTGCAAACCGACTTTCTGGCGCGTCAAACGCCTGGATTCTCGGGTGCCGATATTGCCAACGTATGTAACGAAGCGGCGCTGATTGCCGCCCGCAAAAACAAATCGCAGGTCGAACGGCAGGACTTTATGGATGCCGTAGACCGAATTATCGGGGGGCTTGAACGGAAAAACAAGATTATTACCGACGACGAAAAACGGACCATTGCCTTCCACGAAGCGGGTCATGCGACAGTAAGCTGGATGCTCAAATGGGCCAATCCGTTGCTGAAGGTGACGATTATTCCGCGCGGACGGGCGCTCGGGGCTGCATGGTACCTGCCTGACGAACGACAAATTACCACCCGTGAACAGATGATTCACGAGATGGCGGCTCTCCTCGGGGGACGCGCCTCGGAAGAACTGACCTTCGGCGAAATCTCTTCGGGGGCGTTGAACGATTTGGAACGAACCACCAAGCAGGCTTATGCGATGGTGGCCTACTACGGGATGAGCCGTGAGATTGGGAACCGCAGCTTCTATGACAGCACGGGGCAGAGTGAAATGATGCTTAGCAAACCTTACAGTGAACAGACTGCGCAACGGATTGACCACGAAGTGGATGTCCTGATTGCAGAGTGCTACGCGCTGGCCAGGAAGATTTTGGAAGAAAATCGCGAAGGGTTGCACAAATTGGCAGAGTTGTTGCTGGAACGTGAAGTGATATACACCGAGGATTTGGAACGCATATTCGGCAAACGACAGGCCGGGGCGCGTAACCCGCTGGAGAGCGTGCATCCGGAGGGAGATGGCGCGGCAGCGGGGGATGAGTCCGAACGCGGTGACCGGGTCGCTTCGCTGCCTGATGCGGTGGAGGAGACGCGCCAAACAACCGATAACGATACGGCGGAAGTCTAAGACCTATCATCTTTTTCTGCCAGTGGGTATTATTGTTTTCCCGACGCGGTCGCCCCGCGCCGGGAAAAATGTTGAAGATTAACGATTGACAATGAAAGCAAACTCACTCTTCATCCGAACACTCAGCGGACTGGTGCTGGTGTTGGTTATGGTGGGCATGACGCTGGCCTGGTATGACCCTGCGACGGGGATACCCGGGTGGACTTTCTATCTTCTGTGGAGCGTGGTCGGCATCCTCTCGCTGGCCGAGTTCTGGCGGTTGCTTGCGCAACATCGTGATGCAGTGGGACTGCAACGTACCTTTTGGGTGTGGGCTCTCTTGGGAACCCTTTACATTGCCCAGGCTTTCCTGCTTATTCAGACCATCGACCCGATGATGGTAGTCACCCTGATGACCGTCGTGTGGCTCTCGGATACGGGGGCCTATCTGGTGGGCTCCGCCATCGGACAACATAAAATGGCTCCCGTTATCTCCCCCAAGAAAACATGGGAGGGATTTGCCGGCGGACTCCTCTTTGCCGTGGCGACGGCCCTGGTATGGTACGCGCTCGACTGGAGCAAGCAGTTCGATGGGGCTATCTTGACCTGGGGAGCCGAAGCCTATGACAGCCATGTGGTGTACTCCCTGAAATGGGCGGGGTTGGGAGTGATTATCGGGTTGGCGGCTACGGCCGGGGACCTCATCGAATCCAAATTCAAACGAATCATCGGCGTCAAAGACTCCGGGCGCATTATTCCGGGACATGGAGGTATGCTGGACCGTTTCGATGCCCTGCTGCTGGCCGTACCGGTAGCCTGGGGCTATGTGAGGCTGACCGGGCTGCTGGGCTGACCCTTCCCCCCCGGCGTGAAGGGATGCTCCGTGTGAAGGAAAAACCATGACCCGCATTTGCCGCTCCTGAACCTAAGAAAAATCGCAATCCTGATAAAAGCTGACTGAATGCGTAGATATCTACACCGAGAAGGCCGACGAATTATTGCTACCAGTATCCTTATCGCCGTGGTGGCGGCGGTGGCGGCAGTGCGCTTCCTGCCGCTCTGGCTCAGTGTGACCATCCTGGTGCTGGTGCTCTTCAAAGTGTTTTTCGTGTGCCGCTTTTTCCGCGTGCCGGTGCGCTGCCTGCCGCCCGAATGCGCCGAAGACCCGATGACCGTACTGGCTCCGGCTGACGGTACCGTGGTCGCCATCGAAGAGGTCTACGAAGATGAAATCCTCTCCGAAAAACGGATTCAGGTCTCCATCTTCATGTCCATCTGGAACATCCATATCAACTGGTATCCCGTCTCGGGACTGGTGGAATATTTCCGTCATCATCCCGGGAAATTCCTCGTGGCCTGGCACCCTAAATCCTCGACCGACAACGAACGGACGACTACCGTCGTGCGCATGGAGTCGGGACACCGCATCCTCTTCCGACAGATAGCCGGGTTTGTGGCGCGGCGTATCGTCAGCTATGCCCACAACGGACTCGAAGCTGAGCGGGGACGGGAGTGCGGCTTTATTAAATTCGGGTCACGGGTGGATGTATTCCTGCCGTTGGGAAGTGAGGTACGCGTGGAACTCGGACAGAAAACAACAGGGATGCGGACCCCGCTGGCACAACTGCCCAAAACCGCAGCGGCAGAATAGTGCCCCTGCATTGAACCCAATATACTACACGAAGAGAGCTTCTGTGAACGCATACACCCCCTGTGTCACAACGATGGCAGTTCGGAGGGTGGGGCGTGGCGGCAAACGGCTGATGTGCCTGCACCAACACTCTCGAAGGAAAATACGAAGGAAAACAGAATTGGCAAAATGAGCCCCATCTATCGCTGGATAGCTGCCGGTGCCGGCCTGCTGGTGGCCGGGTTCCTCGTCTGGTATTTCCAGGCCATTGTCTTCTATATCCTTATCGCAGCCGTTCTCTCGCTGATGGGAAAACCGCTGGTTACCCTCCTGGGACGGGTGCACGTTCGGGGATGGCATCTCCCCAAATGGCTCGCGGCCATGATTACGCTCATTGTCATGATGGTCGTTATCTATGCCCTGGCCGTGACCCTTATCCCGATTGTGGTCGAAAAGATAGACCAACTCACCTCGCTCAACTTCAACAACCTGACTACCGTCCTGGCTGAACCCATCCAGCGACTCGAAACCTACGTCAATCGATTCCTGCCCGACAACAACTTCTCCGTGCAGGAGTATGTCAATACCCAACTGGCCCCGATGTTTGCCGCCACAAACCTCGGCAGCTCCATCGCTTCGATTACGGCATGGATTGTGGACCTGTTGATTGCCATCTTTTCGGTCAGTTTCATCACCTACTTCTTCCTCAAAGACGACAGACTCTTTTTTGAAGGAGTTGTGATTCTCTTCCCCTCGAAATACGAACCCAACATCAAACGGGCGCTCGACTCCGCTACCACGCTGCTGATACGCTACTTTATCGGTATCTGTATCGAGATGATTATCAAACTAATCTGCATCACCCTGCCGCTCTACCTGATTGGACTCGAATTCGATACGGCACTCGTGATTGGCGTGATTGCCGCCGTGCTCAACGTAATCCCATACATCGGACCCCTCATCGGAGCCATTGCGGGATGCGGTATCGCCATGCTGAGCCCCGTTCCCGATGTCCCGCTGGAAAGCGTCCTCTTCCAGATGATTATCGTCTTTATCATCTTCCAACTCATCGACAACATCATCCTCCAACCCTATATCTACTCCAGCTCCGTCAAGGCACACCCGCTCGAAATCTTTATCGTGATTCTCATGGCGGGGTACATTGCCGGGGTGATGGGCATGTTGCTGGCTATCCCGGCCTATACGGTGTTGCGGGTGTTTGCCAAAGAGTTTTTCAACAACTTCCGCGTGGTGCAGAAATTGACCGAAAACATATAACCGCCGTTCGGGCCGTGCCCTGCATGGTCTACCGCGGAACCACGATACATAGAACCAAAATTAAGACCAGATACTGACAGATTAGACTACAACCATGGCAGAGACTAAACAACTGGAGACTATCGCCGCCCAAGTGCGTCGGGATATTATCCGCATGGTGGCCTCGGCAGCCTCGGGACACCCCGGAGGCTCACTGGGAGCTGCCGACATTCTCACGGCACTCTATTTCGAGGTGATGGATATCCCCGAGGAGCGCATCGCCCGTTTCGATGCCAAAAACTCGGGAGTGGGGGAGGACCTCTTTTACCTCTCGAACGGGCATATCTCGCCCCTCTTTTACAGCGTGCTGGCTCGACGGGGATACTTCCCGGTCAGCGAGTTGAGCGGATTCCGCAAACTGGGCTCGCGGCTTCAGGGGCACCCGACACCCGCCAAAGGATTGCCGGGGGTGCGTGCCGCGTCGGGCTCCCTTGGACAGGGACTCTCGGTGGCCGTTGGAAATGCACTGGCCAAAAAACTGGCTCACGATGACAACCACTGCGTCTTCGTGATGACCGGCGACGGCGAACTCGAAGAGGGACAGATATGGGAAGCGGCCATGTTTGCCGCAGCTCGCAAGGTGGATAACCTGGTGGCCATTGTCGATATGAACGGCCAGCAAATCGACGGAACGTGCGGCGAGGTGCTGGGGCTGGGATGTGCACAGCAGCTGCGCGCCAAATGGGAGGCCTTCGGATGGACCGTTATCGACCTCGACGGGCACAACATGCAACAGATTGTCAAGACGCTGCGTTATGCCAAAAACGACGCCTGCGGACACGGTAAACCGGTCGTCGTGCTGGCGAAAACCGTCATGGGACAAGGGGTCGATTTTATGGCCGGTACCAACGAATGGCACGGCAAGGCTCCCAGCGCCGAACAGGCCGAAAAGGCTCTCTCACAGTTGCCGATAACCGAACTGGGCGATTTTTAGGGATGTCGGTGCGCGTCGGTCAATCGTTCTGCGGAGGACTGCCCGACGCGCGTGCTGACAATCTCCTCGGAATAACGACATAGCTTTTACCTTACAACAACATACTCCATGAGACCCTATACCCTGACAGGAAAAAAAGATACCCGCTCCGGATTCGGAGATGCCATGACCGAACTGGGACGGTCGAACCCCGATGTGGTGGCGCTGTGTGCCGACCTGGTCGGCTCCCTCAAACTCGGAACTTTCATTCAGGAAAATCCCGACCGCTTTTTTCAGGCCGGTATTGCCGAGGCCAATATGATTAGCGTTGGTGCCGGACTGGCACTGGGGGGCAAGATACCCTTTGTGAGTACTTTTGCAGCGTTTGCCACGGGACGCGTCTATGACCAGATTCGACAGAGTGTGGCCTATTCGAATACGAATGTGAAAATTGCGGCTTCGCATGCCGGATTGACCCTGGGCGAAGACGGCGCCACGCACCAGATTATGGAAGACCTCGGGCTGATGAAGATGCTGCCGAACATGGTGGTTATCAACCCCTGTGACTACAACCAAACCAAAGCGGCCACCCTGGCTGCGGCAGCATACCATGGACCGGTCTACCTGCGTTTTGGGCGTCCCGTAGAACCGATTTATACGCCTGCCGACGAACCGTTCGTAATAGGGAAGGCCGTACAATGGAGCGAGGGAAACGATGTGACCATTCTGGCTACGGGGCACCTGATGTGGCGTGCCATTCAGGCTGCCGAACAGCTTGAAGCCGAGGGCATCGGCGTGGACCTGCTCAATATCCACACCATCAAACCGCTGGACGAAGAGGCCATTCTGGCATCGGTGCGCAAGACGGGATGTGTGGTTACCTGCGAAGAGCATATGATGAACGGCGGTTTGGGGGACAGCGTAGCGCAACTCCTGGCTCGTCACCTGCCGACGCCGCAGGAGTATGTGGCCGTAAACGACCTCTTCGGCGAGAGTGGAACCCCGGCCGACCTGCTGGTGAAGTTCCATCTCGACACACCCGATGTAGTGGCTGCGGCACGTCGTGCCATGGAACGGAAACACTAACCGAAACCGTGCGTTTGGGGCTAAAACGGCACGTTTTAACCCCAAACGTTCCCACTGAAACCCCGGAACAGCCCCTTACCCAACTCCGCCAATGACCGCCTCCCCGGACGACATAACCCTTGTCGAACAACTCCGCGACTCGAATCCCGAGGTGCGCGAGGCGGCTTTCATACACCTGGTGGACCGATACAGCCAACGACTCTACTGGACGGTCCGCAAAATCGTCGTCAGCCACCACGATGCCGACGATGTCGTCCAAAACATCTTTCTCAAAGCCTGGAATGCGGCTCCCTCCTTTCGAGGTGATTCCAGCCTCTTTACCTGGCTCTACCGCATTGCGGTCAATGAGTCGCTCAGCCTGATTCGCAGCCGACGTACCTCGCTGTTCAGCTCCCTGGAAGATGGCGGAGCCTTGTTTGACCGTATTGTCAGCCGCGAGGGACTCTTCGACGGCGATGCCATTGAACGCTCCCTGGCCCGCGCCATTGCCAAACTGCCCGCCAAACAGCGAACTGTCTTTACGCTCCGCTACTGGGACGAAATGCCCTATGAGCAGATGTCCGAGGTGCTCGAAACATCGGTCGGGGCTCTCAAAGCCTCCTATCACCATGCCGCGGCCAAAGTGGAGCAGTGGGTCCGTCAGGATGCTGCCGGTGCGCACTTCAGCCTCGATGTCGAGGAGGATACACCATCCGATTCCATGCGATGAGTCTCAACTTCCATGTACAGGCATGACGGGACAAGCGTATGATGGATATCACCAACATAAGACGCGGAATTCAACGATATTATCCCGTTACGGAGGCCTCCATACGGTTGCTGAGTTCGTATTTCACTGAACACCGTTTCCCGGCCAAATACCTTGTCATTCGGGGCGGAATCATTGACCGCCACGTCTATTTCATCGAAACAGGGTTGACACGCTCGTATTGTCTGGCGGAGGGCAAGGAACATACTACCTGGTTCTCCAAAGAGGGGGATATCACCTTCGGACTGCTGTGCCTCTACCGAAACAGAGCCGGATTCGAATATGTCGAAACCGTTGAACCTACAAGGGCATACTCCATCCCCATCCATGTGCTGAACCGCTTGTACGACACCAATATCGAAATCGCCAACTGGGGAAGAGTAGTCCATCAGGAGTGTCTGTTGGCGTTGCAACGCGTCAGAATCGACAACCTGACCCTGACGGCCAAAGAGCGCTACGAAACCCTGCTGAAAATGTTTCCCGATATCTGTCAGCGGGTCAATCTGGGTTATATCGCCTCCTTCCTCGGCATCTCCATCTCTACCTTGAGCCGCATCCGAGCCGAAAAATAGGCAGGCTCGCTGTCTGTTTTTTGACATAGGTCAAAAAACAAATGCTGCGGTGTATTTTCTTTTGCATCAAAAAACATGGAAAAATACGCAACCGCTCCCCACAAGGAGCGTATCGTCTGGCTGGACCTGGTCAAAGTGATGGCCATCTTCATGATGATTGCGGTGCACTGCACCGATAATGTGACTCCCGAACAACGCTCGGAACCGTGGTATCTCCTCTGGGGAAGTCTCTATGGAACGTTCATGCGCCCGGCCATTCCGCTCTTTGTCATGGCCACAGGGGCACTCCTGCTGCCCGTAAAACAAAACATCACGGCATTCTACTCCCGACGCATGGGACGTATTGTGGTGCCGTTCCTGGTCTGGTCGCTCCTCTACAACCTCTTCCCCTGGGTCACCGGACTCCTCGGACTCAACCCCGAGGTGGTGCATGACTTCTTCGTTTGGGCGCCCGCGGACCAATCCTGGACCGAAACCTGGAAACGTATCCTGATGATTCCCCTGAACTTCTCCCCGTTTGCGATACAAATGTGGTACGTCTACCTGCTCATCGGACTCTATCTGTATCTCCCGTTCTTCTCGGCATGGGTCAAACAGGCATCACTCCGAGAACAACAAATCTTTCTGAGCCTCTGGTTTATTTCGCTCTTTATTCCCTATCTGCGTGAATTCCTATCCCGAGACCTCTGGGGAACCTGTTCCTGGAACGAATTTGGACTTCTGTACTATTTCGCTGGCTTTAACGGCTACCTGCTCCTGGGCTATTACCTCAAAAACAACATCCCTCCACACATCTCCTGGAAAAAACTGGCCCTGTGGGGCCTCCCTCTTTTTGCGGTAGGATACGGAATCACGTATTGCGGATTCCAAACCATGACCGCCGTCCCGGGACAATCTGCCGAACGGGTCGAACTCTTCTTTACATACTGCTCGCCAAACGTCCTGATGATGACCCTCCCCATTTTTCTGGCAGCAAAAAACCTGACGTTTCATTCGACAACCCTTACCCGTATCCTTGCCAATTTATCAACCTGCACCCTCGGTATATGGATGACTCACTATCTCTTTCTGGGACCTTGCTTTGACCTGGTGGATGCACTCCCGCTGCACACCATGTGCAAATTGATACTCTCCACCCTCCTGCTGCTGGGCGTAACATGGGCTTTTGTGGCGCTTGTCCGAAAAGCAGGGAAAGCAGGTCGGTGGATTGTGGGATAAGGGTTCTGGACTCCCATAACCATTCCGATAAAGCTTGTCGGTTATCACTGGGGGCACTCTCTCCGTCCTTCTCTCTTTTCCCCGAACAGACGTATCCCTGAAAGCGGTATGTCCTGAAAGAAAATGCAAAAAAAACATCCGGCCGTTAAACCATTCCAAAGTTGGTGCATCCAACAGACAAACGAAGCCGAACCAATAGAGAGAGAGGAGGCATACCATGGAAACCCAAAATCCCAGAAAACAAAACCCGTATCGTGTCCCGGACGGATATTTCTCAGACCTGCGACATACGCTGCGTGAACGGATTGCGGCGGATGTAGAGGCTCAAATGGCGCCTCCGCCCACACTGTGGCAACGGGTCAAAGGATTGGTCGGATTTGCGGCGGCTTTTGGCTGTCTGGTGCTCTTTGCTACCATAGGCTACTATTTCACAGGATACCAGGCCCAACAACAGGAACAACTCGCACTCCAACAGGATGATGTCACGGAAGCGTTGTTGGCCTACCAGTTCTACTCCGAAGACCTCGAAGCTCTTGAACTCTATATGACTGAGGATCCCGAAGTGGAAGCGCAACAGCAGGAGCAATTTGCTGCGGATGTGACCGAATACCTCGACCGATACGGCTATGGTCTCTACCTGGAAGCAGCCCTCAATGGCGAAGAACCCTATTGATAACTCGAAAATACAGCGATAATGACACAGCATTTGTTTAGTAAACTGCGGTTGATAGCTCTCACCGTTGTTGTACTGATGGGTACCTACTCTTTCTCCGCAGCGACCAACCTCTGTCCGGCAACTCCTCAAGCCCAGCCTGCGCCCAAAAAAGGAGATCACGGCAGCGAAATTCGCAGCATGAAAATTGCGTTTATTACCGAGGCTCTGCAACTGACCCCCGAAGAATCCCAGGCATTCTGGCCGGTCTACAATGCCTATTGGCAGGCTCGCCAGGAGGTGAGCAAACAGCGCCGTGCACTCTTCAAGGGAATTCGCGAGGGTAACGCCGGAGAACAACAGTGCAAAGAGTTATTGGCCGTGATGGACCGGGAACGAAAAGTTACGGCTGATTATATGGAGAAGTTCTGTCAAATACTGCCGACTAACAAAGCATTACGAGTTTTTGTAGCAGACGAGGACTTTAAGAATTTCTTGGTTCGTCGAGCCACGGGTGGTGGGCCGAAGAAGTAGAGGTTTGGTTTTACAAGTTTTCATGCGCCGTTACTCTGGAGAGAGTAACGGCGTTTGTTTTTTTTGTGGGGAGGTGCGATATGAGCGGTTTTTGAGAGTGACCGCAAGGACTGTTTTCCGGGCGCCGACGGCAGCACGATAATAAGCGATTCTTATAGTGGTGTAAGTACTATACCAATATTTGACTCCAATGGAAACCCCTTGATTGAAGGAAGTGAGAATGGACTATTGTTGGAAATGTTTAC
>DXHL01000012.1 GCA_019113395.1 Candidatus Rikenella faecigallinarum | reverse complement strand
TTCAGAAAAGACTCGTTATCAGTATACCAGTCGAAAGGACGTGTTAAATTGCATAGATATGACATGGGATTTTTAATAGTATAGATTTGAGATATATTATCCGATAATACTCCCGGCTGCGTGATTTTAATGTATGTAATGCCAGAACTACCATCAGATAAAAACTGATTGTTGGAATCGTATATGGTAATGGACTCTGCGTTGGGATTCAGCCCGTTGGCTTCTTGTATCGTGCTGCCGTCGGCGCCCGGAAAACAGTCCTTGCGGCCCCACTGGTACAACAAACCAAAAGCCTTACTTCAATCCCTCAAACAATGATTCCGGCATTGAACTACCTAATTTGAACGACCGAATGGTGATGTCCATGACCGGTTGTGCCGAATCGTCGATAGTCATCACGTAGCGAGAAGGGAGTTTGATGTCTCCGTAACGTTTTACAGCCTCGTAGGTGCAGCGGGCCTGATGTGTCGTGCCATCTTCTGTAATCGTGGCTATTAACAGAACAGGCATACCGCTATGAGGGTCAAAGTAAACAACCGAATTTTCCAAGGACGGGACCGTTTTTTTCGGAATGATTTGAACTCCCGGACAAATGTGTTTCCCGACTTGCATCGAATCGGCGAGCGTAAAGAGATAGTCGTCGGCGTTCCAACGGTAGGAATTGGGGGTTATCAGTTGTTTCTGCAAGGCTTGAGCCATCTCTTTGGGGAGAGGGATGGTTTCTCCGTTCATGGTAAAGGTAGCATTCTGGCTGCCGTTCATCGTCATAATGAGTTCTAAATCACCCATGAGGACTTTGGCGTATAGCTGAGTACTGTCCTGGTAGTACATATCTATATCCATGTTGACCCCTTCCATATTGGTTGTGGCTTCGATGTGCCATGAAGACATCTCTTCGTTGGAGATTTTGTCGAGACCCGATGCGTGTTCGTATCGTTGGATAATGGCCAGTGCTTCCTTGTCTTGAGCAGAGGAAAATGAAAGACTGAGGCATAATACAACCACGAACACATAACATTGGCAGCAAAGATGTTTCATATGGATGGGCAGTTTGGTGTTGATGCGGATAAAGATAGGTATAATTTTTGAGAGAGATGATACAACCGCGTACCCCAAACTGACCGTCCTTGTTATGGGTCCATAGAACGGGAGTGCTTACTGAAATAAGATAAAAGTAGCCGCCGAGCGTCCGCATACGGTACAATTTTCATCGAGCGATACGGTGATGTAAACAGAACCGCACTGCGGACAAACCGACCAGGAGTTGACTAGATTGATATCGTCATGTTCGCGGGTCAGGATGTCCATCGCTTTGCGACAGTATTTGGCGTGTTGTTGGGCTATGAGTGCCATGTGGCGAAAGAGCTCTTCAACGGGATAGGCGTGTTCGTCGGCTGCCGTGGAGGTGAAGATGGGATAGGCCGTGGAACCCTTGTATGTTTTGGCATTGACCGAGAACTGCAGGTTTTCGAGGGTGGTTTCGACCGGGTATGCCGTATCCGGAATCATTGCAGGTTCCTGTATGCCGTAAATTTCCAGAAAGTGACGAATTTGGCCATCTTGTACATGTTCCGATTTCGCGAGGGCTTCCAGCAGGTTCGCCACGTTTCGGAGTCCCTCTTTTTGCGCCTGTTCGGCATAGCGGATATAGCGGTGAGCGGCGCACTCTTCGCTTTGGCAGGCATGGCCGAGGTTTTCGATGGTTTTGCGGGGTCGAGGTGAACAGCTACTGAGCAGCGGGGCAATCAGCAGGGTAGCTATCATCCAATGAAACAGTGATAGGCGTTGCATATTCAATCGTTTTATTGGACAGCTAATAGGATGTAAAACTCGAATGGGCAGGGTATCCATTGCGAGTGACGAAAGTTCAGCCGTGGCTTGAGAATATTTTTTTGAGTTAAAATATAAACTTTTCGTTGTACAAATATAGGAAATCCCTGAGGATTATGGCAAATGAACTGTGAAAAAGAGGGTGTTTTTGGGGTGGGATTTTTTTTGTACTTTTGATTTTAAGTACCGAAAATCAAAGTCCATACCTATGAATACCCTTGTCTCAGCCTATCTGGAGCAGCATCGTGACCGTTTTTTGCAAGAGTTGTTTGATTACTTGCGTATTCCCTCTGTCAGTTCGCAGTCGGAACATCAGCCCGATATCCAACGGTGTGCAGAGTGGCTGCAGGGAGCGTTGTTGAAGGCCGGTGCTGACTTGGCCGAGATTTTTCCGACGGCAGGAAACCCCATTGTCTATGGCGAGAAAATCATTTCGCCGCAGGCGCCTACGGTGCTGGTGTACGGCCATTACGACGTGATGCCGGTAGACCCGCTGGAGTTGTGGAATACCGAGCCCTTCGAACCGGTTGTGCGTGACGGGAAAATATGGGGCCGTGGCGCGGATGACGACAAGGGCCAGGCATTTATGCACGTGAAGGCGGTCGAGGCGCTTATCGCTACCGGGCAGTTGCGTTGCAACGTGAAATTCATGTTCGAAGGCGAAGAGGAGATTGGGTCGGGGTCGCTGACGACCTGGTGTGCCGAACACAAGGATATGTTGGTAGCCGATGTCATTTTGGTGTCGGACACCTCCCTGCTGGGGATGGATACTCCGTCGATAACGTGCGGGTTGCGCGGTCTGGCGTTCGTCGAAGTGGAAGCTACGGGGCCGAACCGTGACCTCCACTCGGGCTTGTATGGCGGGGCGGTGGTCAATCCGGTCAATGCACTCTGCCAAATGATTGGGTCGCTGACCGATGCCGACGGGCGGATTACCATCCCGGGCTTCTATGACGATGTGCAGGAGTTCAGCGCGGCCGAACGAACCGAAATCAATGCGGCACCATTCGATGAACAGGCTTTTGTGTCGGCTATCGGTGTCCGCGAGCCCCGCGGCGAAAAGGGATACACCACCCTTGAACGCAAGGGGATTCGTCCGACGCTGGACGTATGCGGTATTTGGGGCGGATACACGGGTGAGGGTGCCAAAACCATCATTCCTTCGACGGCCCATGCCAAAGTGTCGATGCGTTTGGTGGCTGGACAGGACTTCCATAAGATTACCCGACAGTTTGTCGAGCATATGGAACGGATTGCTCCGCAGTATGGTGTGACGGTACGTTGTACGCCGCTGCACGGGGGATATCCTTATGTGGCTCCGACCGACTCGGCGGCTTATCAGGCGGCTGCCCGGGCCATGGAGGATACCTTTGGCAAACGTCCCGTACCGTTTTATAGTGGAGGTAGTATCCCGATTATCAGTACTTTCGAACGGACGCTGGGTATTAAATCCATCCTGATGGGGTTTGGGCTGGACACCGATGCCATCCACTCACCCAACGAAAACTATCCGCTTGAAAACTTCTATCGAGGCATCGAAACCATACCGTTGTTTTACCACTATTTTGCTGAGAATCACCGGTAGTCTTGTTCGCACTCTAACTCCGGTAGATGTTTTATTGGAGCGTATAAAAAATGATTATGACAGACCACTCATCCGCTGTACAGCCTGCCGAAACGTCTCATAAGGCGGGCTTTGTGAATATTATCGGGAATCCGAATGTCGGGAAATCGACCCTGATGAATCGGCTGGTCGGCGAACGCCTCTCCATCATCACGGCCAAGGCTCAAACGACACGTCACCGTATTATGGGGATTGTCAGCGGTCCCGATTTTCAAATCGTCTATTCCGATACTCCCGGGGTGCTCAAACCCAAATACAAACTTCAGGAGTCGATGCTTAACTTTTCGACCGGAGCGCTCGGCGATGCCGATGTGCTGGTCTATGTGACCGATACGGTTGAACAACCCGACAAAAACAATGAATTTCTTTCGAAAGTGCAGGCCATGGCTGCGGAAAACGGGACGCCGGTCCTTGTGGTTGTCAATAAAATCGACCTCACCACGCCCGAGAAACTCGAAGAGTTGGTCGCCTGGTGGCACAGCGAAATTCCTTCGGCCGAGATTATTCCGGTTTCAGCTCGTGAGGGATTCAATGTTGAGCCGGTGATGCGCCGCATTGTGGCACTCTTGCCCGAAGGTCCGGCCTACTACCCGAAAGATACGCTGACGGATAAAAGCCTGCGTTTTTTTGCCAGCGAAATCATACGGGAAAAAATCCTGTTGAATTACGATAAGGAAATCCCGTATTCGACCGAAGTGGCTATCGAGGCCTATCAGGAAACGCCCTCGATGGACCGTATTTCGGCGGTCATCTATGTGGCGCGTCAGTCGCAAAAGGGGATTATCATCGGCCACGGTGGAGCCAAGCTCAAACGGGTGGGGATGCAGGCTCGCAAGGACCTGGAGGCTTTTCTTGACAAAAAGGTCTATTTGGAGATTTTTGTGAAGGTGGCCGAGGATTGGCGCAACAGCGAACGCGCACTGCGGCAGTTCGGGTACAATAACGATTAGGCCGTTTGTGGATTCAGGGTATTACGAAGAGCGGGTCTGGATATTAGGCCTGCTCTCTGTTTTATAGTTGTTTTATAGTAGAGACAGGAGTGTGAGTTTGTGTGTTGGTTCGAGTTAAGGTCGGTATTTTCGGTATGGTGGTTCTGACTGATACCACGGGGCACAAGATGGATAAGCAATGGAGAATGATGGGGTTTGTTGGGGAAGGTTGGCTCCGTCCGGTGCCGCTGGGCACTCGAATCGACTTGTGTTTACCCCATTCTCCTCCGGCTGCGCTCCGAGGTCCCGTTCGTCGCTCGAACCGACTTGTGTTATTAAATCGAATGCGATTTCGCAGAAGTTGTGTCAGTCAGCAGCCTGCGGGGGAGGCGGTGCCGCCGAAAGAGGCGGGAATAATAGTCTGAGCCGCTACGGTTTCGTTAGAAACCGTCAGCCCGCAGGTGCCACGGGCACACCGACAGAGAGTTTGCTCGACGAATATGCGGAGGCCTGGTGCCGTCCCCTTCGCTGGCTGCGGGTACTGCCGGGTACTCCAGTTGATTTGTACTTACCTTACACTGCGCCGGCAGCGGGGAATATGTTTTGTGTTTTCGGTAGCAGCCTGTGAGGTACAGGGTACATTCTGCTCGGTTCGCGTGCCGCTCGGAAGGCGAGCCGACTTGTATCTATCAACAAAATGCGACTTCGTTAGAAGTCGTGCAGGCCGAAGCCGCCCCCAGCGGAGGCCTGCTCTTAGACGAGCAAGCTCCGCCGGCTTCGACCTGTGGTACTGCCATGACGGTTAAAATAAATAAACTGGAGTAGGGGGGAGCTTAGACTGGAGGCGGTTCGGTTCGAGTGCCGAGTGGCACCCTTTTCGGTTCAGGGTTTCCTTGCTTGGGGGTTATCTTTTTTTGCGTTCTCTTCCCTCCGGGAGAGCCTGAGCTGCTCCCTGCGCCTTCCCCCTCTTCCCCTACACGGATATCCCTGCGGATTACTCCCCCCTTATCCCGCTCCTTTCCTTCCCCCTCATGCTACTCCTGCACGCAACGAACGGGATAACCGTAAGCACGGTAGTAGGGACTGTTGAGATTGACAACGCTCATGTTAAAGCGCAAGCGTATGGCATTTGTACCACTCACTGACGAAGACCAGTAGCAACCGATGCTGCCAACGTTGGTCAAAGCACCACTAACACGGTAGCGATGACCTGTCGCAGGAAACCAAGCCATTACATTATATAAACGCCCGTTGGTTGTGGTTATGTCGCCAGAGGAAATTTGCTCTCCACCAATATAATAAGGAAATGCTGTTGAAGATAAATCATTCCATGTTCCTCTCGACGGCATATGCCAGTCGTTTGGACAGGGGTCATAAGCACTTTTCTTGGCGTTATCACCCCACAACGCATCATTATGGGCATCGGTGTTGGTGTACCAGTCCCATGGGCCAATTAGGTTATACACAAAAGACAAGGGGTTCTTTATGGTGTAAACCTGAGACGTATTCCCATTCAATACCCCACTGGTGTTTATATCCACCGATTTTACTCCCGTAGTTCCTTCTGTCAGTTTATTCCCAGTTGCGTCATATATTAAAATGGTTTGTGCATTATTTTCTTCGATAGTAGTTGCCGTTATCGTGCTGCCGGCTGCGCCCGGAAAAGCGTCCTTCCGGCCCCACTGGTACACGACTGAAACCGGATACAAAAGAAAAGGGTCTCCCGACAACGGGAAACCCTCTCTTTTTTGCCGAAACGAGTGTGCGAAAACTATTTGTTGTTCTCCGGACGCAGTTGACGTACCACGGCACCTGCCTGCCACATCTCGCTTTCGCGAAGCTCTTTCAACTCTTTTTCGAGCCCTTCGCGGTAGTCCGGTTTCGAGTTGCAGTCGATGGAGCGTTGCGCTTCGTTACCGTTGGCCACTTCGCTGTACAGTTTTTCAAACACCGGCAGCGTGGCATCGCGGAACGGTTTCCACCAGTCCAAAGCACCCCGTTGAGCCGTGGTCGAACAGTTGGCGTACATCCAGTCCATCCCGTTTTCGGCCACCAGCGGCATCAGCGATTGCGTCAGCTCCTCGATGGTTTCGTTGAAGGCTTCCGAAGGCGTATGGCCATGTTCACGAAGCACTTGGTATTGAGCCGCAAAAATCCCTTGGATGGCACCCATCAGCGTACCGCGTTCGCCGGTCAGGTCCGAGAATACTTCGCGTTTGAAATCGGTTTCGAAGAGGTAACCCGAACCGACGCCGATACCGAGAGCCAGTACACGGTCTTTGGCACGTCCCGTAGCATCCTGGAAGACAGCGTAGCTTGAGTTCAGCCCGCGGCCGGCCACGAACATACGACGGAGCGACGTCCCCGAACCCTTCGGAGCGACCAGAATCACGTCAATATCCGCAGGAGGGATTATGCCCGTTTTTTCTTTATAGGTGATACCGAAACCGTGCGAGAAGTAGAGAGCTTTGCCTGCCGTCAGGTGTTTTTTAACGGTCGGCCAAAGAGCGATTTGTCCGGCATCCGACAGCAGGTATTGGATAATGGTCCCTTTTTCGCAGGCTTCTTCGATTTCGAAGAGGGTCTTGCCCGGTACCCAGCCATCAGCGACTGCTTTGTCCCATGTTTTGGAGTTTTTGCGTTGGCCGACGATAACGTTGAAGCCGTTGTCACGCAGGTTCATGGCCTGACCCGGACCCTGAACGCCGTAGCCGATAACGGCAATGGTTTCGTCTTTGAGGATTTCTGCAGCTTTGCTCAGCGGGAATTCTTCGCGTGTAATCACGTTTTCTTCCACACCGCCGAAATTGATTTTAGCCATTGTTGTGTGTTGGTTTTGTATTGGTTTGAGTGAATTAGTTTCAAGTCTATGGGAAGGATGACTTAGTCTCCCAAATAGTCCTGTCGGTCGATAATACCGTTGAGGGCTGTTTCGACCGTTGAGTTGTGCAGGACAATGTTTTCCGAACGGGTAAACTGCAACAGCATACCACTGTCGGAGAGGTACTTGCGCAGGGCTTCGATTTCCTCTTTAGCGCCGGTACGCTCCAGCACCACATACTCCGGATTGATTTCAATCACCCGTGCGCTGTACTCTTTGAGACAGGCATCGCCGTTTTTGAGGAACAGTTCGGGAGATACTTTGTAGAGCGCAATTTGTTGGGCCGTGAGTTCGTCGGTGCGGTATTTGTCGGCCCGCAGCACTTCGATGATGCGTTCGATGCCGCTCAGGATACGGCAGGCCGTGTCTTCGGTTGTGAAAGCGTGGATGGTGAACATGCTTATCCCCTTGACGGGTGTTTCGCTCACCTTGAGGCTTTCGATATTGATTTTGCGGCGGGTGAAGAGGGAGGTGATACGCCCCAGCACACCGACCTGATTTTCGGTGAAGACGGTGATGATATATTCGCGAACAGTGTTGTCCGTATCTTTAATGGGTGCCATAGTTGGTGTCAGTGCGGAGTGAAACGAGGGGGGTTATTCGGAGTAGAGCAGGTCGTCGAGCGAGGCGCCGCCGGGCACCATCGGGAAGACGTTGTCTTCGCGGCCGACAATTACCTCCAGGAAATAGGGGCCTTTGTGGTCGAGCATGGTTTGGACAGCCTCCTGCAGTTCGAAGCGCCGGGTGACGCGACGAGCCGGAATGTCGTAGGCCTCTGCGATTTTGACGAAGTCGGGATTGACCAGTTCGGTGGCGTTGTAACGTTTTTCCATGAAGAGTTGCTGCCACTGGCGCACCATGCCGAGGAAGGAGTTGTTGAGTACAACGACTTTGACCGAGATACCCCAGTGAATCATGGTCCCGAGCTCCTGCATGGTCATTTGGAAGCCGCCGTCACCCAGGAAAACGACCACGTCGCGGTCGGCGGTCGATGGGCATTCATTCAGAGCCACTTTGGCACCGATGGCTGCGGGCAGACCATAGCCCATGGTACCCAGCCCTCCCGAGGTGATAAGGCTGCGGGAGTGTTTGTAGGTGGAGTAGCGTGCGGCCATCATCTGGTGTTGTCCGACGTCGGTCACGATAACCGCTTCGCCTTTCGAGAGAGCGGCTACGGTGGCAACCGTTTCGCCCATGGTGAGCTCTTCGCGATTGGGGTGCAGCTGGCGGTTGATAACCTTGTCCAACTCGATTTTGGCATAGCGGGCCGCTTCGGCCAGCCATTCGGGACGCGGTTTGCGGGTAATGGTGCCGGCCGACAGGATGGCTTGAACCGCCTCGCGGGCATCGGCCACGATAGGCAGGTCAGTGCGTACGTTTTTATTGATTTCGACCGGGTCGATTTCAATGTGGATGACCCGAGCCTTTGGAGCATAGCTCTTCAGGTCGCCCGTCACGCGGTCGCTAAAGCGCATTCCGACGGCTATCAGCAGGTCGGCTTCCTGGGTCATGCGGTTGCCCGCCACGTTACCGTGCATCCCGACCATGCCGATGTAGAGCGGGTGGTCGCTGGGGATGCTCGAGAGTCCCATCAGGGTCGAGGCTATCGGAATGTTGCCGGCTTCGGCCAGTTGAAGGACTTCGGCTTCGGCTCCCGAGATTTTCACGCCGTTCCCGACGATAATCAAGGGACGTTCGGCCGCATTAATCATCTCTACGGCATCCGCAGCCGCTTGCGGTTCGACCGACGGAACGGCATTATAGCTTCGAATCCCCGTGCAGGGTTTCCAGTGGTAGTCGCCGCGTTCGACCAGGGCGTTTTTGGTGATTTCGATGTAGACGGGGCCGGGACGTCCTGCGCGTGCCACATAGAAGGCTTTGGCAATGGTCGGCACGATTTCGTCGAAGCGGGTGATTTGGTAGTTCCATTTGGTGATGGGGATGGTCATGTTAATCATGTCCGCTTCCTGAAAGAAATCGGTTCCGAGGGCAGCGGCAGGTACCTGTGCCGCAATGCAGACCACGGGGGTCGAGTCGAGCATGGCATCGGCAATCCCGGTCAACAGGTTTGTGGCCCCGGGGCCCGAGGTGGCCATGCAGACGCCCGTTTGGTTGGAGACGCGCGCGTAGCCTTGTGCGGCATGCACGGCTCCCTGTTCGTGCCGTGTCAGCAGGTGGTGCAGTTCGGGGTAGTCCTGCAGGCGGTCGTAGACCGGTGTGATGCTGCCGCCCGGGTAGCCGAACACGGTCTCTACGCCTTGGTTTATCAACGATGCGAGCAGGGCATCTGCGCCACTGATGTTTTCTTTATCGGTATATCTCATGGTTGTCCGTGGTGAGTATGGGTGTTCTGTTTGGGAGTGTCGGGAAGGGCTATTCCACGATGCGGGTTGCCCCTTTGTCTGCCGATGAGACCATGTTGGCATAGGCGCGCAGGGCTTTGCTTACGTTTCGTTCGCGTGCGGGACGGAACCCGCCGTTGGCGCGTATGCGTTCCATGCGTTCGGCCAGCACCGTGTCGTCCACGGCCAGCGTTATCGAGCGGTTGGGGATGTCGATGCGGATGGGGTCGCCGTCTTCGACGGCGGCAATAAGGCCTCCGGCTGCCGCTTCAGGCGAGCAGTGTCCTATCGAAAGCCCTGAGGTGCCGCCCGAGAAACGTCCGTCGGTGAGCAGGGCGCAGGCTTTGTCGAGGTGGACGGTTTTGAGGTAGGAGGTGGGGTAGAGCATCTCCTGCATGCCCGGTCCCCCTTTGGGTCCTTCGTAACGGATGACCACTACGTCGCCTGCCTGTACCGTGCCGTTCAGGATGCCCTGGCTGGCCTGTTCCTGCGAGTCGAAGACGCGGGCCGTGCCTTCAAACACCAGTATCGAGGCATCCACACCCGCTGTCTTGACAATGCAGCCGTCCGCAGCGATATTTCCGTAGAGGACGGCCAGCCCGCCATCTTTCATGTAGGCGTGCGCTGTGTCCCGAATACATCCCGTTGCACGGTCCGTATCGTAGTCGGGGTAGAGGTTCTGTTGCGACCCGAGGGTGATGTTGTAGACCCCGCCCGGAGCCGAGAGGTAGCGGGCGGTATCCTCTGCCGTTGCCGTGTTCCCCAGGTTGTGAATATCGTATTTGGCGACAGCTTGTTCGAGCGTCAGTCCATCGACCCGTCCCACGGTACCGTCAATCAAACCGTCGCGGAGCAGTATCCCGAGAATGGCCATGATACCGCCGGCCCGATTGACATCCTGAATATGGAAGGAGGAGTGGTTCGGAGCCACTTTGCAGAGCACGGGCAGTTTACGCGACAGGGTGTCGATATCTTTCATGGTGAAATCGACGCCTGCCTCCTGTGCCACAGCCAGCAGGTGGAGCACCGTATTGGTCGAGCCCCCCATGGCAATGTCGAGGCTCATGGCATTGAGGAATGCCTGCCGTGTGGCGATAGCACGAGGCAGTACGCTGTCGTTGTCGTTGAAGTAGTATTCGCGGGCATTGTGGACAATCCGTTTGGCTGCCGCTTCAAAGAGCTTGCGTCGATTGGCGTGGGTGGCGACGATGGTTCCGTTGCCGGGCAGCGACAGCCCGAGCGCCTCGGTCAGGCAGTTCATGGAGTTGGCCGTGAACATCCCCGAGCAGGAACCGCAGGTAGGGCAGGCCCCCTGTTCGATGCGGGTCAGTTTTTCGTCCGGGATGTTGGGGTCTGCTCCTTTGACCATGACGTCGATAAGGTCATACGCCTCTCCGTCCACCATACCGGCTTCCATGGGTCCGCCGCTGACAAAGACCGTCGGAATGTTGAGCCGCATGGCGGCCATCAGCATCCCCGGGGTAATTTTATCGCAGTTCGAGATGCAGACCAGCGCATCGACCCCGTGCGCCTGGCACATATATTCGACCGAGTCGGCAATCAGGTCGCGCGAGGGGAGTGAGTAGAGCATCCCGCCGTGTCCCATGGCGATGCCGTCGTCGATGGCGATGGTGTTGAACTCTGCAGCGTAGCACCCTTCGGCTTCAATAAGGCGTTTGATTTCCTGTCCGATTTCATGCAGATGGGTGTGTCCCGGGACGAATTGGGTGAAGGAGTTGGCAATTCCGATAATGGGTTGTCCGAACTGTTCGTCTTTCATCCCGTTGGCCCGCCACAGGCTGCGTGCACCAGCCATACGTCGGCCGCGGGTGGTTATGTCGCTGCGAAGAGGTTTCATGTGGTAGCAATCTTGGTCACACAAATGAAAAGATAAAAAATCCCCCGTTCAAAATGGCTGAACGGGGGATTACGATTGCCAAATGATTTTTTGTGGATTGTTTTATGTTTATTATCAGTAAGTTGATAGTATTTTATTGGGTGGTGTCCAACGGTTCGTTTTCCTCGTTCTCCAAAGTCGCCAGAGGGTGCTTTTCGAGCGCTTGGCGCAGGTCGCCCATCTCGAGGTGGGTATAAATCTCGGTCGTGAGAATCGACTCGTGGCCCAGCAACTCCTGCACGGCTCGGATGTCTGCTCCTCCCTGCAAGAGGTGGGTGGCAAAAGAGTGGCGCAGGGTGTGGGGACTGACGGTTTTGGTGATGCCGGCAGCCGCGGCACAACGGCGAATGATGGTGAAAATCATCACACGGGTCAGTTGCCTCCCGTTTTTGTTCAGGAAGAGGATGTCGGCCGAGTCGGCAGCGACGTTCCACGAACGTCGCTGCTCGAGATATAGCTCAACCTGCCGGAGAGCTGTCTCGGCAATGGGCACCAGACGCTGCTTGTTGCCCTTGCCGGTGACGCGTACCACCCCTTCGGCAGCGAAAATGTCGCTCAGCCGCAGGTTTATCAGTTCGCTGACCCGCAGTCCGCAGCAGTACAGCACTTCGAGAATGGCTCGGTTTCTATGTCCCAGCGGTGCGCTCAGGTCGATGCCCTCCATCATGCGCATAATCTCGTCGTAGGAGAGGGTGTCAGGCAGCTTGCGGGCGATTTTCGGGGAGTCGATAAGTTCGGTTGGGAGCGTTTCGATACGGTCGTTGTGGAGCAGGTAGGTGAAGAAACTCCGTACTCCGCTCAGCATACGGGCCTGAGTCGTATCCCCCACCCCCAGGTCGAAAAGATGAGCCATAAAGGCTTCGATATCTTTAGCATCGACCGCGGCAGGCTCTTTGGACAGCTCCGCAGCCAGCATATAGGCGGCCAGTTGTCCTGCATCGTGCAGGTAGGCTTCGATGCTGTTGGCCGACAGCCCCCGCTCGAAAAGCAGATAGTCGCGATAGCCGTCCAGGGCTTGCTGCCAGCTTGTTTTTATGGAAGTCTCGCTCATGTTCCGTAAGGGTGAGGGGGGTGTCTTCATGAAAAAATAACAGACCATGAAAAGCGAAATTACCCAAATTTGCACTAAATTTGAACCTCAATCGGAGAAAATATGAAAAAACTGTTGATTATCAATGGGCCGAACCTGAACCTGCTGGGTGTGCGCGAAAAGGAGGTTTACGGGACGCAAAGTTTCGAGGATTATCTGGTTGAATTGAAAGCCGAATTTGGCGACCGTGCCGAATTGGACTATTTCCAGTCGAACCACGAAGGGGCGCTGATTGATGCCTTGCACGATGCCCGTAACCGGTATGACGGTGTGATTCTCAATGCCGGGGGGTATACCCATACCTCGGTGGCGCTGGCCGATGCCATAGGGGCGGTGGCTGCGTGCGGCCTGAAGACGGTCGAGGTGCATATTTCGAACATTGCTGCACGCGAATCGTTCCGCCACGTCTCGATGATTGCTCCGCGATGCGCCGGCTCGGTGGCAGGCTTCGGCATGCAGTCCTATCGTTTGGCTGTCTACAGTTTCTTGTAACGTTTTGGATGATAATCCTCTGCTGAATAAAATAAGCTAATGGAAAAGAAAACAAAAATTGTGGCGACCATCTCAGACCGCCGTTGCGATGTGGAGTTTATCCGCTCGCTCTACGAAGCGGGAATGAATGTGGTGCGTATCAATTCGGCTCACACCTCGTTCGAGGGGGCCACGAACATTGTGAATAACACGCGAGCCGTGTCCGAAAAAATTGCCATCCTGGTGGATACCAAGGGGCCCGAGATTCGGACAACCCGTATGGCCGACGAAGGGATTGCCGTGCAGGAGGGTGATATGCTGACCCTGCGCGGAACGGACGACAATCAACAGCTTTCGTCGCGGGACTGCATCTTTCTGAATGACCGCGACATTTTCGACGAGGTGCCGGTCGGGGTGGCTGTGCTGATTGACGACGGGGATATCGCCCTCGAGGTGACCGACAAAATGGACGGTGCACTGATTGCTCGGGTCAAAAACAGCGGAACCATCAAAGGACATAAGAGCGTGAATATTCCGGCCGTGCATCTGCACCTGCCGGCACTGACGGAACGGGACCGGGAGTATATCCACTGGGCCATCCGCATGAATCTCGATTTCATTGCCCACTCGTTCGTCCGCAACAAACAGGACTTGATTGACATTCAGAAGATTCTCGATGCGGAACACAGCACGATTAAACTGATTTCCAAAATCGAGAACCAGGAGGGTGTGGACAACATCGACGAGATACTGGACCACACCTATGCCGTGATGGTGGCACGCGGTGATTTGGGCGTTGAGTTGAATGCCGAGCAGATACCCATTGTGCAGAAGAACCTGGTGCAGAAGTGTATCGAGAGCAAGAAGCCGGTGATTATCGCCACGCAGATGCTGCATTCGATGATAAACAACCCCCGTCCGACGCGGGCCGAAGTGAGCGACGTGGCCAATGCCATTTTCCAGCGTGTGGATGCCATTATGCTGAGTGGCGAGACGGCCAACGGGAAGTATCCGGTGGAGGCTGTTCAGGCCATGACCAAAATCGCCCTGGCCATCGAACAGGAGGTGGCTCCGATTATCGATGTGAACATGGTACGCATTAACAACGAGATTACGGCTCAGTTGGCTCGTTCGGCGGTTCGTGCCTGCACGAACCTGCCGGTGAAGGCGGTGCTTATCGATACCCTTTCGGGGCGAACGGGACGTTATTTGGCAGCGTTCCGGGGTGAAAAACCGGTCTATGCCCTCTGCTACCGCAAACACGTGATGCGTGAAATGGCCCTTTCGTACGGGATCTATGCCGAGTACGCCGAACCGGCCATTGCCCATGACCGTTTCAGCTACCAGATGCTGGTGATGCTGGAGCGGGAACACAAACTGGCGAACGACGATTTGGTGGTTGTGGTCGGCGGTTCGTTCGGAGCGGCCAAAGGGGCTTCGTTTATGGAGATTAGCAAAGTCATCCATCTGCTCAACAAAGCCATGATAGAGTAGGGGTATGCAGAATACGGTGGCGGGGGTATCGGGAAAATTTCCATATATCCCAGTCACAGGTGCCATCAAGTTGTTCGGGACATCAAGTGGAGACTTGGTGTCCTCTTTTTTTGCAAGTTCGAAGCCCATTCCGCCTGCATGCCGCCCTATAAACGGGTAATGCGCTCGTTAATGCGGTCAATAATCTGTGTCTCGAATTGTTGTAGATAAATCTCTGTCGTTCGGATGGAGGTGTGTCCCAATGCTTCTTGAATAATGGGTATGGGAATATGGGATTTTTTGGCATTGGTGGCCCAGGTGTGCCGTGCCACATAGGTGGTGAGCGGCACTTCCAGATGCAGCAGATTCGAAATTTTCCGTAAAGCCCGGTTGGTGGCGCGGTAAACCTTGTACTCTTTGTTGGACCCCTTTGCCACTCCACGTAAGGTGGGAAAAATGTAGTTGTCTTCGCTGCCGTTTTCTTGATACCGTTCGATGATTTGTTGCATCTGGGGGGTAATGCCCAGGCAGATGCGGGTTCCGCATTTGGCCCGCGTGTAGCGAATTTGTCCGTGCTGAATGTTGGTATGTCGCAGGTGCAATATGTCTACCAGGGACATCCCCTGAGCAAAAAAACTGAACAAAAAGAGGTCCGAGGCATATTTCAGTGTCGGTTTGTCGGACAGGTCCAGATGAAATATGCGGGATAGAACGGATTTGTCCACAGCACGTTTGGCTGTTCGCCCGACCATGGGATGCAATCCGGAGAAGAGTTGTTCCCGATTGATTTTTGTTCCATGGCACGCGGCTCGCAGGCAGATTGTGTGGAGTATGGCCAGATACTTCGAAATGGTGCCCGGGGCAAGGTTGCGCAGGCGGAGATATTCGATATAGCCTGTGATAGACTCCCGTGTGAGCGACGAGAAAGCGTATCTGGCCGCTCCGGTGTACTGTTGGAGTGCATGCATGGCCGCGGTGTATAGTTGGCTGGAGGCGTATTTGTGTTTGGCCGCTTTGAGGGCTATTTGGAGTCGGAAAAAAGAAAAGAGGTCCGTGGGGGATGTCTCTCCTTGAAAATGGATGCCGTCACAGAGGTCATCGACCGAAAAGGGTAATCCGCAGGCTTCCAAAAGCGTAATACGTTCTTGGAGCAGGGCGCAGGTTCGTTCGAGGGTGTCATTGATGCGAGCGGCAGCGTTGCGATTCAAACTCCCCGTGAGCGTTTGGACGCGCATGCGTTGTTCCGAAAATGCGGCCGGGGGTACCTGGTGTTTGGATATCAAAAGTTTGCTCTTCCCCCGATGCCTGACTTGAATGGCTAATAGGTGAGCCGTCGATTTTCGTTTGAGAATCACTTGAATGGTTGCCATGATGGTGTTTGTTTGTGGTTGAGATGTGTTTCCACAAAAATAGGCATCGAGGCAGAAGGTCTGATTTATGTCAGTTGTGAGACGGTTTGTCCGGTCGGGGTTGGAGAGTTGGTTGAGAAGGATTGTAGGGGGTTGATAATAAGGATATAATGAGGGGAAATCCGGTTTGTGGCAGCAATAAATGAAAAAACCGGTTATCTTTGTCCTGCAAAAGGTTGCCCTTTCATGTTACGAAAGGGCAACCTTTTTTATTTTTTGTCGCTATTTTTCGATGCAAAGATAGCGCACGTGTTCCGCTTGGACAACGCTCTGATTTATTAAAATAGCTCAATTAATTCTAAAAATAGTTCACCTTCTGATTTTTTCGATGAGTTTGGTGTATTCCTCAGGCGTGAGTTGTATGATTTTGGAGGGAGGAAACCCGAATTGTCGTTTGCAGTAGGCGGTGAAGTTACCCAATGAGGAGAACTTATAGGTATAACATGTCTCCTTTAAGGTATGTCCGCTTCGCAGGTCATAGAGAATTTGCCGATTGCGTTGTTTTAACATCCATTGATACGGCGAAACACCAAAGAATTTTTGAATCTTTCGTTTGAGCGTGATTTCCGTCAGTGCACAGCGCGATGCCAACTCTCCGAGGGTGTGTGCATGTGCTGCATACTGTTGAATTTTCATGCGGAGGCTCAAATCGTGGTTGGACAAGAGGGGAGCGAAGAGTTGCGCCAACACTGGTTTCGAGTAACAGATGCGCAGCAAAATAAAACATTCATCCTGTTTAATCTGTTGCAGGTGCGTGCAGTGTATGCGGTTGTCGATGTAAAAACGCATGTTTTGCAGGAATGCTTGCAGTGCCGGGGCAATGGGGACGGTGCTCCCTTCAGTACCCATTTCCGGAGTGAGTTGGGTCAGGTTTTGCAGGGTCAGCATTTCGCAGAAGGTAAACTCCGTAAAACGCAGGATAAAGCACTCGCTCGGTGTTCGGCTGATGATGGTAGACTGTTGTCCGGCCGTCAGAAAAGTCATTTGCAGACTCTCCATTTCTACTACTTTCTCTTGCTCGGATGATACCATTCGGCATGAACCGGACAGCAGAAACAAGAGCATGCAGGTCTCGTTGTTCCCGATGGTATACGGGGAATTGGGTGTCAGGTGAACATGCAGAAATTTCACCTCCTGGTGGCCCAAATAGTGCGAACAGGCAATGTGTTCTTCCAAATGGGAGAGTTCTATTCTGGGCGTGCCGTGCGAGGCGGCATGGGGGAACCCGAATGGGGAGTGGAGGGTCTGTCGAGTTTCCATCAAGTGGCAGTTTTTAAGGTTCGTATCTGTGGTGTTATGTCCCTTTCGTAACATGAAAGGGACAGTGACAGAGACAATAGCAATCAAGAGACATGCTGCCTATGGTACGATATCTTACCCGTGTATTGATAGTGTGTGGGGTGTTGTGGTCCCCGTCGATTTGGGCCGCGGACAAGCCGAAACCCAGGACGGACAGCCTTGCCGTAGAGGCTCCGGCTGCTGAGTTTGACCTGAAAACCAACCTGCTCTACGATGCGACAACGAGTATTGCGCTGGGGTTGGAGTATGGCTGGGGAAAGCGGCTGAGTTTCGATATTTCGGGGAGCTACAATCCGTGGACCTTCTCCGGCGGACGCAAATGGAAACATTGGATGGTGCAACCCGAGCTGCGTATTTGGACCAAAGAGCGCCAGCTGGGTCATTTCTTTGGTATTCATGCCTTGGGGGGAGTCTATAATCTGAATCGGATGTATCTGCCGTTTCGGACTTTTCCCGAGACGAACAGCTATCGGCACGAGGGTTGGGGTGTAGGTGCCGGTGTGGCCTACGGCTATCGGTGGAATTTCTCGGAACGGTGGGGTATGGAGGGGGAAATCGGGTTTGGGTACATCTATGCCCACTATGACCGTTTTTGTCCGGTGGTTTGTGGCGAACGGTTGTCGTCCGGCGTAAAACATTATATCGGTCCGACGAAAATAGCCCTGAACCTGATTTATCGTTTCGGAGCCAAACGGCGTAAACAGAGTCGGATAGCACGGGGTGAGGTTGGATTTATCTCTCGTCCGGTACGGCGCGGGTTGCGGGATACGCTCTACATTCGGGATACGATTGTGGTTCGGGATACGATAGAGCGTTCCGTTTCTCAACCTACTGCCGTGCGCAACGAGAAACTGACATTGCACCTCCAGTATAGTGTGGGGAGTTCGGTGCCGCTACAAAATAGCGAGAACCAGGCCGAGTTGGCCGCTCTCTCGCGATTTGTCGAGCGGATGCGCCGCGATACGACGATAGTCATTCACGACATTCGGATTATTGGGTATTGTTCCATTGAAGGAACGGCCGCCTATAATAATAAACTCTCTTATGAGCGTGCGCAGGGGGTTGCCGATTACTTTATGCAGCGTTATCCGCAGTTGAGCGAACTGTTGCATGTAGAGGGACGTGGTGAGGATTGGGATGGTTTGTTGGTGGCCTTGTCCAAGGTTCCGAATCTGGCGGAACGAACCTATATCGAGTATATCGTTCGGAATGTGGGGGTTTATGAAGGGCGTGAGCGTATGTTGATGGAGCTATCCGGAGGCGTTCCGTATCGGCGGTTGATGGTTGAGGTTTTCCCGCAACTGCGTCGAATCGAGTGCAGCATTGATTACACGATTAGAGAATAAATCAAATCCTAGTGTCTAACCAAAACTTTGACAAGATGAAACTGAAACTTTTTGCAGTCACAATGGCTGCGGCGACCGCGTTTTTGGCGGCATGTAACAAAGAGACGAATTACGGACAGCAGGGGCAGGTGCCGGAGGGTATTCCGACCTATGCTTCGATTTCGGTGGTTGTGAGCAATCCCGGTTCGAAGGTGGCTACACGTGCTGCTTCACAGGTAGGGGAGAAAGAGATTACAGATGTCGATATTTTGATTTTCGACAAAAGCGGCGTCTTGGAAACGGTAGCTCAGGCGGTGTCGGTTACCTCGGGTTCCGGTTACGAGACGGGCGTGATTCAGACGACCACGGGGCAGAAAACGGTTTATGTGATTGCCAACAATAGCAGTAAGGTAACTCCGCTGACCCCGGGGTTGTCTCTGAGTGCATTCGAGCAGATGACGTACGAAGCGGTGAATGTCGGTGCGGCTGACGCATATGATATTACAGTTCCGATTGCCACGGCTTCGAAGTTCCTGATGTTTGGCTCCAAGTCTGCTTCATTGGTGGAAAAAGACCAGGAAGACCCGAATGTGGTTTCTCTGTCGGTGACGCGCGCCGCAGCCAAGAGCCAGCTTTTGTTCAGCAATGTGCAAACCTCGGAAAACTTCCAACCGGAAAATGTAGCCGTAGATTTTACGGATGCTTCCACGCAGTTGGCACAGATGCAGACGCAGATGTATGTGGCTCTGGGAGATAGAGAGTCCGCCGGTGAAGTGACGAAGTGGTATGATGTATACAATGATGATGCAAAATGGATTGCTGCACGTGTAAACGGTTTTGACCAGAATAATAGTTCAGAGATAAAAACTGTAGTTGAATATTCGCACTATACGGCTGAGAATGTCCACGCCACTCCGCTGATGAACAACACTACCTGTATGTTGGTGCGTGTCAAGGCTACGCCGACAAAGTGGACGAGCGAGGACGGTACATTTGATGGCTTAACGGGTACCTTCTATGCGATTGTGAAGTATTCGACAGACCAGGCGATGGACCAAAATTATCAGACCCTGGAATCGTACTATGGTATCTACAAAGACAAAGCAACGGCAGATGCTGTTTTAGCAAGCGGTGACCTCTCTGCAGCCCCCGATAAAGCGAAATACGCCGTGCTGGAGTATACCAATGGGTACAGCTACTACCGTCTGAACCTGCGCGATATCAATAAGGCAACCTCCAAGGAGCGCTACAGCGTATTGCGTAACAACTTCTACAAAGTCACCGTTACCGAAATCAACAACATCGGTTGGAATAACCCGGGCGATTTGGTGGACCCGGATGATAACCGCCCCGTAGAAACCGAAACCTCGCTCAAAGTGACTATTACGGTGGAAGACTGGACCGATGTGGATATGAACGAGCCGCTGGGCTAATTTTCTGAAAAAAACGTGTTTGTCATGATAACGGCACGAAACATCCTGAATGGATTGCTCCTCCTCACGGCTGGGGCAATCCTTCTTGTGGGATGCGTTCGCGATGACCGTTCGGACTGCCGCTATCCGTTGCCTTTACGGTTTACGTACACCTATAATGTCGAACAAACCGACTTGTTTGATGCCGAGGTGACCCAGTTGGACCTTTTCCTGTATGACGCGGCAAGCGGACGGTTGGTTGCACAACTCAGCCCTGACGTTGACATGTTGAGTCCTGACAACGGATTGGAATGGATGGTTCCTCCCGGGGAGTATGACATAGTGGCCTGGGGAGGCGTAGTGCAACGCTATCGTTTCAGCTCGATGCAGTCTTTCGAGCAGGCACTTATGTCCATTCGCCGTGAGCAGGATGGTGAAACGGTATCTCAGCAGCAGGAACATTTGTTTCATGCGGTATGTCGTGATGTTCGAGTGACGGGGAATTTGTTGCCCGAGGTGGTCATGGACCTGCATAAAAACTCCAATGACGTACGGATAGAGATTACCGGCTTGACCGAAACGCAACGCGAGCAGGTGGCCTGCTCCATCCGCAGCGCCAATGGCGACTACGCATTCGACAATACCATCCGCACACAGCAACCGGTCACCTATCTGCCCGAGGCAGGTTATACCAATGGGGTTGCGTCGTATGACCACACGGTGCTCGGGCTATGGCCTGAGGATGATTCGTGGCTGAAGGTCGAACTGTTGTCCACGCCGGTCAAAAGCGACGGTACCGCTCAGACGCTCTTCGATGGGAGCCTCTCGGAACTACTCCTGCAAAAACCCGGTACGAATCTCGACCTGGAGGACGAATTTACCATACGCCTGGAGGTTAAACCATCGTCGTCGGACAGTTCGGTTCGTGTGGAACTTTATGTGAACGATTGGCACGTGGTGGACATGAATGGTGGACTGGGCTAAAGGTGGCCATTCCGAAAAAACATGAGTTATGAAAAGAGCAATCAAACTATTCATCCCCTTTTTGTGGTTGATACTTGCGCTGTTGCCCCTTTCGTGTGTGCGCGACAAGTGGTCCGACGGGCTTCCTTCGGCCGATTCGGAACAGGAGGTTACCGTTGAGTTGCGGTTGCGTACGCCCAATGGATTTTTTGGTGCGACCCGTTCTCAGGCTACGACCGACGAATCGCGTGTGGATAATGCCGTGGTGCTGTTTTTCCAGGGGACCCAAGCGACGGCCAAATTGTATGCTGTTTCGCAGGGGCGCAGTCTGACCCCGGAGGGAGACGGTACGGCAGTCAGTTTTCAGGTTAGTTTTGTGGTGGATGCCGATGATGCCAATGATACCTTTTCGTGTGTAGTGTTGGCGAATGTGTTGGGTCGTACGCTGGCGACGGATTTTAATGGCCAGGGAACGGAGATTACGATTGACGGATTGCGCAGTGTGATTGGGAAGATGGATTATGCGGCACTGCAGGAGGCTCTTTATGAGGCTGTTTCTGCACCCGTACAGTCCGACGGAGAGGCATTTCCGATGTACGGACGCACGACAGAGGTGCTGGTGCCGGCCACACCGCAGACCCAACCCTTGACGGTGTCGTTGTTGCGGGATGTGGCTCGTGTGCAGCTCTACAATACGGCAACGACCGATTTTACGCTGACCGAGGCCTATGTGTATCGGGCGAGTGAGCGTCGCTGGCTGATGCCGACGACGGATGCTTTTGGGAGTGTTTCTTCGACGGTTGTGGTCAAGCCGTCCGTAGCCGAGGGTACGGGTTCGATAGCGATAGCCTCGCCCTGGAAGTACAGCGTGTCGGACAATCGGTCGGAGGCAGAGATATATCTGCCGGAAGCAGATACGCATTTGGAGCCAGGGGCAGTTCCTGGGGATAAGAATCATCAAAACCGTTGTGCACTGGTTGTAGGCGGCAGCTATAAGGGCGGCAAGACCAGTTACTATCGGATTGATTTCACGACGACGGACAGTGATGGTGTTCGTGGCCTGATGGATGTGTTGCGCAATCACAGTTACAATGTGACGATAACGGCCGTACGGAGTTCGGGTGAGGCTACCCCGGAGGATGCGTATAAGTCTCAGACGGCCGACATAGATGTCACGATAATTCCGTGGGAGGACGAGAATCAGGACATTGTTTTTGACGGGACGAACTGGGCATCTGTCAATCGCAAGCGGATAGAGTTTGCGGATGGAGCCGGCTTGGAGGCGTTGTTGAGTTTGTTGAGCAACATTGCTCCCTCGTCGGGGACGATGTCGATAGGTGGCAGCGAGGCAAGCAGTGCGGAGACGGTGACCGGTACCTATTTCAGTGTGAAGAAGCTTGCCGACAATCCGTCGCCGGATGCCACGGAGCAGGGTGGTAATTTGGTGATACGCACGTTGCAGGCATGTCCTGAGGGCGAGGAGGTTCGAGAGGAGGTATTGCACATTTACATTGCTCGGTTGGAGTTGATAGTGACGTTGGTTCAGAATCCCTATTCGGAGATTCCGTGGGAGGATGGCGGAGAGTTTCCGGGCGAGTTTTAATCAGACGAGAGTATAAACCAAAACAGCAAACATGATGACGAAGACACGTAAGATACGGAGCCTGATATTCGGGTTGGTGGCGGTATTGTCGGTATGGGGATGTGAGCGTCGAGCGGGTTCGGAGCTGATGGATGTTCCGGCTCCGGGGACGGTTCGTGTGGGGTACACGATAGATGGTTTGATGGAGACGCGTTCGACTCCCGTATTGGGTCACGAGCGGACGTTGGTGGATGTACACATTCTTTTTTACACCGAGGAGGGAAGTTATGTGACCTATCAGCATGCGAATGTGACGAGCGGGACGAGTAGTTTCACGTTTCCGATACCGGCGGTATTGACGCCGAACACTCCCTACAAGACGTTGGTTTTGGGGAATTCCCATGACCATGTGCCATCTGGATTTGCGTCGTTTGATGCTTATTTGGAGCAGTCATCGACGATGAGTTATGATGAGATGTACGAGCAGGTTTATGCGGAGCGTAACATGGACCATTCATCGGGGAGCACTCATTCAGGGAGTTTGCCGATGTGGGGTCAGTTTGTGGACGGTGACGGTCACGAGATAGCTTTTCAGTTCACGGAGCAGAGTGACGGGAGGGTAGAGTTCACGGGTTCGGCTCATTTTTCGCGAAGTGTATGTCGGTTGGATTTACGTCATTTGGCGGCTCAGAATTTGATAATCGATGCGGTTAAGTTGTGTAATTACCGGAGTGCGGGTTATTATTTTCACAACGATGCACCGAAGGGCGGGATAGTGGATGGGTTGAGTGACCAGAGTTGGATATCGGTATCAGCTCCGACACAGAACGTACAGGAGTTGAACGGTGGAGTATATGCATTCCCGAACATAGTGCCGGTGGTAGTGCAGAACGATTCACAGACGACCTATTTGATGATACGTGGTTATTATCAGGACGGGACGGACAATACTCCGGAGAATCCGAAGAAGAAGTTGACCTATTATCGGTTCAACATGGCCGAGAATGGTCGGAGTCAGATATTGCGTCGTAATTATCGTTATTTGGCGATTATCAATTCGGTGAAGGGTCCGGGTTCGGATGACGAGCAGGGGGCTCATGATGAAGAGGCCCCGATGTTGGATTACACGGTGGATGATTCGTGGACGGATGACGACGGCAACACGGTGACTGACGACAAGGGGAATTATCTGACGATATCGCGAGCGATGGTAACGTTTGACGGTTACAAGGATTTGTCGGAGGCCGTGAAGGTAGTGGTGAAGGATGGGTTGACGTGGTCAGTGGAGTGGGACCCGACGTTGGTAGGTGAGGAGTCTTCGAAGTTTCGGTATGCTCGTGTGGATGACCGTCAGTTCAGCGTGACGACGTTGGAGGACAATGCGACGGATTTTTCGCGCAATGCACGGTTGATAGTGAAGGCGAGCGGGGGTACGGTGGATCCGCAGAAGCCTTTGACGGCCACGGTATCGGTGATGCAGTTTTCGTCGAAGGACGAGATGGCTACGTTGATGGTCGATGGTCAGACGGGCACTGTGGAGCAGACGGTAGCCGGGAGTGGGGCGACGTTACGGTTTCAGGTGGAGACCGGGAGTTTGAAGTCGGGTTGGTCGGTGACGGACCCGAACAATACGGCGGCGACGGCCGGGGTTACGTGGACGTTGAAGGGAGCCAATCGTGGGGTGTTGGAGGTAGATGTTCCGACGAACATTACGGCCGGCGAGCGTGCGTTTACCCTCAAGGTTCAGCGTTTGGGCTCGGATGGTCAGGTGGATGGTTCGGTGAATCCTGTAATGATTCAGATTACGCAGCCGAAGAGTGATTACCTGTTGTCGATAAACCCGTCGGAGCCTCAGGACCAGGAGGGTTTGGTGGTTGAGGGTTTTGACCCGGAACCGAATGTGCGACCCAATGGGGTTTCGGCGCAGCGCAAGTTTACGGTGCAGTTGGCCGACCCGGATAATTATACCTGGAAGGTGGAATCGTCGTTTGCCAAGGATTACGACCTCTTCCTGACCAAGACAGACCCGGCGGCTGTGAAGACAGAGGCGAAGTGGGGGAGTAATAGTGCAGTGGCCAATAGTATTACGGGGCTGAAGAACGGGGAGTCGATATGGATTAATGTCTTCCGTACGGGGCCGGGCGACCCGACCTTTAGCGGGACGCTGACCTTTACGGCAGTACCGAATGGTGAGGGAGAGACGCAAAGTATCAATGTTACCGTGACCGTGAAGACTTCTTGTACTATCAATGATGTAATTATACAGGATGCACAGAAAAGGGACTATATATTGGTTGCAGACCGCAATGTAGGAGCCGACCCGCGTATTCAAGATGGGAAGTTTGTGACGGCTGGCAATTATCATTTTCAGCCTGAAATGCACATTACGGGAAAAGCTTACTCAGAAATTACATATACCCAATGGAAAGGTACTGAGACTTATAATTCTTCTAAAACAATCACTGAAGCTCTTGATGAGATGTTTACCGATGTGGGTACAGGAACCAATGCAGATGATGCAGCGGAGTTCTCTCCATGGTATAAAACGGCAGATAAAGCAAAATGGGGATATTCTTTTAATGCTGCCCAAGCAAATATTACGTACTATATTGGTTTAGCTGTTCACGGTGTTATGTCGAAAGGAAGACTGTTTTTTATCTCTCAATATTGGGATTTAAATGCGGGAAAAGGAACCTATGTGGGCTGTTATTTTCCAATGACTACTTCAAATGCTTACTATGCAACTCAGTTAAATGCAACTATGGTAGCTAGTCAACACATCCGCTTCTATAGCTTGCCACCCTCGATTGCAAGTACTTCTCTTGGTGCACCGATTCGCTTGATGCGCACTTTGACACAGGCAGAAATTACTGAGGCGGGTTACATACCTATAGAATAACAGGTTAGACAAACCAACGCGGGGGAAACCCCAACAACAGCGCCGCCGCAGCACAACACCCGTGCCGCGGCGGCGCCCCTTTTTATCGCTACCCCTGCCCCCTACAAATAACGTACCTCTACCTGCTTCGAAAAACCACCCTCCAAACGCCGCGCAATAGCTCCCAATATCTTTCGACGCAATATCAACGCCTCCGTATCCGCCTCTGCCGTGTTGCTCCGACGCATCCCTATCACCAGCTCGATGCGGTCGGCTCCCAACAGTAACTCGCAGATATGGTACGCAGCTCCACGACCCGTCGGAATCTCCGAATAGCGCTCCAGTATCTCCAAGACCTTGCTCAGGGTCAGCAGGCCTTCGCTCACCAAATCCAACCCCTCAATCTCCCACTGCGGTGGCAGTTCAGGGTCGGTCGAGGTCAGTTGCTGGCGCAGCGGAACTCCCCACGACGTGGCAATCTGCTCCGCCAACCGATGACCGCACACGATTTTGCGCCCCTCAAAAGCACGCAGCTCCTCGGCCAGGGCGCTCACATCGCTCGACAACGACGGCGGACACGAACACAGCATCACTCGCCACGGGCGACGTATCTGTATCGACACACAACTGATGTCGTCGCGCGGAATCCCCTCATCGTTCGCCACGGCTCGCTCAACGACTGCCGACGCCATACTCCGCGGCGTTATCTCCGCGTCGCGCTCCAGCAGACCCGCCAAGAAATCCCCCACCGCTGCACGACCCCACCCAAAGGCATCAAAACCCTCACGACCTATCCCGCTTTGCGTCACTCCGTCCGTCACCACCACCACACGGTCGCCGCACTCCATCCGAAACGAACTGGTATAGAAGGTCTGCATCCGTCCTGTCTGCGGGTGGGTGTAGGGGTGTGCCTGACGCGTTACGGGGAACGGAACCCCGCGACGGAAAACATAGGCCTGTGGGTTGTCGTATTCAATCAGGTGAACCACACCCGCCCGATGGTCGATATCGACCAGCGTAAAGGTCGAGTAGCTGATTTTCCGCACGCTGCACACCGGAAGGGTTTGCATCACCGTGCGAGCCGTGGTTTCGATGGATTGCGGAGCACCGGCCATGCCCATGAATATCGAAGCGGTCAGGGTCGAGAGCAGGTTGGCCTTGATGCCGTGGCCCATTCCGTCCGAGAGCACCACCACCGTGTGGCCTTGGGCGGGGAATTGCTGTTGCAGGAAACGGTCGCCGCACGGCGCCTCGTTTCCGCAACAGGCCTGCTGGCACACGGTCTCTACATATAAATCAACGCTCTTCATACTCCTCCGTTTGCGGATGTCCGTTCGTTGCCTGCAGCGCACGGATTACTGACCCGATACTCTTCGCACTCTCCGAGACCTCCTCGCCCAGCAGAAAGGCGATTTGCTGGGTCATGCGGATATTGCGGTCGGCGGCCTCCTGGAGCCGTGCGGTGAGTTCCTCGACCCGAATGTCGGGCGCAGCCAAATTCCGCAGCAACAGGATGGTCAGCTCGCCGCGGCGAATGTTGTAGACGGAAAAGGTATAGGGAGTCCCGTTCCACAGGACATCTTCCCGTTCGATGTCTTCGCCCGTAGCCTGCGTATTTTCGGCTCTTGCGCACAGCTCCTCGGGCAGCACCTCCCGCAACGCCACCCCGGTCAGTGCAGGGGTTCTTTCGGCCAACTGCATGGTGCGGTAACCTCCGGTTCGTACAAAGGGTTCGTTTGCTCGCAGCACGACGCTTCCCGCCCCAAGCGCTACTGCCGCAGCCGGCAGTTTGCGTATCAGGGTGTGAAGGGTTTGCAGGCTGTCGGCTTCGCGTTCGCGCAGCCTCCGATTTTCAGCCTCGAGCTGTTCGATGCGCAGGAGCAGGTCGTTCGATGCGTCCATAGAGCGTAAAAGAGGTCATTTTTGACCGAATTTTCGTAAAAATTTAACCGATTTGGGTGTTAAGGCATTGCACAAAGCGGGCATCTTCATACGTTCCTGTTGGGGTACGCACCCAGGCTCGGCGGATAGCCTCGCCCGTGAATCCCGCCTTGTCGAACAGCCGCATCGATGCGGTGTTCGACAACGGGATATCGGCCCACAACTGCCTCATTTCCAAGTGCTGAAAGGCATATTTCGTCAGTAGTTGCAGCGCCGCCAAGCCATACCCCTTCCGCCGACAGGCGGGTTCGTACACCAGTATCCCCACTCCAGCCCTCCGATGCAGCGGGTCGAAACAGAAGAGGTCGATGCATCCCACCGCACTTGCTCCGCTTGTCGTAGACGTCGCTGGGGTAGAGGCCTGCGGCTCAATCATCAGGCGCAACTGTCGAGCCTGATAGATATCCAGTGATGCCTGTGCGATAAACTCCTCCACGGCTGCCCGCGAAAAGGGGCGGGTCGCCTCACCGAGGTTCCACAGCGCGGTGTCGTTTTCCCAGCGGTACATCGCCTCGGCATCCGCAGGCTCCATGGCCCGCAGCCGGATAAGGTCGTTTTGTAGCAGCATCGGAATAGCGGAGTGCGGGTTATGCCTTTTGGAACGTAATCTGTGCCCACCCCTCGCGCGTATTGGTAGCGGTCTGGTGCAGGCCTGCCTCCCGAGCCGTCCGTACAATCGTATCCACGTCGGCCTCCAGAATGCCGCTCACCAGCAGCAGCCCGCCGCGTCGCAGCGACTCGGCATAGCGGGACATATCGGCCATCAGGATGTTGCGGTTGATGTTGGCCAGGATATAGTCATACACCTTCCCCCCGATAGCCTTTACATCGCCCAAGATCGGACACACCACGGTCTGTACTTCGTTGGTCTGTACGTTTTCGAGGCAGTTTTCATAGGCCCATTCGTCAATGTCCACGGCATCGACCACCACGGCACCCCGCATGGCTGCCAAAATGGCCAGGATACCCGTACCGCTCCCCATGTCGAGCACCGATGCTCCGCCAAAGTCCAACGCCAGCATCTGTTCCACCATCAGGTGGGTTGTGGCATGGTGGCCCGTCCCGAACGACATCTTGGGCATAATCACAATCTCGTATTGGGCTCCGTGCGGAGCGTGGAACGGGGCGCGAATGTAGCACAGACCGTTCAGAATGTCAATCGGTTCGAAGTGCGACTCCCACTCGGCATTCCAGTTCTGTTGTTCAATTTCGTTACGTTCGTAGGGGTATCCTCCGTCGTACAGAAAGTTCTGGATGCGGGTGTGAGTGTTCTTGTCGGCCTCCGTGTCGGCAGCAATGTAGCATTTGACGCTCCCGGCACCCGCCATGAAACCGTCGGGCAGGTAGTCCGAAAAACTTTCGAAACCCATGTCGGCCAACTCGGCAATAACCATTTCGCCTTCGTCCGAACCGGCTACGTTGATGTTGTATTCGATGTAGTTCATACTGTGGTGGTGTGTAGAGTGGAGGTTAGATGCCGAAGAGCCACTCTTCGAGGGTCTTCCAGATTTGGTTCTGTATCTCTTCGCTTTGGGTGTTGATACGTGCCCGATGGCTGCCGCCCGGTTCGACGTAGAGTTTCATGTTCTGTTTTCCGACAAAAAGGGCAGAATCGAGCATCGCTGCGCTCCACGGGTCGTTCTCCCCGTAGATGCAGATGAGCCGCGGGTCGTGGGTTTTGTAGTAGGCGACAATTTTTTTCGAGAGTCCGTCGCTGAAGCGGATGCGCCGTGCGTCGTCGGGCAGCAGTACCCGCGGCAGATACCCTTTGGCCGATTTGATGGAGAGCAGCCCCTCGAACGGAGTGGTGTCATAGCCGTAGTAGCCGAGTTCGCGTTGTGCCTGTACGAAGAACGTGGGTTCGTCGTTGATGGCGAAGTAGTCGGGCGAAACGGTGGCAATCAGGTGGTCCAGCAGCTCCTGATGGGGAGAGTCCGAGGCGGGAATGACGCTGACGGGCGTGCCCCACTGCCACATCGAGAAGGAATATTCCAGCACGCAGAGGTCAAAGATTTCGTCGATGTTGGTACGGAAGCGATAGCCTTTTGACTTGCAGTATTCGTCGAACAGGGGAACCAGCTCTTTGCGGCGCTTGAGCACTTCGGTTTGGAACTCACGAATGGCTGCCCGCTCTTCGGGAGTTCCGACCTGTTCGAGGAAGGGCTCGTGGCGTCCGTCTTCCACTCCAAAACAGATGGGACCCACATAAGCTACCGTCACATCGACATCCTTGGGGTAGTACATGCCGTATATCAGGGCATTTTCACCGCCTTTGCTAATCCCCGAGCCAATCCATTTGGCGGGGTATATTTCGTCCAGCGCCTGACGGATAGCGTGCAGGTCGGCAGCGGCATTCTCGGCGTTGAGGTAGTTCCAGTTACGCGGGTTGGGGGTCGATTCGCCGAAGTAGCGGTGTTCGACAAAGATTTGGTTTGTGTTGAGGCGTGCCGAGAGCTCTTCGCGAAAACGCGGGTTGAGGGCACGTGCCCCGCCGTATCCTTCGGTGACGATAAGCGACGGGCGGTCGAAGCCGGCGTGAGCCACTACAAAACGTTGTTCGAAATGGCCTTTGGAGGGATTTTTGTGGTCGAGGGGCTGTTCGAACATCACGGCGTAGCGCTCTTCGTAGAACCCTTTGTCAAGCTCTTCGACCGATATGACTCCTTTGAGGGCTATCAGTTTGTCATAGAGTTCCGTGGCTGCCGCGAGGCTGACGCCTGCAACGAATAGAACGAGAGAAAATAGGCTGATTCTGAGGTATTTGATATTCATGTTGTGGTGTATTATTTTTCGAGTTGGTGGTAGAGGTCGAGGAAGGTCGCGGTCAGTGCCTCCCAGGTAAAGCGTTGTCGTTCGGTCTCGATGTTTTTGCGGAACGGTTCTGCCTGCTGTTCGGCGTAAAAGCGGTCGATGGCATCCGCAATGGCCTGCGGTTCGACATCGACCACATAGCCCACGCGCCCATCCGGCACAATCTCTGGAAGCCCACCCACGTGGGTTACCACCATCGGCACGCCGAAGTGGTAGGCCACCTGTGTGACACCGCTTTGCGTAGCGCTTTTGTAGGGTTGTACGACCAGGTCCGAGGCGCCGAAATAGTACCGCACCTGATTTTCGTCGATGTAGCGGTCGTGTACCACAATGTCGTGGGTCAGGTCAAGCGACTGGATAAGGGTGTCGTATTTCTCCTGGTTGCCGTAGTATTCTCCGGCCACCAACAACTTGCGTCCCGCGGTTTTCCCGGCGGCCTTCAGTTGGGCCCATGCCTGCAGCAACAGGTCCAGCCCCTTGTAGTCGCGGATAAAACCGAAAAAGAGGACGTAGTCGAGGGTGGGGTCGAGGTTCAGTTCTCGGCAGGCCTCGGCTTTGGTGACGGGGGCTCCGTAGGTGTCATAGGTAGGGTGGGGCGACATGGCTCGCAGACCGCGATAGCGGAATGTGTCGAGGTCTGTTCCCACTTCGTTCGACATATAGACCACGGCGTCGGTCTGCCGCAGGAAATAGGCTGTCAGGGGACGGTCTCCGGGTCGATGTTCGTGCGGGACGATATTGTCAGCCAGAGCAATCACTTTGGTTTGGGGACGGTGCCGTTTGATGCTGCGGGCGATGGTTCCGAGCGACGGCCCCATAAAAGGCATCCAGAAACGGGGAATCACCAGGTCGGGTTCCTCGCGAGCCACGGCGCGTCCCACCGAGGGCCAGTTCAGCGGATTGACCGAGTTGATACGCCGTTCGATGGTCAGACCCTGGGGCGGTGCCATGCGGGTGTATTGGGTACGGCCCGGAAAGAGGAACGAGGGGTATTGAAGCGTGAAGTTGATGATTTTCACGTCGTGTCCCTGCCGTCCGAAGACGTCGGCCAGCACTTCGTCGAATTTGGCGATGCCGCCTCGGTAGGGATGGGCGGGGCCCAGGATACGAATTTTCATGTCGCAGCGCGGTTCGGTATTGGAACCACTAATGTACGAAAAAGGTTGTATATTTGGTAACTGAAACACGACGAAACCGTCATTTCCAAACCCTACAACGGCTATGAAAACAGACATTGAAATTGCCCGCTCGGTGCGGATGCGACCGGTCACGGAGGTGGCCAAACAGTTGGGAATCAATCCGGACGACCTGGAGTTGTACGGCAAGTACAAGGCCAAAGTACCGCTGACCTATATCGACCGCGAGAAGCGGCGTGACGCAAAACTCATTCTGGTATCGGCCATTTCGCCAACGCCGGCCGGCGAGGGGAAGACAACCGTCTCGATAGGCCTTTCGCAGGCACTGAACCGCATCGGGAAACGCTCGTGCGTGGTGCTTCGCGAACCGTCGCTGGGGCCGGTTTTCGGGCTGAAGGGGGGCGCTACGGGCGGTGGAATGTCGCAGGTGCTCCCGATGGAGGATATCAACCTGCACTTTACGGGCGACTTTTCGGCGGTCGAAAAGGCGCACAACCTGCTGGCCGCACTGATTGACAACAATATTCAGAGCAAGAACCGTTCGCTGGGGCTCGACCCGCGTACCATTTCGTGGAAACGGGTGATGGATATGAACGACCGCTCGTTGCGTAATATTGTCGTAGGGCTGGGCGGTACGGCTTCGGGGGTGCCGCGTGAGACGGGGTTCGATATTACGGCAGCCTCGGAGGTGATGGCCATTCTGTGTCTGGCGACGAGCATGGCCGACCTGAAACGTCGCCTGGGGAATATTTTTGTGGGCTTTACCTACGACAAACGCCCCATCTATGCGCGTGACCTTCATGCCGAAGGGGCGATGGCGGCACTGCTGAAGGATGCCATCAAACCCAACCTGGTGCAGACCATCGAGGGTACGCCCGCACTGGTGCACGGGGGGCCGTTCGCCAATATTGCGCAGGGGACGAACACGGTGTTGGCGACCGAAATGTCACTTTCGCTGACCGATTATACGGTGACGGAAGCGGGCTTCGGGTTCGACCTCGGGGCTGAAAAGTTCCTCGATATCAAGTGCCGTGCAGCGGGTCTTTCGCCCAATGCGGTGGTGCTGGTGGCGACGATTCGCGCCCTGAAATACCACGGCGGACAACCGTTGGCCGACCTGAAGACGCCGAATGTGGAGGCGCTCGAGCGCGGGATTGTGAACCTGCAGAAACACATCGAAAACATCGGGTTGTTCAACCTGACGCCCGTGGTGGCCATCAACCGTTTTGTGTCGGACAGCGACGAGGAGTTGCATTTCGTGAAGGATTACTGTACGATGCGGGGTGTGGCGTGCGCCGTGGCCGATGTATGGGGCGGCGGGGGCAGCGGTGCCGAAGAGTTGGCACAGCTGGTGGTGGAGGCCACCCAGAAGTGCTGTTCGGATTTCCGACCCCTCTATCCGCTCGACGAACCTGTCGTGAAAAAGGTCGAAACCATTGCCAAGAGTATTTACGGGGCAGAGGCGGTGGATTATATGCCGAAGGCCAAAAACGCCCTGAAACGGATTGCCGACCTCGGGTTGGACGGGCTGGCCATCTGTATGGCGAAGACTCAGAAGTCGTTGTCGGACAACCCAGCGTTGTTGGGTCGGCCGAAAGATTTTGTGATTACGGTGCGCGACATTGAGATTGCGGCCGGTGCAGGTTTCCTGATTCCGATTACGGGCGAGATTATGCGTATGCCGGGTCTGCCGGAGACCCCTGCGGCCGAGGCTATCGATATTGACGAAGAGGGGAACATCAGCGGGCTGTTTTAGGCTGCCTCATCCTTTGGAAATGAAGAGGGACGCGACAGTTACTGTCGTGCCCCTCTGTTTTGCGGGTGACCCTGGGCTTGCCCCCCTTGCTTTGTAGTTACAATTCCGAGAGCTCCAGCCAACGCATCGATTTGGTGTCAATCTCTTCGATAAGGGCCGCTATGCGCTCCGATTTGGCAATGAGCTCGTCGGTGGAGAGTGTCCCGCTGCTCATCTCAACTTCCAAAGCCGCTTTTTCGGCTTCGAGTTGCGGAATCTCGGTTCCGAGCTGTTCGAACTCGCGTTTTTCGTTGAATGACAGCTTCCCTTTCACCCGTTCCTTGGGCTTTTCGGGCTTGGTGGCGGTGGCAGCCGCAGGCTTGGTCTCGCGCTGGGCGGCTGCCGCCTCCGCCTCTTGTGCCTTGCGCCACAGACGATAGTCGGTGTAGTTGCCCGGAAAATCCTTGATATTCCCGCTCCCGTTGAACACCAACAGGTGGTCGGCCACCTTGTCCATAAAGTAACGGTCATGGGACACTACAATCAGGCATCCCGAGAAGGCAGCCAGATACTCTTCCAATACGTTGAGGGTCTGAATGTCGAGGTCGTTGGTCGGTTCGTCCAGCACCAGAAAGTTCGGATTGGACATCAGAATGGTACACAGGTAGAGCCGTCGGCGTTCGCCCCCGCTCAGTTTGGCCACATAGTCGTACTGTGCCTGAGGCGAGAAGAGAAAACGGGTCAGCAGTTGCGAAGCGCTTATCTGTTTGCCGTCACTGAGGGTAATGTGCTCGGCAATGGCCGTGATGATGTCGATAACCCGCGCCTCGGGGTCGAACTCCAGCCCCTGCTGGCTGTAATAGCCGAAACGAACGGTCTCCCCGATGTCTATCGTGCCGCTGTCGGCCGGTTCCAGCCCCAGAAGGAGTTTGATAAAGGTCGATTTTCCCGTTCCGTTGTTCCCCACGATGCCCATCTTTTCGTAGCGTGAGAAGAGGTAACTGAAATCGTTCAGGATAATGCGGTCGCCGAAGCGTTTGCAGAGGTGCGATACCTCGAAAATCTTTTTCCCGATGTAGGTCTGTTTTACATCGAGTTGTACGGTCTGTTCATTGCGGCGGACGTGAGCCTTTTCCTTAATGTCTTGAAAAGCATCGATGCGGTATTTTGCTTTTCCGGAGCGGGCCGACGGGGTGCGCCGTATCCACTCCAGCTCCCTACGGTAGAGGTTTTTCATTCGTGCCACCGATGCATCGGCCGCGTCGAGCCGCTTCTGCCGTTTCTCGAGGTAGTAGCTGTAATTCCCCTTGTAGCTGTATATCCGTTGGTCGTCGATTTCGAGAATCTCGTTGCAGACGCGGTCCAGAAAATAGCGGTCGTGGGTCACCATCAGCAGGCTCATGCGTCGCCCGGCGAGGTACTCTTCGAGCCACTCGGTCATTTCGAGGTCGAGGTGGTTGGTCGGTTCGTCGAGCAGCAGCAGGTCGGGTTCCACAATCAGGGCAGCGGCCAGCGCCACCCGTTTGAGTTGTCCACCTGAGAGGGTTTCAACCTTTTGGTCGAGGTCGGTGATTTGGAGCCGCGAGAGAATCTCCTTGGCTCGCTGTTCGAAATCCCAGGCCCCGAGTGCCTCCATGCGGGTCAGCAGGCTGTCCATTTCGGCGGCATCGCCGTGCGCGACAGCCTGTTCGTATCGGGCAATGGTCTGTACGACCTCGTTTTGCCCGTGGAAGCAGGCTTCGAGCACACTCAGTCCTGCGGGGAATTGCGGGTTTTGTTCCAGGTAGCCGACCGTCAGGTCACGGCGGAAGACCACCTCGCCGCTGTCATAGTCCATACGTCCGGCGATGATGTTCATCAGGGTGCTTTTCCCTGAGTCGTTGGCCGCAATCAGTCCGATGCGTTCACCTTCTGCAATGCCGAAGGTGATGTTTTCGAACAGGACGCGTTCGCCAAACGATTTGGTGAGAGACTCGATTTGGAGGTGTATGACAGCCATGCTTCTAAAGTGTCGGTATTTCGGGAATGAAACGGTAGGTTCGTGTCGTGCGGTCGATTTCGCAGCAGTAGTGCTTCAGCCCGTTGGTGATGACCAGATAGGGCACCCCGAGGGCCATGTTGTAGCAGGCCACCTGGTCGAACACCTCCTGGGAAAGTTCGACCGTGGCGGCTTTACATTCAACTATCATCTGGGGTTCAGCCTGCCGGGAGTAGACGACGATATCGGCCCGAAACGGGAAACCGTCAATGCGCAGGGTCTGTTCCTGTACGATACGGTATGGGTCGATGCCGCAGCCTGCAGTGAGGTATCCGATAAAGTGTTGCCGCACCCACTCCTCGGGGGTCAGGGCAATCCATTTGCGTCGCAGGGCGTCCCACACCTCGGGCCGAGCACCATTTTCGCGTATTCGCAGGTTGGCGGCAGGCAGGTTGAGGGTGGGGTATTTGGTTGCGTCGTTCATGGGTGGTACAAAAATAGGCAAAAAAGATGCCTGCCCGAAATTATTTCGGACAGGCATCGAACAATACGGGGCACTTTCTCGACCGCCTACAACTGGGATGCTGGGTCGAGGTTCTTGCCTTCGATATCTTTGAAATACTTGTAGGTTCCTACTTTGAGTTCCGCCGTAGCATCTTCGTCGCAGACGATAATGCCGTGGGGGTGTTGTTGCAGGGCGCTGATGGTCCACATGTGATTAACCCCCTCTTCCACGCCGTGGCGCAGGGCACGGGCTTTGCCGTGTCCGTTCACCAGTATCAGCACCTCTTTGGCATCCATAATCGTCCCGACGCCGACCGTCAGAGCGGTCTTAGGCACTTTGTTGATGTCGTTGTCAAAGAAGCGCGAGTTGGCGATGATGGTATCCAGGGTGAGGGTTTTCATGCGGGTGCGCGAGGTGAGCGACGAAGCCGGCTCATTGAACGCGATATGTCCGTCGGGCCCGATGCCTCCCATAAAGAGTTGAATACCGCCCAGGGCTTTGATTTTGGTTTCGTAGGCTGCACATTCGGCCGTCGGGTCAGCGGCATTGCCGTTGAGGATATTGACGTTTTCGGGTTTGATGTCCACGTGGTTGAAGAAGTTGGTCCACATGAAGGTGTAGTAGCTTTGCGGGTGGTCTTTGGGAATGCCGCAGTATTCGTCCATGTTGAAGGTCACGACGTGGGCAAACGACACTTTACCCGCTTTGTGGAGGGCAATCAGCTCTTTGTAGGTGCCGAGCGGGGTAGAACCGGTCGGGAGTCCCAATACGAAGGGCTTGTCAGCCGTGGGAGCGAAGGTGTTGATTTTGTGAGCGATGTAGTTGGCTGCCCAGCACGAAATGTGGGCGTAGTCGGGTTCAATAATCAGTCGCATGGCTATTGTATTGTAGTTTTCGTGTTCAGGTTGTTGGGAGCATGAGGAAGGGGACTCCCTATCTCGACAAATATAGGCGAAAAGGTGCTATTTTCCAAGGATGCGGATGCGCTCCGGCAGGTTGTCGCATTGGAACAGGTGGTTGTCGATATGCAGTCGGGCGATGACCGTGCCGCAACCCGAGCACTCGACCCGATACTCTCCGTCGGGGGGAAGAAGTTTGGTGGCATCGTGCGGCGGAGTCGTGAGAATCAGGTAGGGTCCTCCGAGCATTTCGGTCGCTGTCGCCATGTCGCCCGCCTCGATGGCGGTTCGGATGGCTGTCGAACTGATATTTTCGAATCGTCCGAGATTGGCCGTGTGGATGCCGTCCCGTTCGAGCAGGTCGGCCGTGCCGCTGCGGTTGTGCCCGAAGTGGTGCCCTTCGCCCGAAAGCACCGTTTCGGCATGAAGCATCCCTTTGAGGTAGTGTTGGGTGAAGGTCTCGCTGTCGATGCGGCTGAACTCGGGGGTAAAGTGGACCACGACCACATGGTCCACGTCGGTTTCGGCCAGCAGCTCGAGTTTCTCGGGGAGGGTGCTGAGCAGTCGGTTGTTGCCCTTGAGCACCTGACGGGGATGGGGGTCGAAGGTGACGACAACCGATTCTCCGTCAGGGGCGAGGTCGTGATGAGCGATGTGGTTGAGTTGTCGGATGAGGAGCCTGTGCCCGCGGTGTACGCCGTCGAAGGAGCCCACGGCGACGGCTGTGCGTCGCAGCGGGGGCAGGGTGTCGAAGCCGTAGTGTATCTGCATGGGTCAGGCTTTTGTGGTAAAATAGTGGTCAATGCGAAGCGCTATACGTTGTGCTATCCACAAATTAATTCCACTAAACAGTAATCCTACAAAGGTCCAAAAAAGAATTTGGATGGGGGTAAACAGATTTCCGAAATGAATCACTGCATATATACAGTATGGAAGAGAAAGGAGGGCTGTAAAAGAGCCAGGAGTGTATCGACCCAATATTATGGCTCCGATTAGGTGAAATAAGAGATGAATGGTAAAAGCTCCGATAAGTATGACCCATATGCAGTGTATTTGTAGGAATATGGCGACATATATGGCTATTCCCACCAATAGTAGTTCTTCGAATACCGCAATGGAGAAAGTAGCAGTGGCAACCTTGCCAAATTGGAGCAGAGGTCGGGATATTCGAGGATAACGGGATTGTATTCGCACTCCGTTTTTGTTCACCCAATGACGGAAGAATATGATTTCTTCCATTTCGTGGAACATGAACCAAAGTGGGAATAGACACAGTTGTATGAAAGCCATTGACTGCTACTTGGAGAAATAGGCTACCTTTTCCAGCAGCGTAATGATGTCGTAGTCCTCGACGTACACATCCTCGGGGAAGTTCAGCGGCGTGGAGGTGAAGTTCAGTACACCGCGTATCCCCGCCTGCGTAATGGGTTCGACCATCTCCGGTGCCACGGACGACGGCGAGGTGAGTATCACCACCCGAAGGTCGTGTTTGAGCGCCTCCTCGGCAAAGCTCTCCATGTGGAAACACGGCACTCCGGCCACGGTATGTCCCACCTTCTGCGGGTCGATATCGAAAGCGGCCGTAATCCGCAGTTTGGAGCGTTTCCCGTTGAAGTAGTGGGTGACGGCCTGGGCCAGATTCCCCATCCCGATAATTCCCACGTTCAGTCCGTCAGGGCTGTCGAGAATGGTGCCGATAAACTCTATCAGCACCTCGACATCGTATCCTTTTTTGGTGTCGCTGCTGAAACCGATGAGCATCAGGTCGCGCCGCACCTGAACAGCCGTAATGCCGTGCATCGAGGCCAACTCGTGGGAGTAGATGTGGGTACGTCCCTGTTTGAGGCATTCGAGCAGCATCCGGCGGTATTCGCTCAGGCGTTCGATGGTTCTCTCAGGCAGCCTTTTGAGGCTTGTGTTTGCGTCGTCGGTTGTCATGGGGCGCAGAGGAGTATACGGTCGGTTGGTTAGTGTGATACGATTAACAATAGGCAAATATAATATTTTTTTCGCGACGCGGTGCGGTTGTTGTTCAATCGGGCGGAAGCCGTATGCGTGGGCGGAAGCGGGGAGAGTGGAGTAGGGGGAATCAACAGACAGGGCAGGCGTTCTTTATGATGAACGCCTGCCCTGAGGGTTGTTTTGAAAGTACGTACGGCCTACATCAGCCCCCGAATATCTTCCATGATGCGTGCCGCCAACGCTTCGGCCGATGCTTTGTCGCGGCTTTCGGCGTAGATGCGGATAATGGGCTCGGTATTCGACTTGCGCAGGTGAATCCACTCGGTCGGGAAGTCGATTTTCACGCCGTCGATGTCGTTCACCTTCTCCGAAGCATATTTCGCTTTCATGCGGGCCAGAATGGCATCCACATCGGTACCGGGCGTAAGGTCAATGCGGTTTTTCGAGATGTAGTAGGCCGGATAGGTGGCTTTGAGTTCGGAGAGTTTCTTGCCGCAACGTGCCAGATAGGTGAGTAGCAGGGCTACTCCGACCAGCGCATCCCGTCCGCTGTGCAGGGCAGGGTAGATAACGCCTCCGTTCCCTTCACCGCCGATAATGGCGTTTGTTTCCCGCATCTTGGCCACCACATTGACTTCACCCACGGCAGCCGCAGCGTATGAACCACCATGTTTTGCCGCTATGTCGGCCAGCGCCCGCGACGAACTGAGGTTCGAAACGGTATTCCCGGGGGTCTGCGACAGCACATAGTCGGCCACCGCCACCAACGTGTACTCCTCGCCGAACATCGTACCGTCTTCGTTAATCAGAGCCAGTCGGTCAACGTCGGGGTCCACGACAATCCCGAGGTCAGCCTTTTCGGCCGGCACACGGGCCGAAATCTCGGTCAGGTGTTCCGGAATGGGCTCGGGGTTGTGGGCAAACTGCCCGTTGGGGGTGCAGTTCAATTCCACCACTTCAACCCCCATGGCCTTCAGCAGAGCGGGAATGACCACTCCTCCGACCGAGTTCACGGCATCCACCACCACTTTGAACCGCGCTTTCCGCACAGCCTCTGCATCCACTAACGGCAGAGCCAATACCGCTTCGATGTGCTGCCTGTCATACGAATCCCGGCATACGACCGAGCCGATGCCGTCGATTTCAGGGAATGTGTAGGCCTCTTGCTCTGCAATCTCCAGCACACGCTGCCCTTCGGCCGCATTCAGAAACTCTCCGTGCCGGTTGAGCAGTTTCAGGGCGTTCCACTGCTTGGGGTTGTGGCTGGCGGTCAGGATAATCCCGCCGTCGGCTCCGTGTCCCGTGACGGCCATTTCGGTCGTGGGAGTTGTAGCCAGCCCAATGGAAATCACATCCACTCCGCTGGCCATCAGCGTCCCTTCGACAATGTCGGCTACCATCTCTCCCGACAGACGGGCATCACGCCCTACCACTACGCGCAATTTCTGTTCACGCTTGGGGGTGTTCTCCTTGAGCCACTGGCAGTACGAGGCTGTGAATTTAACCAGGTCAATGGGGGTCAGCGCATCGCCGGGTGTTCCCCCGATGGTGCCGCGAATGCCCGAAATGGATTTAATCAGTGTCATGGTCGTTCGTGGGTTTTAATTTCTCAATTAGCTGGCAAGTTACTAAATTAGCCGCAGTTTTAGCCCGCTCGCCATGAATTTCGGTACTTTTTTCCGTGAAAATATCCGTCTCTCGTTTGCTTCGGTTCTCAGCAACCGCCTGCGGTCACTGCTGACCATGGCCATTATTGCCATTGGCATTATGTCGCTGGTGGGCATCGTCACGGCCATCGAATCCATCAAGTCCAGCATTGTCGAATCCTTCACGTCGCTGGGGGCGGGCGGTTTTTCGATTCAAAGCCAGAGTCTGCAAGGCATGGGATGGGGACGCACGCGAAACGATAATTTCATTACCTACGACGAAGCGTGCGAACTGCGCGACCGGTTCTCCATTCCGTCGTCCGTTGCCCTGACCATGAGTGTCAGTAACGGTGTAACGGCCCAATACCTTTCCGAAAAAAGCAATCCGAATCTGAGCCTGTGGGGCATGGATGAAAACGGGGTGCGCAACAGCAATCTGGAGATTGCCACCGGACGCAACTTTTCGCGTCAGGAGGTCGATGCGGGGCGCCGGGTGGTTATTATCGGCAACGGTGTGGCGGAAATTTTGTCCCCGACGGCGGAAAACTTGCTGGGAAAAACCATTCAGATAGCCGGCGGTCGGTATGAGGTGGTCGGAGTGCTCGAACCGAAAGGGAGTGCCATGGGGATGGGACGCAATGACGATTTGCGCTTGATAATTCCCATTACGACAGCTCGGGCAGCCTTCCCGCAAATGCGGGTCAGTACGGTGATTTCGATAATTCCCGATGACCCGAGGCTGTTGGAACTGGCTGTGAGTGAGGCCGAAGGATTGTTTCGTATCATTCGCCATCTCGGGGCATCCGACAAGTCGGATTTTGCCGTCGAACGGAGTGACTCGCTGGTCAATATGCTTCAGGAAAATCTCGCCACGGTGACTCTTGTAGCCTCTTTGGTCGGACTGATTACGCTCCTGGGGGCTGCCGTGGGGCTGATGAATATCATGTTGGTGTCGGTCAGCGAACGGACGCGCGAAATAGGAACCCGCATGGCTCTGGGTGCCAAACCCGGTATGATTCGCCAGCAGTTCCTGCTTGAGTCAATCATTATCAGCCAAATGGGAGGCGTGATGGGAATTATACTGGGTATCTTGTGTGGCAATGTGATATCGTTCCTGACAGGGGGCGTTTTTGTGGTGCCGTGGATGTGGATTTTGATTGGAGTGGTGCTGTGTCTGTGTGTCGGGGTGGGG
>DXHL01000011.1 GCA_019113395.1 Candidatus Rikenella faecigallinarum | reverse complement strand
ATAATGCTTTGTGGGGTGATGGCACTGACAAACGCGTCTTTGACCCATGCCCGAAAGGTTGGGAAATACCAATAAAAGGCACCTGGTATGATTTGAAGAACAGTGCTCTGTACAGTTCCGCAGCATATTACTCTAATGGTTTGTTATATAATACCATGTCATGGTACCCAGCATGTGGCATGCGACTTTATGATACTGGTAAATTAGGACGTGTAGGGCAATATGGATACTATTGGTCGTCTACTGTAGATAATACAATATTTATCTATGGACTTGGTTTTAGTCAAGCAGGCGTAGGCCTTAATCTTGCACATTATCGAGCTTATGGTTTTCCGGTCCGTTGCGTGCAGGAGTAGCGTGAGGGAAACGAAGGAGTGGGATAAGGGGGAGTAATCCGCAGGGGTATCCGTGTAGGGGAAGAGGGGGAAGGCGCAGGGAGCAGTTCAGGCTCTCCCGGAGGGAAGAGAGCGCAAAGAGCAGATAAACCCCAAGCGAGGATGCCCGGACAGGAGAAGGGAGAGCGTATTGTTGCCCAAACGTCACCTCGGGAGCAGCCGGCGGAGAAATGCAAATAATGTGCGGTAGCGCATTTTTGCGGTTCTCCGCATCCGGGCGGCTGCGAACCGCAACGGTTGCTTGCGCAACCGCATTCTATTGCGGACACGAATCGGCTCCTGTCCGGGCTGACGGTTTCTGACGAAACCGAAGCATTCAAGCAGACACGGTTCTTCTCGTGTGCCGAGAAGCATCCGGTTGCCTGCAACCCGTCGGTCGGGTGCCCAACGGTGCCCTTCGACCCGCACGGAAAGCAAACCATCCGCAACTACTCCGCCACCAAACCGCCATCAGGCAGTTGGCGTGCCTTGCCCTCGGCCAAGAGCCGACGCAACTGGGTCAGCACCATCATCGGACGTCCCGGCACTGCAGCCATCAAGGCACGCAACGTCATGGAACGTCCCTGCGGCTGTGATGTCAAGACTTGCAACAGTTCCTGCCGCATAGCACCATAAGCATCACTGGAACGATACATATCCTCGCGACGGCGCGACAGACAGACATCGCACACGCCGCAGGGTTCCGGTTCCTGTTCATCGAAATACTCCCGCAGAAAGACACTGCGGCATTGAGAGTCATTTTCGGCATATTCCACCATGGCAGCCGAGCGCAATTCCTCCATCTCGCGCCGACGGTGGTAGGTGGCAGGAGCAATGACCACATCCTCTATCGGCAGACGCTCCTCCTGCAGTATCAAAAGGGGGGAGCTGCGACGAGGAATATAACGGATAACGTGCATCACCGAGAGTTGATAGAGCAACTCGCTCACGCGACGCTCCGTATAACCCGACATACGCGCAATGTAGGCCTCGTCCACCACCACGAATTCAGTAAAAAGACCCGTATACAGCCGCAATAAAATGCGTAAAAAGCTATCCAAATCGGTACGGTCCACCTGCAACCGGTACAGCTCCTCGCGCGACATGCGGAACATAATGCGCGTCGGATTGTCCAGCAGGTCGGTCAGGGTCATGTAACCGTTCAACTCGAGCAGTTTAATCGCGTTAAAGGCCGTCAGGGAGTAGAATTTGAAGCGTGTCGAGAAGTCCGACAAGTCAAAATCATGGACAGTCTCCCGGCCTCCGCCAATCGGAATCTGCAAATAGTTGAAAATCGCTTCGTAAACCTTTTTCACCGTTTCCAGCGGAGGATACTCCGTTTCAATGCGTCGACGGGCAGCCATCGAATCCATCTCGTTGTAGAGCAGCACCGCATACGACGGTGCTCCATCCCGACCGGCACGCCCCGCCTCCTGATAGTAGGCTTCGAGCGAAGCCGGTATCTGGTCATGGACCACAAAACGGACATCCGCCTTGTCGATCCCCATCCCAAAGGCGTTCGTTGCCACCATCACCTGTACCTCGTCGCGCAGCCAGGCCTCCTGTTTCGCGGCACGCAGGCGGAAGCCCAGTCCCGCATGGTAGAAATCGGCACGCACCCCCTCGGCCTGCAACTGAGCGGCCAGGTCCTCGGTAGCCTTGCGTGTGCGGGCATAGACGATACCACTGCCCCCTACCCCGCGAATAATGCGCAGCATCTGGTCGAGTTTGTTTTCGCAGCGACGCACGACGAAACGAATGTTCGGACGGGCAAACGAACCGCGGTAGATGCGCGGTTCGTCCAGTTTGAGGTGACGCGTGATATCCTCCAGCACCAGGGCCGTGGCCGTAGCCGTTACGGCCAGAAAGGGCGTATCGGGGAGCCATTCGCGCAGGCGTGAGATTTTCAGGTAGGCAGGCCGGAAATCGTAGCCCCACTCCGATATACAGTGCGCCTCATCGACCGCCACCAGCGACACCTCCATTTTGCGCACCCGTGCATGGAAGATGCGCGTATCGATACGTTCGGGAGCAATGTAGAGCAATTTGACATCGCCGTAGACGCAGTTATCCAGCGCAATATCGATTTCGCGAGCCGACATGGCCGAGTGGATGGCCACGGCATTGATACGGCGTCGGCGCAGGGCATCGACCTGGTCCTTCATCAGGGCAATCAGCGGCGTGATGACAATCGTCACGCCGGGCAGCGCCAGTGCCGGCACCTGATAGGTCAGCGACTTACCGCCACCCGTGGGCAGCAGTGCCACCGTGTCGCGACCCGACAGCACCGAGTCGATAATCTCGCGCTGCAGCGGGCGAAAGGTCGGATAAGCCCAGTATTGTTCGAGTATCTGCTGAACGTCGGCCATGGTGTGTGATGCCGCGTGCCGTTCTCGGGCAACGCGGCCAACAAAATTACGCAAATTAATGTTACCTTTGCGACAGCCGTGCGGGAGAGTTTTTGCGCTGCCGCCCGCGGAACCGATACGTTTCATCACACACCGTTCGAATTATGCCACGCATTATCTCGCCATCGTTTCTTTCCGCCGATTTCCTGCACCTGGGCGATGCCGCCCGCATGGTGAACGAGAGTCGGGCGGAGTGGTTTCATCTGGATGTGATGGACGGCATGTTCGTTCCGAACATCAGTTTCGGGATTCCCGTGGTCAAAGCCCTGCGGCAGGCTACCGACAAGACCCTTGACGTCCACCTGATGATTGAACAGCCCGAACGATACGTCGCAGACTTCCAAAAAGCCGGTGCCGACTACCTCACCGTACACGTCGAAGCCTCAACCCACCTGCACCGCACCATTCAGGCCATTCACGACGCCGGGATGCGGGCCGGGGTGGCACTCAACCCCCATACTCCGATTTGCGCTGTCGAAGAGATTGCCCCCATGGTGGACATGGTGCTGATTATGAGCGTCAATCCGGGATTCGGGGGACAACAGTTCATCGCCTCGTCGCTCGACAAAATCAGCCGAATGAAAGACCTCCTGCTGCGCAAGAAAAGCGCAGCCCTGATTCAGGTCGATGGCGGGGTGAATGCCGAAAATGCCGCACAACTCTTTGCAGCCGGAGCCGATGTGCTGGTAGCCGGCAATGCCGTCTTCGGCGCACCGGACCCCATCGCCGCCATCCAACAACTTATCGAAGCCTAACCACAGGCCCAGTTTACGACGACCCCCATCCAAGACTACCCATGCTATCCGTAGACAATTTGACCGTATCGTTTGGCGGTACGGACCTCTTTCGCGATATCTCCTTCCTGATTAACCCCAAAGAACGCATCGGGCTGGTCGGGAAAAACGGTGCCGGAAAATCGACCATCCTCAAAATCATTGCAGGGCTCCAAGCACCCACCTCGGGCACTGTCTCCAAAACCGAAGACTGTACCGTGGGGTACCTCCCCCAGCAGATGCGCGTGGCCGATGACACCGACCTGGTGACCGAATGCGGCAAAGCCTTTGCCGAAATCATCGACCTCGAACGCGAGATGGCTCACTGCACCGAGGAGATTGCCCGCCGAACAGACTACGAATCGCCCGAATACGAGAAACTGCTCCACCGCCTGCACGATGCCACCGAACGCTACCACATGCTCGGCGGCGAAAACCGCGATGCCGAAATCGAAAAGACACTCCTCGGCCTCGGGTTCAAACGCGAAGAGTTCAACCGGCCGACAGCTACCTTTTCGGGCGGATGGCGCATGCGCATCGAGCTGGCCAAGCTGCTGTTGCGCCGTCCCACGCTCTTTCTGCTCGACGAGCCCACCAACCACCTCGACATCGAGAGTATCCAGTGGCTGGAGGCCTATCTGCAGAATTACAGCGGTGCGGTTATCCTCATTTCGCACGACCGCGCCTTTCTGGACAACGTGACCAACCGCACCATCGAGCTGTCGTGCGGCCGCGCCACGGATTACAAAGTTCCGTACAGCCGCTACGTGGAGCTGCGGGCCGAACGACGCCAGCAGCAAATCGCCGCCTACGAAAACCAGCAGCGGATGATTGAAAAAACCGAAGAGTTCATCGAAAAGTTCCGCTACAAGCCCACCAAATCGAACCAGGTCCAGTCGCGTATCAAACAGCTCGAAAAGCTGGACCGTCTGGAGGTCGAAGAGGAGGACAATGCCACGATGAACATCCGCTTCCCGTCAGCTCCCCGTTCGGGGCAAATCGTGGTCGAGGCCAAAGAGGCAGGCATGACCTTTCCGGCTCGCGGTGACAAAGCCGAGAAGCATGTCTTCTCCGGAGCAAACATCATCGTCGAACGAGGCGAAAAGGTTGCTCTCGTCGGGCGAAACGGCGAAGGGAAAACCACCTTTGTGCGCATGGCACTCGGCGAGCTTACCCCCACGGAAGGCTCCGTGCGCACGGGGCACAACGTCCACATCGGATACTTCGCCCAAAACCAGGACGACCTGATGGACGGTGAATTTACGGTCTTCGACACCCTCGACCGCGTGGCGGTCGGCGAGATACGCACCCGTCTGCGAGACATCCTCGGGGCGTTCCTCTTCCGCGGTGAGGACATCGACAAAAAGGTCAAGGTACTCTCGGGCGGCGAGCGGTCGCGGCTGGCCATGGCACGGCTGATGCTCGAACCCTACAACCTGCTGGTGCTCGACGAACCCACCAACCACATGGACATGCGCTCGAAGGATATTCTCAAGCGTGCCCTGATGGCCTATGACGGCACGGTGCTGGTCATCTCGCACGACCGTGAGTTTCTGGACGGGCTCGTCAGCAAAGTTTACGAATTCCGCGACGGGCGGGTCAAAGAGCACTTGGGAGGGATATACGACTTCCTGCGCACGCGACAACTCGAAAACATGCGGGAAATCGAGCGTAGCAACTCCACGACACCGACCGAGGTTCGTACTGCCGCCTCAACCCCTAAGGCGGCCGCCACTCCGGCTTTGCCCAAAGGCGACAAACCTGCCAAACCCGAGCTCTCCTACGCCGAGAAAAAAGAGCGCGACCGGCAAATTACCCGCCTGCGCAACGCCATTCACAAGCTCGAAGGCGAAATTGCCGAACTGGAGAAACAGAATGCCGCACTGGAGAGTCGGCTGATGGACCCCGAACAATATACCCTGGCGTTGATTGAAGATTACGACCGCCAGAAGGCCCTACTCGACGCCAAAATGAGCGAATGGGCCGAAGCCACTGAAAAACTGGAAAGCTATGGCATACAACAAGGATAATGAGGTGAAGCGGAGTTTCTTCCGCCGCGCCTCGGACAGTACGTTGGGCGAACCGATGCCCCAAGAGAGCAGCCGCCCGGCAGCGGACGAACGATTCTCCAAACGCAAGGCACCCGCCACAAAGGAACGTCGTGGCGAGCCGCGCAAACCGGCTGCCGAACGCAACGAACGCACGCCGGAAAACATTATTTTCGGTATCCATCCCGTTCGGGAGGCCATCGAAGCCGGTACGGAGATTGAAAAAATCTATTTCCGCAAAACGGCAGGAGAGACACTCTCGCCCGCAGAACGGACGCAAGTCGGTGCGGCCAATGCCCTGCGCGAACAGGCTCTCGAAGCCGACATCCACATTCAGGAGGTTCCGATTGAGAAGCTCAACCGCCTGACCCACAACGGTAACCACCAGGGCGTCGCGGCAGTCATTGCGGCCATTCGATACAAGGATATCAACGAACTCACCGAAGAACTCGAAGCACAAATCGCCCAAGGCGAAGCCCCGCTGGTGATGCTCATGGACTCGGTGACCGACATCCGCAACTTCGGTGCCATCGCCCGCAGCGCAGAGTGTGCGGGAGCCGCAGCCCTGATTATGCCCGCGAAAAACTCCGCTCCGGTCAATGCCGAGGCCATCAAAAGCTCGGCTGGGGCACTGACCCTGATACCCGTGTGCCGCGTCGGGTCGCTCAAAGGCGCCATCACCCGACTCAAAAACATCGGCATGCAGTGCGTCGCCGCCACCGAAAAAAGCAATACGCTGGTCTATGAAGCTGACTTTACCCGCCCGACCGTCATCGTCATGGGAGCCGAAGACCGGGGCATCTCGCGCGACGTGCTGAGCCTGTGCGACGTACAGGCCGGCATCCCGCTCATGGGGCGCATCGAATCGCTCAACGTGAGTGCCGCAGCGGCCGTTATCCTCTTCGAAGCGCGACGACAACGTTTTGAACAGGCATAATCCCACACAGCACTCTCCTTCCCCACTCTGCATCGTTATCCCGCGCGGTGACAAAATGGCGTCACGGTGGCGACATCGCAGAAAAAAATTCTATATTTGCGTGTTGCATTGTGCAACACGCTCACACACCACACAACAATTCCCTGTTTGCCCGCTCCGAAAAGCCTCCATACAGGGATAGCCCATGGTGTTTTATTTTTTATGCAACCACACGACAACCACATAGCCCCCATCCTGCCTCCCGAAAGTGTTCCCCAACACGTGGCCATCATCATGGACGGCAACGGACGTTGGGCCAAAGGACAGGGACACCAACGGCTCTTCGGACATCAACACGGTGTGGATGCCGTGCGCGAAGTGGTTCGTACGGCCGCGGAAGTCGGGGTCAAATACCTCACCGTCTACGCCTTCTCGACCGAAAACTGGGGACGCCCCTCCGACGAAGTGGACGGTATCATGCACCTGATTGCCGGTGCCATTCTCTCGGAACTCGACACTCTGACACAGGCCGGTATTCGCATGAACTTTATCGGAGACCTTGCCTCGCTGCCCGAGGCCCTGCAGGAGAGCATCCACACCGCTCAACAGGTGGACCTGCCCTCCGACCGGTTGCGCATGACCCTCAATGTGGCACTGAACTACAGCGCCCGATGGGAACTGACCGAAGCCATGCAGCAAATAGCCTCCGAAGTGCAAAACGGAACCCTTGCCCCGGAGCGCATTACCCCCGAGACCATCGACGACCACCTGACCACACACGGGATGCCTGACCCCGAACTGTTGATACGCACCAGCGGAGAAAAACGCCTCAGCAACTTCCTGCTCTGGCAACTCTCCTATACCGAACTCTACTTTACCGACACCCTGTGGCCCGACTTCGGACGCGAGCAAATGCTCGAAGCCCTCCGAGCCTACGGACAACGCCATCGACGTTTCGGAAAACTCTAAACACACCCCGAACCTGAATCAATCACAAGACAGAGAGTAATGAGGATTGCAAGCCGACTGATTTTTGCCATAGCCACCATCGTCATCGGGATTACCGTCCCGGCACACGCCCAACAAATAGCCGCTCCGGACTCCATCTCACGCGCATTGGTCAGCCAAATGCCGGTATACGACTCCCTGCTGGGGGCATCGGTCGAAGATAAACTCAACGTCCTGCCCCGCGTCGATTACAACGACAAACCGAAACCCTATATCATCGGAAAAATACGGGTCCACGGGGCTGTGGCCGTAGACCCGCAAATGATTATTGACAACCTCGGGCTCGCTGCGGGCGACACCATTACCGTCCCCGGGGATGCCATTACCATCGCCATCCGGGGACTCCTCGACCGCCGATTCTTTGCCAACATGAAAGCGGCTACCTCCTACCGCGAAGATACCGTCGATATCGACCTCTACCTTCGGGAACGCATCCAGGTGCGCGGGTGGGATTTTATCGGGGCTAAAAACACCGAAAAGAAAGACCTCGAAGAGAAACTGAGGCTGCGACAAAATGCCGAACTCTCGGACTACCTGCTGACCACCTGCATGAACCTGATTCGGGAGTACTACGACGAAAAGGCTTTCCGAAACGCCAAAATCGACTACACCATCACACCCGATACCCTGATTAAAACCGCTGTCCTGGTGCATTTCCACATCGACCGCGGCGACAAGGTGCGGGTGGGCGAAATCACCTTTGCCGGAAACGAAAACCTCCCGGCAAAAAAACTCGCCAAAGCCATGAAAAAGACCCACAAGGTCAGCATCAACTTCTTCCGCAGCTCGAAATTCAAAGAAAAAGACTTTGAAGAAGACCTCGAGAACATCCGCCACTACGCCCAATCGCAAGGGTATCGTGATGCCGTGATTGTACGGGACTCCATCTACGCCATTCCGGACAAACCGAAACGAATGGGGCTCTACATCGAGCTCAAAGAGGGACACAAATACCACTACCGGAACATTACCTGGCTCGGGAACACCCTCTACCCCACCTCCATTCTGGCTCAGACCCTCGGACTGAAATCGGGCGACGTCTACGACAGCGAGACCATGAACACGCGACTCAACGGGCAAGACCCCACCACCATGTCCATTGCCAACACCTATAAAGACCAAGGGTATCTGGCCTTTATTGCCGAGCCTGTGGAAACCGTGGTGCCCGGCGACTCGGTCGATGTCGAAATCCGAATGCTTGAAGGAAGCCAGTTCCGTATCAAGAACGTCACCTTCGACGGGAATACCCGTACCAATGACCACGTCATCCGCCGGGAACTCCAGACACTGCCCGGTGAACTCTACAGCCAGTCCCTGCTGATGCGCACCTACCAACGTCTGGCTTCCATGGGACAATTCGATGCCGAAACGCTCCTGCCAAACGTCAACCCCAACATCCAACAGGAACTCGTCGATATCAACTACTCCCTCACCGAAGTCCCCAACGACCAGTTCGAACTCTCCGGCGGTTGGGGAGCCGGTATGTTTATCGCCTCCGTGGGGGTAAACTTCACCAACATCTCCCTGCGCAACTTCTTCAACAAAAAAGCCTGGAGACCCTACCCTGCCGGCGACAACCAAACCATCGGACTGCAGGTACAAACCAACGGCAGCTACTACCGCGCCCTCTCGGTAAACTTCCTCGAGCCCTGGCTCGGAGGACGCAAACCCACCTCGCTCTCCGTATCCTTCTTCACCTCACGCGAAACAAACGCATACTACCTCGGGCAAAAAGCAACCGCTCACTTCGGAACCATCGGGGGAACAATCGGCATCGGGAAACGGCTCAACTGGCCCGACCCCTACTTCACCCTCTCGGTCGGCCTCACCATGCAAAGCTACCGACTCAACAACTGGAGCTACTTCATCGTGACAGACGGTACCTGCAACACGCTGGCTCTGAACCTCGCCATCTCGCGTAACTCGGTGGACGACATCATGCAGTACCCGACAACCGGGTCCAAATTCGACCTGAGCGTTGCGGCCACCCCCCCGTGGTCCGCCTTTGACGGCAAAGACTACAGCAAACCCATGACCAACAGCGAACGCTACCACTGGGTCGAATACCACAAATGGAAATTCAACGCACAATGGTTCGTTCCCCTCTCGGCCAACAACAAACTCGTGCTCATGGCACGCGCACAGTTCGGTTACCTCGGACACTACAACAAAAACAAACTCTCGCCCTTCGAAGGATTCCAGGTCGGAGGAGACGGACTCTCGGGCTACAGCATCTACGGGGTGGAAACCATCGGGCTCCGCGGCTACAAGGAAAACGCACTCACCCCGCTGGCTGATTACGGTATCTATGCCCGCATATTCAGCAAATACACCCTCGAAATGCGCTACCCCCTCGTGCGCTCCAAAGGGACGCTCGTCTACGCCCTCCTTTTCGGCGAAGCCGGTAACGCATTCAACAACCTCGAATCGTTCAAACCCTTCAGCCTATACCGCTCGGCCGGGATTGGCCTGCGTGTATTCCTTCCCTACCTCGGGATGCTCGGAATCGACTGGGGATACGGTTTCGACAAAACATCCCAGTCCAACGGAAAAGCGGCCGGTGGAAAATTCAGTTTCTCACTCGGTCAGACTTTCTAATCTCGAAAAAAAATACGACGTTTGTAAAAAGATTATTCATCACACAAGACTCAAACACTATGAAAAACGCGAAAAAATTTATCTGGGGAATTGCTGCCGCTACCTGCCTGATGCTGGCCACCGGTACCGCCAATGCCCAAAAATTCGGCTTCATCAACTCGCAGGAGCTCCTCTCGTCGATGCCTGAAACCGACTCCGCTCAAGCTAAAGTGGTTGAACTGACCAAAGAACTCGAAGAGCAGTTCACGGCCATGCGCAATGAATTTGCCACCAAATCGCAAGACCTCTCGACCAACCTGAACACACTCTCGGAAACGGTCCGCAAACAAAAGGAAAAAGACCTCTTTGACCTCCAAACCCGCATCGAAGAGTTCCAACAATCTGCCCAACAGGAGATTCAAAACAAACAACTCGAAACCCTGAAACCTGTTATGGAAAAAGCACAGGCTGCCATCGCCAAAGTGGCCAAAGAACAGGGGCTGACCGCTGTTTTTGACCTCGCTGTGGGCGCTCTCGCATACTACGATGAAGCACAAATGGTCAATATGCTGCCGCTCGTAAAACAGTCGCTCGGCATTAAATAACAAACCCATACAATAGTCCCTTATCTTCCCCCGTCGCAAAGGGAAGATAAGAAGGTTGGCAAACCACCATTCGGTCGGGTTCGAAATTTTCGAACCCGACCGCTTTTTTGTACCTTTGCTAACCATAATCAAAACCTATCATGACCTCCGCCAACAACGCTCCCATAGGCATTCTCGACTCCGGAATGGGCGGCATCAGCATCTGGGCTGAGATTGTCCGAACCCTTCCACAGGAAGAGGTGGTCTATTGGGCCGACACGGCACACTGCCCTTACGGCGGACGAACCCAGGCGGAGATTACGAAACTCGTAACGGTCGGCGTGAAGACCCTGCTGGAGGCCCATGCCAAAATCATTGTCATTGCCTGCAATACCGCCACGACTGCCGCGATAGCCACTTTGCGGGCGCAATGGCCTGAAGTGCCGTTTATCGGCCTCGAGCCGGCCATCAAGCCTGCGGCACGGGCTACACGCACCGGGGTGGTAGGCGTATTAGGGACGGCTTATACCGTGCAGAGCGAGATGTTCCGACACACCACGGAACAATATGCCCAAGGGGTGCGCGTCATCGCAACGGCAGGGAACGGGCTGGTGGAACAGGTCGAAAACGACCGCGAAGAACAACCCGAAACAGAAAACCTCCTGAAACAATACATTGAACCGATGCTGGCAGCGGGGGCCGACCAACTGGTATTGGCCTGTACGCATTTCCCGCTGCTGGTGCCGGCTATCCGTCGCATTATCGGCAACCGACCCATGCAGATTATCAACCCGGCACCGGCCATTGCGCGACACACGCAAGAGGTGCTGGCCGAACGGGGAATGCTGACCGCTCGGGAGACACAGGGGAGCAGCCGTTTCCTGAGCAGCGGCACCGAACACGACAGCCGGCGGCTGGCAGAAAAGGCCGCACACTATATCGCAACATTAACCGCATAGTTTCTGTCTGACCCACAGCTGAGGACAGGAGAGCATTATACATGGCAGCGAAACGACAAACTGAAAAACAGCCTGAACGAAATACGGCCGAGCGTCGCATGGCGCGGGAAGCGTCGCCGCGCCCCGCAGCGCGGCGCGCTCCCGCCACACGCCCCACCGCATCCAAATCCGACCGCCTGCGGACGGACAGAGTACTGCGTGTGGCCAGCCGGCAACCCGACACAAGAAAAACGCCCACAACGGTTCGGCGGTCGGTATCATCGACCCCACCGACCCCTCCACTGCCCCGCCGCTCGACCAAAACCGCAGCCAAACAGACTCAAACACCGCCACCGCCCATATCCCCAGACGAGACAACGGCCAGCGACCGCAATATCTGGTTCAGCCTCATACTCTTCTTCATGGCCGGCTATTTGGCCGTATCGACCATCTCCTACCTCACCTACTGGAGCCAGGACCAAAATATCGCCTCCTGGGGTAATCTGTTCGCACCGGATTCCGGGCAGGACGCACTCAACTGGGGGGGGCCGCTCGGCGCCGTCCTCAGCAACACCATTATCGGCCGCTGGTTCGGTATCTTCGGGGAACTGTTCCCGCTGCTGATATTCTTTATCGCCGTCAAACTGCTCAAACTGAAATCGCTCCGACTGAGACGGGCCATCCGCTCGACCATCCTGGTCATGATTGTGGGCTCTATTGCCGCCGGGCACTTCTACGGCCCCAATCCGCAGGTCTTCGGCAGCGGATGGGGTGGCGCGCACGGGATATTTATTGCCCAATGGCTGCAATCCATCATCGGAGACGAAGGCACCTCATTATTGGTCGTAGCCGCTTTCTTCGGAACGCTTTACTATGCCAACGGCCTGCTGATTCGCCGATGGGCCGCCAAACTGAGAGACTACAACCGTCGCAAACGCGAAGAAAACCGCCTGCGCATGGAGATGGCACGCCTCGAGGCACAAGAGCGGATGTTGCGCATGCGGAACACCATCGAACAACGTCGTCAGGAACTGGCTCACCAACAGGCGGAACAGGCTGCTGCAGAAGCTGCAATGGCTGCCGCTGTCCCTGACACAACCGGCACCCCATCCCTCTCTGTTCCGAAAGAGCCCAATGAGGTACCGACTCCGGAAAATTCCACTCCGAAAGAACAAGAGGTCGAAACAGCACAAACACCACTTTCCGACCCTGCTACCCCCGTATCACCACAACCGGAACCTGTCCCGCAACCCGCAACCTATATGCCTGCACCCTCCGAAAGAGCGCAACTGGTGCAAAACTACGACGGTTCGTGGGGCTACCTGATGGGATACGACGCGTGGGGACAGGCCATAATCTATACGTTTGATGTAGCGGCCTACTACTATAATCGTTACTACGGAACGACCATGACACCAACGGCACAAGTCGCGCCGCAAACGCCTCCCGTGCCAACTACGGATAATCGCACGGATATGGAGCCGGAAGAGGAGGAAAATCCCTTCACGCTGGAGACACGCCCCGCCATGCCCCAGACGACCGAGATGCCCTCCGCACCCTCCTATACCGAGACAACGCAACAATCGACATGGGAGCCAACTGCCAATCCGAGTGCGGATTTGGCTGAGGTTCCGATACCCAACGAAGAACCTGCACCTGCACCCAAGCCCGTCATGAGGAGTACCTCTTTTGAGACCGCTTCGTATCCGGATGAGGCACACACCCCTGCATCAAAACCCATCTCGCTCAATCCGACGGTAGAACCTACTCCGGCGGTTGCACCTGCCGTATCGCACCCGCAACCTGCCCCCGTAACCTTCACGCCGGAGGCGGATGACCCCGGATTTATTGTCGAACAACCCGAAGAGGAACAGGTCTCGAACGAAGTCATTAACAGCAGCGACCTCTACGACCCGACCCTCGAACTCTCGCACTACCGCAAACCTCCCATCGAACTGCTCGACGACCACACCAAACGCGTTACGGTCACCGATGAAGAGCTGGTCGAAAACAAAAACCGAATCGTCACCACCCTCGAAAACTTCGGTATCCGCATCGACACCATCGAAGCCACCATCGGGCCTACCGTCACGCTGTATGAGATTGTTCCGGCCCCCGGGGTGCGCATCAGCAAAATCAAAAACCTCGAAGATGACATTGCCCTGAGCCTGTCGGCTCTCGGCATCCGCATCATTGCCCCGATTCCGGGCAAAGGAACGGTTGGTATCGAGGTCCCTAACAAAGACAAAGAGGTCGTCTCGATGTATTCGGTTATCAAGTCGCCCAAATTCCACGACTCACACGCCGACCTGCCCGTAGCACTCGGCAAGACCATTCAGAACGAGACCTTTGTCTTCGACCTGGCCAAAATGCCGCACCTGCTGGTGGCCGGGGCCACCGGACAGGGGAAATCGGTCGGCCTGAACGCCATTATCACCTCGCTGCTCTACAAGAAGCACCCGGCCGAACTCAAATTCATTCTGGTAGACCCCAAAAAGGTGGAACTGACCCTCTACTCCAAACTCGAAAAACACTTCCTGGCCAAGATGCCGAGCGAAGAGGAGGCCATCATTACCGACACACAAAAGGTTATCTACACCCTCAACTCGCTCTGCATCGAGATGGATGCACGGTACGACCTGCTCAAAGCCGCTCAGGTGCGCAACATCAAGGAGTACAACGAGAAGTTCATCAACCGCCGTCTGAACCCCGAAAAAGGGTACCGATTCCTGCCCTATTTTGTGGTGATTGTGGATGAGTTTGCCGACCTGATTATGACGGCCGGACGCGAAATCGAAACGCCCATTGCACGCATTGCCCAGTTGGCACGCGCCGTGGGGATTCACCTGATTATCGCCACCCAGCGACCCACCACCAACATCATCACGGGGGTTATCAAGGCCAACTTCCCGGCCCGTATAGCCTTCCGCGTGACCAGCATGATTGACTCGCGCACGATTCTCGACCAGCCCGGGGCAAACCAACTGGTGGGGCGAGGCGACATGCTGATTTCGACGGGCAGCGAAATTACGCGTGTGCAATGTGCCTTTATCGACACGCCCGAGGTAGAACGCATCACGGAATACATACAGCACCAGCAAGGGTATGTTTCGGCTTACGAACTGCCGGAGTACACGCCCGAAGGCGAGGAGTCGTCGGGTGTGAGCAGTGACGTGCTGGCCAAACGAGACTCCCTGTTCGAAGAGGTGGCACGCTATGTCGTGGCCAACCAACAAGGCTCCGCATCGACCATTCAACGTAAATTCTCCATCGGCTTTAACCGCGCCGGACGACTTATCGACCAACTCGAAGCCGCAGGTATTGTCGGTCCGAGCGAAGGGGGTGGCAAACCCCGACAGGTACTCGTCAGCGACCCGATGTCTCTGGAAATGATACTCGACGATCTCTCATAACTCACACTCTCACCCACATGAAACGACGATTTATCCCTGTTTTTGGATTAGTCCTTGCGCTGGTATCCTTGGGTGCTTCCGCCGACGAACAGTCCGAAACACTCCTCACCAAACTGCAACACAAAATCCAAGCCTTCACCAGCTACCGCATCGACTTCACGGCGGCCATGGGGGGCAAAGGTTCGACCAAAGGGACCCTGACCGCCAGCGGCAACCGATTTTACATCAAGCTGATGGGGCAGGAACTCTTCTACAATGGTGGCGACACCCTTTGGAGCTATGTAGCCGAGCGTAACGAGGCTGAAGTATCAAAATTTAACACCAACGACCCCAGCCCGCTCTATAACCCCTCCAAACTGTTCGATATCAACCCGGCTGACTACGACCATCGGACACTGCCGAGCGCGACCCTGCGCGGCATACAAATGCAGGTAGTTGAGCTGACCCCGCACCGACAATCCATCGAATACACTACCCTGACCCTCTACATCAATCCCGCCACGTCACTGCCCGAACGCATCGACATCGCACTCACGGGGGATGAAAAACCGATTGTCCTCACCCTGGACTCCATTATGAGTGACATGGCGGTATCGGATGCCACGTTCCGTTTTGACCCGTCGAAACACCCCGGAGTAGAAATCTTCGATGATTTTTAGCTCTTCCCATGCTATAAAAACACCAGCGGGGGCAGTATCAATCCGATACTGCCCCCGCTGCTTTATGCCTCATGTTTTCCGGCACTCTGCCTCCGCCTGAAAAAAGTTTGCAGCTTATCCCCGCACGCGGGAATAAGCCGCAATACTATCTCGACAAGGTCAGAGTGCCCTTCATGTCGTCAAACTGACTGACAACTATTTCTGCACCATGTCCGACGGGTCACGCATGACCATGCTCTTGGCAATGCGCAGTTTCACCCCGTTGTCTACCTCAATCAGCACCGTATCTTCGCTCACCTCTTTCACGGTCCCGTAGATACCGCCTGCCGTCACCACTTTGGTGCCGTTTTCGAGCGAATTGCGGAATTTGTTGAGTTCCTTTTGGCGTTTCTGCTGCGGACGAATCATGAAAAAGTACATCACGGCGAAAATGAGTACCATCATGATGATGAACGACAGATTACCGCCCGTCTGACCCGTTCCCTGGGCCGCCTGAAGCATGATTGTGTTGAGTGTCATGTGTTTGTAGTTATTGAATTAGTATTTTTTCTGCAATCTCTGTCTCCCATATAACGGGAAGCATCCTCCCCTTAGTGTCTGCCCCGCAAAAAGCGTGCACTTTTCTTCGCGCGGAAGAAGCTACTTCTGCGGAATATAGACCTCCCCATCCAAATAGACCGTCGCACACTGCCGCTCAGCCGTCACTATCTCAATGGACTTGAACTGCTGGCCAAATCGCCCGCGACTGTCAAACTGCCAGGTCATCACCCGTTCTTCTCCCGGTGTCAGCGGTGCCGGGTCATAATCAGCCGTTGTACACCCGCAACCCGTTATCACCTCCACAATCACCAACGGTTTGTCTGAGGTATTCACCACGCGGAAACGTCCCTGCAAACGTTCTCCCGCTGCCATTCGGCCCATGACAATCGTATCGTACGACCGTGCCGGCAGGCCATCCACAGCCAAACTGTCCGGCAGCGGCAACCGAATGGTCAGGAGCTCTTCGGCATCCGCCGAATCCGCAGCACTCGTCTGTGCCTCGGAAGTCGTCGTAGCCGCTCCCCCACCACACGCTACCATCAAAGCCACGGACAACAGCCCCAAAGTCGTACTGATAAATCCTTTACGCATGACTTTTATCTTTTGATAATGTCGTATCAATCAACCCCCGCCCCCTTTTCACAATTTTTCCCTCTTGGGTCAGCCACACCACCAGTTTATCCAAAATCCCGTTCACAAAAACACTGCTGCCCGGAGTGGAATAATATTTCGAAATCTCGATAAACTCATCCAGGGTTACCTTCACCGGAATCGTCTGAAACTGAATCAACTCCGTAATGGCTGCCAGCATGATAAGCTTATCCATAAAGGCTATGCGCTCAAAATCCCAGTTCTCCGTAAACTTGTCGATGTAACCAAAGTACTCCTCATGATTGAGCAGCGCCTTACGGAAGAGGGTCTCGACATACGTTTTGTCGTCCTCGCTCTTGTACATCGGCATCACATCCAGGTCGGTTGAATTTTCGTTCAGGAAGCCGATAGTACGCATGGCCAGCCCCAACGAATAGGCAATATCATCGACCCAATACATCGACATCTCTTCAAGTGCCTCTTCCAGATAGTCGTTGTCTTCAATATGGTTGGCCAGGAAGTCAAGCACCAGCCGTTTATCGGCCGCAAAAGCCTCTTTGGGGTCGGTCGGCACCTCGGCCTGCATATACTGCCGGTAGTAGGGCGCTTCGACCATATCCTGATAGAGCCGTTTCACCAGCGCCTGCTGTCCCCGCCATGAGGCTTTGTACCGAGTCATGGCATCGGCCAAAGTCGTACTCTCCTCAATCCGTGCAATCACCCAATTATCCACAAACCGCCGATTGGGATCCAAATCCTCTTCGGTAGGTATCATTTTGGCCTGTGCAATGGCAATCCGCTCGCGAGCCACCTCAGCCACCTCACCCGCCAAGGCTATCAGCATCAGATAGAGTTCATAACATTTCCGGATACTCTCGGCGAGTTCCTTTTCGGAACGTGCGATGGATTCTTCGCCGGATTGGAAGTAGCTGTAGAGTGCTTTGACGGTCTTGATACGGAGCAGTCGGCGGCTAAGCATGGGACAATGTAGAGTAATAAATAAGGTACGTTATGTGGTGAGACGTTGGTTAGTTTCCTCCGCACTGAACATCGAGTTCTGCCAAGGCATGATGCTCCTCTTCAACAGGCCAACCGCGCAATAATGAGGCAACAGGTCGGCAGGTTAAACAAATAACATCATCACTGCAACTCGCTCATACAGCCATAGGTCGCAAAACCACAGTCTCACTCGACCCAATATTGAACAAAATTACAAATTTTATTGCAGAAATCAGCATCCTCTTAAAAAATTAGGACACGCAAAACAACGGTCCTGATTCAAGCATAAAGCCATGGGAATAAAATAATCCAGCATCCCTCCAGCCGCACCATCCCCCCTGTCCAGCGGCTATTCGATATAATATACATCTGTGTTTGATACTCGTTTGAAGAGAATAAAGCGTAATCCGCAGTATATTCTATTTGAGCTCGGTGCTGTTCAAATGCTATGCCAACTATTATGCCCGGCATACGATAGAAATGAGCAGCCGCTCCTACAAGACAAATGGCTGTTCTCCCCTATCCACCGCATCGTGGTGGTCAAAGAAAAGACTTCTGCCCGTGTCGAGCATTGCGATAGCTGCCATATCTCCGTCCGAGAGCGAAAAGTCGAAAATATCGAAGTTCTGTCGCATCCGCTCTACGTAGGTAGATTTTGGGATGATGATGACGCCGCGCTGAATGAGCCATCGCAGGGCGACCTGCGCCACCGATTTGCCGTACTTATGTCCTATTTCGGCCAATATCGGATTCGAAAAGAAACTGTTGCGCCCCTCTGCGAAAGGTCCCCACGACATGATGCGCGTGCCAAACTCCTCCACCGAAATATGGCTGATGCCATTCTCATCTACGATAAGGTCATTCCCCCCCTGTCGGAACGTACCGGTTCGTTTCCCGGTTCCTGCGTACCGGCCTACACACAACTAACGCCTTACGTCGGATTGCCGGACTGCTTCCAGAATCAGCAGATAATTGCGCAAAGTCTCCTCGTAAATATTGGGGTTTCCCTGTCCGAATTGTAGGCACTGATGATTGCATCGCGGCCCTTGCATGTGGCAGCAGGCGCGGATGTATCCGACACGTCAGCCTGCACGGCCATTGTCCTGACAATACAAAGGCAAGCTGTTTCCAATTGCCCCAATCTGTTGGTTGGCCAATGGGTATAGTGGGTGTGATGGCTCAGCATGTCAGATAGGTTGCTGAATAACAAAGGACTGTTATCGCTATCTTTAACCATAAAATCTGCAAGTTTCTGAATCTAAAGACAAGAAACTTGCAGATTTATCAAGGACTTCTACAGATTAAATTACTGCTGTAGATGAAGATATTCTTACGGAGGATTATGCCTTATTTTTCTACAACTACATTCGGATATTTACTTTTCCATATATCTCTACCCAAATCAGCAGAAAATACAGAGGTAATCAGGAATTTCCCCACTCTGGTATCCGGGTCCTCGGGTTTTAACTGCTGTAGATAAGTACATTCTTTCCCGTAATCATCGACAGCATATACTATCTGCTGCCTGATAATCACCGCACCATTAGGGTCCTGTTCCGCAAAATTATTGTCGCAATAATATATATAGGCAATATCTCCTGCTTCATCATACTCGACACCCCAGGCTGTCATCGCATGATTTCCAGTTTTGGGACCGGCAACATCAAACACATTGAGACCGATAGCTCTCTTGTTGAGGAGGGCATCTGTCACAAATGTATTGAACTGCTCTCTATCAGGATTGTGCGGGCACCTTGCCGTCAAGGCATTATTTCTCGTGAATACTTCTGGAAAGAATCCGTTAAACCCATTGATATCGCCACCAAGATAAGCCCCGGTCAAAAACCATTCCACTCCTTTCGGGTCATCGTTTCCAAAATTCGGGAAATGCTCTTTGAAGAACTGGAAAACTTCCGACCTGTTGACCGTAACATAATCTGGTTCCGGAAGAGAACCATTCCAACTGCCAACCCCGTTGGGGTAAAGCGGTTTGAAATCATAGGACGGACGCTCGAAAATACC
>DXHL01000010.1 GCA_019113395.1 Candidatus Rikenella faecigallinarum | reverse complement strand
CTTATATCTGTAAATAGTATCAGGAAGGCGCTGAATCCTTTTTCTAGCAACGTCTTCTTCAAGATTTAGCTCTTGCACACAAAAATCTATCACATCCGACGAAGATGTAACTATCTTATCTCTAATAAATTGCTCTATAGATGTCACAGTGCACTATGTATATATATTACTAATATAATGGCGATAATCTCGATTATAAATATACTACATAATATTTAAGCAAATAGCAATACATTCGAACAAAATTGAGCATACCTTCGTAAATAACGTCTACAAGATAATAGTAACACTACAAATTTTCATACTATCGTCATAATGCTATCACTTATTCATACTTCTTTTTCACTGCAAAACGATGTATAAATTCAGAACGCTCCACACAAAATAGTGGCCAAAATATCCGTGAATCCATACTCGATTTTACAGCCCGTTTTGGCGAAATAAACCCCGACATGCCCTATCTTTGTAGACGGGGTCTGTCGGGGCCTGAAAGGGCTGTTTTTGCCTCTTTTCCCTCTGTTCGGAGGGCACCGATGAAAAAAATCGTTAAATCGTCGATTTTTTGCGAAAAAACAAGTAAATTTTTGAGATTCCTATCTTTTAAGACGTAAGCTGTTGATAGTCAATAGACATTTGATAGTGCATCGGCAAATAGCAAATATTCAAATTTCCCTTGGTACATATGGCATAAAAAAAATGGTGGGTCTTAATATTCAATGAATATTAAGACCCACCATCGGTCGGGGTGACAAGATTCGAACTTGCGACCACTCGCCCCCCAGACGAGTACTCTAACCGGGCTGAGCTACACCCCGCTCATTTTTTCCGTGCACAAAAGTACGCTTTTTTCTTAACTTTCAAAAATATTATGCACATTCGCATAAAAAAAGAATACACAGCGAACCAACAACATCTCGCAACTCACTCATTGAATGACACTTATTACTCTTCTACAATGTTTGCTGGCTCCACTGCCTCTGACCGACTCCGTGATAGTCGATTCCAATATCTCCTTCGAACAAGCCATTCAGGGTTCAACAGCTCCCGACAGCATTATCCGCACCCTGACGTTGGTCAATGTGGAATATTATTCCTTTGACAATCGACTACACCGCGGACAGATTGTCGTGCATCGCGAACTGGAGGAAGATGTGCGCAACCTGTTTCATGAACTCCGACGACAACGATTCCCGGTCGAAAGTGTCATCCCCATCCGGTTCGACAAGCCCAATAACGGAACCTCCATGGACACCCTCAACAACACCTACGGGTTCCATTACCGCACCAAAGCCACCTTCCGAACCACACAACTCTCCACCCACGCCCGAGGAAGAGCCATCGACATCAATCCCTTTCACAATCCGGCACACCTGCGAAACGGCCACATCATCCCGAGCCGCGGGCACTACGCTCCCGGTACACCCGGAACACTATGCGACACGTCATCCATAGTGCGTTATATGCGACAGCAAGGGTGGCGTTGGGGCGGAGGGTGGAAATCAGTGCAGGATTATATGCACTTCGAAAAACCGTAACTCTTACTCACACGTATGAAACCATTTTTATTAACCCTGGCCTTGACAACGGCCACCATTACAACTGGCCATAGCCGCGAACTGCCTGCCGTTCGCGAAGCAAAAGCCGTCATCGAACGATTCAGCGGTAACAAGACGGATGTCAAGCTAAAACTGATTGATAAAACGGCCGGCAAAGACCGATACCAAATCACGGTCCGTAACGGACAAGCGGAAATCAAAGGAAGCAGCAGTGTTGCCCTGTGCCGCGGCTACTACGATTGGGTCAAATCCCAAGGAGCAGGGATTTACAGTTGGAGCGGGCAACGGTTGGAGTTGCCTGACACTCCGGCTGACCAACCCATGCGGGAAGTCGTATCGCCCGTTGAGCACCACTATTATTTCAATGTGGTGACCTACGGCTACTCCATGCCATACTGGGACTGGGACCGATGGGAAAGGGAGATTGACTGGATGGCGCTGCACGGCATCGACATGCCGCTGGCACTGGTAGCCAACGAGGCCATTTCGGCTCGGGTATGGAAAAAACTCGGACTCTCCAACGATGAAATCAATGCCTATTTTGTCGGGCCTGCCCACCTGCCCTGGATGCGGATGGGAAACATCAGCGGGCTGGACAACCCGCTGCCCGAATCGTGGCACACCACTCAGGTCGAATTACAACACAAAATCCTCGGACGAATGCGTGCACTGGGCATGAAACCCGTCTGCCCTGCCTTTGCCGGCTTTGTCCCCGAAGCCATACGAAACCACTATCCCGAAGCCAAACTGACCGAAACCCATTGGGGAGGAGCTTTCCGTAACTGGATGCTCGACCCGGAGCAGGAGTTGTTCAGCCGCATCGGCAGAATGTTTATCGAAGAGTGGGAGGCGGAATTCGGACCGTGTGAATACTATATTGCCGACAACTTCAACGAAATGGAAATCCCATTCCCGCCCAAAGGTACACCCGAGCGGTACAGTCTGCTCGCCTCCTACGGCGACAAAGTGTATCAGGCCATCAAAGCTGGCAATCCAAACGCCGTATGGGTTATGCAGGGGTGGATGTTCGGATACCAACGTCATATATGGGACTGCGAAACCCTTGCTGCACTGCTCTCCAAAGTGCCCGACAACAAAATGCTGCTGCTCGACCTGGCCGTCGACTACAACGTCCACTTCTGGCACAGCACTCCAAACTGGGAGTTCTACAAAGGATTCTTTCACAAACCCTGGGTCTACAGCGTTATTCCCAACATGGGCGGAAAAACAGGGTTGACCGGCGTATTGGAATTCTATGCCAACGGCCACCTGGCTGCCCTGCGCTCGACAAACCGCGGACAACTGACCGCCATCGGAATGGCACCCGAAGGCATCGAAAACAATGAGGTTATCTACGAACTCATGGCGGACGCTTCGTGGAGCAACGACAGCATCCACCTTCGGGAGTGGCTGCACAACTACTCCCTCAACCGATACGGTCACTGCCCGGCGACCGTCGATTCCGCATGGAACGGCCTTTTGCAATCGGCCTACGGAACCTTCACCGACCACCCGAGATACAACTGGCAATTTCGTCCGGGCAGTGTCTCTCAGGGAACCATCAACGCCTCTGCCGACTTTTATCGGGCAGCCGAAAGGTTTGCCGAGGCCGACGAAATCAGCAACAGCCCGCTCTACCAAAACGACCTGGTGGAATTGACCGCCATCTACCTCGGCGGGAAAGCAGAACTGCTGACTCGAGCCATTGACCGCGCCTATCAACGCCATAACCTCGATGAAGCCCAAAGACTCGAAGCACGGTTTACTGCTCTGATGCTCGACATGGACCGTCTGCTGGAGTCCCATCCGACCCTGCGACTCGAACGATGGCTGAACTATGCCAAAGCATACGGAACCACCGATTCGCTCCGACACTACTACGAAAAAAATGCCCGAAGAATCATCACCATCTGGGGACCGCCCGTAGACGACTATTCGGCCCGCATCTGGTCGGGCTTGATTCGCGACTACTACCTGCCCCGCTGGCAGCACTACTTTGCCAGCCGACGCAGCGGAATCCCCTTTGATTTCGCCGCATGGGAACGCAACTGGGTCGAACAATCCCGGGGTGTATCATCCGTCGAACCTTACGACAACCCGGTGGAGGCGGCACGCCAACTTATCCACACCTACCGACACAACACTGCCGACAACACTACCCAGGCTATGCTTGGCACATGGAGTGCAGCAGATGTGAATGATACCACGGCACACACTTTTGTCTGGAACCTGCCCGCCACCTACCTGCAACGACTCACCGGCATACAGCTGCAAAGCCTCGAACCATCGACTCATCTGAAAGGAGTGAAATTGGCCTTGGAGCTCGACGGACAACACATAGGGCCTGTTACGGCTGACGCCAACAACATCTTTCATGTCACGGTTCCCGCAGGAGCCACCGGTAACAACATTTGCAGAGCATCCATTACCCTGCAAAGCAACGGTGCCGGAGAGGCCGTAATGCTGTTCGACGAATAAGCGGCCGGGAAATCGTATCTTTGTCCCCTGAATTGAAAAATCAACACACAGATTATGGCTATTATAGGACTGGGCAATGCCCTGACCGACATTCTGGTACAACTGCCCGACGAGAGTCTGCTCCATGAACTGGGAGTAGAACGCGGCGGCATGTACCTTATCGACAGCCGTAAACATCACCAAATGATGAGCCGCATCGGCCACCTGCCCCACAGTGTGGCGGCAGGTGGTTCGGCGGCCAATATGGTGGCGGGGGCAGCTACACTGGGAACGCGGGCGGCATACGTGGGACATATCGGCAAAGACTCCATGGGGGAGGCTTTCCGCCGCTGCCAGGAGCAGAAACAGATTCTACCGCTGCTGGGGTTGTCCGAACAAACGCCGTCGGGAAAATGTATCTCCATGATTCTCCCCGACGGAGAGCGTACCATGCTCACCTACCTGGGAGCGGCTCTCGAAATCGACACCCGTCACATGACCTGCGAAAACCTGAGGGGATATAAAGTGCTTTTCATTGAGGGTTATCTGTTGAACTGCCCCGAGGTGATTGAACACGCCATGAAAACCGCTCACGACGCGGGTCTGCTGGTTGCACTGGATGCCGCCAGTTTTACGGTGGTTCGGGAGTTCAAGGCCTATGCCGAAAAGTTGATGGACCGTTACGTCGATATACTCTTTGCCAACGAGGATGAGGCGGCGGAATTCACCGGCACTCAGGACCCGAAAGAGGCGCTTGAAATCCTGGCTCGTCGTTGTAACCTGGTCGTGGTGAAAGTAGGTCCTCAAGGTTCCCTGATAGCACGCGGCAACGAACGCCTGCACATCGGAACCATCGATGCGACACCTGTCGATAAAACGGGAGCGGGAGACCTGTATGCCGCAGGATTTCTGCACGGTTTTACTCAGGAGTTTTCGCTGCGGCAGTGCGGAGAGATGGGCGCAGTCGTCTCGAGCAAAAGCATTGAAGTCATGGGGGCGGAGTTGCCCGGCGAAGTATGGAACTCCATTCGTCCGTTAATTGAGCGGATTGAGGCGGGCGAGCGGGTTGTTCCGTCCGTTATACTCGGCTAACCGACGGAGCCGGCTCTCCGATATGCGAAAGTCACGCTGCACGTCTTCTGTGCAGTGTGACTTTTCTCTTATTACGCCATCCCTTCTGCCAAAATGACACAAAAAACTGACACTCCAGCCCCTGGCACAAGAGTTGCACACCACCTCTCCCAAAAACACTCATAAAACATCTAAACCCTATGCAAAAAGGAACTATCGGCGTAACCACCGAAAATATCTTTCCGATTATCAAGAAATTCCTCTACTCCGACCACGAAATTTTTCTTCGTGAGTTGATTTCGAATGCCGTCGATGCCACCACCAAACTCAAAGCCCTCAGCTCGATGGGAGAATTCAACGGAGAGTTGGGCGACCTGACCATTCGCGTTGAGTTGGACGAAGCAGGCAAGCGGCTGACCGTCTCGGACCACGGTATCGGCATGACCGAAGAGGAGGTCAATAAGTACATCAACCAAATCGCCTTCTCCGGAGCCGAAGAGTTCATGAAGAAGTACGAAAACCAGAGCGGCATTATCGGACACTTCGGTTTGGGATTCTATTCGGCCTTTATGGTGGCCTCGAAGGTGGAAGTCATCACCCGCTCCTACAAAGAGGGTGCACAGGCTGTCAAATGGTCATGCGACGGGACTCCCGATTTTACGCTCGAACCTGCCGCGAGAGCCGAACGGGGTACCGATATTATTCTCTATCTGGCCGAAGACAGCGCGGAATTTGCCGAAAAAAGCCGCATCGAAGGGTTGCTGAGAAAATACTGTTCGTTCCTGCCCGTGCCCATTGCTTTCGGTAAGGAACAGAAATGGGAAGATGACAAATATGTCGATACGGAACGTGACAATATCATCAATGACATCCATCCGCTGTGGATGCAGAAACCGACCGACATCACCGAAGAACAGTATCTGGAGTTCTACCGCAAACTCTACCCGATGGCCGAGGAACCGCTGTTCCATATCCATCTGAATGTAGACTACCCCTTCAACCTGACCGGTATTCTCTACTTCCCGAAGATTAAAAACAACTTCGAGATTCAGAAAAACAAAATACAACTCTACTCGAATCAGGTCTATGTAACCGATTCGGTCGAAGGCATCGTGCCCGACTTCCTGACCCTGCTGCACGGCGTTATCGACTCGCCGGATATTCCGCTGAACGTATCGCGCAGCTACCTCCAAAGCGACAGCAACGTGAAGAAAATTTCGGGCTACATCACCAAAAAGGTAGCCGACCGACTGGCCGACCTCTTCAAAAACAGCCGTTCGGACTACGAAGCCAAGTGGGATGACCTGAAACTGTTTATCCAGTACGGTATCGTGAGCGAAGAGAAATTCGGTGAACGGGCTGCCGAGTTTACGCTGTTGAAGAATACCGAAGGCAAATACTTCACCTTCGACGAATACACGGAACTTATCAAGGGAGCTCAGACCGACAAGAACGGGAAAATCGTCCACCTGTACAGCAACGACCCCGTCACGCAGCACAGCTTTATCGAAGCGGCTCATGGCAAGGGGTATGATGTGCTGGTGATGGACAGTCCGCTCGAAGCGCACTTTATCTCGTTCCTCGAAAACAAACACAGCGACTGGCGCTTCATACGTGTGGATGCCGATACGGTCGAAAAACTTATCGAGAAGGACGAACAGTTGGCCATGGCGCTGACCTCGGCACAACAACAGTTGCTGACACCGGTATTCGAAGCACAGTTGCCGACGGACCCGAAGAGCCATTTCCACGTGCAGTTCGAAGCGATGGACCCGGCCGCTGCTCCGATTGTGATTACGCAGGGCGAGTTTATGCGGCGTATGAAGGATATGTCAAAGGTAGGCGGCGGGATGTACAGTTTCTACGGCGAGATGCCCGACAGCTACAATGTGGTGGTAAACGGGAATCACCCGTTGGTTATTGAGGTATTGGGTCAGACGCAGAACGCCACGGGCGAAGCCTTGGCTTCGCTCGACAAGAACCTGCAGACGGCCGAAAGCGAGCGTACTGCCCTGACCGACCTGCTCAAAGACAAAAAAGAGGAAGAACTTTCGCAGGAAGAGAAAGACAAACGCTCCGACCTTGAAAAGCGCATCACTGAAATTCAGGGCCAACGGAGCGAGATACTGCGCAAAGCCGGGAGCGAAAATGTCATCGTAGGTCAGTTGGTCGATTTGGCTCTGCTGGCCAACGGTATGTTGAAGGGCGAAGCCTTGACCCGCTTTATCAAACGGAGCGTAGAGGTCGTAGGCCATTCAGTTGAACAGAAGTAATTCCACACTTGATAAAGCGCAAACGCAGCAATACCCCCGAGATGATTTGACATCTCGGGGGTATTTTATTTGTATGAAATGGGGGGAGTGCTGAATAAGCACGGCACGTTATGAGACGCTGTTTTTCTAGCACCACAACCCTGTGAATGTAAAATTTTTCTATCTTCACTGCTGAGAAGTTAGTTGACGCAAGCACGGTGATACACGGTGTTTAGTTGTTATTTCTATGTAGCAATACAGTCAATTTTAAAGAACTACGAATAAATAGACCCCAATTACATGCATTGGAAACTCGTATCTATGTCTGGTGGAGGGCTTGTTTATTTGTTCCAGACCATTTCAATAGCATCTGCACGAACACATAAGCGGCCTGTCTGACTGGCAGGCCGTGAAACATTAATTATCATTTTTCATTTTATCTTTACGACGCGATTCTCGTTTAGCTTTCCGTTCTGCTTTACGCCGTTCTTTTTCCGATGGAGCCGATATTTCAGTATCTGTTTCGGCGTTCATGTAAGATGAATTATCAAAATCAGTTTCTTGATTATGAGTGTCCGGTTCCGGTT
>DXHL01000009.1 GCA_019113395.1 Candidatus Rikenella faecigallinarum | reverse complement strand
ATTGCCCTCGTTTCAGGGCTTCCTCGCTTGGGGTTTATCTGCTCTTTGCTCTCTCTTCCCTCCGGGAGAGGCTGAGCTGCTCCCTGCGCCTTCCCCCTCTTCCCCTACACGGATACCCCTGCGGATTACTCCCCCTTATCCCGCTCCTTCCCTTCCCCCTTACGCTACTCCTGCACGCAACGGACGGGAAAACTGCTAGCTCGGCTGTAGGCGGTAGAATTGCTTGTACTCATATTGAAAGACAAGTACTTGGCATAAGAACTGCTAATAGAAGCCGTCCAATAACAGCCATTGTAGCCAACATTACCCAAAACTCCACCATGGTTATTGCGATACCCAGCCGCAGGAAACCAGGATATTTGGTTATACAATCGTCCGTTGGTTACATTAGAATTCCCTAAAGAGGTTTGATTCCCTTGAATGTAGTACAAAAATGTGGTGATTGAGAAATCTCCAAAGGTTCTGGAAGCATCTGTTGGCACTCGCCAACCATAAGGACATGGGTCATAGGCTCTCTTGATATCTTCATCGCCCCACAACGTGTTATTCTGATAAGTTGAACTATTGGTATACCAATCTTTGGAACTTGTCGAATTATAAATAACGGTCAGTGGGTGCTTAATCATATAGATTTGAGAGGTATTCTCGTTCAATACACCACTCTCGGAGATATTCACCATACCCACTCCGGTACTCCCCTCTATCAGCGTATTTCCATCCGGACCGTATATCGGCATAGTTGCACTCAGATTGCTGCCGTCGGCGCCCGGGAAACCATCCTTGCGGCCCCATTCACCCCCCACCATATCGCACCAGCCCAAAACAAAATGCCGATACCTCGGGAAAAGGTATCGGCATCCGTAAACGAACAGGCTCGCTGTCAATAGTAATATCGCGAAACACGACGCGACGAACGACCCTCGCTACGTGTCGTAAAAAAGTTTATACCCAGACTGATGTTCGCTCCTCGCGCTGAGGCCAATGAAAAGGCCGGAATAATGTTATCCGTTGCCAAATAGAACTGAAATTTACCCGCGGTCATGATCACACCCAAACCGAGGTTTACCGGATTGTTCGATTTATAGGTGTAGTTGGCCATAAACTGCCAGGTGCCCGTCAAGGTCCGGTAGGCATAACCGGCCGAGAGCGCATAGTGGAACTTGCCGTGATACGGAATCATCCCCACCATCCCCGCACTCACATGATGACGCTGGTAGGGACCCAGGGCGTAATCCGCAGCCAGCTGGAACGTAGTCGGAAGCATCTGGGTAAACTTGCCTCGGGTGGTGTCGGCATTCAGCGTGCGGGAAATGTCCGTATAGGCCGAGTCCAAGACATGTCCCAGGGAGGTTGTCCCGTTAATCAGGCCGTTCAAACCATCCACACCGTAAAATTCATACTCTTTTCCATTGCTGTGGGTCTGGATAATCGAGGAGTTGTTCGCATTCCAAAATATCGCTCCCAGGTCTGTGACACTGGCTGCAACGTTCAACCGTTCATCGTCCGAACGGTATGTACCCCCGAGGTCAAAGGCAAAGCCCGGGTTGCTCGAGAGGTTTTTCAGGGCGTCGCCGAACATGTTGCTGCTGTTGGCAAAATTGACATTTCCACCCCGCAGCGTATAGTCGCCCGAAATCACATAGCGGTTATACTCTTTACGAGCCGTAATGTCCATGCCGGTGCTCTGGAGCGAAACCACCCCGTTCAGGTATTTGACCCGCCCGCCGACGCGCCAGTTCTCATCGATGTCTCGCGTGTAGCTCAAACCCAGCTCGGCCCACCCCAGGATATTGGGAATGGTGCTGATGTCGAAAGTTTTGTATTCGTCAATCGGGTTGTCGAGAATCATGCCGAAAAGTCCGTCCGGAAGCGATGTTCCGACGTGTACGCGTGTTCTCAGACTGATGCCCATATAGTCCTGTTCGCCGATAAAAAAGCCGGTGTTCACCAGGTCGAGATTCATGCGCAGCAGGGTGAGGTTGTTGCCCTGAGTAGCTTTCAACAGGCCATATGTATCCAGGTATCGAACGCCTTCACCGTTTTTTTTGATGATGTTGTTGTAGCTGAAACTGTTGTCGAAGGAGAGGGAGAGGCTCCCGAATATCGGCATCGAGACAAAACCGCGCGAGGGACGCATGGCCGGGTTGGAAAGGATAGACTGCGGCAGGTCGCGTGCGGCGAAGGTAAAATGGTCTTGAGCGGAGGCTGCTGTCGCCATCAGACAATAACCGACCACCGAAAGTAAGGTATATAGACGTTTCATAGGCTGTATGCGTGCAAAATGTAGTCAGATGGGAAAGAGGCAGAGGAGGTTCGTAACCCTCTACCCTTCGAGGAGAGTTATTTGCCGTTGAGGGTATAGTCCAGTTTGGCGCCTGCCATAATTCTCAGGTTGAGCTCCGAAGGCGAGAAGATGGTCGCAGAGTTGCGCGAAGCCGCATTGAGACTGGTGGCTGTCATTTTCAGATAAAGTTTTTCGGCATTCAGCAGCAGGTCTATTTTATCGGCATCGAGCGAACGGACAATCAGGTTTTGCTCGTTGATGACCCCGGGTTGGAAAGCCGGGTCATCAGGCGGAAGGTTGTTAACCGACGAGGGGAAAACCACCGGTTCGTCGAACAGCGGTACTGAAACCTCACTGCCGCCTTCCCGTACCGACAGCATTATTGACAACTCCAGTGGCAGACTGTTGGTCCCCGAGAGGCTTAGGGACAACTCCTCATAAGTGCTTTCGTCTTTGTTGAGTTCGTGGAGGTCTACTTCAAGTTCCTGGTCGAACGAGACGTTGTCCAGTACGCCTGTCAATGGAATCTCGACCGTGAATGCTCCGCCCAAGGTGTCGTTTGCCGCCATGCTGTTATGAGTAGGAGCTACGTAGGTCGGGTCACCCAAATCGGCTGCTATCGGATTCAGGATGGTATTCACATCCACGGAGAGACGATTGAAATCTTTGGTCAGAGCTTCGGTCAGTCCGTTCCCGCTGATGGTTTTGTCGTTGTTGATGACTATTTTCGTAATGCTTTTTGGGGCAATCCAAATATACTCCCCTTCCAGTCCGGGTTTCAGGGCAACTGGAGTTTCGTTTACGCGGAGTGAGGTAATGTCTGCCATCAACGGAGCGTTGTATTCGTTGTTTAGCCAGAAAACGACTTCGGGATGGTCGAAACGGACGTAGTCGGCATTTTGCGAAAATTCGGCCAGGTCACCGGCATCAATCGTCCGCGAGACACTGCTAATTGCTTTCCGGCCGAAGAACCCAGCAATGTATTCGATATTCCCGCCCTGGATATCCACTCCGCCCTCCAAGGCAGCCATTGTCGGCACACGCCCTTCAAATCGGACGGTCATCCGATTGCCGCTCTCCAGAACCAGCATATATTCGGGTCCCAGTTGCAGCGGGATGCCGGGGGTTACGGTAACGGGTTGCTTGTTGTAGAGCAGGTTTGGGACAACAACCTGCAACTCGCTTTTGTCGTATCCGGCCACTCCGTCCAGACCATTGATATTGACCTCGAAGCTGCCGTCACTGAAAATCACGGTGTCCACCGTGGCACCGTCCAATCCGGTGAGGGTAAATGTTTCGGTGACCATTCCCTGCGGGAGGTCTGTAAAATCTCCGACCTGCGGCAGTGAGGGTATAATTTTGTAGATGTCGAAGTGTTGTGTAGGTACGTCTATGAGAGATGTTCCTACTCCGACTCCGGAGAGTGTCAGGTCAGTACTGTCGATAAATGTCAGAATTCCATCTTCTCCGACGTGCATGTTTTTCTGGATTCCGGCCAGTTCAAAGAGTGCGGAGTCCGTTGCGGTAATATTTCCCAGGGGCAGTGACGTGTTTGGATAGACGTGTATGTTGTCGAACATTCCCTTCTGGGTACATGCCGTTGCCAGGGTCATCAGTATCCCGAGAGCGAGTAATTGTTTTTTCATAGGCAAAAAGGAATATGAAAGCCGTACTTTAGTACAAAGATAGTGGATTCGTGTGATAAAAATGTAATGGGACGGGGGTGATGAGTGGTGCCATAGCCGTGTTTTGTACAGGATACCTGCGGATTTGTTGTACCAGTGGGGCCGGAAGGACGGTTTTCCGGGTGCCGACGGCCGCATGATACAGGAAAATGAGACTGCGACTACTATCCCGCTATATGGTGCAGATGGGGGCACATTGGCCGAGGGGAGCGAGACAGGATTACAAAAAGTAGATATTACGACAAGTGGAGTATTGAATGGAAATACCTCACTAATCTATACCATAAAGAATCCGTTGACATTTATTTATAGTTTGACAAGTCCTCAAGATTGGTATACCGATAACGAAATTTATCAAAATGATGTTTTGTGGGACAGTAAGGGCACAAAAAGTGTACTAGACCCCTGCCCGGGAGAATGGAGGACAGCAATGGATGCAGAACACACCTACGGAGATTTTTCAATGGAGACAATGTCGACATCGAGTTCAAATTATACTGCACAGACTGGGAGAACGTATAGCAATATGGCGTGGTTTCCTGCAAGTGGGTATCGACGTGTCGTTAGTGGCGGATTGAACAGCGTTGGCAACATCGGCTATTATTGGTCTGCTTCTGTTAGTAGCACTCGCGTCATATTCATGCACTTCACTATGAACGATGTTGTCCCCAGCAGTACATGTAGCCGAGCTTATGGTTTTTCTGTGCGCTGCGTACAGGAGTAGCGTGAGGGGAAAGGGAAGGAGCGGGATAAGGGGGAGTAATCCGCAGGGTTATCCGTATAGGGGAAGAGGGGGAAGACGCAGGGAGCAGCTCAGGCTCTCCCGGAGGGAAGAGAGCGCAAAGAGAAGATAAAACCCCAAGCGAGGAAGCCCGGACACGAGAAGGGTGCCAAGCTATGGTCTCAAACATAGGCAGAGCAAACTCCCTTTGGCAGGCCGGAACCACCCCCGGTGAAGGCCTGGTGCCGCTGGGCACCCCAGCCGAGCCGCCTCTACCCTAAAACCCACTGGTTCCGTCCTGAGAACGCTTTATGGCAAAACACAAATCGATTCGTGTATCAAACGGCATCGGGTTGCCTCAGCAACCCGTCAGCCCGGAGCCGCCCGGATGCGGAGGGCTGGTGCCGCTGGGCACTCCAGCTGAGCAGCCTCTACCCCTAAACTCCGTCGGCTCCGGGACTATATTGGGGATAGACGTGTCAGTTCGAGTGCCGCGCACGAAGAAGGATACACCAAACTCAAATACTGATATCATGCCCAGTTCTCACGACTCAAATCTCCTATCGTACGGATGCCAGTTATCGCTCAGACCGGATAATATATACGGTCTGATGAAAAAACCGTTACCTTTGTGTAGCGGGCAGGCGAAATTTTATAGCAACCACAAGGCTCAGTCTGCCCCTCTCCTCGAAAATCACACTCCCTACTATGATTACCACACCGATTCAATTGCGATTTAACGATATCGACATCCAAGGCCACATGTATAATGGTCAGTACCAACATATATTCGACCTGGGAAAAAATGAATACTTCGAGCGTGTGCTCGGCATTGAACACATGGACGGGGAACAGACCGTGGTGACAGCCAGCTCAACCACCAATTTTTATGTGCCGGTCGGTATGAAAGACCAAGTCGTTATCCGAACCGGAGTGGAACGAATCGGGACTAAAAGTTTTACGGTTTTTCAGCAGATGGTCGATATGAAAACCGGAGTCATCAAAGCCGACAGTCGAACCGTATTGGTCGGGTGGAATGCCGTAGCCAAAGAGAGTTTTGCCATTCCCGACAGCTGGCGTGAAAAAATCGAACACGAAGAACACATTACCAAATAAATTGCCTACCTTCGCGGTGGAATTATCCGTTTGAACCAATAACTTTGAATCCCTATGGGTGACGACCCCGGTGAGAATTACTGCAGTATCCTACCTGAATACGCTGCCGTTCATCTACGGTATCGAACAGCAGGTGGCGGTCTCGGTTTCGGCATCGCACAACAGTGTGAGGGCAGAAACGGGGCTGTTGCGTGCCGGGGAGACTATTGGCCTGGCTCTGCGCATCCCTGCGCTGTGTGCCGCGGACGCCATTCAGGGGGTCGCAGATATCGCTCTTGTTCCCGTAGCGGCTATTCCTCAGATTCCGGGATTCTCTATCGACACTGTCCTGACTCTCCCCGAGCCACATGCATCAGAGGGGCCATTCGCACCTCGGATTATCACAGACTTTTGCATCGGAGCCGAAGGGCCTGTCGAAACGGTTGTGCTGCTCTCCGACACTCCATTGCACGATATCCATCGTATCTATCTCGACTCACACTCCCGAACATCGGTTCAACTGGTACGTGTACTCGCACAGGAACATTGGCATATAAACCCGCAGTGGGTGGAAGCCTCGGAATGCGCCTCCATAGCGGCAGACGGGAAAATGCAACTCCAGCCCGGCGAGGCCATGGTGGCCATTGGTGACAAAGTCTTTTCCCTGAAGGCTGCGCATGATTACGCCTACTGTTATGACCTGGCTGCCGAATGGCAGACGATGACCGACGGACTTCCTTTTGCTTTTGCCGCTTGGGTTGCCTGTACGGCGGCGGGGTGGGAATACGCCCCCACGCTCAATGAAGCACTCGCTTATGGAGTGAACCACATTGCGGACTCCATTACCCGAACGGTACACCGCTCGCGAGACTTTGAATTTACCAACGCTTATCGATACCTGACCCAATCCATCAAATTCAGGCTGGATGCTCCCAAACGGCAGGCCATGCGTCTCTTTTGGGAGAAAATCATATCGCCCGGCTGACTGACTGCCCAAGGGTAGCCCGACCACCGCTCCATGATGTTCACCGGTGCGGCCGTTCGGACCCAGTTCCCGAAACAATGCCTGCAGGCCACTGAACAGCCATTTACAAACGATTAATGTGAGGAGCGAGCGTTATGATTATCCTGTATCTGAAGTCCATCAACAAGATTATCCGCGACCCCGAGCCCAAAGTATTCGAAGAGTTGGGTTACGACGACTTGTTGTGGATAGACCTGGTGGTACCCACGGCCAAAGAACGCAAGTTGGTCGAGAATTTCCTGGACATCAATCTCTTGACGCGGCAACAGGCCGAAGAGATTGAAACCTCGTCGCGCTATTCCGAACTCGAAGACTCCATCATTTGTAACACCAGTTTTACGATTCTCAAAGAGGGGAGTTTCGAAGTGGAGACCGTATCGTTTATTTTGAGCGAGGGATTGTTAGTGTCGGAACGAAACTCAGACTTGCGTACCTTCAGCGAAGCCAGTCGTAAGATTCAGATGAACTATCGCTCCTACACGACAGGATATCACGTCTTGGTATCGTTGCTTGAGGCTCGTATTGACCTGGACGCTGACATGGTGGAAATCATTTCGCGACAAATTGCCACCCTGAATGCTGCGAACAACGATGTGGACAAGAGTGTCGACAAGGAGGTTCTGCTGGAAATTAACCGTCTGCAGGAGAATACCATGATACTGCGGGAGAGTATCTTCGACCGCCAACGTCTGCTGTCGGGTATCCAGCGCAGTGAGCGTTTCCCGAACGACATCTATCCGCGGGTGACCATCATGATAAAGGACGTTGGCTCCCTGCTTAACCATGCCGATTTCAGTTTCGAGCGGTTGGAGTTCCTGCAGGACACCTTTATGGGGCTTATCAACATCGAACAGAATAAAATCATCAAGATGTTTACCATCCTGTCGGTTATCTTCATGCCTCCGACGCTGATTGCGGGTATTTATGGCATGAACTACCGCCTGGCACCGTTCGACGAATGGGACTACGGTTTTCATTTTGCCATTGGGCTGATGATTCTTTCGATAGCGGCTACACTATATTTCTTCAAACGGAAAAAGTGGATGTAACCTTGTTCAACGTCGTTATGGTTTGCAGTTCGGATGCGGAGAACGGGTGCCGCTCGGCACTCGAGCCGACTCGTGTCTGTCAGTAGAGTGCGACATCGTGAAGACCGGAGCCCGGCGGAGGCGGAAAAGCGAGCCCGTGCGGGTGAGTCTTTCAGCCTTCCGCATCCGGTCGGCTCCGGGCTGACTTGTATCTGTCAACAAAATGCGACTTCGTCAGAAGTCGTGCAGGCCGAAGCCGCCCCCAGCGGAGGCCTGCTCTAAGGCGAGCATGCTCCGCCGGCTTCGACCTGAGGTGCCGCCATGACTGTGCAGTTCGGTTCGAGTGCCGAGCGGCACCCTTTTCGGTTCAGGTCTTCCTCGCTTGGGGTTTATCTGCTCTTTGCGCTCTCTTCTCTCCGGGAGAGCCTGAGCTGCTCCCTGCGCCTTCCCCCTCTTCCCCTACACGGATACCCCTGCGGATTACTCCTCCCTTATCCC
>DXHL01000008.1 GCA_019113395.1 Candidatus Rikenella faecigallinarum | reverse complement strand
GGTACCATCTTCTGGTAATTTAGTAGTCCCGTCAGCTCCATAAATTGGAATAGTAGTTGCATTTTGGTAAGTTCTTTCTTGCGTTGTCGTGCTGCCGTCGGCACCCGGAAAAGCGTCCTTGCGGCCCCACTTACCCCACCATATCGCACCACCCTCTAAAAAACAAAAAGCCCCGGCCATCAATTGGCCGGAGGCTAACATCTTGTCCTGAAAATCCCAAACTAATACCGATAAAAGTCTGCTTTATAGGGCCCCTCTACAGGAACTCCGATATAAGCCGCCTGAACAGGAGTCAGCTGTGTGAGGTGCACCCCGATTTGTTCCAAATGCAGACGGGCCACCTCTTCATCGAGGTGTTTCGGCAGGCGGTAGACATCCACCGCATAATCCTTCTGCCACAACTCCAGTTGAGCCAAGGTTTGGTTCGTGAACGAGTTGCTCATCACAAACGACGGGTGACCCGTGGCACAACCCAGATTCACCAAGCGCCCCTCGGCCAATACGAAAATCGAATGGCCATCAGCCGTAAAGGTGTATTTGTCCACCTGCGGTTTTATCTCCGTGCGGACTGCACCGCTGAAAGCATTGAGGCGGTCCATTTGGATTTCGTTGTCGAAGTGCCCGATGTTGCAGACAATCGACTGGTCGCGCATCGCCTGCATATGCTCCAACGTGATAATATCGCGGTTGCCCGTGGTGGTCACATAAATATTCCCTATCGGCAGCACATCTTCCACCGTTTTCACCTCGAAGCCCTCCATGGCCGCCTGTAAAGCGCATATCGGGTCTATTTCCGTCACAATCACCCGGGCGCCGTAGTGACGCATCGAGGCGGCACAACCCTTGCCCACGTCACCATAGCCGCAGACTACAACCACCTTGCCGGCAATCATCACGTCCGTAGCCCGTTTGATACCGTCTGCCAGCGATTCGCGGCAGCCGTAAAGGTTATCGAATTTCGATTTGGTCACCGAGTCGTTCACGTTGATGGCCGGGAAGAGCAGTTCGCCGCGTTCCATCATCTGATAGAGGCGGTGTACGCCGGTCGTTGTCTCTTCCGACACCCCGCGCAACTCGGCTACCGTGGCGTGCCATTTGTTCGGCTCTTCGGCGAGGGTCTTTTTCAGCAGCGAAAGGATAACAGCCTCTTCGTGATTGGCCGGTTCGCGGTCGAGAGTCGCAGGGTCGTTCTCGGCAGCGTATCCCTTGTGAATCAGCAGGGTGGCATCACCGCCATCGTCCACAATCAGATGGGGCCCCTTGCCGCCCGGAAAGGTCAACGCCTCGCGCGTGCACCACCAGTAATCCTCCAGCGACTCGCCCTTCCAGGCAAACACAGGCACCCCCGCAGCGGCAATGGCTGCGGCAGCGTGGTCCTGGGTCGAGAAGATGTTGCACGAGCACCACCGAACCTCGGCTCCCAACTCGACGAGAGTTTCAATCAGGACGGCCGTCTGGATGGTCATGTGCAGTGAGCCCATGATGCGCGCCCCTGCGAGCGGTTTTTGCGGGCCGTATTTTTTACGGAGGGCCATGAGACCCGGCATTTCGTGTTCCGAAACTTCGATTTCCTTACGCCCCCAGTCGGCCAGCGACATGTCGGCTACTTTATAAGGTAAACTCATGATTGGCTATGATATTGATTGCGTGTTGTTTGTCTTGAAGCATGGCCTCGCGCAGCGCATCAAGCGAGTCGAACTTGCGTTCGGTGCGTAGAAATCGGAGCAGTTCAATATCGATGACCTGCCCGTAGAGGTCTCCTTCGAAATCGAGCAGCCAGGCCTCGGCTTTCCACTCGCCGCGGGTTTCGACGGTGGGTCTATGACCCACGTTCACCAAGGCCCAGTATGGTTTGCCGTTTGCGGGGAGTGTGACACGGGCGAGCCATACCCCTGCCCGAGGCGGCTCCACCTGGGGCGAGAGCCGAACGTTGGCCGTCGGGAAACCCAGCGTGCGCCCCAACTGCCGCCCGGCCTCCACCGCGCCCCGTATGGTCATCCTCTTTTGCATCCGAACCGCAAAGGTAAGCAAAAAAATCACTATCTTGGCAGACCGAAAAATCGCTAACCGTTTCCCGTATGACCGACGAAAAGAAACACTCCCGAAAGATGTTTTTCAGCATGGGCGAAGTCTCCGAGATGTTCGACGTCAATCCGTCGCTGATACGTTTTTGGGAAAAACGGTTCGACGTGCTCAAACCCCACAAGAATGCCAAGGGAAATCGGCTCTTCACACCCGAAGATGTCGAAAATCTGAAGTTGATATACCATTTGGTAAAGGAGAAGGGGATGACCCTCTCCGGCGCCGAGAAATATATCAAAGACAATAAACACGTCCTCCGTCGCGACGTGCAGATATTGGATTATCTGGGACGTATTCGCGCAACCCTGCTGGAGATAAAGTCCGAGTTGGGAAGCGAGAGCAGCGACACGGAGATTGTGGTGGGGAACGAGGCGTTGGCCGAGGCAGTCAATGCGTCACTGGGAGAGGCGGTGTCGGTTGAGGCGGAACTCGACCGGCAGCAGGAGGAGGCCGAAGCCCAGGCGGCCAAAGAAGAGACCGCTGCGGCGCCTCAACCGGAAGGGGGTAAACCTCGCTACATTGAACCGACGCTGTTTGATTTGTAGTTCGTAATATAATTTAGGAACAACACATGCCGACCTTGAACGATATTATTGCACCGCTGGAGCAGGCCGTTCCCCGCGCCTGGCAGGAGAGTTGGGACAATGCCGGATGGCAGGTCTGCCCGAGTGACCCCGCTACAACGGAGTGCAGCGGGGTGATTGTGACGCTCGATATGACGGAAGCGGCTGTCGAAGAGGCTGCCCGTGCAGGCTTTAATCTCGTCATCAGCCACCATCCGCTGCTTTTCAAAGGGCTAAAACGTCTTGTGGGGGCTTCGACACAGGAGCGCATTGCGGCTGCGGCTATTCGGGCGGGGGTGGCGCTCTATTCCGCCCATACCAACATCGATTCGGCTCCGGGAGGGGTTAATTTCCGATTGGCGGAACGGCTGGGACTGCAACATGTTCGTGTGCTTGTGCCGCGCGAGGGAGATTTGGTGAAACTGATCTTCTATACCCCGACCTCACAGGCTGAGGCGGTATGGCAGGCGGTGCTGGCGTGTGGTGCGGGGCATATCGGAGCTTATGATTCGTGCAGCTACAACAGCGAAGGATACGGCACATTTCGAGCCACATCGGATAGTTGCCATCCCTTTGTCGGCGCTGTGGGGGAATTGCATCGAGAACCCGAAATCCGCACCGAGACTGTAGTGCCACGGCACCTGCTCCCGCACGTACTGCAGACGCTCCATAAGGTGCACCCGTACGAGGAGCCTGCATACGATATCATTCCGCTCGAGATGCCTTATCAAGGTGCCGGATTAGGCTGCATGGGTGACCTGCCCGAGGCGCTGCCTACACCTCAATTCCTGAAATTCATTGCCCGCGAACTGGGTGTTCCATGCCTGCGCCACAGCCCCATTGCCACGGACACCGTGAGCCGCATAGCACTCTGTGGCGGCGGAGGGGCAGAATTTATTCCCCAGGCCATGGCTGCCGGCGCACAGCTCTACCTCACGGCCGACCTCAAATACCACGATTTTCAACGCGGCGAAGGGTGCCTGACGCTGGTCGATGGAGGCCATTTTGAGACTGAAGTACAGGTACTGGATGTTTTTTGTGAACTCATATCAAAAAAAATCCCTAATTTTGCCGTTCAACGGGCAACTGTACCCTCCAATCCGGTCAGCTACCTGACCGCGGAATAATGCCCCTGCATTGCGGGCCCGACGCACGTAACGTAAATACAGACACTATTATATAGCATGGCAACCACAAGCAAAAGCACCGTCGAAGAGCTCTCGACCGAAGAGAAAATCGGCGTTCTGTACGCTCTCCAGCAAATCGACTCCAAACGCGACAGCATCAACCACATCAAAGGTGAACTGCCTTTCGAGGTACAGGACCTGGAGGACAACATCAGCGGTTTGGAAACCCGTATTGCAGGCTATACCAATCAAACGGAAGAGCTGACCCGCGAGGTGAAGAACAAAAAAGAGGAGATTGAACAGGCCAAGGCCCTGATAAAGAAATACGAAGCCCAGCAAGACGACGTTCGCAACAACCGCGAATACGACTCGCTGTCGAAGGAGATTGAGTATCAGAAACTCGAAATCGAACTGGCCGAAAAACGCATCAAAGAGTTCAACGCCGAAATCAAGACCAAAAAGAAACAAATCGAAGATACGAAAGAGCTGCTCGACGACCGCAAGGTTGCTTTGGAGGCCAAACAGAGCGAGTTAGCCGGTATTGAATCCGACACCGCTAAGGAATTGGAAGAGCTGCAGGCACAAGCCGAAGCCGCCCGGGAAAAAATTGACGAACGTCTGCTGTCAGCCTACGACCGTATCCGCAAGAATGTACGCAATGGGCTGGCTGTTGTGACCGTGAAACGGGACGCCTGCGGAGGCTGCTTCAACCGTATTCCGCCGCAACGCCAACTCGACATCCGCATGAGCAAAAAGATTATTGTATGCGAATACTGCGGTCGTATTTTGGTTTCCGACCTGCTGGACAGTGAAGCGGGCGAGACCAAGTAACAATGCTCCATATCAAAGGGTAACAACCTTTCAGTATTTAGATACGGGGACTGACTGATTGTCAGTCCCTTTGTTTTTTTGACATTATGGCACGAAAATTGTTATCATTCCATATGCCGAGGTAACTTTTTGCCCTCTGCCCGAAACAACCCATTTTGCAGGTTCTAAAAAAATACGTACCTTGCAAACACGTTTAACCCGTCAAACCACACATCGCCTATCGACACATATCTACTCGAAATCCTTTCATAACACTAAGAGTAGACGCAATGAACAGAGAAATCCGAAGCGACAATGACCAACTGTTGCTCAAGGCATTCATTGGAGGCGATGAATCTGCTATCACAACCCTGATTGAACGTCATCGGAAGAAGGTGTATAACTATATTCTGATGATGGTTAAAGAGCGTCAAACCGCCGACGACCTCTTTCAGGAGACTTTCATTAAAGTTATCAGCAGCCTGCGCGCCGGTCGCTATTCCGAAAATGGAAAATTTATCTCATGGGTATTACGCATAGCCCACAACCAGGTGATAGACCACTTCCGCGGCGGCAAAAAGCCGACACATATCACCAGTGACGATGCCGGCTACGATATTTTGAACAACCGCAAACTCTCCGACCCGAATATCGAAGAAGCGATGATTCACGACCAAATCGAGCAGGATGTTCGCAATCTGATAGACCACCTGCCTGTCGAACAGCGAGAGGTCGTGGTGCTAAGGCATTATTTTGACTTGAGTTTCAAAGAGATAGCTCAACAAACCGGTGTTAGTATTAATACAGCCCTAGGACGGATGCGTTATGCGTTAATCAACCTGCGCAAGTTGATAGACGAGAAGCAGATGGCCTTTGCGTAGGTCAGGACGATATATTGTCAGTGAGTTTCGTTTATGTTCCTCCCGTTCGGCGAGTGCGCCGGACGGGATTTTTGTATGTATGTTTTGGGGCCGTAAGGACGCTTTCCCGGGCGCGGACGGCAGCACGATAACCCAAGAAACAGATAATAATGCGCAAACGATTCCAATTTATGGAGATAGTGGGAATACACTGACAGAGGGAAGTACTACTGGCTTTAGGCTGATGAATATCACAACAGAAGGAGTGCTGTCCGAGAATACCTCACAAGTGTATGCAATTAAAAATCCGCTGACATTTATATACAACACTAAAGCACCTGGCGATTGGTATACCAATAGTTCAACTTATCAGAATAATAATTTGTGGAGCAGCATAAAGAGTACTTATGACCCATGTCCCCAAGGATGGCAGGTCCCAACAGATAATATATGGGGAGATTTCTCTACAAGTAACACATCGCTATACATTCACGGTGCTTTGAGCGAGCCAGGATCGTATGAAAATTATTATCAAACAAGCGGCAGGCTCTATAATACGTTAGCATGGTATTCATTCAGTGGTTATCGTAACAATCTCTCAGGTTCTTTAGGTGCAGTAGGGATGGGAAGTTGCTATTGGTCATCTACAATTGTGGATGGGAAAGACACACGCTACACAGATATTACCATTAACTATGTCCGCCCGTCGCGTTTATTGCAAAGAGCTTATGGTATATCTGTCCGTTGCATTCAGGAGTAGCATGAGGGGGAATCGAAGGAGCGGGATAAGGGGGGAGTAATCCGCAGGGGTATCCGTGTAGGGGAAGAGGGGAAAGGGGCAGGGAGCAGCTCAGCCTCTCCCGGAGGGAAGAGAGCGCAAAGAGAAGATAAACCCCAAACGAGGAAACCCTGAAACGAGCAATACACCAGGACGGAGCCAGTGGAGTTTAGGGTAGAGCCTGCTCGGCTGGCATGCCCGCGTCACAAGACCTTCTCTCAACAAGGCTAATGAAGCTGACTATATGAATTTAACGACAAAATTCGGTCCCTCATTCCCCTTCATGCGAAGAGATGCTCCCCAAAATGCAGTATACGGAAAGTAAATTGCAGACACGAGACAGCGCTGGCAAACGAAATCGGGTCGTCCACCCATAGGCAGACAACCCGAAATGACCCAATCTCAATAGGGGTGATTATAAGGTATCTTCGTAGCGTTTTTCCACCACTTTCCAATCGATAATGTCCCACAAAGCCGACAAGAAATCCGCACGGCGGTTTTGGTAATCCAGATAGTAGGCATGTTCCCAAACATCAGCCGTCAGAAGCGGGGTCACGCCATTTTTCAGCGGATTTTGGGCATTGGGGCCTTGGGTAATCTCGAGTTTGCCGTTGGGTTTGACCGACAGCCATGCCCAGCCCGAACCGAACAGCGTGGTACCTGCTTTGACAAAAGCCTCCTGGAACGCCGCAAAAGAGCCGAAATCTTCGTCGATGGCCTGACGCAAAGCACCGCCTGGTTCGCGTTTGGCATTCGGAGCGAGTTGGAAAAAGAAAAAGATATGGTTCCAGGCCTGAGCCGCATTGTTGTATATGGCTCCATCCGATTTGAGCAAAATCTCCTCAAGCGTTTCCGCTTCGAACGGCGTGCCGGCAATCAGGTTATTCAGGTTATTGATATAGGCAGCTTCGTGTTTGCCCCAGTGAAACTCAACGGTACGGGCACTGATGACGGGTTCAAGAGCATTGACGGCATACGGAAGAGCGGGAAGTTCGAATTTCATGATAGTATCTGTTTAGGTTTGTTGAAGGAATGTGGATTCTTTATGTTTTGGAACAGAGCAAAATCTGTTCCAAAACCCTACCTTTGTCTCGAAAACCAAGAGATTTACCCTCCGATGAAACAGATTGTTCGTATCGTTTTCATATTCTGTGTGGCTGTTGCGGCAGTGGGATGCGGGAGCGGCGGAGAGCAACAGCGTCAAAACAGTGTCGATTCCCTGCAACCGTTGTATGAGGCGCGCTATGCCGAACGATTCGAACTGTTGCAGGACGATACGGAGATTGTACTGCGGGTGAAGAACCCGTGGCAGGGAGCAGACAGCGTGACGTACGACTATCGGCTGGTCACTGACACCGCAGCCCCGTTGCAACAGGGCGAGATACGGTGCCCGATACGCCGAGCCGTCTGTATGTCATCGACCCATGTCGCCTTTCTGGATGCTGTGGGAGAGGTGGGGAGCGTGTGTGGAGTCTCCGGGCTTGATTTTATTACCAATGCCGCCGTACATGCCGCGGGAGTAAAAGATGTGGGGTACGACAGTAACCTCGATTACGAAACGATTGTCGCTCTGCAGCCCGATGTGGTCTTTATGTACGGTCTGACGGGTGAAAATGCGGCGGTGAGCAAGTTGCTGCAGTTGGGCGTGCCGGTGGTTTATATTGCCGACTACCTGGAGAACGACCCGCTGGGGCGCGCCGAATGGATTGTCCCCTTCGGGGTGATGAGCGGAAAGATGGCGGAGGCTGTGGCGGCCTTTATGCACACCGAGAACGAATACAATACCCTGGGCGAACGGGTCGCCGGAGCGGTCGGTGAGCGGCCGCGAGTGATGCTGAACGCCCCGTATAAGGATGTATGGTATCTGCCGGGGGACCGCAGTTATATGATTCAATTGTTGAACGACGCGGGAGGCGCCTATTTGGGTGCGGGCGAAGATACCGACGTGAGCCGTCCGGTGAGTGCCGAACGGGCGTTGCAGTTGATGGCCGAAGCCGATTACTGGTTGAATCCCGGGATGGTGCAAAACATGGCGCAACTCAAGGCCGACAATCGGCGGTTTGCGACGTTGCCCGTGGTGCGGCGCGGGGCGGTCTACAACAACAATGCGCGGATTACGCCCATGGGAGGAAGTGACTTTTGGGAGTCGGGAGCGGTGCATCCGGACGTGGTGCTGGCCGACATGATTCGGATTTTGCACCCGGAGCTGCTGCCGGAGCATGAGTTGTTCTATTTCCATCAGCTAAAGTAATAATTACACCGTGTGGGGCATCCACGGCGGGGGTATTGGGAACCCGTACCTGCGCCGTCTGTACTCCACAAACCCGATATTCCGCTGCGACCGATGTCCAGAATTTCATACAGCGTCAAAAACATCCAAGTGTCACTGGTATTCTATATGCTGGTGTTGCTGTTGAATTTCTTTTCGCGCCGTATCTTTCTGGAGACACTGGGCAATGATTTGGTCGGACTGTCGGAAACCGTCATGGGATATATCGGTTTTCTGAACCTGGCCGACCTCGGTATTACGGCTGCCATTGCCAATGTCCTGTATGCCCCGCTCTTCCGCGGCGACCGCGAACAGGTTACCGAACTGGTTTCGCTGCTGGGGTGGCTGTTTCGGATTATCGGCGTGGTGATTGGAGCGGCAGGGCTGATTTTTGCCGCCTTCATCCCCTGGATTTTTGCCCGGGAGATTGACGGCGGAATGAGCCTCGGGCTTATCTATGCCGCCTACTTCACCTTCCTGACCACCACCCTGCTCAGCTACCTGGTCAATTACAAACAGAACCTGCTGGTGGCCGACCAAAAAGGGTATGCCGTAGCCAAAGTCTTCAACCTCTGCCTGATAGCCAAAGTGCTGCTCCAGATGGCGCTGCTCAAGTGGGTCGGAGCGGGATACCTGACCTGGCTCGCGCTCGAAATCCTCTTCGGAATCATCTTTGCCGTCTGGCTCGAGGCGGTCATCCGACGGGTATACCCCTGGCTGCGGTCGTCGCTCACGTTGGGACGCGGCGTGGTGCGCAAGTACCGCGAAGTCTTTGCCGGCGCCCGACGTATCTTCGCCCACCGCATTGCGGGATTCGTCCTGCTCCAGTCCGACAAACTGGTCATCGCCCAACTCATGTCACTCTCGATGGTGACCTTCTACACCAACTACTCGATTATCCTGAGCCGTGTCACCACCTTCATCACCGGGACGCTCCAAAACAGCTATGCCGGGGTAGGAAACCTCGTAGCTGAAGGAAACACCCAAAAAATTCGGCTCGTTTTCTGGCAATTCAATGCCATGTACTTCTGGTTCGGCGGGACCATTGTCTTCGCCTTCTACCGCCTGATTAACCCCTTCATTACCCTATGGCTCCCGCCCGACCGCTACGAACTCTTCTCGGCTCCCGTGGTGCTGATGCTGGTCGGAACCCTCTTTATCGGCATCGTCCGACAAACTGTCCAATACTTCCTGAACGCCTACGGCCTCTACCACGACGTCTGGGCTGCCTGGACCGAAGCGGGACTCAATATCGCCATCTCGATATGGGGCTGTATCCACTACGGCGTGGCGGGGGTGGTCGCCGGAACGCTCGTCAGTACCGGCCTTATCGTTATCCTGTGGCGACCCTATTTCCTCTACCGCCGCGGCTTCCGACAACCCTCCACCGAATACTGGCTCACCCTGCTCAAATACATGGCCATTATCGCATCCTCCTGGTTGCTGTGCGATTGGCTGCTCTCGTTGGGGTGGCTTCCCGCCATGACCTCCTGGGGCGGGTGGCTCACGCAGGCCGTGGCAGCACCGCTCCTTTACGCTCTCATCTGCGGTGCGGCCATGTACTTCACTTCTGAAGGCATGCGCTGTTTCGTGCGACTGGCACTCGACCTCGTGCGGAAAACCTTGACCCGTTGGCGGAAATAGGCTTTTCTGTCCGCGGTCGCTAAAGGCGTCTTTACGAGGCAATTTTACCCCCGGCGTGCAAAATTCCGAAAAAATAGCTATCTTTGCCGCGTTTTCGTCCCCCACGGACAAAACAACGGGTGTGATGGGGGCGGCTCTCATTGCCGGGAACCGACTGAGTAACACCCGACCTGTAAACCGTTTTTCAAAACTTTCAAACCACATGAAAACACTGGAAATCAAAGGTACCCTGCGTACCGAATTCGGCAAAAAAGGCACCAACGCCGTACGTCGTGCCGGTAATGTGCCCTGCGTTATCTATGGCGGTGGCGAAACCGTGCACTTCGCTGTACCGGCACCGGCTTTCAAACAACTTATCTACACCCCGCATTCGTATCTGGTGAACTTCGACATCGACGGCAAAAAAGAACTCGCCGTGATGCGTGAAGTGCAGTTCCACCCGGTAACGGGCGATGTACGTCACGTGGACTTCTACCGCGTAGACGAAAGCAAACCCGTAGCTATCGACCTGCCCGTTGTCCTGACCGGTAACTCGGAAGGGGTGAAACTCGGGGGTAAACTGATTCTCAGCAAACGCAAACTCCGCGTATCGGCTCTGGTAAAAGACCTCCCCGACACCGTGGAAGTGGACGTGACCAACCTGGGTCTGGGCAAATCGATTTTCGTAGGCGACCTGCAAATTCCGGGTCTGGCTATCCTCACTCCGGCTACGACGGCTGTCTGCGCTGTCCGCATGACCCGTGCTGCACGTGGTGCTCAGGCTGCCGCTGCCAAAGAATAAGGTCTGTTGTCAGACAATCGGCTTATCACCTGTTTCCCCAGCCTCTCTCCTCTTTGTGGGAGGTGCCTGCGGAAACAGGTTTTTCTTTTCACACACATACTACTCCGCTGAGCAGATAATGTGTGGCACTTAACGGATTCCTTTGTATGAAATACCTTATCGTAGGACTTGGAAATATCGGCGCGGAATATGCCGAGACCCGCCACAACATCGGCTTCAAGGTGGTGGATACGCTGGCCGCTCAGCAGGATGCCACCTTCAGTTCAGACCGATATGGCTCCGTGGCTACGCTGCGCCACCGCGGACAGGAGATTTTCCTGCTGAAACCCTCGACCTATATGAACCTGAGCGGTAAGGCCGTGCGCTATTGGGTACAGAAAGAGCGCATCCCTCAGGAGAATATCTTTGTCGTGGTCGATGACATTGCGCTGCCGTTCGGCCACCTGCGTATCCGAAAAAACGGTTCGGACGGAGGGCATAACGGCCTCAAGAGTATTGCCGAGTGTCTGGGCGGACCGAACTACGCCCGCTTGCGCTTCGGTATCGGCGGCGATTTTCCCAAAGGTGCTCAGGTGGACTATGTGCTGGGGGAATGGACGGCCGACGAAAAGACGGCCCTACCTGCCCTATTGCGAAATGCCTCGGATGCCATTCTGTCGTTTGTAGCAGAGGGTCCCGACCGCGCCATGAACCGATACAACACCAAACGCTGACAGCGGCCTCCGCTTGCGGATATAGAGCAACAGCGCCCTCAGTTTGTGAAACTGAGGGCGCTGTTGTTATCCCTAAAAAGGCGTGCTGTGCCTTATTGTGCCTTGCGTGCCGTGGTGCTCCGAGCCGACGGAGCCTTAGAACGACTCTCCGCCTTCGGCGCACGTTGTTTGCCTGCAGCCGTAGCAGCAGACGGTTTACGCGTCGCCGTTTTTTTCTTCGGAGCCTCTACGGCTGCCTCTTCCGCTGCCGCAGCACCGTTCTCCTCTTCCGTCGTTTTGAAAGAGGTCATCCCCGCACCAATCAGGGCATTATACCACTGAGCAATCTTCTTGATATCTGAATTATGAACCCGCTCGGTGTCATAATCCGGCAGGACAGAACTCATAAAACCTTTCAACTCTTCGGGCGAAGATTTCGAGGTCAGAGCCACCGGTTTTCCCGCCTGATGGTCATACACCGACTGGAATACATCCCCCAGCGGTACTTCCGAGGTCTGGGTAAAAACCGCAATATCCCCCAGCGCACTCACTTTCGTGGTTCCCCCGACCATCGTCCGACGGCCGTCCGCCAATGCTTCGACGATAATGCCACCCTTGCCCTGAGCAACGTATTTGTAAAGCCCCGGGGCACCCGAGATGGCCAAAATCTCCTTTAATTCCATTGTGTTATGTGTATGTTTGGTTATGTTCCGGTAATGGTGTCGCAAAGGTAGCCAAAAAATCCTAAATCGCGTCAGCCTCTCCGCACAATGCTGCGTGAAGAGCCAGCACCTGCGGTATCATCAGTTGCACATCGTCAGCCGTCACCGTATGCTGTGCATACTGCAGTCGTGTTGTTTCGTCCAGTTGCGCCTCAATACGTCGCATGGCCATCTGGCGGGTCACGCCGTCACGCTGCATGACACGCCGCAGCCGCACCTCCAGAGGTGCCGTGACGGCCACAATCACATCCATCTGTTTCCACGCCCCCGATTCAATCAGGATGGCCGCCTCCTCCACCACATAGGCAGGGCGTCGGGGAGTGTGCTCCAAAGCGGCCGCCCACGAGAGAAAATCACGCGCCACGGCCGGATGTACGGCAGCATTCAGCCGTGCCAACCGCTCCGGATAACCAAAAACCTGCGCCGCCAAAGAAGGGCGGTTTAAGGTTCCGTTCGGCAGATAGGCTTCTGGCCCAAAGAGACGAATTATCTCCTCTTTCAATCTTGCATCGGTGTTCATCAACCTCTTCGCTCGGTCGTCCGCCACATACACCGCCGCCCCCATCATTTCCAAGAGCCGGGCAACCGTACTTTTCCCGCTCCCGATACCGCCAGTGAGACCTACTTTTAACAACCGCCTCATCAGTGGCGCACAAAAAAAGGTTCGACAAATTGCGGTTCAATCCGCATGATTTCCGTTCCGGGCGGCAGGGAATCCACCCGAACCGCGCATCGTCCACTGCTGGTCTCCTGAGCCGTATGGTAATCGACACAGGCATGCAACCTCTCTTCGCGGATACGTTCGTAATCCCGCAGCGGCACATTGACCACCACGGTCACATGAGAGGGGACAATAACGGCCTGAACTCCCTGCGGCAGATGCTCCACACGCACGGGTAATTCCAATGTGTGCTGGGTAAACGGCCTCACTTCGGCCTGATAATCTACCTGCTGGTCCGAGAGCAGCACCCCGTCCTGTTGCTCGAGGTCGATTTGTCCGACAAGGGTCGCTCGCACATTATCATAGCGTCTGGGACGGGTATATACGGCTTCCAACGTATCCAAAATCGCTTTGGGGCCACGCACATTTACGGAATCAGGGTCAAAGGCAACCCCGTTCACCAACATATATTGTCGTGCCGTGTGGATATCCATTCGATTTTTTACGGGCAATCGGCGGGATTCGACAGGAGACACATTGATAATCAAAGCTGTATCCAGAATGTCATGAATACGCATATCTTTCAGGGCGCTGGCCATAGCCCCGGTCAGTGCGTTTTTGTCTACCCGGAAATAGCGGTCTGACCCAGGCAGAGGGGCCAATGTCAGCTGCGACATGGCTATCACGGCCGGTTCTCCCATGTGGAGTTTGTATGCCATCAGTTTTCCCCCGACTCCTTCGGCTCGACAGAGCAACTCACCTTTGGGTTGTTCTATCCACAGCCGTGACGAGAAGTCATTTTTGACTTCGATGGGAATCATAATTTCCGTCGTATATCGTTCTCCGAGTTTATCTCCGTACCAGAGCAGGGTCGCGATAAGAAGAAATACCCAAAAGGAGGGTTTGATAAAGGTCGATATTTTCCGTTTCATGACGAGTTAAAGATACGAAAAGGGTATGAGAGGAGGATTGCGAGCGATGTAAAATTTTCAGGAGTCGGCACATTCGTTGATTGGTTTTGAGGGATGCTGTGCGGGATGTGATGCTCGAAAGGCCGCAAGGACGGTTTCCCGGGCGCCGACGGCAGCACGATAACGCAAGCCACTCAGAATGCTGCTACCATTCCAATTTATGGAGCAACTGGCAATCAGTTAGCAGAAGGCAGCAATAAAGGTTTACATAGAGTTTATATTACAACTCAAGGAGTCCTAAATGGGAGCACAACTCTGATATATTCCATTAAAAACCCATTAACATTGATTATAAATGCTACGGCCCCCAAAGATTGGTACACAGACAATGAATTATATCAAGACGGAAATTTATGGAGCAATTCCAAAAGCATGTACGACCCTTGTCCTCATGGCTGGAAGGTCACACCTGATGGCACCTGGAGTGATTTCTCTATCGAAAATACTCCATGCTATATAAATGGAGTCAAAACGAATACGGGGAGTTTTAATATGACCAATGGACGATTATACAATCACCAAGGCTGGTATCCTGCTGTCGGATTCCGTGTTTTTGATGGAATACGATTGTACGCTGTTGGTTGCGAAGGCTATTACTGGTCATCTACATCTAACAGTATAAATTCTTTACGTATCAATTTAAGCATAAGTGAGTTGAAGTATGACTCCAACTCTCGTGCATACGGTTTTGCTGTTCGTTGCGTGCAGGAGTAGCGTGGGGAATCGAAGGAGCGGGATAAGGGGGGAGTAATCCGCAGGGGTATCCGTGTAGGGGAAGAGGGGAAAGGTGCAGGGAGCAGCTCAGCCTCTCCCGGAGGGAAGAGAGCGCAAAGAGAAGATAAACCCCAAGCGAGGAAACCCGAACACGAGCAGTACCGGGCCGGAGCCAGTGGAGTTTAGGGTAGAGGCTGCTTGGCTGGAGTGCCTAGCGGCACCAAGCCTCCGCAGCCCCATGGCTCCGGCCTGACACGGTTGCTGTGCAACCGCATTCTATTGCGGACACGAATCGGCTCGCGTGCCAGGTGGTTACGAACCGCAACAGCTTTTGCCAAATATTAATTAATTGAATGTGTGAAACTAACACCTCAGGTTGAAGCCGGCGGAGCATGCTCACCTCAGAGCAGGCCTCCGCATGGGGCGGCTTCGGCCTGCACGGTTTCTTACGAAACCGAATGGCACCTCGAGAGCAGCCGGCGGAGAAATGGGGTAAACACAAGTCGGCTCATGTGCCGAGCGGCACCCGCAGACAGCCAAGGGTAGAGAGGGCACGCCGTGGCGGGCGCTCTTTCAGCCCTTCGCTCGGGGTGGCTGCGGGCTGACGGTTTCTGACGAAACCGAAGTATTCAAACAGACACGGTTCTTCTCGCGTGCCGAGCGGCGCCTCGGGAGCAATCCGATTCCCGCAAAACATACTCCGCGACACCTTTCCGTCATGAACCAGTCTCCACCCCTCAACAACTACAAATCACTATGGATAGGGTCGATAGGGCGGCCGTCGCAGCAATTTATCCCGGAGCAGGTCACATACAAAGATAACGTGCGCCCATAGGGTGCGAAAAAGGCCGTAATGACTGCACATGATATGCCATCGTTCACGGAGGCTGGCTCGACGCCGACGGGTCGAGACCCCTCCCGTGGTAAAACAGCTCAGGATAAGCCCGGTATTTTCAACAGTCGAAGCCCTTTTAAGACATTCAATCACCCAGTCGATATCGGCAGCCAGGCGGTATTGGTCCGTATTGTAAAGGGGAGCAATGGAACGGCGAACGATAAAGGATTGATGGCAAACTACCATTCCTCGCAGCAGCGAGTGCCAGGTCAGACCTCCATGCGGTAGTTGTTTTTTTCGGAGTCCCAGCGGTTTGCCCGCAGGAGAGACCACCAATGTTTCCCCGTAATAGATGTCAGCCGTGGGACACGGACCCGAGAAGATACGCGTCAGCACGTCAGGGGCATAGACCGTATCGCCTGCATTCACAAACCACAGATAATCCCCCGTGGCAGCCCGAATGCCTTTGTTCATGGCATCGTACAGCCCGCCGTCCGGTTCACTGACACCATACGAAATCAGGTCGCCGTAACGTTTCATAACCTCAGGCGTGCCGTCGGTCGATGCACCGTCGATGACAATCACCTCCAGCGAGGCTGCCGTGCACTCCAAAGCAGCCAGGTTCGAGAGCGTTTTCTCCAGTTCCGCCGCTGCGTTCCACACCACCGTAATGACCGATACTTTAACCATAACGTAACCTGAATTTCTCCCCAAAATTACTATATTTGGAACGATTTTTTCATTTGTCTCCCCGCGAGGCTTTCTTTAAGATAAATCCGAACACCAATCCTGGGTATGAATAATTATAAAACATCCATTCGCATTGCACTAATCAGCCTGACCGCGCTGTTGTTAGGTACCGGACTGGGCATTATGCTGGAGCGTGCCCTGCTGCACAAAACCTACCAGCACGTTCGGCGGGGCGACAAGCTGAGTTGGGCCCTGAGTGAAATTGAAGAGCGTTATGTGGACCCCATTACGCGGGATTCGTTGGCCGAGTTGACCGTCCCGCTGCTGCTGCAGGAGTTGGACCCGCACTCGGTCTACATTCCGGCCAGTGAGTTCGCCGCGACGAACGAACCGCTGACCGGCAGTTTCGACGGGATTGGGGTAATGTTCAACATGCTGACCGATACGGTGCAGGTGACCAATGTCATTGCCGGAGGGCCGAGTGCTGCTGCGGGAATTGTGGCCGGCGACCGTATTATTACGGTGAACGACAGCCTGATTGCCGGCGTCAAGATGGACCAGGACAAAGTGGTCAGCCTCTTGCGCGGCAAACGGGGAACAACCGTTAAGTTGGGCATTATGCGTGCTCCATCGACGGAACTTTTCCCCGTGACGGTAACCCGCGGTGCCATTCCGATGAAGAGTCTCGAGGCAGCCTTTATTGTCCCGGGCAGTCCGGAGGTGGGATACGTGAAATTCTCGCGCTTTGCCAGCACAACCTATAATGAAATATTGGCCGCACTGACGCAGTTGCGTGATGCCGGAGCGCGGAAAATCATTATGGACCTGCGGGGCAACGGCGGAGGATACCTCGACCAGGCCATCTTTATTGCCAATGAGTTCCTGCCGCAGGGGGCAAAGATAGTTTATACCGAGGGGCATGCTTCGCCGCGGGCCGACCAAAACGCCAACGGACGCGGGCAGTTCCAAAATATGGAACTGGCTGTGGTGATTGACGAAAATTCGGCTTCGGCTTCGGAGATTGTGGCCGGAGCCATTCAGGACAACGACCGAGGGGTAATTGTCGGACGCCGCTCTTTTGGAAAGGGGCTGGTACAGGAACAGATACCCTACCCGTTGGACGGTTCGGCCATGCGATTGACCGTGGCACGCTACTATACCCCCGTGGGGCGTTCGATTCAGAAGCCTTACACGCCGGGGGATGAAGAAGATTACAACAACGAACTGATGCGGCGCTACCAACACAACGAAATGCTCAATGCCGACAGCATTCACCTGGTCGATTCGTTGAAATATGTGACCCCGGGCGGGAAGATTGTGTATGGCGGCGGGGGAATTATGCCGGATGTTTTTGTTCCGGCCGATACGAGCGGTGTAACGCCCTATTTCATGAAACTCTTTCAGAAAAATCTGATATTCCGTTACGCCACGCAGATGACCAATCGCTATCGGAAACAGATTAATGCCATTCGCACCCTGTCGGAGTTGGATGCGTTTTTTGCCGACAAGAATCTGTTTTACGATTTTGTGGCCTACGCCGACCGGGAGGGGGTACACCCCACGGAGACGGAGATGACCCTGTCGCGTCCGTTGATTACGGCGCAGCTCAAAGGGTATATCGGGCGGAATACGGCATTGGATGAGACCGCTTTCTATTACTACATCTTCCCGCAGGACAACACTTTACAGCAGACGGTCGAGGTATTGGAAAACGGCACAGCAAAATAGACGAACCTGGCTCATGCGCAGCCGCCCGTAGCCGCTGTTTGTGAGCCAGCGATATCACGCAGTCGGGGCGGAAACAACCGATGGTTGTTTCCGCCCCGACTGTTTTTGCGTCGATACGTCAAAGGCCCCCGTTACTCGGTCGGGATGCCCATTTTACGCAGCAAGGGGTCCACACTCGGCTCGTGACCGGCAAACCGCACAAACAGCGTCATCGGATGTTCCGAACCGCCCGGGGTGAGGATATTTTCACGGAACGAACGGGCCGTTTCGGGGTCAAAGATACCCCGCTCCTTGAACAATGCATAGGCATCGGCCTCGAGTACCTCGGCCCATTTGTAGCTGTAATAGCCGGCCGCATATCCCCCACCGAAGATATGCGCAAAGGAGGTCGAGACGCAGGTCCCGTCCACCAGCGGCAACACCTGCGTCCGTCGGGTAGCCGCCCGCTCAAAAGCAACCACATCGCAGGTCGTATCGAGCGGTGCGGTTATCGTGTGCCAGGCCATGTCGCCAATACCGAACTGCAGTTGGCGCACACAACTGTATGCCGCCAAGTATTGTTTGGTCGCCTCGATACGTTCAATCATCTCGGCCGGCATCTTTTCACCCGTTTGGTAGTGTTCGGCCCAAAGGTCGAGGAACTCCTTTTCGCTCACCCAGTTCTCCATGATTTGCGAGGGGAGCTCCACAAAGTCACGGCGTACACCGGTACCCGTTTGGCTGGGATAGTTCCCACGGCCAATCATCCCGTGGAGCCCGTGGCCGAACTCATGGAAAATAGTGGTCACTTCGCTGAAACTGAGCAGCGACGGACGGTCGGCGGTCGGTTTCGTAAAGTTGCACACCAGCGACACAATCGGAATCACCTCCTTACCCGTGGCCGTATCGACACAGGCATGACGGTATGAGGTCATCCAGGCACCGCCCTGTTTCCCCGGACGCGGGAAATAGTCGATATAGAGAATGGCCAGCAACGAACTGTCACCCGTCGTCGCATCGGTATCGTATACCTCGAACGCATGGACATCGGGATGATAAACCGGAATCTGCGGATTTTCGTTAAACTTCAGTCCGTAGAGTTTCCCGGCCAGCATGAACATCGCCTCCTGCACCCGTTCCAGACGGAAATAGGGTCGGGTCATCTCATCGTCGAGGTTGTAGGTGGCCGCCTTGTACTTTTCGGTATAATAGGTCCAGTCCCACGGCATCAGTTGCCCCGTGAGGCCCTGCTGCGCAGCGTACTGTGCAATGCCTGCCACCTCACGGTCGGCATAGGGTTTGGTCTTTTCGAGCAGTTGGTCGAGCAAGGCATTAACCCGTGCCACACTCCCAGCCATACGTTCCTCGAGCGCATAATCCGCATAGGTAGGATAGCCCAGCAGGTTGGCCATGCGAAGCCGCTGGTTGGCTATCTGCACCAACACCGGCGAGTTGTCGTTTTCACCGCCGTAAGCCCGGCTGTTGTAGGCCCGATAGAGTTGTTCGCGCAGGTCACGGCGCTCGGAATAGGTCATAAACGGCACATAGCTCGGAGCATGGAGCGTAAAGAGCCATCCGTCAAGTCCTGCCGCCTTGGCCTCAGCGGCCGCACTCTCCCGCACCGACTCCGGCAGACCAACCAAATCGGCCGTATCGGTCAAGTGCATTTGGTAGGCATTGGTCGCGGCCAGCACATTCTGTTCGAAACGCAGCGACAACTGCGCCAGGTCGGAGGTAACCTGTCGGTACTCCTCTTTCTGTTCGGGCGAGAGGTTCGCACCCGAACGGACAAACCCTTCGTAGGTATCTGTCAGGAGGGTACGCTGCTCGGGCGTCATACCCGCAAAATCCGCAGCCTTGGCCCCTTCATAAACCGCTTTGACACGCTGGAAGAGCGCCTCGTTCAGCATGATGTCGTTGCTGAACTCGGTCAGCATCGGCGAGAGCTCCATGGCCAGCGCCTGCATCGAATCGTTGGTCTCGGCGCTGTTCAGGTTATAAAAGACGTTCAGCACGCGCTCCAACGGCTGTTGGGCAAACTCCAGCGCCACAATCGTATTTTCGAACGTGGCACTGTCGGGGTTATTGGCCAACCCGTCGATGCGTTGGCGGCCGTCGGCAATCAGGGTTTCAACGGCCGGACGATAGTGTTCCAGGCGTATCTGTTCAAAGGGCGGCACTCCGTAGGGCGTTTGCCATTCGGAGAGCAGCGGATTCCCGGTAGAGTCACCGCCGGCACATCCCGCCAAAAGCGTAGAGGTAGTCATGAGGGTCATGAGCGTTTTTGAGATGTGAATCATAACGTATATCGAGATTGGGTTATTGCCCGAGCCAAAACGGCAGGAATGACTCCTGCCACAGTCCCACCAGCTTCCAATATCAGGCTAATTATAGTAGTTGTCGATAAAGCTGTTGGTTTTCTTGTACTTGATAAGGTCTGAGAGCAGGGAGCTTTTGGCACGAATCGAGAAGGTCCAGCTCTGGCGGAAGCCCACGGGCACCCACGAGAAGGTGGCCTGCAGACAGTGCATGTCACGCCGAATCATCACCGTCCCGGGGGTCAGTTTGTTCTGCACAAAGTCATACCCCGCCCCAAACTCCACGGCCCACTTTTGGGTCAGGTTTACCGAGCCGTTGAAGCTGACGGTCTGCATACGGCTCACCGTATTCCCCGGCCGGCTGTAGCTGAAGCTGTAGTTGAACGAAAAGCTCCACGGAATGCTGAAGTCATAGTATTGCGTAGCCAGCAGCTGTGCCCTTCGCATGGCCGTGGCATACTGATTTTCGGTTTGATTGAAGAAACCGCCATTTTGTGTCGGGTCATTCAGCGCCGCATCCACATCCGCCAAAGTACTGTTGTTAGGGTTGTTCACGGCGGGCGTATTCGAGGTGCTGCGGGCCTTGGAGCTAAAACCGTAGCTAAAGCCCGTCGAGAACGAGGTGAGGCGGGCCAACCCCTTGCCGTGCGACACGACGAACTTGTTGATGCGTTGCCCGTTGGCATTCACCATATAGGGGTCGAAAGTCGCATTAATATTCAGGCTCAACCCTTTGACCAATGTAGTACGGATATTGACCGTAAACGGACTCAACTTGAGCGAGTCGGCCAGGAAGTTGTAGGCCGAGTTGATGTTAAAGGCCTCGAAGATTTTGATTTTCCGCACCCCGCTCGTGTCGCGTGCACTGGGGACCTTCATTTCGAGGGTGTTGTTAATTCCGAACGTCAGGTTCATGCTCTCGCCGCTGCCCGGCACCCCGTATATCTCGTTGGCAAACGGAGAATAGGTGGTCGTTCCGCCATATTTGTCGCTTTGGATGGTCTGATAGTATCCGTAGCGCTCCTTGCCGAAGTTCGGAGCATAGCTGAAGCTGACGCTGGGGGTCATCACGTGGCGGAGTTTGATTTTCCCCTTTCGGCCCAGTTCATAACTCCCGTAAAGGATGGTGTTGGCCGTCAGCGACGCGCTGTAATCGTACAGACGGTAAAAACCATGCGTGGTATCGGTATTTTCGATGCGTTCGGTCTCGGGGTTCCAGTCGCGATAAATCTTGCGGAAATACCACCGCTCGCGATACGTAAAGTTCGGCGTAATGTTCAGGTACTTCAACACGTTGAACGAGGCACTGACCGGCAACTGATGTTGGAACCCGAGTTTCATCTGGTCGAACATCTCCTTTTTCATAAACTCGTTCTGCTTGATACCGCTCACGCTGTTCGAGAAGTTACTCTGGAACGTAAAGGCGATTTTTTCGTACCACCGCTCCTTGCCAATGGCGTTTTTACGTTTGAAGGGGTTGATGCGCGTCACATTGAAAACCACCGTCGGCAGCGAGAGACTCATGCTGCTGTCGCGCAGGCTCTGGCTGTGGTTACCCGTTATCGACAACGAAAAAGGCTTGCCCGACCAACTCTTCGAGTAGGCTATCGAGGAGCTGGTCTGTGCCGACACGTAATCGTTGATATCGGTGGCATTATACTGGTTGTACTTGCTGGTGGAGTAGTTCACGCTGGCCGAGAAGGTCGAGTTGGGGCGGAACTTGGCATCCTGCTGGTGGGTCCAGCGTATCTGCATATTCTGCTGATTGACGTAGTCGGCACTACCCTTTTCGCCGAAGATGTCCTTCGCAAAGTCAAACGAAAAGCTTCCGTTGTACTTGTACCGTTTGCGGTACGACGACTCGAGCCCCGTCTCCCACGACCCCAGCGTATAGATACCTCCGGTGAGTTTCAGGTCGAGATAGTCGTTGAAGACAAAGTAAAAACCCCCGTCGCGCAGGAAAAACCCGCGGGTGGTCTCTTCCCCCACCTGCGGCAGGATAAATCCCGAGTGGCGTGCCCCCTGTTGCGGGAAGAAGCCGAACGGCAATCCCAACAGGTAGAACGGCACATCTTCAATCACCATATAGGCCGGCCCGAAAACCACCTTTTTCTTGGGTTCGACGGTCCCTTTGGTCATCTGGAGGTAGAAGTGCGGACATTCGGCATCACAGGTGGTGTAGCGTCCCCCTTTCATGTGAAGCACATCGTCGGGCATCTTTTTCACCAGTCCGCCCGTGATAATCCCTTCGCCCTCCTGGGTGTGCGCCCCCCATATCAGCGCTTTGCGCGTGCCCATGTTGTAACGCACGGAGTCCAACTCATAGGTCGTTTCATCCTGAATAAACTGAGGGCGGATATATTTCCCGCTCGTGGTATCCACTTTCCCGTGCGCCGCTACGTTCTGGTCATCGAAGTTGAAAGAGATGTAGTCGGCCTTCATCTGCAGGTCGGTGTACTGCACCTCGCCGTTCCCGAACATGTAGATATTACCCGTGCGCACGTCATAGACCAGAGAGTCCTGCTGGGTACCCGTGACCCGGTCGGTGAGGGTGGAAGTTTTCGGGGTTTTGGCCGCGGCCGAAGAATCGGCTGCGGCAAGAAGAGGCAGCGATGTGCTGTCCGTCACGGAGAGCGAGTCCGTGCGCAGCGTATCTTGCCGTGCCGGGAGCGTATCGAGCGTCGTGAGGCGTTCGATGGCCGTGAGCAGGCTGTCGTTCAGCCTCACCGTATCGACCTGTTGCCTCACACTGTCCCGGCTGTTTCGGTATTTTTTGGCAGCCGGCCATGCCGATGCGGCGGAGAACACTACCGTTGTCCACAAGAGCAACAGAAGTGAAAAAAATATCCGTTTTCGTTGTGCCGGGCGCAAAATCCGATGAAATAGGTTAATTTTGTCAGCCATCCCATGCCTGCGTCAGGCGCATACGGGCGACCCGCAAAGGTAATCAAAATTGGGGAAACACAAAGCCGCAATATGAAGCTACTAACGATAATCCGCCGTGTATTATTATTATGGGTGACGGGTATTCTTTTACCCGTCTGCGCCGCCGCCTCGTCCGACGAGGGGGGCGTACTGCGCTGCATTGTGATAGACGCAGGACACGGCGGCAAAGACCCCGGGGCCGTCGGCAACGGACAGCAAGAGAAGGCCATTAACCTGGGTGTGGCACTGAAGCTGGGACGAATGATAGAAGAGGGACTGCCCGATGTCAAGGTGGTCTACACCCGCAAGGACGACCGTTTCATTGCCCTGGCCGACCGCAGCAAGATTGCGTCGGATGCCGGCGGAGACCTTTTCATCTCGATTCACACCAATTCCAGCACCGCCAGTTCGGCGGCCGGCACCGAGACCTACGTGATGGGGGAGGACAAGGGAAATCGGAACCTGTCGGTGGTGATGCGCGAGAATGCGGTCATCAGTCTGGAGGCCGACTATTCGTCGCGGTACGAAGGGTATGACCCCAACTCCTCCGAATCGCTGATACTCTTTTCGCTCATGCAGTATGCCTACCAGAGCCAGAGCTTGTCGCTGGCCGAGTTGATACAGGGGCAATACGCCGGCTATGCCCAGCGTGGCAACAAAGGGGTGAAACAGGCCGGGTTTCTGGTGTTGTGGCGGACTCCGATGCCGAGTGTGCTGACCGAGGTGGGTTTTATTTCGAATCCGGCGGAGGCCAGGTTTTTAGGTTCATCGGCCGGGCAGGAGAAGGTGGCGGCCTCAATATATCGCGCCGTGAAGGAGTACAAGCGTCGCACCGACAGCCGTACACTGGCCACCGAACCGCCCGTAGAGACCGCTCCTGCCAAGCCGACCAGCCCCAGCACACAGACCGCCTCAACCCACCACTCACAGAATTCCTCCAAAAAACAGGATGACATCGTTTTTCGGATACAGGTCAAGAGTTCGCTCGAGAAAATGAAGATAAGCCGCACGAATTTTGGGAGTTACGTCGATAAGGTGGTGGAAAAACGCATCGACGGACGATACAAATATTTCTGCGGGGCAACTTTTTCTTACCAAGAAGCGTTACTTTTGCAACGAGAGGTGCGGCGAACTTTCCCGGATGCCTTTATGGTCGCATTCCGCGGCACGCAGCCCATACCCCTCGCCCAGGCGCTCAAGGAGTGTCGGTAACAGGCCAAGCGCCCTGACGGCTTACTACCGTACCCCCCGCCTCCGCGCCCACTGATTATGCAAGAAACCATGAAAAAAAAGAAACTATCACGCGAAGTACGTATCGGCATCTTTGGTATCGGGATGCTGGTGCTGCTCTACCTCGGGATTAACTTTATCAAGAGCCAGGACATCTTCAGCCGCGAAAACACCTACTACGCCATCTACGAAAACTCGGACGGCATCGAAGTGTCGTCGCCCGTGACGGTCAAAGGGTATCGCGTAGGGACGGTACACGGCGTGTGGTATGACGTACAGACACGGAAAGTCATCGTCGAGTTCTCGGTCGAAAACCAATACCCCGTCTCGGTGGATACACGCGCCAAAATCGCCAGCGCATCGCTGATGGGCTCGAAAGTGATTGACCTGCAACTGGGTACTGACCCGAAACTGCTCGCCGACGGAGATACGATTCCCTCGCTCGTGGAACCCGGCCTGATGCAGATGGTCAATTCGGAGTACGACAAACTCAAAGAGATGGCCACCTCGCTGGTTGAACGCCTTTCCAAGGCACTGGACGGCGTGAATGCAGTGCTCAGCGAAGAGAATGTGGCCAACCTGTCGGGGATGCTGGCTCACGCCAACCGCATCAGCGGCAATGTAGACCGTATGGTGGCCGAGGATTTGAACCAAACGATGTCCAACCTGCGTTCGTTGTCGGCCGAACTGAACAGCGCAGCCCCGCAGATTACGCAGATTGTGAACCGGGTGGAGCTGATGGCCGACTCGCTGAGCCAGACCGTTCCGCCGCTGATGGCCAACGCGTCGGAAGCAGTCGAGAAACTCAATCGTGCGCTGGAGGCAGTGAATACCGCCGAAGGGAGTGCCGGGAAACTCATCTACGACCAGGCACTGTACAACAACCTTTCGGAGGCCTCCGAAAGCCTTACGCTGCTGCTGCAGGACCTCAAGGAGAATCCGGGACGGTATATCCACATCTCGGTCTTCGGTGGAAAGAAGAAGTAAGATTTACGGGGGGTGAGGAGTACCGTGGTGAACGAGGATTGATGTTAGTATGGGTGTTTTGATTTATCCAAAAGATTTCGAACAGCGTATCGGATTTGACAAAATCCGGGACGCTGTTTCTCATTTATGTACGACCGAAGCGGCTGCGGAACGGGTGCGGTCGGCGGCCTTCACCGCCGACCGCACGGCACTGCTGACCACCCTGGGACGGGTGGCCGAAATGCGCGACATCCTGATGCTGGAGGGCGACTATCCGGGTGGCGGATTTATCGACATGAACCGTTTTCTGCGTCGGGTGCGCATCGAGGGGAGCTACCTCGAGCCGACTCAGATGGTCGAACTGGCTCGTGCTCTCGAAGTGTTGGGGGCGCTGACCGCCTTTTTCTCGGCCAAACGGCAGGAGGGCGGTGACCCCTATCCGTTGCTGAGCGACCTCACCGAACCGGTCGACTCGTTCCGTGCCATTCGGCAGGAGATAACGCGTCTGCTCGACCCCGACACGGGGACCCTGCGCGATAACGCCTCGCCGACACTTGCCCAGATACGTCGCACGCTGCGCGAAAAAGCCGCTCAGGTTGAGAAACGGTTGCAGGCCATTCTGAAACAGGCTCAGGCTGCCGGGCTGGTCGATGCCGACAGCGAAATTTCGGTACGCGACGGCCGCAGTGTCATTCCCGTTGCGGCGGTCAATAAACGGAAAATCAAAGGGCTGGTGCACGACGAGTCAGCGACGGGACGGACAGCCTATGTCGAGCCTATCGAGGTAGTCGAACTCAACAACGAGCTGCGCGAGTTGGAGAACGACGAGCGACGCGAAGTGGTGCGTATCCTGACCGCCTTTGCCGACCTGTTGCGCCCCGAGCTGCCGCTGTTGTTGGCCGCCGGCGAGTATCTGGTCGAAATGGATTTCATTCAGGCCAAGGCGCGCTATGCGCTGGGGATGGATGCCGTGTTGCCCGAGGTGACGGCCGAGCCGGGAATCCTCTTGCGGCAGGCGCGTCACCCGCTGCTCGAAGCCACCCTCAAGAAAGAGGGGAAGGCTATCGTCCCACTGGACCTGACCCTAACCGCTGAAAAATACATCCTGCTTATCTCGGGGCCCAATGCGGGCGGAAAGTCGGTCTGCCTCAAGACCGCCGGGCTGCTGCAGTATATGCTGCAGTGCGGGTGGCTCATCCCGGCCGAAGGCGACAGCCGCATGGGACTCTTCGAAAGCCTCTTTATCGACATCGGCGACCAACAGTCGCTCGACAACGACCTCTCGACCTACTCCTCCCACCTGCTCAACATGAAAACCGTGCTGCGGCAGGCCAACGAACGCTCGCTGGTGCTTATCGACGAGTTCGGTTCGGGCACCGAGCCGGGTACGGGAGGTGCCATTGCCGAGGCCGTACTCCAGCAGCTCGAAGCGCGGCATGTGTGGGGCGTTATCACGACCCACTATGCCAACCTGAAATACTATGCCGCAGGGGCGCAGGGGATTCAGAACGGAGCGATGGCTTTTGACCTGCAGAATATCCGTCCGTTGTTTCGACTCGAGATGGGTCGTCCGGGAAGTTCGTTTGCCTTCGAGATAGCCCGTAAAATCGGGCTGCCTGAAGAGATTATCCGTTCGGCCGAAGAGAAAATCGGGTCGGCACAGGCCAATGCCGAGAAACACATTCGCGAAGCGGCTCGCGACAAGCGTTACTGGGAGTCGAAGCGCGAGCGCATCCGTCAGGCCGAGAAGAGCATCGACCGCACGGCGGCACAGTATGAACTGCAGCTCAGCGAGATACAGACCGAGAAGGCCAAGATTCTGAAAGAGGCTCGCACGGAGGCCGAGAAACTGCTGGCCGAGGCCAACCGCACCATCGAAAAGACGATACGGGAGATACGGGAGTCTCAGGCCGAGAAGGAGCGCACGCGGGCAGCCCGCGGCACCTTCGACGAATTCCGCAACCGGATTGCGGGCAGCGACACCGCCCCGCTCTCCGAGCTGGAGGATGCCATCGAGCGGAAGATGCGCCAGTTGCGCGAGCGGGAGGCGCGCCGCAAGGAGCGTCGCGAGAAACGGGCCGCAAGTTCCGATACAACGCCAGCTACACCCTCTACGCCCGAGAAACCGCGCGACATAGAGCCGGGATTCCATGTCCGTATCCGCGGCCAGCAGAGTATCGGCGAGGTACTTGCTCTGCAGGGAAACAACAAGGCCACGGTGGCCTTTGGCCACATCACTACCGTGGTGGACAAGTCCCGCCTCGAAATCGTGCCCCACGCCGAATACCGCAAACTGCGGCGCAATGCGTCTGTCTCGACGGGAGCAACTTCCTACGCCTCGTCCGACCATTACGATACCTCGAAACGGCGGCTCAACTTCAAACAGCAGTTGGACATTCGGGGGATGCGGGCCGCCGAGGCGCTGCAACTCGTCCAAAGTTTTATTGACGAGGCCATTGTGCTGGGATTCCCGCAGGTCACCATCCTGCACGGCAAAGGCACCGGTGCCCTCAAAGAGGAGGTGCGCCGCTACCTGCGTACCGTACCCCTGGTCATCTCGGCTACCGACGAACACGAAGAGTTCGGCGGTGCCGGAATCACCGTCGTCAAACTCGACGTATAACTACCCGATACGGACAGCCTCACACACTTGCCGTCTCGGAAAAAACGTTATCTTTGCAGGGCGTTGTATTCTGAGCACATCGAACACCCGCCGAATACACCCCGCATTCAACCTCTCATTGCGAAAACACTTCTTCCTATGCGTGGAAAAACCAGAATATACGGAGCCCTGCTCATCCTGACCACCCTTATCCTCGGATGGTCGTGCGCCAAACAAGCTCCCAATATCGCCAACAGTCTGGCCCGGCAATCGTTTGAAGAATGGGTGGCCAAATACGCTCCGAATGCCTATGCCAACCCCTACAAGGATATCTATATCGAATATATCGAACGAGGTCCGGAGGACGCACAGCAACCCGTCATCGGCTATACCTGGCTGACCCTCAACTATACCGGAAAAACGCTCGACGGCAATATCTTCGTCACTCGCGTGGATTCCATCTCACGCCGTGTGGGGCAGTTCGCCTACACCACCCACTACTGCGACGATTTTCTGGAGTACACCACAACCTCTACCAAGTTGTGCGAAGGCTTGCGCCAAGCCCTTGAACAGATGCGCGTAGGCGACTCGGTACACGTCTATATCCCGATGGACAAAGGGTACAGCACCACCTCCATGAGCATCAGCAGCGGTTACGAAGGCGAAAGCGGTGTGGAATACTCATCGCTTCCGATTAAGTTTGAGATGCGCCTCAACGCTGTCACCACCTCTCCCTTTATCTGGGAACGCGACTCTGCCGAACGATACGCCAAGTTGCACTGGGGCTCGGATTACATCAATGACACCGTCGGGATGTTCATGCGAATCATCACCCCTAACCCCACGGGAGACACCATCACGGAAGACTCGCTGGTTCATGTCTACTACGAAGAGTACTTTATGGACGGGTTCCTTTCCTCGACCAATATTGACACGGTTGCGCAAAAATGGAATGTCTATAACAGTAGCGAATTAGATGATTATCAATACTTATCGATTACCCCTACCTCGGGTGCCAATACCACCTATCACAAGGTCCTCTACATGGCAGTCACCTCCATGCGCAAAGGAGAAACTGCCGAGGTGGTCACCATCTCGACATGGGCATACGGTGACAGCGGGAACTCGTCCAGCACCCCGGAGGTATTGCCCTACCAACCGCTGCGCTATATTATTCGTGTGATGGAGGACGAAGAAGAGGAGGAAGACGATACACTATAACACGCCATTGGGGCATCAAACTGCATCATCCCAACGGGCCATAATCCTCCAACGGAACTGCAGAGCTATATCCCGAACAGAATAAAGATGGCGGGGCGTTTGTCGATGGCAGGCGCCCCCTGTTTTTTCCATGCCTCGACAGTAAGGGTACGGATATACTGATTCGGTTCCATCAGGTCGCACGCCACGCACAACATTGTTTTCGGGGCACACACTGCGATGATTTCGTCAAAGAGTTTTCGATTGCGATAGGGAGTCTCGATAAAAATCTGCGTCTGCCGCTCCGCAAGGGCACGACGTTCAAATCGTCGGATAGCTTGTGCCCGTTCCGCCGGTTTCACAGGCAAATAGCCGTTAAAAGCAAAGGATTGCCCATTTGCCCCGGAAGCCATCAGAGCCAGCGTAATGGAACTGGGCCCGGACAACGGACAGACTTCAATTCCTTTTCGATGTGCCGCCGCCACCAGCAGTGCTCCGGGGTCGGCCACACAAGGCAAACCGGCTTCGGACATTACTCCAATGTCTCTCCCCTCACGCAGCAGCGGCGCCAGCAATGCTTCGACCTCTTCCACAGGGGTATGTTCGTTGAGTTCGGCAAAGGTCAGTTCGTCGATGGTCTTGTCCAACTGACATTTGGCAAGAAACCGTCGTGCGGTGCGCACATTTTCGACCACGAAATAGTCGATACGGTTGATAATTTCGCGATTTGCGGCAGGCAGCACCAGGTTTCTGTCGGCCGAGGGTCCGAGAGGTGTCGGTATCAGAAAGATTTTTCCCATACACACAAAGGTAATGTTTTTTAATGGGGATATGCGGGATTCGGGGTATTTGAAGGATTCCGCGATTTCACAAGGACAGTTTCCCGGGCGCCGACGGCAGCACGATAACCCAGGAAATAGATAATAATGCACAAACGATTCCGATTTATGGAGCCAATGGCAATACGCTGACTGAAGGGAGTGCAACGGGATTGCAACAAGTGAATATTACAACGAGTGGGGTAATAAGTGGGAATACCTCACAAGTTTATGTTATTAAGAATCCGCTGATATTTATCTACAATCCTATTGCCCCATGGGATTGGTATACCAATACAGGTAATCACAATGACAACTTGTGGGGCGACGGCACTGGTAAAAGCGCATTTGACCCGTGTCCTAAAAATTGGAGAGTGCCACCCGATGCATCAACCACGTTTGGTGATTTTGCTTCCACCTCGACTGCATCAGGCTTAGAATATACAATAAATGCAGGAAGAATATATCATAACATGGCATGGTTTCCTGCCGGAGGATATCGTACCAATGGAGGTTATGGTGTGTTAAGCGGTGTTGGTAATTATGGATATTATTGGTCAGCAATGATTGGAGGAACCAGTGCCCGAACATTATACTTTAATCTGAGTACTCTTTTATCCAGTAGTACAGGCCGTCGTGCCGGTGGTTTTTCCGTTCGTTGCGTGCAGGAGTAACGTGGGGGGAATCGAAGGAGCGGGATAAGGGGGAGTAATCCGCAGGGGTATCCATGTAGGGGAAGAGGGGGAAAGGCGCAGGGAGCAGCTCAGCCTCTCCCGGAGGGAAGAGAGCGCAAAGAGCAGATAAACCCCAAGCGAGGAAACCCTGAACCGAGCAGTACCAGGACGGAGCCAGTGGAGGGCGCGCGAGAAGCGCAGGCCTCCGCAGCCCCATGGCTCCGACCTGACACGGTTGCTCACGCAACCGCTTATTCTCAAACACGAATTGGCTGGCATGCTAAACGACAGTTTATCAACTCCTAATATCAAGCGAAGCCGACTGCACAAGCAGTCGTGCAGGCCGGAACCACCCCCGGTGGAGGCCTGGTGCCGCTGGGCACTCCAACCGAGCAGCCTCTACCCTAAATCCACTGGTTCCGACCTGAAAACGCTTTGTGGCTGGATACGAGTCGACTCGAGTGCCGAGCGTCACCGATTCTCCGCATCCCCCCGTGGCCGCGAACCGCATGGTTACTCACGCAACCGCATCTCCCAGCCTCATCTCCCAGCCGCATCTTCTTATACACGCGTCAATTCGCATTGGGCACTAACCAGACTGAGGCGTCTGCCCAGCGGACTACAAAAAATGAGCCACGCATCACTGCGTGGCTCATTGTATCCGAGGTTAGTGTAGGAATACTCTATTTTGCCTCGTGAGTCAGTTGGGCGGGGGCAACTTTTACGTACCGGTCCGACGAGGGGGCTTTGACGTAGAAGGTGATTTCGTTCCAGTCGTTGGGCCAGCCGTGTTTAATCATGTTATTGAAGACCATCTTGAAACGGTGTTTACCGGCGGCCAATGCACGGGTTGTTTTGTGGCGTTGGAAACGGCTGGCGCTCTCCTGACCGTTCTTCACCAGCAGTTCACCGTCAATCCAGAGTTCATCCATATCCGTAGCAAACCCATATACGCCCGTTTCAGGGAACTCAACCAGACCTTCATAAACGGAGAGTGAATTTTTGCTGACACCCGTATCGGGGACACGACCGGCCATAAAGTAGCGCACCACCGTATCCGCACCAAACGGAGCTGCTGCCATCTCTTCGTCCGTTACGAACAGACCGGGTGCCGTGCGCATTAGAATACCCGAATCAGCCTGTGCAACGGTTACAGCAGGTTTGGGCGTCTGTTTTTCGACACGAATGGTCCGTACTCGGCTCAATTTGCCCTGCGGCAGCAGCGTAGCGATGTTAATCTCAATCGGCGTGTCGCCTCCCAGACGGAGCGTATCGGTATAGAGCGGTGAGTTGACCGTAGGTTGGGAGCCGTCGAGGGTGTAGACCATCGGCAGGTTACGCGTGTTGTTGAACGGAACGGATACCGAGTCCTCCGTAAAGGCCACGAAATCGACCAGCGTACCCTCCGGCATCGGAATATGGTAGGTGATATCGTGGTAGTCCAGACGCACCTGTGCATTGACCACGCGGCGTTGGAAATCTTCCCAGTCTTTGCGCCCCGCAGGTGACCAGTCTACTTCGGCCAGTGCCAGTACACGCGGATAGTACATATATTCGCGATGCGTGTCCGAGAGGATGTATTCAGCCCACAAGTTACCCTGTACGCCCAGAATGTATCGTCCGATTTCGGCGGGCATCGTATCGGGAACGGGATTGTAGGAGTAGACCTTTTCCAGCGTGGAGTAGCCGCCGATAGAGGTCGGTTCCACTTCCGCTGCCCCTTGTTGGTGGTCGAGGTAGAAACCGGCACTGTTCGGGGTCATAATCACGTCGTGCTGCTGTTTGGCAGCCGCAATACCACCCGCTTCGCCACGCCAGCTCATCACCGTGGCCGACGGAGCCAGACCGCCTTCCAAAATCTCGTCCCAGCCGATGATTTGCTTGCCGTGGGCATTGGCAAATTTTTCGATACGGGTAATGGTATAGCTTTGGAGCATCTCTTCAGGCGAGTGCATTTTGCCATCCTTGCCCGGTTTGCGGGATTTCACGTCGAGGCCCTCTTCGCGAATGCGGCGTTGGCAGTCGGGGCACTCCTGCCAGCGTACCTTCGGGCATTCGTCCCCGCCGATGTGGATATACTTGCTGGGGAAGAGTTCAAAAACCTCGGTCAGAACATTTTCCAGGAATTCGAATGTAGCTTCTTTCCCCGGGCAGAATACGTCAGGCTCTACGCCCCAAATGATTCGCGGTTGTTCGAAGGGGCCTCCCGTACAGGAGAGTTCGGGGTGAGATACCAGTGCAGCCAGTGCATGACCCGGCATTTCGATTTCGGGAATCACGTCGATGTAACGTTCTGCGGCATAGGCCACCACCTCTTTGATATCCTCCTGGGTGTAGTACCCGCTGTGTTTCGAACCGTCGCCTTCGGTGCGGCTCGACCCTTTTTCGGTCAGTTCCGGATAGCGTTTGATTTCGATGGTCCAGAGCTGGTCTTCGGTCAGGTGCCAGTGGAAACGGTTGATTTTGAACATCGCCAGCACATCCATCTGTTTTTTGATGAAGTCCACTCCCGTAAAGTGACGGCACGGGTCGAGCATCACCCCGCGGTAGGCGAAGCGAGGTTGGTCGCGGATGGCAACAGCCGGCACTGTCCATTCGATGTTTTTGATTTTCTTAGGGCTTTCGATTTCGGCCGGGAGAAGCTGGAGCAGACTTTGCATCCCGTAGAACGCACCTGCAGGAGTGGAAGCCGCAATGGTTACCCCCGCAGGAGTGGCCGTCAGGGTGTATCCTTCGGGATGGGTAATGGTGGTATCCAGCGCAAAAGCGATGTAATTCTCGGCCGGAGTCTCTTGCACCAGTTTCAGGTCATAGCCGGTCGAGGCTTTCACTTTGGTTGCCAAATAGGCTGTGGTCGGTGCGAAGTCAGCCACACCGCACGCAATGGCGGTCTGTCCGTTGAGCGTGAATGAACCCTCGTTAAGGGTCATTTCAGCGGGAACGGGAATGATGTTGATACCCTCGTTCCAGCTGTGGTGTTGGGGCGATGAGCAGGCTGCCAGGGCCAGTGCGGCTGCACCGCAAAGCAAACCCTTGACACCCGACAAGCGGAGTTGTTTTTTCATAAAAATAAAAAGTGTTGGGTTATTGAAATTTCTAAATGTATCGGATGCGGGCGATACGTAGAGGCATCGCCCGCATCCGTGGAGTGCAGAGCCGTCATACGCGGCTCGCTGTTGAGATTGCGGTATCCGTTATTGCGGCCGGAGTGTTCTCCTACCTCCTCCTTTACCAGGCAAAGAGGGGGAAGTTGGCCATCAGGGCATTTACTTCGGCCCGCACGGCATCGATAACGGCCGTATCTTCCGGAGCGTTCAGCACACGGTCAATCAGGTCGACAATCACCGGCATGTGTTCTTCTTTGAGGCCGCGGGTCGTGATGGCGGGTGTCCCGACCCGAATCCCCGAGGTTAGGAACGGTGAACGGCTGTCGAACGGTACCATGTTTTTGTTGGTCGTGATATCGGCAGCCACCAGCGACCGTTCGGCCTGTTTTCCGGTCAGTTCCGGGAACTTCGACCGCAGGTCAATCAGCATCAGGTGGTTATCCGTGCCGCCCGAGATAATCTTATACCCTTTGGCCACAAAGGCAGCAGCCATTGCCTGCGCATTTTTTTGAACCTGTTTCTGATAGGTTTTGTACTCGGGTTTGAGGGCTTCGCCAAAGGCTACCGCCTTCGCGGCAATCACATGTTCGAGCGGACCGCCCTGTACGCCCGGGAATACGGCGCTGTTGAGCATGGCCGACATCTTTTTCGTTTCGCCCTTGGGCGTTTTGACTCCCCACCAGTTTTCGAAATCCTTGCCCACCAGAATAATCCCGCCGCGGGGGCCGCGCAGGGTCTTGTGGGTGGTCGAGGTGACGATGTGGGCATATTCCACCGGGTTGTTCAGCAGGCCGGCCGCCACCAGACCTGCCGTATGCGCCATGTCCACCCACAGCACGGCATTGACCTTGTCGGCAATCTCGCGCATCCGTTTGTAGTCCCATTCGCGGCTGTAGGCCGATGCCCCGCCGATAATCATCTTGGGCTTATGCTCCAGCGCCAGGGCTTCCATCTTGTCGTAGTCGATGATTCCGCTGGCCTCGTCTACCTGATACCCGACGGGACGATACAAAATCCCCGAAAAGTTCACCGGCGAACCGTGCGTCAGGTGTCCGCCGTGTGCCAGGTCAAGCCCCATAAAGGTATCCCCGGGCTGCATCACGGCCAAAAACACGGCCATATTGGCCTGTGCTCCCGAGTGGGGTTGTACGTTGGCATATTCCGCCCCGTAGAGTTGGCACACGCGGTCGATGGCCAGCTGTTCGACCTGGTCAATCACCTGGCATCCTCCGTAATAACGGGCATTGGGATACCCTTCGGCATATTTGTTGGTGAGTACCGACCCCATGGCTTCCATCACCTCTTCGCTGACGAAGTTTTCGGAAGCAATCAGTTCGATGCCGTGCATCTGTCGTGCGCGTTCCTGCGCAATCAGGTCAAAAATGGCGGTGTCTCGCTTCATTATCAGTGGTGTTAGGGTTATTGTAAACAACAAATGATTGGCGTAAAGGTAGTCAAAATTTTAGAGCTCGGCTCCCCTCGGGATACGATATGTCGGAAAAATATTATCTTTGCCTTAACATCGTATTAATCAACAACACGACAAGACGTATGAAACTTCTCGAAGGAAAAGTCGCCGTCATCACAGGCGCTGCACGGGGTATCGGTAAGGCCATCGCCCTGAAATTCGCACAGGAAGGTGCCCACATCGCCTTTACGGACCTGAACGCAGACGACAACTTCCACAATACGGAAAAAGAGATTGCCGCCCTGGGCGTTAAGGCCAAAGGGTATGCCTCGAACGCTGCGGATTTCACGCAGGCCGGCGAGGTGATTGAACAGATTGTCAAGGATTTCGGCCGCGTGGATATTCTGGTGAACAACGCCGGGATTACGCGCGACGGCCTGCTGATGCGCATGACCGAACAGCAGTGGGACATGGTCATCGGCGTAAACCTCAAATCGGCCTTTAACCTGACCAAAGCCGTGCTGCCGTTCATGATGAAACAACGCTCGGGTTCGATTGTGAACATGAGTTCGGTGGTTGGCGTAAGCGGGAATGCGGGTCAAGCCAACTATTCTGCCTCGAAGGCCGGGATGATTGGGCTCACCAAATCGACGGCCAAAGAGTTGGGTTCTCGCGGTATCCGCTGCAATGCCATTGCTCCGGGCTTTATCATTACGGATATGACGGGTGTTCTGCCGGAGGATGTTCGCAAGGATTGGGAATCGAAGATTCCGCTCAAACGCGGCGGTACGCCGGAGGATGTAGCGAATGTCTGCACCTTCCTGGCTTCCGATTTGTCAAGCTATGTGACCGGTCAGGTCATCCACTGCTGCGGCGGGATGAATATGTAATCTGTCTGGGAGATTTCCCTTCATTAACGTCAATGCTTTTAAAAAGCCTTTTCCTGCTAGTGCGGGGAGAGGCTTTTTGTCTGTGGGAGGTTATGTTTTGTGGTGGGGCCGCAAGGACGCTTTCCCGGGTGCCGACGGCAGCACGATAACACAAGCAACAGGAACAAATCAAAATGCAGAAACAATTATATTGTATGGAACAGACGGCACAACGGAATTGATAGAAGATAAGAATGGATATTGTAAAGTGAGCATTACTACTGAAGGCATTCTGAGTGAGAATACTTCCCAAACATATTCTGTCAAACATCCATTGACCGTTATATACAACAGTTTCAGTGTTTGGGATTGGTATACCAATACAGAGAATCACAATGACGATTTGTGGGGAGATGGAGAACACAAGAGTGACTATGACCCATGTCCCTTGGGCTGGCGAGTCTCACAAGATGGAATATGGAACGATTTTGAAGAAAACACAAAATACTACAGTCAAGGCACCCCAACTTCAGCAGGTAATTCTACTATTTCGAATGGTGTATTGTATAATGATTTTGTTTGGTTTCCAGCGGGGGGACGTATCTTTACTACTGGTACCAGAAGTAATGTAGGGAATAATGTTTTTTTGTGGAGTTCTACTGTTAGTGGTACAAGTGCAAAAAACATTTATTGCTCTATGGGAGGTGTTTTACATATCAGTACGTATGGTCGAACCAATGCTTTGTCAATTCGTTGCGTGCAGGAGTAGCGTGAGGGGGAATTGAAGGAGCAGGATAAGGGGGGGAGTAATCCGCAGGGGTATCCGTATAGGGGAAGAGGGGAAAGGTGCAGGGAGCAGCTCAGCCTCTCCCGGAGGGAAGAGCGCGCAAAGAGAAGATAAACCCCAAGCGAGGAAGCCCTGACACGAGAAGGGAAACTCACCTCCACAACATCTGCATTGTCTCTATCCGGGGAAAATACATCCTGCGTTAACGGGTGCATAAAATCCCCCTGACAACCTAAGCAAATCATATCAACGATTCACGAGCTTAAGATTCCCGAAAAAAACGTATCTTTAGTCAATATTCAATCCGTGAAACCATGACTGCCACTGATAAAACCATACAAGTCTATTGCGAGAACAACCGCACATCGCTCTATGTGCAGGAGGGAACAACAACAGGGCAAATCCTTGACATGCTGGCGCTGCATACCCCGTCGCCTGTAGTGGCCTGCTTCGCTGACAACCACATGAAAGAGCTCTCGACGCGTATCTATTCGCCGAAAAATCTGAGATATGTCGAACTTGCATCTCCCGATGGAATGCGAGTATATGCACGTTCGCTCTTTTTCCTCCTGCATAAAGCCCTACTGGACTGTTACCCGAATGCGCATCTGCGTATTCTGCACACCGCCTCCCGAGGATACTATGGAGAAATAGACGGTCTCGAGGGCCCTTTGACCGACGAACAGGTCCAAACCATTAAACAGCGAATGCGGGCACTGGTGGAACTCGACCTCCCCATTGTGCGCGAAAAGTTGTTGATGGAGGATATCGAAAAACTCTACCACAGCTATGGCTATGAAGATAAACTGGCGCTCTTGGGAACCCGACCGCAATATTTTATCACGGTCTACAACCTCGGAGGATTGCCCGGCTATTTCTATGGGGCCATGGTTGTCTCGACAGGGGCGCTGAAGGTATTTGACCTCCAACCTTTTGGAGATGGTTTTGTGCTGCTCATGCCACGCAGGGAGGATTGGACCCGGGTAGAACCCATGTGTCTCGAACCCAAACTCTTCTCGGTTTTCCAACAGAATAAGGAGTGGGCGGATATCTTGCAGATATCGGACGTGGGGTCGTTGAACTCTCGCGTACTGGAGGGCGAAGCCAGCCAAATGATTAAGGTGGGGGAAGCGTTGCAGGAGAAAACTCTGGCTCGGATTGCCGATACCATTCTTGAAAGGCATGACCGAGAGGGGGTGAAGATTGTCTTTGTTGCGGGGCCATCCTCCAGCGGGAAAACGACCCTCTCCAAACGATTATCCATTCAGTTGCGGGTGCTGGGACTGGAGCCCCAGACCATTTCGCTGGATGACTATTTTGTGGACCGCGAACATACCCCGCGCGACGAAAACGGGAACTACGACTTCGAAGCCTTGGAGGCGGTCGATATTGAGGCATTCAACAGCGACCTGAACCGACTCTTTGCCGGTGAGCGGGTCGAGATGCCCAAGTTCCGTTTTACGGACGGGAAGCGGTATTACGATGGTACCACGCTCCAACTCAGCGACCGGGGTATCCTGATTGTCGAAGGGATACATGGCCTGAATCCCGGACTGACTCCGCATGTGGAAGAGCATCTCAAATTCAAAATCTACGCCTCAGCGCTGACCACCCTTTCGCTCGATAACCTGAGCGTGATTTCCACCACGGACAATCGCCTCTTGCGGCGTATTGTGCGGGACAGCAAATATCGCGGGCGGTCGGCGTATGATACCTTGAAAGGGTGGAGCAGTGTGCGGCGGGGAGAGGACAAGTATATTTTCCCCTATCAGGAACAGGCTGACGTGATGGTCAATACGGCACTCTTTTTTGAAATATCGATTCTGAAGCAGTATGCGCGGCCGCTGTTGGTGCAGGTGCCTGCCAATACGCCCGAGTATGCCGAGGCATTGCGGCTGATGAAGTTTCTGGATTATTTTGTCGAGATACCCGACCGCGAGCTGCCGCCGACCTCCATCCTGCGGGAGTTTTTGGGTGGGAGCAGTTTTTCCTATTAAGGTCACAAGTGGCCCTAAGGAGATAAAAATGCGGCCTGTTTTGACTGGTGTCAAAACAGGCCGCAAGTGTGTTATAAAATAGGACGAGGCAAAAAAAGGTGCCGCGCCTCAGAAAGCAAAGCTATGCGTCGATATTCGCATACTTTGCGTTCCGTTCGATAAACTCGCGCCGAGGCGGAACGTCGTCACCCATCAGCATCGAGAAGATACGGTCAGCTTCCGCTGCGCTCTCGATGGTCACCTGACGCAAAATACGCGTTTCCGGGTTCATGGTCGTCTCCCACAGCTGTTCGGCGTTCATTTCACCCAACCCTTTGTAGCGCTGTGTGTGAACCCCTTTGGTTCCGAACTCTTCGATGGTGGCGATACGCTCTTCGTCCGTCCAGCAGTAACGCTGTTTCTGATTCCCCTTCTTCACTAAGTAGAGCGGGGGAGTGGCGATGTACAGGTGACCGTTTTGGATAATGTCCGGCATGCGGCGGAAGAAGAAAGTCATAATCAGCGTGGCAATGTGGCTCCCGTCCACATCGGCATCGGTCATGATAATCACCTTGCCGTAACGCAGTTTGCTCAGGTTCAGTGCCTTGCTGTCCTCTTCGGTGCCGATGGTAACCCCAAGTGCCGTGAAGATGTTTTTAATCTCTTCGTTGTCGTACATCTTGTGGTCCGAGGCCTTTTCGACGTTCAAAATCTTACCCCGAAGCGGCATAATGGCCTGGAACGTACGGTCACGACCCTGTTTGGCCGTACCGCCTGCCGAGTCCCCTTCGACCAGGAACATTTCGGTCTTCTCCATGTCGCGCGAGGAGCAGTCGGCCAGTTTCCCCGGAAGACCCGACCCCGACAGAACCGTTTTGCGCTGTACCATGTCGCGCGCCTTGCGGGCTGCCGTACGGGCCGTGGCGGCCAGTATCACCTTTTGGACAATCGCTTTGGCATCCTTCGGGTTCTCTTCGAGGTAGTTGGTCAGAGCGGCCGATACGGCGTTGTCCACCGCACCTGCCACCTCGCTGTTGCCCAGTTTGGTCTTGGTCTGGCCTTCGAACTGCGGTTCGGCCACCTTTACCGAAATAATTGCCGTCAGCCCTTCGCGGAAGTCATCCCCGTTAATCTCGAATTTCAGCTTCGAAAGCATCCCGCTGTCATCGGCATACTTCTTCAGCGTACGGGTCAGACCGCGTCGGAAACCGGTCAGGTGCGTACCCCCCTCAATCGTGTTGATGTTGTTGACGTAGGTATGCACATTTTCGCTGAAGCCCGTGTTGTACTGCAAAGCCACCTCAATCGGCACCCCGTCGCGTTCGCCCGTGATGTGAATGATGTGCTCAATCAGCGGTTCACGGTTGCCGTCAAGGTATTTGACGAACTCCTTCAACCCGTCCTGCGAGAAGTAGTTGTCGTGGCGGTACTCGCCGCTCTCTTCGTCTTTCTCGCGCTTGTCGGTGATGTTCAGGTGTATCCCCTTGTTGAGGTAGGCCAACTCCCGCAGCCGGGAGTTCAACGTATCGTAGTTGTAAGTCGTTGTCTGTGTGAAAATCTCAGGGTCGGGTTTGAAGGTAATCGTGGTCCCGGTACGGTCCGTGGTTCCGATAACCTCGATGTCGCCCTGCGGTACGCCGCGTTTGAAGCTCTGGCGGAAAATCTTGCCCTGACGATATACGGTGGCCTCCAAATCGGTCGAAAGGGCGTTCACGCACGATACCCCCACACCGTGCAACCCCCCCGATACCTTATAGGAGCCTTTGTCGAACTTACCGCCGGCGTGGAGCACGGTCAGCACCACCTCCAGGGCCGATTTCTTCTCTTTGGGGTGGTAGTCGGTCGGGATACCGCGGCCGTTGTCGGTCACGGTGATGGAGTTGTCTTCGTTTATCGTCACATCGATGGTGTCACAGTAGCCGGCCATTGCTTCGTCGATGGAGTTGTCCACCACTTCATAGACCAGGTGGTGGAGACCCTTTTCGCCGGTGTCGCCGATGTACATCGACGGACGTTTGCGCACCGCTTCCAGCCCTTCCAGAACCTGGATGCTGCTGGCTGAGTATTCCCCGCTGTTGGGGTTCTTGATTTCTTCGCTCATTATAGCTGTATTTCGATAACCTACAAATGTACGATTTTTCCCCGAAAGTACCAACCGTTGGCCCGCCTCCCCGCACAAAAAAACTTGCTCCCCGACGGGTGCGAGTTCGAGTATATCATAGAGTGGAGCAGAGTGGAGTCATGTGGCTTACTCCTGCTCGGTGTACCACGACGAGTAGGTCAGATAATGTTCCGCATTCAGCGTTATCATGCGGTGCTGCTCCTCGGGGGTCAGGACCTTGACCTTCTTGGCCGGTACGCCCGCGTAGACGCATCCCGCCTCGCACTCCTGGTTGGAGAGCACCAGCGCCCCCGCCGCAACAATCGTTCCCGAATGCACTATGGCATTGTCGAGCAGCGTGGCGCCCATCCCTATCAGACAGTCGTGCTCGACGCGCGCCCCGTGAATCGTGGCGTTGTGACCTACCGAGACGTTGTCGCCCAATTCGACCACCGACCGCTGATGCAGCGTGTGGAGCACGGCTCCGTCCTGAATATTGACGCGGTTGCCGATGCGAATCGGATTGACATCGCCGCGCAATACGGCGCCGTACCATATCGAACAGTCGTCACCCAGGGTGACATCACCAATCAGGACGGCGGTTTCGGCCAGAAAACAGTTTTTCCCCATCGTGGGGGTCGTGCCGTTGAGCGGACGTATCAGTGCCATGTGTTTTATGTTTTTAGACTGTGTGGGGTGCTTGAAAATTCGGTAAAAATAAATCAGGCTTGGGTCGGAGCATTCTCGCTCGCAGCCAGCGCCTCTTTGGCCTCCTGCCACAGGGCTTCGTACTGTTCGGGGGTGAGGCTCTGCAGGGTAAGCCCGCGGCTTAATGCCTGTTGCTCCATATACCCGAACCGTTGCACGAACTTGCGGTTGGTGCGCTCCAGCGCCAGGTCGGGATTGACGCCGTACAACCGGGCCGCATTAACCACCGCGAAGAGCAGGTCGCCAAACTCAGCCTCGAGCCGTGCGGCATCCTTGTTTTCAATTTCGGCTTGTACCTCGGCTATCTCTTCGGCCACTTTGGCCCAAACATCGCTCCGTTCGCGCCAGTCGAACCCCACGGTCGAGACCTTCTGCTGGATACGGCACGCCTTGGGCAGGGCGGGCATCCCCTTGGGAACCCCTGCCAGAAGGGTTTTGTTGCCGTCTTTCTCCTTCTGTTTGAGCGCCTCCCAGTTCTGCATGACCTCGCCGGCACTCTTCACGGCAGCCTCGTCATATACGTGCGGGTGGCGATAAATCAACTTCTCGCACAACGCAGTCGCCACATCTCCGATGTCGAAAAGCCCCTCTTCCTGCGCTATCTTGGCGTAAAACACGATGTGCAGCAGCAGGTCGCCCAACTCCTTCTTGATGGGCAGCGGGTCACCGCTCACGATGGCGTCCGTCAGCTCGAAACACTCCTCAATCGTCGCATTGCGCAGCGAAAGCATCGTCTGTTCGCGGTCCCACGGACATTTCTCCCGCAATTCGTCCAAAATATCGAGCAGCCTTCCGATAGCTGCCAGTTTCTCCTCCTTGGTATGTGCCATTTTTTGTTGTCGTTCAGAATGTGAGTATGCAAAAATACGAAAAACCCCGTCGGGTGTAATGCTGAATTTACGGTTTCGGGCGGCTGTGCCATGCGGCGGCATTCACCTCGGCCCACTCCCGGTATCGGGCAGCCTTCTCCCGATTGCCGCTTACGCGCCCCCACAATACGTAAAATCGGTAGCCGCACTGCGTAAGCCAATAGACTGCCCGTGCATAACCCGGGTCGTGCACCTTATTATAATAGAGGTATTTGGTCTGCTGCAACCGTTCAAACTTGGTTCTCGACACTTGGCAGGCCTGCCCCTCCAGGTGGATGATGCGAGCCTGCGGCTCGGACCATACACCGTATCCCGCACGCCGTATTCGGACGCACAACTCCATGTCTTCGTAATACATGAAAAAGTCGGGGTCAAAGGCAGGGCTGTCACCCAGTGCGGAACGGCGTATCATCAGGTCCGCCCCTGAAATATATCCTACCTGCCGCGGCGTGGTCCCGTAATTGAACCAGGTGCCGCGCGGCCAGTACCAGTTTTTGACGCTATTCGGCATGAACTTCATCAACTCCCACCCCAGTCCGTGAACAGGCGAAAACGATTGGTTCGGGGTTGTTCCGTCGGCGCCGTATAGATTTCCCCCCACTGCCCCTGCTGTCGGGTGGCGGTCCAGAAAATCGGCCAAAATCCCCGGAGCATTATTCAACAGCAGGGTGTCGGGGTTCAAAAACAGCAGGTACTCCGTCCGCCCATATTGTGCTTCCAGCCGCTCCATGCCCAAATTGTTGGCTCGTCCGAACCCCAGATTCTCCCCCGCATCTACCGCGATAACCTGAGGAAAATCGCGCTGCACCATCTCCAGGGATTGGTCCGTCGAACCATTGTCCACGACGACTACGCGGAATGTGTTTTCGGGCAGGGCAGTCTGCTCAAATACCGATTTCAAACAATTATATAGTAAGTCGCGAGTGTTGTAACTCACCAAAATGATTCCGATGCGCATAATCGGCAAAAGATGAAAAATTTTTCAGTCGGGTATTTGTCTGAAAATTAAGTGACTACAAAATTAATGAAAAAATAGTTTGAAAAAAATATCGAAAAAGATTTGGAGGGAATGAAAAAGGATGTACCTTTGCAACCGCAATCGCGATAAGGTTCGCCGCTTAGGGGAGTGAGAGAGGAGGGGATGAGAGTGATGGGGGAGTGAAAGCAGGGAGGTGGTGAAAAAAAGGTTTTGCGATAAGAGTTTTTTGAATTA
>DXHL01000007.1 GCA_019113395.1 Candidatus Rikenella faecigallinarum | reverse complement strand
GTGGAACTGTAAAATACCGTACACCGAGTCACGAGAGAGTTTGAATTTTTCCATTGCCTCCTTGACGGTGTAGTATTCGGCCTTGCTCTCTTCCGCAGAGTTTTTCGAGAGATCGAAGTGGAGTTTGGAGTAGAATATCTGTCCGTGTTCTTTTTTCGAAGGAATGTTGTTACGGTAGACGTGTGAACGGATGGCGACACGTGTCATGCCGTATTTCTCCTGAATATCTTCGGGCGTGTACCATTCCGTCAGGTCAGAGTCCACCTCATATTTAGCAAAGGCGGCATCAATATGTTTCTTGCTGTAATAGTTGAACTGGCGGATGCGCACCTTCGGGACCTTGTGCTGTCGTGTGTAGGTCCATACCCATTTGGCGTTGACCTTGTACTTTTGGGCAATCTCCTCGGCGGTGTAATACTCGGTGATGTCAAAGTCCTCTTTGGGCATAATACGTTCGTAAGGCTTGGTCTTCATCATCAGCTCGATGTCCGCACGGCGGATGAGCGACTTCTTCCCGCTCAGCCGGGATGCCCGCAGTTTGGATTCCTTGACTAGTTTATAGATGTATTGCCGGGTAACACCCATCAGCTTTGCGGCTTGGGCAAAAGAGAAGAAATCCTGCCCCTCGGCTGCTTGTCGAGGTTGCAATAATTCCTGCGATCGCTTCAACTGTCGCTTACGTTCCCTGATGCGTTCCTTGTAGCCAAGATTAGAACACTGGTGGCTACAATAACAGGTTGTTGTCTTTTGAGCTATAAATGGCTTTCCGCACCATTGACAAATCTTTCTTATTTCCATCTTTTCCTCCTTTACATTGGGGATAATTTCTCCTTATTTCTCCCGATTTTTGTCAACACATGTAAACCATTGTCAACACACGTCAACTAATGCGTCACTGTGATATTTGGGCAAACCGTGAATTTCTGTCACGGTAGAAATATGTATGAAAAATATGGATAAAAACCGTTACTTCCAAATACGGTCTAGAAAGTGCATAAAAACAAAAGTCGCTGATATACAGCGACTTTATTCTAAATGGTTATGGTTGGTTATGGCTGTTTACAAGACGTCATTTGCCGATGCAGAACTTGCTGAAAATGGAACACAAAACCTCGTCGGTCGTAATTTCTCCTGTAATGGTCCCCAAATGGTGCAGCACCTGACGAACCTCTTCGCTCACTAAATCTGCTGAGATGCCGCTGTGCACAGCACTTATGGCCCGCTGCAAGGATTCGGAGGCCTGTATCAACGCCTCGTAATGGCGAATGTTGCTCACAACTAAAGCATCATCATCCGAGCCGTAGCCAATGGTTGAAACGAGTAACGCTTTGAGGGAGTCCAATCCGTCGCCTGACCGTGCGGAGATACTCACCACAGGATAGCGAGACTGTAGATATTCTTCCAATGGAGTGGTATCCCATAAGTCGCGCTTGTTGAGCAGAACAATAAGTTGCTGGTCGTCGGTAACCGCTAACGATTGAATTTGTTCCTCGACTGCCTCTTGCGATAGCGGTTCGGCTATCAGCAGCAGCACGATTCGGGCGCGCCGGATACGCTCCCGTGCGCGTTCGATGCCCAGCGCTTCGACTGTGTCGTCCGTATGGCGCAGGCCGGCTGTGTCAATGAAACGGAAACGAATGCCCGAAAGGGTGATTGTCTCTTCGATAAAGTCGCGCGTTGTTCCCGCAATATCTGACACAATGGCGCGTTCTTCGCCGATTAAGCGGTTTAGCAGGGTCGATTTCCCGGCATTGGGAGCACCCGCTATGGCTACCGGAACGCCATTCTTTAGGACATTGCCCGTGCGGAACGATGCGGCCAGGCTCTGACAACGTTCCAAAATCTCCTCCAGCAGACAACGTAGCTCCGAGCGGTCGGCAAACTCCACATCCTCCTCCGAAAAATCCAACTCCAACTCCAATAGCGATGTGATATGTAATAGTTTCGCACGGAGGGTGGTCAACTTGGCAGCATACCCGCCGCGCATCTGGTTCAGGGCGATGCGATGGGCCGAGGCACTCTCCGAGGCAATCAGGTCGGCTACGGCTTCGGCCTGTGACAGGTCGAGTTTCCCGTTCAGAAAGGCGCGGCGCGTAAACTCACCCGCAGCAGCCGGAACAGCACCACGGCGTATCAGCAAAGCCAAAATCTCCTGCACGATGTAGTCCGACCCGTGGCACGAAATTTCGACCATATCTTCGCCCGTGTAGGAGTGGGGTGCTCGGAACAGCGTTACCAGCACCTCGTCCAGCAGACGCTCACCGTCCGATATGGTGCCGAAGTGAACCGTGTAGCCGGATGCCTGTGCCAGTGGCTTGGAGAAAATCGTTTCGGTGATGGATACGGCATCCGGGCCGCTCAAACGGAGCAGGGCAATGGCCCCTCCATGGCCCGTGGCCAGGGCGGCTATGGTTGTGGTCTGTGAAGTGTCAATTTGCATGAACCGATGATGCAATTTTTCTGCAAATATCTTAAATTAGCCGTTGCTATTAAAATCAATCCTTCTCTAAAGATGAATAATTTTTCGTTCCAAAATCCGACCAAACTGATTTTCGGTAAAGGCTCTATCGCTAAACTGGCAACGGAATTGCCGGCCGATGCAAAGATTATGATGACATACGGCGGGGGGAGTATCCGTCGAAACGGAGTATATGACCAGGTGATGGCGGCTCTGAAAGGTCGTTCGGTGGTGGAGTTTGGGGGTATCGAACCCAATCCGCAGTACGAAACCCTGATGCGGGCCATTACCTTGGCTCGTCAGGAAGGGGTAACGTTCCTGCTGGCTGTCGGCGGGGGCTCGGTGATTGACGGAACCAAATTCATTGCCACGGCTCTGAAATACAACGGCGACCCGTGGGAGTTTATGGTGGACCCGTCGAAGGCTGTCGATGCGATGCCGCTGGCTACGGTGCTGACCCTGCCTGCAACGGGGTCGGAGATGAATAACGGGGCGGTAGTCTCGCGCAAGGAGTTCAATGAAAAATTGGCCTTCCATAACCCCAAAGGGTTTCCGCAATTCTCGATTCTTGACCCCGAGGTTTGCTACTCGCTGCCCAAACAGCAGGTGATAAACGGCATTGTGGACTCCTTTGCCCATACCCTGGAGCAATACCTTACGTTCAACACCCAGTCGATGGTGATGGACCGTTGGGCAGAAGGGTTGCTGCAAACACTTGTTGAACTGGGACCAAAACTCGTCGAACGGCACGACCAATACGATGAGGTGGCCAACTTTATGCTGACGGCTACAATGGCGCTCAACGGCTTTATTGCCATGGGGGTGCCGCAGGACTGGGCTACCCACATGATTGGACACGAACTCACGGCACTCCACGGATTGGACCACGGGGTGACGCTGGCCATTGTATTCCCGGGCGTGATGAGCGTCATGCGGCGCGAAAAATTTGACAAACTGGTGCAGTATGCCGAACGGGTCTGGGGAGCAACCGGTACGCCCGAAGAAAAAGCGCAGGCAGCTATCGACAAAACCGATGCCTTCTTTCGCAGCCTCGGCATGAAAACCCGCCTCTCGGAACACGGAGTAGGGCAGGAGACAATCGACTTTATTGTGGACCGTTTCCGCAAACGGGGTTGGAACCTCGGTGAAACGGGTAAGGTGACCCCGGAACGCGTCGCCGAGATTCTGCGCGAACGGATGTAGTCTCTCGTAGCGGCATGGATTGTTAATGCTTTCCCGGAATTTATGAAAGGCAATATCTTTGATAAGCGGGGCATTGTGCCGCCGTCGCTCGACCGTGAGCAGGGGCGGGAGGTCTTCGAAACGTTGCTCTCCCGCCCCCTGCCCGAGGGGCAGCCGTTGCGTGTGGAGCGTATCATGTCTTTCGGACAGGAGCACGGAATGTGGTACGACCAGTCGTGGGACGAATGGGTAATGGTCATGCGCGGCGAAGCGGCCCTGGAGTGGGGGGATGGCGCGGTCACGGAGATGGAGGCAGGCGACTACCTGCTCATCGAACGGCATCAGCGGCATCGGGTGCTGCGGGCTTCGTTCGACTGTGTCTGGCTGGCCGTGCACCTCGGGGGAGAGTAGGGTAGCCTTTTCGAATCCAACACACGGGAAACCGTACAAAAAGGTCAGCGGGTTTTGGACTTCCATCCAAAACCCGCTGATACATTAATAGACGCGGCTGGTGCTACACGCAGCGCCATGCCTAAATCGAAATGTCAAGCACCTCCAGTTTCAAAATACCCGACGGTACCTGTACCTCCACCACATCGCCCCGCTTCTTGCCGAGCAGTGCCTGTGCAATCGGAGTTCCAATCGAGAGTTTCCCCTCTTTCAGGTTCGCTTCGTTTTCCGATACAATCGTATATTCGACCGTCTTGCCCAGGTTGAGGTTCTTGATGGTCACGCGGTTCAACATCTGAATGCTGTCCGTGCCCAGTTTCGATTCGTCGATAATGCGCGCGCCGGCTATCATCGCCTCCAGCTTCGCTATGCGCATCTCGAGCATCCCCTGAGCCTCTTTGGCGGCATCGTATTCGGCATTCTCCGACAGGTCACCCTTGTCGCGAGCCTCGGCAATCTGTGCCGAAATCACAGGCCGTTCGGCCTTCAGGGCATCCAACTCGCTGCGCAGTTTCCGCAGCCCCGATTCCGTTATGTAATTTACTTTTGCCATAACCGTTTTCGTTTTTCCATACCATAAAAAGAAAGACCCCCGAAGCCATACGGCATCGGGAAGCCATCTCATTCAACTGCAACAAAGATACGCACTTCTTTCCGGAAATCCAAACCCGTCGAACCGAGTGAAAAATATTCACCCGCAGACTTGATTATCCCGCCCCGAATGGCTACTTTTGTTCTGTTTATCCGTGTCGGAGCGTGATTAGCGATACCTACCTCACCATCGCATCCCCCGCCGAGGGGCTCTATAAGGACAAAGGCAGCCGTTTCCTCGCCTTTGCTTATCCGATTTTTTCAGAAACCGACGTCAAACCTCTGGTCGATGCACTCAAGGAGAAGTATTACGATGCCCGTCACCACTGCTATGCCTGGCGGCTGGGCATTGAAGCATCGGAAGGCGGTGTGCGCTTCCGTGCCAATGACGACGGTGAACCGGCCGGGTCGGCCGGAAGACCCATACTCGGCCAACTCCTCTCCCGCGAGCTGACCAACCTGCTGGTGGTTGTGGTACGCTATTTCGGAGGTATCAAACTCGGTGTCCCGGGGCTGATTGCCGCCTACAAAGAGGCAACGGCCGATGCACTGGCCGCAGCCGAGGTGGTCGAACGTACCGAAAAGCAAATCGTGACGGTCGACTTCCCCTACCTGGTCATAAACCAGGTCATGCGGGTCGTCAAGGAGATGAACCCCGAGGTGGTGGGGCAGGAGTTCGACCTGGCCTGCACGCTGCGGGCTGCCGTGCGGCTGCGCGATGCGCAAACCTTCGCACAACGGATGGACGATATCGAAGGTGTCAATGTGTCATTCTCATCATAGCGCGTATTATGAAAGAAAAACAAAGCCTGGTCTCTATCCATGACTTCACCAAGGAGGATATTCTCCGAATCATGGAACTGGCAGCCGATTTCGAGGCAAATCCCAACCAAAGACTCCTCTACGGAAAGGTGGTGGCGTCGCTTTTCTTCGAGCCCTCGACCCGTACGCGGTTGAGCTTCGAAAGCGCCATTAACCGTCTCGGAGCGCGGGTTATCGGTTTCTCGGACATGAACAACACCAGTGTCACGAAGGGTGAAACGCTGCACGATACGATTCGCGTTATCTCGAACTACTGCGACATGATTGTGATGCGGCATCCGGTCGAAGGCGCTGCACGGTATGCCAGCGAGGTGTCGCGGGTGCCGGTGGTCAATGCGGGGGACGGGGCCAACCAACACCCCAGCCAGACGCTCCTCGACCTCTATTCCATCCTCAAAACGCAGGGACGGTTGGACAACATCAACATCATGATGGTGGGGGACCTGAAATACGGAAGAACGGTGCATTCGCTGCTGGAGGCGCTGTCGCACTTCAAGGCAGAGTTTACCTTCGTCTCGCCGCCTGAACTCCAGATGCCCACCGAATACAAAATGCAGCTCTACGAACGCGGCATATCGTATTACGAAACGGCTGACATCATGGAGCGGATGGAGATGGCCGATATTATCTACATGACGCGCGTACAGCGGGAACGCTTCTCGGACCTGATGGAGTACGAACGGGTCAAGAATGCCTATATCCTGCACAACGATATGCTGGTGAATACGAAACCCAATATGCGCATTCTGCATCCGCTGCCGCGCGTGAACGAGATTTCTGTCGATGTGGACGACAACCCGAAGGCCTACTGGTTCCAACAGACGGAAAACGGGGTCTATACGCGTATGGCCATTATGGCATACCTGTTCGGGGTCAAGTAATTGTTCGATTTACCTAAAGTGATTAAACGCCATGTCAGAACATCAGGAAAATCATAAAAAAGGGATTCTCGAGGTGAGTGCCATCGAAAACGGAACCGTCATTGACCACATTCCGCCGACCAGCCTCTTTAAGGTTATCAAGTTGCTCAACCTCGACCAAACCACCCATCAGGTGACCTTCGGAACGAACCTGAAGAGCAAACGCATTGGTTCCAAGGCTATTATCAAGATAGCAGACAAGTATTGCGCCGACGAGGAGATTAGCTATATCTCGCTGGTGGCGCCGACGGCGCGGCTCAGCATTATCCGCGATTACGAAGTGGCCGAAAAACGCCAAATTGAAGTGCCGACCCACGTGGAAGGTTTTGTGAAGTGTGGTAACCCGATGTGCGTGACCAACCATGAACCCAATGTGAAGACCCGTTTCGATGTCTTTACGCGGGGAGGGGAACTGGCGCTGCGCTGCAAGTATTGCGAAAAAATTACCACCCAGGAGGAAATCGAAATTATACGATAAACAGGGTGTGGTGCGTTGGTATGTAGTCTGTTAAGCGAACTGAATGGAACAGGATATTCATGTAAAGGGGGCCAGGGTCCATAACCTCAAAAACATAGAGGTGCGGATACCGCACAATAAACTGGTGGTTGTAACGGGGCTCTCGGGCTCCGGAAAATCGACCCTGGCCTTCGATACGATTTTCGCGGAGGGGCAGCGGCGCTATGTCGAGAGCCTGTCGGCTTATGCGCGGCAGTTCCTCGGGAAAATCGAAAAACCCGATGTCGATTTTATCACCGGCATTGCTCCGGCTATCGCCGTCGAACAAAAGGTCAATACGCGCAACCCGCGTTCGACGGTGGGGACCACAACCGAAATTTACGATTACCTGCGGCTGCTGTATGCCCGTATTGGACGGACTTTTTCGCCGGTGAGCGGACGGGAGGTCAAGGCCCATACGGTGCAGGATGTGGTGGACTATGTGGCTGCGCTGGACGCAGGACGGCGGGTGATGCTCTCGGCGCCGATTGCCCTGCATGAAAATCAGGGGGTCATTGAGAAACTGACCCTGCTGATGAAAGATGGCTTCGAACGGCTGGTGCTGGCGTCGGGAGAGGTGCTCTACACGCAGGATATTTTGCCGAAGATTGACGACTATACGGCGGATGACCTGGCGGTGTTGGTGGACCGTTTTGCGGTGCCAGAAGGGGCGGCTGCGCAGGAGGAGTGGTGTAGTCGCCTGTTCGATTCGGTGCAGACGGCTTTCGAGGTGGGGGATGGCAGATGTTCTGTAATTGTTTTTCCTGTTGACAAACAGTCTGCTGACGGGCTTCATATAGAGCAATTCTCGAACCGATTTGAGGCGGACGGAATGACCTTCCAACGGCCCTTTGAACACATGTTCAGCTTCAACAATCCGCTTGGGGCCTGTCCGCGGTGTGAAGGTTACGGCCGCGTGGTCGGCATCGACGAAGAGTTGGTGATTCCCGACAAGTCGAAGTCTGTCTATGACGATGCGGTGGTCTGCTGGCGCGGCGAGACGATGCGCTGGTGGAAGGAGCAGCTGGTGATGAATGCCTCGAAATTCGGATTCCCGATTCATAAACCCTTTCACGAACTGACGGACGAGCAGCGCCGCCTCTTGTGGCTCGGGAACCAGTATTTTCACGGGCTGAATGAGTTTTTTGAGTTTCTCGAAAAAGAGCGGTACAAAATCCAGTACCGCGTGATGCTTTCACGTTATACGGGGAAGACCACCTGTCCTGATTGCGGCGGGGGACGGTTGCGGCCCGAAGCATCGTTTGTCAAGGTCGGCGGGCGAGCCATCACCGAACTGGTGCGGATGCCCGTCAGTGATTTGAAAGCCTTTTTTGACCAACTCCAACTCGATGAGCACGATGCGGCTGTCGGGGGACGGGCTTTGACCGAGATTAAAAACCGACTGCAATATCTGGAGGACGTGGGGCTCTCTTACCTACACCTCGACCGCCTCTCTTCGACCCTCTCGGGCGGTGAAAGCCAGCGAATTAACCTGGCCACGTCGTTGGGGAGCAGTCTGGTCGGGTCGCTCTATATCCTCGACGAACCCAGTATCGGCCTCCATCCCCGTGATACGGACAAACTGATTGGGGTACTCAAACAGTTGCGTGACTTGGGCAATACGGTGATTGTGGTGGAACATGATGCCGAGATTATCCGTGCGGCCGACCAGGTGATAGATATTGGACCGCTGGCCGGTTATGGTGGGGGCGAGGTGGTTTTTCAGGGTGCATATGAGGAGATGGAGCGGGCGGCGGAACAGGCAGACAATCGCAGCCTTACCGTGCGCTACATGACCGGTCGGGAGCGGATTGAGTCCCCTGCTCATGTACGGAAAACGGGTAGCTATATCGAAATCAAAGGGGCACGGGAACACAACCTGAAAAGTGTCGATGTACGAATTCCGCTGGGGGTGATGACCTGCATTACGGGGGTGAGCGGAAGCGGCAAATCTTCGCTAGTCAAAAATATTCTCTACCCTGCCTTGCGGCGCGAGGTGACCGAAACGGGTGACCGCCCGGGCGATTTCGATGCTGTTACAGGCGATATCGCTCGAATCAAAGGAGTGGAGATGATTGACCAGAATCCTATCGGGCGGTCGTTGCGTTCCAATCCCGTAACCTACATTAAAGCTTACGATGAGATTCGTAAACTATTTGCAGAACAGCAACTTGCCAAACAATATAAATTCGATTCATCGAGTTTTTCCTTCAATATTGCCGGTGGACGCTGCGAAGAGTGTAAGGGCGAGGGGGTGATTCGGGTCGAGATGCAGTTTATGGCTGACGTGGAGTTGGTCTGTGAGGCGTGCAACGGGAAACGGTTCCGAGACGAGGTGTTGCAGGTGCGATACCATGGAAAGTCGATATACGACGTGCTGGAGATGAGCATCGACGAGGCCATTGACTTCTTCGGACAGTATGCCGACAAAGATAAAATCAACCTGCGCATTATCGAAAAACTCAAAACCCTGCAGGATGTGGGGCTCGGCTATGTGAAACTGGGGCAATCCTCCTCGACGCTGTCAGGGGGTGAGAGTCAGCGCGTGAAGTTGGCGTCATTCCTGCTGAAGGAGAACTCCACGCAACCGATTCTCTTTATCTTTGACGAGCCGACAACAGGTCTTCACTTCCATGATATCAAGAAGTTGCTGCGTTCATTTGAAGCGTTGATGCAGAAGGGGCATACGATTGTGGTGGTGGAGCACAACATGGATGTGGTGAAGTGTGCCGACTGGGTCATTGACCTGGGGCCCGACGGAGGAGAACGGGGCGGAAATCTGGTCTTTGCCGGTACGCCGCGGGAGCTGGCCGAAGCACCCGAGGCTGCGGGAAGTTACACGGCTCGCTATTTGAAAGCGGTGATGGAGTAGTACCTTTGCAACGAAAGTATGGCAGAGAAGGAATTTGATACGTTTACCCTGCCGAACGGTCTGCGGTGTGTGCACCGCAGACCGTTCGGCGGTCGGGCGGCTGCCGTCGCGCACATTGCGCTGACCATCGGTGCCGGAACACGCGATGAAGCCGACGACCAGCACGGCGTGGCCCATCTGGTCGAACACCTGATGTTCAAAGGTACCGAACGACGCTCGGCCTATCAGGTGAACAGCCTGCTGGAGAATGCCGGTGGCGAGCTGAACGCTTTTACGACCAAGGAGGAGACGGTCATTCATGCTACGCTGTTGCGGTCGGAGTTGGCCAAGGGAATGGATTTGCTGGCCGATATGGCCTTTCGCTCGCGCTTTGACGAACGCGAACTCGACAAGGAGCGAGAGGTGATTATTGACGAAATCAATTCCTACAAGGACTCGCCTGCCGAGTTGATTTTCGATGAATTTGAGGAACTGCTTTTTGCCGGGTCGCCGCTGGGACGGAACATCCTGGGAAGCAAACGCAACCTGAAGCGGGCTACGCGGCAACAGCTGGTCGATTATGTGGGTGGGTACTATCGTCCGGAGCAGGTGGTCTTTTCGGCTTCGGTACAGATGCCGCATGGGCGGTTTCGAGAGCTCTGCGAATGTTATTTCGGGAGCTTGACGGGAAACCATAGCGGTGGGGTAGCACTGCGTCCGAGAGTGGCTCCTGAACGGCAACCGCTTTTTCGCCTGACACGCCATAAGAATACCTACCAAACCCACTGTCTGATGGGCGGATACGGGTATGACCTGCATGACCCCAAACGAATGTGGCTCGCCTTTCTGATTAACCTGCTGGGCGGGCCGTCGTCGGTCTCGCGGCTCAATATGCAACTGCGCGAGAAGCATGCCCTCACCTACAATGTCGAGGCGGGTTATGTACCCTATTGCGATAGTGGCCTCTACACGATTTACTTGGGATGTGACAAGGAAAAACTGGAGCGTTCCATCGAATTGGTGCAGGCCGAGTTACGCAAACTGCGCGAGGAGAAACTCTCCACGGCCCAGCTGGCGCGGGCCAAGAAACAGTTTATCGGGCAGATGGCCATTGCTTCGGATAATACCGAAAACCTGATGCTGGGGGTGGCCAAAAGTCTTTTGGTCTACGGCTCGTTTGACAGTACGGCCGAGATTGCGGCCAAGATTCAGGCCATTACCGCCGAGGAATTGCAGGATGTGGCTCAGGAAATCTTTGCCGAAGAAAATCAATACTCGTTAATCTATCAATAGGTTATGTCTACTGACCTGGAGCGTTACATACTCGCGCACACTTCGCCCGAAGACCCCGTACTGGCTGAACTCGACCGACAGACCCACCTGCGGGTTATCCAGCCGCGGATGCTCTCGGGACATCTTCAGGGGAAGATACTCGAACTGCTCATTACCCTGATTAATCCGCAGTACGTGCTGGAGTTGGGCACCTTTACGGGCTATTCGGCCATTGCCATGGCGCGAGGACTGTCGCGTGAGGGGGCGGTTCTGCATACCGTCGAAATCAATGATGAACTCTATGATTTTGCGGCTGAATACATCGAAAAGGCGGGGCTGCGCGAGCGGATTGTGCAGCATGTAGGACCGGCACTGGAGGTGGTGCCGCAGTTGGGGCTCTGTTTCGACGTGGTCTTTATCGATGCCGACAAACGCGAATATCCCGACTATTTCCGTATGCTGATGGACGGAGGATGGGTGCACTCGGGCAGTGTGATTCTGGCCGATAATGTGCTGTGGAGCGGCAAGGTGACACAGGAAGATATACCGCAGGGCGACCGACAGACCTTAGGGTTGCTGGAATTTAATCGCATGGTACGCGACGACCCGAGGGTCGAGCAGGTCATTATACCACTGCGCGACGGGTTGAGCCTTATCCGCGTGAAGTAGCGGCCTGTTTTTGCCGCAGGCGGCGAAAACAGGCCGCTACAATCCGTACAACACCGTAGGTAATCGCCAGAACCGCAATGGCGCTTGCTCCGGAGGGTATGTTGCTCTCGTAGCTGACGTAGAGGCCCAGGAAGGTGCCGAGTGCCCCGAGGATACACGCCCAAAGGGTTTGGCTCTTATAGTTTCTGGTGAGCGTGCCGGCAATCAGCACGGGCAGCGTCAGAAGCGACATCAGGAGCACAATTCCCATTGTTTTGATACTCAAAACGATGGTCGCGGCAATCAGTATCATCATCAGGTGGCTAATCCACCCCGTGGGCAGTTTCTGAGAAGCGGCAAATTCGCGGTCGAAAGCCGTATAGACAATGGCGCGGTAGCAGAGGCTGAAGAGCAGTATCAGAAAGAGGTCCAGTCCTGCGAGCCACAGCAAGTTGTGGCTGTCCACCATCAGGATGTTCCCAAAGAGAAAACTCATCAGATTCGGGGCATAACCCGGCGTGAGGAAGATAAAAATAATCCCTACGGTCATTCCCAGCGACCACAGTACACCCGTGGCAGCATCTTCGCTCACCTTGCCGTTGCGGCTGAAGGCTTCAATTCCTACTGCCGAGCAGACCGCGAAAATCAGCGCCCCCCACAGCGGATTGGCGCCGAGGTAGTAGGCAATACCTATGCCCCCAAACGACGCGTGGGTAATGCCGCCGCTCATAAAGACCAGTCGGCGTGCCACAATGTAAGTTCCGATAATGCCGCAGGCAATGCCCGAGAGCAGCGCAGCCAGGGCGGCATTTCCAAGAAAGGGATAGGTGAATATTTCGTGCAGAAAGGTAATCATCAGCGGGTGGTTTCGGATGGGGTATCATCAGGGGAACAGCACGTGCAGTGGGTGTGTTGCGACAACACCGTATGCGGTACGGGGCCGTGCGATATCAACTGTATCGGGCAGTCGTACTCCTGAAGTTGCTGCGAGGTGATGATGTTCGAGGGGTGGTAGTGGAAGCAGCGGTTGATGCAAACGATGCTCTTCACGTAGCGGCTGATGGTCCCGAGGTCGTGCGATACCATGATAATGGCCATTTGCTGGTTCAGTTCGGCCAACAGCTCATAGAGTTCTTTTTCGAAACGGTTGTCCACAAAGGTGGTCGGCTCGTCGAGTATCAGCAGTTGCGGGTCGGCTATCAGGGCGCGGCACAACAGCACCCGTTGCAGTTCGCCGCCCGACAGGGCTCCAACAGGGCGATGGGCGAGGTGCCCGATACCAATCTCCCCGAGCAGCTCTTTGGCCCGTTGGCGGTCTCCTTTGCGATAACGTCCGAAAAGGCCCTTCTCGGCCATCAAGCCCGACAGCACCACATCGCATACCGAGAGCGGAAAACGTTTGTCAATGCTCTTGATTTGGGGCAGGTAGCCCATGCGAAGCGACGGCACAAGGCGTTCAATGTGGCCGCTTACGGGTGCAAGAGCACCCGTAAGCGTACGGATAAAGGTGGTTTTCCCGCCCCCGTTGGGACCAATAATGCCGATATAGTCATGGTCGGAGACCGTCAGGTTGATGCCGCTCACCGTAGGAGGCTCACCCGGATACCCAACAGCCAGATTCTCAATTTTCAGCAGTTCCATGGGGTGGGCGGGTTTATTCGTTCAAAATCACCTGCAGCGTATCGGCCAGCCGATACATGTTCTCCAACCATGCCTCGGACATCGGGTCAAAAACCACGGCCCGTCCGCCGGGTAACTCCCGAGCGATGGTGCGCGCCGCAGCGTCGCTTGTCTGCAGTTGGTAGAGCACGGTCCGCACGCCTCGCCCCTGCAGCGTGTCGATAAGCGCTTTCATGGCCTTGACACTCGGCTCCTTGCCGTCCACCTCGACGGCAATCTGCTCCAGCCCGTAGTCCTGTGCAAAGTAGCTTAACGAGGTGTGGCCGATAGCGAACGAACGGCGTTTGGCTTGGCTGAGTTGCTGTTGAATATGGTTATCCAGCGAATCGATGCGTTGGGCAAGCAGCTTGGCACGGTTGTCGTAAACCGATGCCGATTGAGGATGCAGGCTTCCCAAGCGAGCGGCAATCGCCTGACCCATTCCTGCCACCAAACGCGGCGACAACCAAATATGCGGGTCTACACCATGTCCGCCGTGTGCGTCGTCTGTTCCGTGGTTGTGACTGCACGAGCCCTCCAATACATCGATACCCTCCGACAGATTGACGATAGCGGTTTGCGGTGCAATTTCGGGTATCTTGGCGGCCAAAGCGCGTTCGAAATCGAGCAGCCCCGTGGTGATATACATCGAGGCGTTGGCCAGGTCGCGTACCTGCTGAATGGTCGGCTCGAAACTTTCGGGCGAGGAGGTCTCCGGTACCAATCCTTCAATGCGGGCGGTAGAGTCGGCAATCTGCTCCACAACATACTTTAGCGGAGCTATCGAGACGTAGATAACCTCCGATTCCGATTTGGGTGCGCTGTGACAGGCGATTAAAAACAGGCTGAGAATAGGTATGAGTCGTTTCATGCTTAGTAGAGTCTCTCTCCAAGGGTTTGCATCCACCGTTCGAGCCATGTTTGGTCGCTCTCCGAAAAGTCGTTCAAGCGGTCACTGTCAATATCCAACACAGCACGAACATCTCCCGCAGAGTCAATAATTGGAACGACAAGTTCCGATTTCGATGCCGAACTGCAAGCAATGTGGCCCGGAAAAGCATCTACATCGGGCACCAACTGGCTCCGCCGTTCTGCCCATGCCGTGCCGCATACCCCTTTTCCCCGTCGTATGCGGGTGCAGGCCAGCGGCCCTTGAAATGGTCCCAGTACCAACTCCTCTCCTGCAACGCGGTAGAAACCGACCCAGAAAAAGCCAAAGGCCTCCCGCAATACCGCAGCCACGTTGCCCATATTAGCAACGGGGTCGGTTTCGGCGGCAGTCAGTGCCTCGACCTGAGGTAACAGGGCGGCATAGCGTGCGGTACGGTCAGCGGAGTGGGGTATGTGGAGTTCTTCGGCCATGGTTGCCTCGATTTAGGTGGCGTAGTGATAAAAAATGCGGAAAACAAAGATACGAAAAAAGCCTTTTCTTCCCCTCGGAAGAAAAGGCTTTATGGCAGCATCTGGGAGGATTGTCCGACTCCGCGGCACGGAGTGCGATACACAGATTATCTTCCCGATGGCTCTTGTGCAGAATTAGTCGTTCAGCGAGAAACGTTTGTATGCCACTACGGTTGCCTCCGGATTGGCGTTGTGGATAAACTGAGCCACGGTCAGTTTGTTGTCTTTCACCAATGCCTGGTTCAGCAGGGTCGATTCTTTCAGGAATTTGCCCACTTTCCCTTCGGCAATCTTGTCGAGCATGTTTTCGGGTTTGCCTTCCAGACGAGCCTGTTCGCGACCGATTTCACGCTCTTTTTCCAGCACGTCTGCCGGGCAGTCATCCTTGCTAATCGAAATCGGAGCCATGGCTGCTGCCTGCATGGCCACATCGTGTGCCACTTCGGCCGGAATGGCTGCGTTGAAACCAATCAGCGTACCCAGTTTGTTGTTCATGTGTACGTAGCTGGCACACTGCGGAGCCTCAATCTTGGCGTAGTAGGCCAGTTCGATTTTTTCACCGGTCTGACCCGATTTTTCGGTCACCATCTCTTCGACAGTCTGGCTGCCTACCTTGAGCGCCTTGAGGGCTTCGATATCTGCCACGTCGTTTTTGATGGCGATGTCGAGCATCTCGTTCACCGTCTTCACAAACTCTTCGTTCTTGGCCACGAAGTCGGTTTCGCAGGCCAGGCACAGCATATATCCTTTGGTATTCCCGTCGGTGAGCCGAGCTGCGACAACACCTTCCGTAGCTTCGCGGTCAGCACGTTTGCTGGCTACGAGTTTCCCTTTTTCGCGGATGATGTCCTGTGCACGGTCGAAATCACCGTTGGCTTCGGTCAGTGCCTTTTTGCAGTCCATCATACCGGCACCGGTCATTTTGCGCAATTTGGCTACGTCTGCGGCTTTGATTTCCATGATGTATCCTTTCCTTAGGTTGTTGGGTTATAAACGTAACGTGCCGTGAGTTTCGTATGTGAAGCACTGAAAACTCCCGGCACGCTGACGCTGTCAATAGTTGTTGCAGGTTGTGTTATTCAGCGGCGTTTTCGAGAACGGCTTCCGCTTCTGTCTCAGCCTCGGCAGCAGCTTCGGCGTCGGCAGCTTTTTGGATGCGCGGACGAGCCTCTTTCTTGGCGGCGGTAGCTCCTTTTTGTGCTTCCGAAGCCTCTTTTTCTTTCTCTACCTTGCGTTCGGCCAGCCCTTCCTGGATAGCGGCAGTCACCGTATCCAGAACCACGGCAATCGATTTCGAAGCGTCGTCATTCGCCGGAATCACGTAGTCGATGTTGGTGGGGTCACAGCAAGTATCAACCATGGCGAAGACCGGAATGTTCAGGCGTTTAGCCTCTTTCACGGCGTTGGCTTCTTTCTGTACGTCGATGACGAACAGAGCGGCCGGCAGACGGGTCAGGTCGGCAATCGAACCGAGGTTCTTCTCGAGTTTGGCGCGCTGACGAGCGATTTGGAGTTTTTCGCGTTTGCTGAAGTTGTCGAAGGTACCTTCGTTGGTGAGTTTATCGATGGTGGCCATCTTCTTCACCGCTTTGCGGATGGTGGGGAAGTTGGTCAGCATCCCGCCGGGCCAGCGTTCGGTCACGTAAGGCATGGCAACGGTAGAGACTTTCTCTGCCACGATGTCTTTGGCCTGTTTCTTGGTGGCTACGAACAGTACTTTGCGGCCTGATTTGGCGATTTGTTTGAGTGCCGAGGCGGCTTCATCGAGTTTGACCACGGTTTTGTGGAGGTCGATGATGTGAATCCCGTTTTTCTCCATGAAGATATAGGGAGCCATTTTGGGATTCCACTTCCGTTTGAGGTGTCCGAAGTGAACGCCTGCCTCTAAAAGTTGATTAAAATCTGTTCTTGGCATTGTTTCGATTTTTAGCAATCTTGTTTTTTACTCTTTCGTCACCCGAGGGGTAGTGCCGGGTCTTGGGGTGCTCCTGCAGGCAGGAGCGGGGCAGTCCGCCCGGGTTTTTCGCAACTTATGCAACGAAGCGGTAGTACTGTATGGGTAGTCTGCGTTCGTTTGGGCTTACAGAGGAGCCTGGAACATAAGTCGTGCAATGGAATGTGCGCGTAGTGCAGCAGGAATTAACGTTTGCTGAACTGGAAGCGTTTGCGGGCACCCGGACGACCCGGTTTCTTACGTTCCACCACGCGGGCGTCACGGGTCAGGAATCCGTTCTTTTTGAGTTCGGGGCGAAGCTCGGCGTCCATTTCAATCAGGCAACGCGAGATACCCAGACGTGCTGCTTCGGCCTGTCCTTTGATACCGCCGCCGGTGAGGTTGATTTTGATGTCCACACCTTCGCTGAGGTTGGTCACCATCAGCGGTTGTTTGACGATATACTGGAAAATCTCCAGCGGAAAGTAGCTTTCGAGCGAGCGGTCGTTGATGGTGATTTTTCCGTTACCACCAGCGGTCAGGTATACGCGGGCTACGGCTGATTTTCTGCGGCCTACGGCGTTTACAACTTCTTGACTCATTATTTAATTTCGTTTAATTTGATGGTTTTGGGGCTTTGTGCCGTGTGGGGGTGTTCGGCGCCGGCATACACTTTCAGGTTGCCGAAAATCGCTGCACCCAGACGGTTTTTAGGAAGCATCCCTTTGACTGCTTTTTCGATGACGAAGGTCGGTTTCTTGGCCAGGTAGTCGGCCGGAGTGGCGAAACGCTGACCGCCCGGATAACCCGTGTGGCGCGTATAGACCTTGTCGGTCATCTTTTTCCCCGTGAGACGTACTTTGTCGGCGTTGATGATGATGACGTTGTCACCGCAGTCAACGTGGGGAGTGTAGCTGGGTTTGTGTTTCCCGCGCAGGATTTTCGCTACCTGCGATGCGAGTCGGCCCAGCGCTGCGTCTGTCGCGTCAATCACGTACCACTCTTTGTTGGCTGTGGCGGCCGTGACAGAGATAGTTTTGTAGCTTAATGACTCCACTTTTCTACGTGTTTTGTGTTAATACTGTGTTTGTTGTGACCCATTCCCATACTTTATGGGGCGTGCAAAGGTATGTATTTTCTTTGATTTTACAAATACTTTCTCATACCGAAACCTTCCTGCAACGGCGAACGACGCGGTTTTTCCGATTTTTTTGTTACCTTGCATTTTCTTCACCGATGGACTGACTCTTTATGGCAAGATATTTTATCGAACTGGCATATAACGGGGCCGAATACAACGGATGGCAGCGCCAGCCCAATGCACCGTCGGTGCAGCAGACCCTGGAGACGGCTCTCTCGACGCTGCTCGGCGCACCTCACGAGATTGTCGGGGCGGGACGGACCGATACGGGGGTGCATGCGGCCTTTGCCGTGGCGCACTTCGACACGGAGGTGGAACCCGAGAAGGTGCTGGATGCGCAGTTTGTCTACCATTTGAACTGCCTCTTGCCCAAGGATATTGCCGTGCGCAAGATTTATGCCGTTCCTGAGGAGCGGCATGCCCGTTTCGATGCCCGGCGGCGCGAGTACAAATATTATATAACGACCGTCAAGGACCCTTTTGCCGTCGGAACGGCCTGGCTGATAACGCAACCGCTGAATGTGGATGCCATGCAGACGGCGGCCTTTTCGCTGATGCGGTACGAGGATTTTACCTCTTTTGCCAAGCTCCACTCCGACAATCGCACCAACCGATGCACGATTTTCGGGGCCAACTGGCAGGCGAAGGGCAACCGTCTGGTCTTTACGATTGCCGCGGACCGTTTCCTGCGGGGGATGGTACGGGCCGTGGTGGGGACGCTGGTGGATGTAGGGCGGGGGAAACTCACTCCGGCGCAGTTTTGTGCCATCATCGAGAGCAAGGCACGGGCCGAGGCCAGTGCGCAGGCTCCTGCGCACGGCCTCTTCCTGACCGACGTGCAATATTAGGGAGTCGTGCAGGACGGATGTCAAACTTTTGGAAAAAACGTTGAACAAAAAACTCAAACGATAAACGGAACTATGAAAGAGATAACCGAATTGGAACCGAAGGCTCTGTGGAGCCAGTTTGCCAAAGTCTGTTCGATTCCGCACCCCTCGAAGCACGAGGCGCAGTTGCGGGAGTATGTGATTGAGGTGGCCAAGCGCAACGGTCTGGAATACCAGCAGGATGCAGTGGGTAACGTGGTGGTGCGCAAGGCGGCTTCGGCCGGGTATGAGGGTCATCCCGGTGTGATTTTGCAGGCGCACATGGATATGGTGCCGCAGAAGAACAGCGACCTGAAATTCAACTTCGAGACCGACCCCATTCAACCCTATGTGGACGGTGACTGGGTGAAGGCACGCGGCACGACACTTGGGGCCGATAACGGTATCGGGGTGAGTGCGATGTTGGCGCTGTTGGAGGCGACCGACATTCCCCATCCGGCACTTGAATGCCTCTTTACGATAGATGAAGAGACGGGGCTGACGGGCGCCAACCAGTTGGGAAACGATATGTTGAAAGGCTCGATTCTGATTAACCTCGATTCGGAGGATGGGGGGGAACTATACGTGGGGTGTGCCGGTGCGGTGAATGTGACGGCGCGTTTCGACTACAAGGAAGAGGCCACTCTGGATGATTGTGTGGGGTACGAAGTGATGCTTTCCGGCTTGAAGGGGGGACACTCGGGGCTGGAAATTATCCTCCAGCGCGGGAATGCCAACAAGTTGCTGGCGCGTTTCCTGCGTGAGAATCCGATGGCTCGGATTTCGACGATTGATGCGGGCGGGCTGCGCAATGCCATTCCGCGCGAAGCGAAAGCGGTGGTAGCGGTACCGTCGGCACAGGCAACTGCTTTCGAGCAGGCTGTGGCGGCTTATGCAAAGACCTTGCACCATGAACTGGCTCATGTGGATGACGGGGTGCAGTTTGCGGCACGACGTGTGGATACACCGTCGATTGTGGCAGCTGCAGAGTTCCAGCACCGTTTCCTGAATGCCCTGACGGCACTGCCCAACGGTATCATGCGGATGAGCGACACAGTGCCGGGGCTGGTGGAGACCTCGACCAACTTCTCGCGCGTGGAGATGGCTTGCGGAAAGGCCGAACTGCTCTTTATGGTGCGCTGCATGGTGAATTACGGCAAGCCGCAGGTAGTGGCGATGATTGACGCGGTGGTGACTCTTGCAGGCGGACGTATCGAAACGCAGGGTGATTACAACGGTTGGGCACCGAACCCCGATTCAAAAATTCTCCACGTCATGAAAGAAGGGTACGAAAAACGTTTTGGGGAAACCCCCGAGATTAAGGCTATCCATGCGGGGCTGGAGTGTGGCATTATCGGAGCCAAGTATCCCCACCTGGATATGATTTCGATTGGGCCGACCATGCGTTTTCCGCATTCGCCGGACGAAAAAGTCAATGTACCTTCGGTCGTGAAATTCTATGACTTCCTGCTCGAGACGCTGAAGAATTTGTAGTCGCCACGGGTTCTAAAATGTTTTGGGGGCTCTATCCTGCATGCAGGATAGAGCCCCCAATTTTTTGCGTAGCAGGAGGGGCAATCTTTGCAATCGCTCTCTCCCGTAAAATCATATTACAGCACCTCGTCCGGATAGGCTGCCCGTTCGCCCGTCGATTTGCGAATCGGCATGCTGGCTTCGTAGTGGCGCAGGTAGTCACTCAATGTCTTGGCCATGCGAGCCTCGATTTTTTTGTACTTGCGCGAGGGGGGTTGCAGCAGGTCGTGTTCCTCGGAAATATCCTCCCGCAGGTTGTAAAGTTCGTTGCGGCCACTCTCATAAAGATGTACCAGTTTCCAGTCGCCCATCCGAATGGCACTCGACGGTACGCCCACGTCGCCGCGGCGTTCGCCCCAACTGTTCGGGTAGTGGAATACTAAGGGACGTTCATGCCATATCGACTTGGCGCCGCTCCCCTGGGTCAGGGCAGGGGTAAAGTCTCGTCCGTCAATCTGCTGTACGGTTTGGTAGTCGGAAATTCCCGCCATGGACAGCAGAGTCGGATAAAAGTCTTCAATAATCACCGGCGTCTCATTGACTGTCCCGCCACGGGTCACGCCGGGCCAGTAGACAATCATCGGTTCGCGAATCCCTCCCTCATAACATGCCCCCTTACCGCCGCGCAACGGAGCGTTCGAATCGTCCTTTCGTACTCCGACACTGTATCCGCCGTTGTCCGACATGAAAACGAAAATAGTATTGTCTGCAATACCGCGCTCCTCGACCCAATCCATCAGGTCGCCCAGGCTCTTGTCCATCCCCTCGACAATCGCGGCATATTGCGCCTCGGTCTCCGACAAACCGCGGTCGCGGTATTTCTGAATGAACCGTTTGTCGGCCTTAAACGGTGCGTGAACAGCGTAATGGGCCATGTAGAGGAAAAACGGTTCCCCAACACGAACGGCACTGTCCATCAGATGTTCGGCCTCCAGCGTCAGCGCTTCAGTCAGGAAAGTGTCGGTGCCGTGGTACTTCTCCAGCATCGGAACCCCCCACGGCGGAGTATAGCCGCCCACCGTACTGTTTCCGTAGTTCTCTTCGCCCAGATAGCTGCCCATGGCTCCTGCGGCATGGCCTGCAATGTTGCGGTCAAAACCCAGTGTCAGCGGGTCTTCAGCCGGCGTGTCCAAGGCTCCGAAATGCGCCTTACCCACAAACAGGGTCGTGTAGCCGTTGTCTTTGAATACCTGTGCCAGCGGAGTGGCATAAAAGGCATTTTCTATCCCCTCTATCGGGGTCACCCCGTTGTAGTTCCAGTGGCCGAAGGTCAGCGAGTCGCTCGGCGAATCGGTGGCCTCGTTCTTGTTCAGGGTCCAGTTCGATACCTGATGCTGAGCCACGTTGGTACCCGTAATCAGGCTGATGCGCGACGGTGAGCTGACCGGACAGGCATAAGCCTGCGTAAATTGAGTCCCGATGGCTGCCAACCGTTCCATATTCGGCGTGTGGTAGCGGCGATTCAGGTCTGTGGTGTCTTTCCAGAAGGGGAGGGAGGTATCCTGCCACCCCATATCGTCTACCAGAAAGAAGATAATGTTGGGTTGTTGGTTGCGTTCGGCTGCACCGGCAGCAGCTACGGCTGAGGTCAGTACCAGTGCGCAGGATGAAAGACGTTTCATATTGAATCCAGAAACAGAAAATTGAGTTTAATTTTAGGCCGAAATGTAAAGTTTTGCGCGATACAGCGGCCAAACAAGGAGCCAGCAAAAAATGACCATCGTAACGCTCCACAACAGCGAAGCCATGGCATCGGGCAGGTGATAACTTTGGTAGAAACCGTACACGGCCTGTGTGACACCCCAATAGGCAAAGAACTTGGCCATAGCGGTCGATAGACAGTAGACGAAGAGGCTGTTTGTGCCGGCGAGGTTGAAAAATTCACACCAGTTTTGGGCCTGCATGTATTCGATGATGAACGAGAGGATACTCCATACCATCATCGAACATCCGGCAGCGAACAGCACAAAACTGGGTGTCCACCAGGCTCGGCTCATGGGAGATACCAGGTCGAGCAGCAGTCCCGCCGCAGCCAGCAGTACACCTGTCACCATCAAAGAGCCGATACCTCCGCTCATGCTGTTGGGTTGGTCCATCAGTCGTCCGGCTATGTATCCGAACAGTACGCTGGCAATAGCCGGCAGGGTGCTCAGTATGCCGTCGGGGTCGAAGTCCGGGGTCAGCAGATGTGCCGAGCCCAGCACGGCCACATCCACACGACCGATAATCTCGATACCCTGCGAGTCGAGCAGCAGCCAATAACCGACTAACAAAATGCAGATGCTGAGTACAGAGGCTCGTATCCGTGGCAGGTATAGGGTCAGCACGGCGGCAAAGAAATAGGCAAGAGCTATTCGTTGCAGAACCCCGGGCAGGCGGACAAACGCGAAGTAGGTTTCGAACGGAATCCAGTTGAGCAGCAGCCCCAGGCAGAACAGGATAAGTGTCCGTCGAAAGATGCGTCCCATTTGGCGGGTTTTGGTTCGGGTGTTTCGCACGCCGTAGAGGGGTCGGTGGCTCGAAAACCACATCGATGCTCCCATAAGGAACAAAAAGGTGGGAAAGAGCAATTCGGCCAGCGTCACGCTATCGGCTTTGTGCAGTGCCAAAGGCGCAAAAACGGAATCGCCCCACTGATTGTAGAGGAGTATCATCAGCAGCAGTGCCATGCCGCGAAAGACGTCGAGCGAGAGAAACCTTTTCATTCTGATGGGGTATGCCTTACGTAAAGTCTACCGGGGTGTATCAATATGGTGCAAAGGTATTTTATTTGTCAGTAAAAAAGAATACTTTTTAGTGTTTTGAATGGCCATTTTGCCCCATAAAAGAGACAGGGCGTTGCGGAATGGCTATCCAGAGAATGACATAAATCAGGATGCCGCCACCGAAGAAGAAAAGTACGGTCAGGACCAGATATAGCAATCGTATAATCAAAGGGTCGATACTGAAATATTCGGCAATACCGCCGCAAACCCCGGCCATAATGCGGTCTGTCCGGCTGCGATAGAGACGTCGCGGGGCATGGGCCGCGTCGGAAGCGTCTGTGCGGCCAAATGCAGCAGGTGCACCCACTTCCGTAATGGCTGCGCGTACCCCGTTCAGGTCGATAATCAGTGCTCCGCTCTGCATGAAAAACGAGGCCAGACGCTGCTCGATAGCGGCCACTTCTTCCGCGGCAACACCCTCAGACGACAGTTGTCTGAGGTATTGATTCAAATATTTATAGGCATCCTCATCGATGGTGAAGGGACGACCGCCAAGGTTAATAGTCACTGTTTTTTTCATGGTCTGGCGATGAATGAATTCTGTAAAGTTATATAAATAATTGAATTTCTAAAACAATCAGCGGCTCTACCTCGATAGGGTCGAGATTGAACCGCTGAATCCGTATCTGTTGAGACTATGTCCTCATTCGAGTGAGGACATGATGTCAGTATTCCTGCTTACAGTGTGCTCTTCGATTCGCAAACCGCTTCGCGGTTCACTTTCTTAATCAGACCGGCCAAAACGTTGCCCGGGCCCAGTTCCGTGAATGAAGTCGCTCCGTCGGCAATCATGTTTTGAACGGTTTGGGTCCACCGCACCGGTGCCGTCAGCTGGGCAATCAGGTTGGCTTTAATCTTTTCGGGGTCGGTGTAGGGTTTGGCGTCCACGTTTTGGTAAACAGGGCAAATCGGGGTGGCAAACTGTGCCGCCTGAATGGCTGCTTCCAGTTCCACGCGGGCCGGTTCCATCAACGGAGAGTGGAACGCACCGCCAACGCTCAGTTTCAGGGCACGTTTAGCCCCTTTTGCCGTCAGTTGTTCGCAGGCTTTGTCGATGCCTTCAATCGAACCCGAGATAACCAACTGGCCGGGGCAGTTGTAGTTGGCTGCCACCACCACTTCGGGAATCGAGGCGCATACCTCTTCGACCACTTCATCGGGCAGAGCAATGATGGCTGCCATGGTCGAGGGTTGCAGTTCGCAGGCCTTCTGCATCGCCTGAGCACGTTTCGAAACCAGTTTCAGCCCCTCTTCGAAACTCAGGGCACCGGCTGCTACCAGGGCGCTGAATTCCCCCAGCGAGTGTCCGGCTGTCATGTCGGGTTTGAAGTCGGGCAGCGATTTGGCCAAAATCACCGAGTGCAGGAAGACGGCAGGCTGGGTCACCTTGGTCTGTTTCAGTTCGTCGGCCGTGCCGTTGAACATGATGTCCGTGATGCGGAAACCGAGAATCTCGTTGGCTTGTTCGAACAGGGCTTTCGCTGTCGGTACGGTGTCGTACAACTCTTTACCCATGCCGGTAAACTGAGCTCCCTGACCGGGGAAAACGTATGCTTTCATGCTGTGTAAAATGTGTTTCGAGGTTAAACAATCAGGACAAAGATAGGTCTTTTTTCTAAAATGAAACTCTCCCGGCCGTGGCACGGGGACCGGTGGAAAATTCCTGAAAAAGCCCTATATTTGCCGTTTAGAAAAATTGCTTTCCATGAAACGACTTTTTGCCGTTATCGCTTTGCTGACAGTCGTGTGCGGCTCTCGCGCCGAAACGAAAAAATATCCCTCGCCCTATGTCATTTCCCGGGGGGAGGAGTTGCCTCGCACGGTCTTTGTGAGTTATCGCAACCGGGAACACGCCTTTCAAAACGATTTTGACAGCTCGCAGTACTTTGTCAATCTCAATGGCTCGTGGAACTTCCGCCTCTTTGCATCGTCTGATGAACTGCCCCAACTGGTCGGTTCGGTCGATGAACTCGAACAACTCGTCGCTTCGTGGGACAGTGTGGCACTTCCCGGGGCCTGGGAAATAGCCGGGCATGGCGCCAAAGGGAGTGCCGTGTATGCTGCGAAAGCCTACGACTTTGCCGATTCCAAACGTGGGGTGCAACCGCCGAAACTGCCCGGGGATGTACCCGTGGCGGTCTACGTGCGTAAATTCAGCGTGCCGTTCGACCTCTTCGACAAGGCACACTTTCTCCATATTGGAGCCGTGAAAGCGGGGGTGCGCCTCTACGTCAATGGGAAAGAGGTGGGCTTCAGCCAGAAGGACTCGAAAAACCCGGTGGAGTTTGACGTAACCCACTATGTGGGCGAAGGGCGAAACTGGGTGGCGCTGGTGGTGCCTCAGTATACTCCGGGCAGCTACCTCGAAGATTGGCAGGACTGGAGACTCTCGGGCATCAATCGGGATATATTCCTTTTTGCGCAGCCCAAGATTCGGATGCGTGACTATCTGGTGCAGACGACTCTCGACCCGACCTATACCAACGGGTTGCTGGAAACGGCCATGCTGCTCAAGACGCAGTTGCTCAATCCGTTCCCCGTGACGGTATATTATGACCTCTATGACCCCCAGGGGAAACTGGTCAATAGCAATTTCCGCGATGTGGAGGTGGGAATGCGCATCGAGGATACCGTACGTTTCACGGCTTCGATTCCGAATGTGGTGAAATGGTCGGCCGAGGAGCCTAACCTTTATACTATTCTCTATCGCATTAAGCGCGAAGGGCGTTTCACGGAGTATGTGGCGTGTCGGGTGGGATTCCGAACGGTCGAAACCGACGGCGAACGGCTGTTGATAAACGGACAGCCTGTGGTACTCAAGGGGGTAAACCTTGCTGAGCACACGCCCGAAACAGGTAACTGTATTGATACGGCTCAAATGCAGCGACTGCTCACCGAGATGAAATTTGCCGGGGTGAATGCCATCCGCACGGACGGCTATCCGATGCCGTACAGTTTTTATCAGTTGTGTGACGAGTTGGGCTTTTACGTCTGCGACGTGGCGGATATCAACGCCGAAGGACTTGGAACAGACCGTCGGCGCGGAGGAACACTGTCGAATAACCCTGCGTGGCGGGAGGCCTATCTGGCACGCATCGAAGCGATGTACGAACGCAACAAAAACCACCCCTCGGTGGTGATGTGGTCGCTGGGTGACCGTTCGGGAAACGGATATAACATGTATCAGGGCTACCTGATGCTCAAGGGGCTGGAACGGACACGGCCTGTGGTATATAATGGGGCGGACCGCGAGTGGAATACGGATATCTATATGCCCGATTATCCGAAAACGACGGAAAATCACTCGGGACGTCCGCTGATTCCGTCGCGTGTTGCGTTCGACCCTGTGTGGTGGACTACGGCGGGACTGCAGGGAGCTTTTCTCGAACGGTGGAACGATATGTCGCTGACAGCCGATGTGCCGGGAGGCAAATATTTCCTGACCAACGACTACACCAAAACCCCCATTCGGGAGGGTTGGGTCGAAATACCAGCCTCGGAACGCAATCAACAGATGCGCGAACTCTTTGCCAATGTGCGGATACGGCAGGTGGATGTCGCAAAGGGGATTTATGAGTTTGAAAATCGTCTCCAGTTTACCAACCTGAACTGCTATCCGGTGACCTATCGACTGATGGACGGCAACAAAGTCGTACGCGAAGGTACCGTGACGGTCGAAGCGGCACCCGGAGAGAAAACCCAGGTGCAAATACCCGGTGTAGGGTCGCTGGGCAAGGGGCGTGTGCTGTTGATTCAGGTCGGGAATATCGCGCGGGCACAATTCTAACGCCCCGTGTGCGGAATGTTGCGTATGAAGAGACTCAAAACCATATACTATCTGACGGTACTCACGCTCTTTACGGTTGTCATCTTCTCGGTCTTTGCCCTGACGTGGCTCCTGACGGTGCTTTTCGACCGAAATCGAGCGGTTTGTCACCACGTCTCGCGCTTTTGGTCAATGATGATTTACCGCCTCTGTCCGTGGTGGCGCATCGAGGTGACGGGGCGTGAACATATTCGCCCGGGACGACCCTATGTGGTGGTCTCGAACCATCAGGCCATGCTCGATATACCGCTCCTGTATGTGCTGCCCTTCAACTTCAAATGGGTCTCCAAACGGGAGGTCTATAAAATCCCGATTTTCGGGTGGGTGCTCTGGATGCACGGCGATGTGGCCATTGAACGCGGCGGTACGGCCAGTGCCAAAGCGATGCTCAAAAGTTGCGAAGCCTACCTGAAACGGGGAGTGAGCGTTATCCTCTTCCCCGAAGGCACGCGAACCAAAACAGGGCGGGTCAATGCCTTCAAGGAAGGAGCCATGATACTGGCCGAGCAGAGCGTGGTGGATGTGCTGCCGGTGGTGATTGACGGTACGTTCGATGCCTTTGGGCAGGGGGGTATTGCGGCTCCGCACACCTTTCAGGTGCATATCCTGCCGCCCGTGACGGCAGAAGAGGTGGCATGCTGCTCGACCCGCGAACTGCGCGACAGACTCCATACCCTGATGGAGGACACCCATCGGAACATTGCTCCGAGACATTATTCAGATTCAAAGTAGGATACAATACAACATGACAGAACAAGAGGCAGCCAGCAGCTACTCCGAGGAGCATATCCAGACCCTCGACTGGAAGGAACATATCCGCCGTCGGCCGGGGATGTATATCGGGAAACTCGGCGACGGGTCGCAACCCGACGACGGGATATACATCCTTATCAAAGAGGTCCTGGACAACTCGCTCGACGAGTACATGATGGGTTTCGGGAAGCAGATTGAGATTAACGTCGAAGGAAACACGGTAACCATTCGCGACTATGGCCGGGGTATCCCGTTGGGGAAACTTGAAGAGGTCTCCTCGCGCATGAACACCGGGGCCAAATACGACTCCAAGGCCTTCAAAAAGTCCGTGGGGCTGAACGGAGTCGGGATTAAGGCGGTGAATGCCTTGTCATCGAGTTTTATCATTACCAGTACCCGGGATGGTGAGGCGCGCACCATTGAGTTTGCTGCAGGGCAGAAAATCGGGGAACATACCGATGCCACGGGCGAAAAGAACGGTACACGGGTGCAGTTTGTGGCCGATACCGTGGTATTTGGCGATTACCGCTACAATTTCGAGTACATCGAAACGATGATTCGAAACTACACCTACCTCAATGCCGGACTGGTGATACGGTTCAACGGGGTGCCGTATGTCTCGAAAAACGGGCTGCTCGACCTGCTGACCGAAAGTGTCGGGGGCGACTTCCTCTACCCGCCGATTCACCTCAAGGGCGAAGATATCGAGGTGGCGATGACTCACGGAAACGGATATAACGAAAGCTACTATTCGTTTGTCAATGGGCAGCACACCACTCAGGGCGGGACGCATCAGGCCGCTTTTCGCGAGGCGGTAGTAAAGACCGTGCGGGAGTTCTACAAAAAGGATTTTGATGCCTCGGACATTCGGACCTCCATCATTGCAGCCATCAGCATCAAGGTCGAAGAGCCGGTCTTTGAGTCGCAGACCAAAACCAAACTCGGCTCCAAGGAGATGTCGCCCGACGGGGTGACGGTGCGTAACTTCGTGATAGATTTCCTGAAAGAGCACCTCGACAATTACCTGCATAAAAATCCCGAAACAGCTGACATTCTGCTGAAAAAGATTCAGGAAGCCGAAAAGGAACGCAAGGCCATCAGCGGGATTCAGAAAAAGGCGCGTGAGTTTGCCAAGAAGGTATCGTTGCACAATAAAAAGTTGCGCGACTGTCGTATCCACCTTGGGGATAAGGATGAACGGGCCGAAGAGAGTGCCATTTTCATCACCGAAGGGGACTCGGCCAGCGGGTCGATTACCAAAAGCCGCGATGTCAATACGCAGGCGGTCTTCAGTCTGCGGGGGAAACCGCTCAACACCTACGGCCTGACCAAAAAGGTGGTTTACGAAAACGAAGAGTTCAATCTCTTGCAGGCGGCACTGAACATTGAGGAGGACATGGATAACCTCCGCTACAACAAGGTGATTATTGCAACCGATGCCGATGTGGACGGGATGCACATTCGTCTGCTGTTGATTACTTTCTTTCTGCAGTTCTTTCCCGACATTATTCGGGGCGGGCACCTCTATATTCTCCAAACGCCGCTCTTCCGCGTGCGCAACAAGAAAGAGACCCGTTACTGCTATACCGAAACGGAGCGTCAGCAAGCCATTGCACAGCTCGGAACCAATCCCGAAATCACCCGATTCAAAGGGTTGGGGGAAATCTCGCCCAATGAATTCAAGGAGTTTATCGGCGAGGGGATACGCCTTGAAAAGGTGCGCCTGACCAAAGGAGACCCGATTGCCGATATGCTGGAGTTCTACATGGGTAAGAATACGCAGGAGCGACAGGATTTTATTATTGACAACCTGAAAATCGAAGAGGACCTGGTTGAAGATTTGGAGAACGGACAGGTGATGTTGGACGAAGAGGAGACGGATGAAGCGATGTCTAAAGCAATTTAACAGGTAAGCGAGCGAAAATACAATAGATGAGTACGATAGACGACAACGAAAAAGAGGTTGTGGAGACGGCTGAGGTGACCGAAGTGTCACCCGAGAAGCATGGCAAGTACACGCAACTGATTCAGGATGCCGTGGCGCATCGGCTAACGGGGATGTACAAGGACTGGTTCCTGGACTATGCCTCGTACGTGATTTTGGAACGGGCCGTGCCGCACCTGGACGATGGGTTGAAACCCGTTCAGCGGCGTATCCTGCACTCCATGAAACGCATGGATGACGGGCGGTACAACAAGGTGGCCAATATCATCGGGTTCACCATGCAGTTCCACCCGCATGGGGATGCCTCGATTGGGGATGCGTTGGTGCAGCTCGGGCAGAAAGACCTGCTTATCGACACGCAGGGGAACTGGGGAAATATCCTGACGGGTGACAGTGCCGCCGCGCCGCGATACATCGAGGCGCGCCTCTCGAAACTGGCACTGGACGTGGTATTCAACCCCAAAACGACCGAGTGGATGCTCTCCTACGACGGCCGTAATCAGGAACCGGTGACACTCCCCGTCAAATTCCCGCTGCTGCTGGCGCAGGGGGTCGAAGGGATTGCCGTCGGGCTCGCTTCGAAAATCCTGCCCCACAACTTTGTCGAACTCCTCGAAGCCTCGATTGCCTACCTGCGGGGCGAAGAGTTTACGCTCTATCCTGACTTCCCGACGGGCGGGATGATTGATTGCTCGAAATACAACGACGGGATGCGCGGCGGGGTGGTGAAGGTGAGGGCTAAAATTGCCAAACAGGACAAAAAAACGCTCGTTATCTCGGAAATCCCCTATGGGAAAAGTACCTCGACTGTCATTGAATCCATCCTCAAGGCCAACGACAAGGGGAAAATCAAAATCAAAAAGGTGGACGACAACACGGCGGCCAATGTCGAGATTGTGGTGCACCTCTCGGGCGACGTATCGCCCGACAAGACCATCGATGCCCTCTATGCCTTTACGGATTGTGAGGTCTCCATTTCGCCCAATGCCTGCGTGATTGAGGACAAAAAGCCGCTCTTCATGGGTGTGAGCGATATGTTGCGGCGGTCGGTCGATAACACCAAAGGACTCCTGAAACGGGAACTCGAGATACGGCTCGGAGAACTGAACGAAGAGTGGCACATGTCGTCGCTCGAACGAATTTTTATCGAGAACCGCATCTACAACTCTATCGAAGAGTGTACCACCTGGGAGAGCGTCCTTGAAACTATTGACCGTGAGCTGACACCGTTCAAGGGGCAGCTGCGGCGTGAGATCACGCGCGAGGATATCATTAAGCTGACGGAAATCAAGATTAAACGCATTTCGCGTTACGATGCCTTCCGTGCCGATGAACTGATACGGAGCATCGAAGCCGAAATCGAAGAGGTGGAACACCATCTGGCGACGCTGACCGACTATACCATTGCCTACTACCAGAATATCCTGAAAAAGTACGGCAAGGGGCGTGAACGCAAGACCGAACTGCGGAGTTTCGATACGATTGAAGCGGCCAAAGTGGTGGTGGCCAATGCCAAACTCTACGTCAATCGGGCCGAAGGGTTCTACGGTATTGGGGCGGGGATGAAGAAAGAGGAGTACGTGTGTGACTGCTCGGACATCGACGACGTAATCATCTTCAATAAACAGGGAAAATATACCATTACGAAGGTCTCCGAGAAGGCTTTCTTCAGCAAGAATATCCTTTATATCGGTGTATTCAAGCGAAACGACGAACGCACCATCTACAACGTGCTCTATCGGGACGGTCTCAAGGGGGCTATTCTGATGAAACGGTGCGCCATCAAAGGGATTACGCGCGACCGTGAGTACGACATCACCAAAGGAACGCCGGGCAGTGAGGTGCTCTACATGAGTGTCAATCCGAACGGTGAGGCTGAAACGCTGAAAATCTACTTCAAACCGCGCCCGCGACTCAAGAAACTCATTACGGAGCTGCACTTCGGTGACTTGGTTATCAAAGGGCGCCAGTCGCAGGGGAATCTCTTTTCGCGGTACGCCATCCACAAAATTACGCTCAAGGAGCGGGGGACTTCGACCCTTGGCGGGCAGAACATCTGGTTCGACCACGACATCAACCGCCTCAATACGGATGGACGCGGTGAACTTTTAGGTGAGTTTGCAGGGGATGACCGACTGATTATCTTTACGAAAGATGCCCAATATTATACCTCGAACTTTGACTTGGGACAGCACTTCCCCGAAAACCTGCTTTTTGTCGAGAAATATGACCCGAACAAAATTTATACGGTCATTTATATTGATAAAGAGCAGGGGTTGCACTACATGAAACGTTTCCAGGCCGAGCAATGCGACCAGAAACCGCAGCAGTTTGTGGAACCCGAAAACGAGTTCGTGACCATGAACGACGACCGTTATCCGGTGGTGCAACTGCAGTATGGCGGCAAGTACAACGGTCGTTCGCCTGAAGAGGTGGATGCGGATGCCTTTATTGGAGTCAAGAGCCATCGGGCAAAAGGGAAACGGCTCTCGAACCTGACCCTTGAGGAGGTCATTTGGCTCGAACCGTTGCACAAGGAGGCAGAGAATGATACCGCGGGTGGAGAGGATTCTTCTTCGTCCGAGGGGGAGGAAGGGAATAGCGCACCTCAGGCGGAGGGAACCGTAGTGGGGGCTGAAGCGGTCGAAACGGATGAGGATGAAGGGCCAGCCACGGGAAATCAGTTGGAACTTTTTTAATCGGATTGCAACGTTTCGGTAGAGGGTTATGCTGATTTTTCTTGTCGGGTTTATGGGGAGCGGGAAGACAACGCTCGGACGACCGCTGGCGACGCGGTTGAACTATGATTTTATCGACCTTGACCGAGCCATCGAGACGGGCGAAGGCAGGACGATTAGTGAGATTTTTGCCACGGACGGCGAGGCGCATTTTCGTGCTTTGGAGCGAAAATATCTCGAAGAGGTGATTGCTCAGCATAAAAAGGCGGTTATCTCAACCGGCGGGGGAACTCCCTGTTTCAATGAAAACATGCCCTTTATGAACGCCCATGGGGTGACGGTCTACCTGAAGATTGCCCCACGCATGCTGGCTAACCGTCTTTTGGCGGCCAAGGTACGCCGTCCGCTGGTCGAGGGGAAGTCGCCCGAGGAGCTCCTGCGGTATATCGAAGAGACCCTCACCGAGCGCGAAACCTACTACGGACAGGCCAATGTAGTGGTGGGGAATCCCTCGCGGGATGTCTCGCAACTGTTGATGATTCTTGAGCCCTATCTGTCAAATAATTAGTCGAATACAATGGCGAACCTGAAGGATTATTTTTCGCTTGTGAAATTTGCCCATACGGCCTTTGCGCTTCCCTTTGCCCTTATCGGCTATACGCTGGGGGTGCAAGCCGCAGGGTTCAACCCGTGGGTGCTGGTGGGAGTCCTGGCCTGCATGGTCTTTGCTCGCAATGCGGCCATGGGTTTTAACCGACTGGTCGACCGAAAATTCGATGCGAAGAATCCCCGAACCGCTACCCGAGAAATCCCGGCCGGAAAAATCACGGTGCGCGCGGCAACGTGGTTTGTGGTGCTGAATGCTTTGGCTTTTATGGGCGTTGCGGCGCTCTTTAATCCGCTGACGGGGATGCTGTCGCCTGTGGTGCTGGTGGTGCTGCTCGGGTATAGCTACACCAAACGTTTTACCGCTCTCTGTCATCTGGTGTTGGGGCTGGGGCTGGCCATTGCTCCCAGTGCGGCATATATCGCCGTGACGGGAACCCTGGTCATGACTCCCGTATGGCTCTCGGTGCTGGTGCTGACTTGGGTAGCGGGATTCGACATTATCTATGCCCTTCAGGATACCGGCTTCGACCGCGACGAAAAGCTACACTCCATACCTGCAGCGTTGGGGGTGCGGGGAGCGTTGGCCGTAAGCCTCTTGTTGCATGTGCTCTCAGTTGTTATGGTGGTTGTGGTGGGTGCTCGATTGGGCCATACGCTCTTGTACTGGGTGGGCGCAGCGGTATTTTTAGCCCTGCTGGTCTACCAGCACGTGGTGGTGCGGCCGAACAACCTCTCGAAAATCGGAGCCATGTTCGGGCTGACCAACGGTGTGGCCAGCATTGTCTATGCCATCTTTGTTATTGCTTCGCTGCTGACGGCATAATTTTAGGCGGCGTACTTCTTCCCTTTTTGGGACAGCCCCTTTATCCGCTTCAGGATGCTCTGACGGATGCGGAGTACGGTGGTTAGCACTTTCCCCATCCATACCGTTCCGCGGTGACGGTTCAAATTCAATATGGCCCGTTGAGACGCGGTATAGCCGGCACGGTACAGCCGCTGAACCGCAGGCTCGGATAATTCGGCATACAACTGCTGTACGTAAGGGTTGTCTCCAATCCAGGTGTGGGAACTCTTGCCCACATACATGTTGTAGAAATAGAGTTTCATCAGCACAAACCACGGCTGCACCTCACTGTATGCTTCGGCTGACAGATGGTCTTGCAGATAGTGATTGACCTGTTCGGCAAACCGAATGTGGAAATCAATCGACATGGTGTGGCTGCTGAGCGACCCTGCCCGCCGCACATAGCAGTAGACGCATTGCGGAATGTGAACCACCGCAGGTTGCCGGCAGGCTGCCTGCACGTTGATATAGAGGTCTTCAGCATACTGCAAGGGACGGCTGTAATCCAGTTGGTCAAACAGCGGGCGGCGGTAGAGTTTTCCCCACAGGAAACCGTCCGTGTGTAGTGCCAGCAGGCCTTTCAGAAACTCCAATCCCCGTTCAGGCTGCGTTTGGCGGCTGTGAACCTCCACGCAGTAGTCCGCCGTAACCCGATAGTAATCGCCGCAAACGATATCGGCCTGTGTGCTGATGGCGGTGCGGCAGAGGGTCTCGATGGCCTGGTCCGGCAGGTAATCGTCTCCATCCACAAAGCACACGTACGTACCCGATGCCAACTCCAAAGCCTTTTTACGTGCCGTCATCACCCCACTGTTGGGTTGGTGCACGGCGCGAATACGCGGGTCACGAGCGGCATAACGGTCCAATATTTCGCCCGTTGCGTCGCGGCTGCCGTCGTCTATGACGATAATTTCCAGATTCTTGTAGCTTTGTCGCAGCAAAGAATCGAGGCAGGCGGGCAAGTAGTCGGCAATGTTGTAGGCCGGAACGACGACGCTGACCAGCGGTTGCATATCGGGTATCAGGGAGAAGGTGGCTTCCATGTGAGGAGCTAATTGTGCTGAAATGAGATTATTCCCACAGATTGCGGGCAAACCCGAGCGACTTCACCGAGGTGGCTATGCGTTTCAGGTGGCTGCGCAGGCAGTCCTTGCGTAACTTGCGCATATTGATGGGGTGTGCTGCCGCTTCATACGGTGCTCCGCGTTTGAGCAGATTATTGACAAACGAGGCCGAGGTGATGCCCCACTTGTGCAGGAATTGACGGCTCCCCTTGTTTTTGACCACGCGCCCTGTTGAGCGTGATTCAAAGTGGTAGACGCGGCTTGCGCCCAACCCTTTGAAAATCCGTACGCCCGCCATCCACAGTTTGGCCGAAAAGTCGGGGTCCGAATACATCCCGGGCGACAGTTCCACGCTGTACCCGCCGACCAGGTCCCACAGGTCGCGATGTACCACGTTCGGTGGCCATGTGGCGCCGCACCAGTCGCCGTGCGCAAAGTCGCGGTAGTGTTCCAGCAGTTCCGATTCTCGAAACTCGGCTACCGTTTGCCCGAAGTCGGCCGGAGCAATGACGCTTTTGCAGTAGAACGGGCGGGGTTGCAGCAGAGTGGAGGAGAGGAAGAAACGGTTGTGACCGATGCGCTCGATTTCTTCCCACAATACGGCATCCCATCCCGGCAGCACGTACATGTCGTCGTTCATGTACAGGATGTAGTCTGTCTTCACCAGCGGCCGCAGGCCGTTCAGGGCCCAACAGATGCCGATATTCTGGTCGGAATGCGTATGCTCGATATGGGACTCGCGCACCCACTCCAATGTGCCGTCCGTACCTTCATTTACATGAATGAGAATCTGGTGCGGAAAAGTGGAGTTTTCGCGGATGCTGCGGACGCAGAGTTTAAGGTACTCCAGGTTATTCCACGTGGGAATGAGTATGGTGAATTTGGCGTTTTCCATGCGTGTGTTTTGGGGTCCTTGCTTTCGGGGTGAGGAGAATCTATTTTCTGCGGAACATCCACTTGAGGATAAGAATGAAAATCAGGATGGATGAAGCCCACAACAGAAACTTGGCGTACGAGAGGTCCGAACGGCTGTTGATAAGCAGCACCGAACCGATAAACAGCCCCACCAGAATAATGGCATAGGCCATGCGGAAACCGACGTTGCGAACCGCTTTTTGGAGCATCTCGCTGTTCTCGAAACGGATGTTGTGACGAATCTCGCCCTGTTTGAGTTTGTAGAGGATTTCGCTTACGTCGTTGGGTAGGGTCAGGGCCAGGTTGGCATAGTTCTTCAAAGCCTGATACAGTTCGCCGGCCAAATGGCGCGGGGCGAAACGTTGCAGTATCACATCCTTGGCATAGGGGGTGATGAGCGGGGTAAAGGGTATGTCGGGGTCCAGATTTTCGGCCACTTTCTGAATGGTGGCCAGCGATTTGACCAGCATGAAAATGCCGTTCGGTATCTGGAGCGAATATTTGGTAATGAGGTTGATGCACTGCTGAATCATGCCGGCATAGTCCAGCTTGTCAATCGGCACATGGCTGTACTGCGAGGTCATCTGCTGGAGGCTGAAAATCAGCTCGTCGCGTTGCTTGAAGAAACGCACGTGGCACAGCGTTATTAGGGCATCGGCAATCATCGTGGCGTCGCGGCGCACCATACCGAGTGAAATGTTGGCCAGGAAGGTCATTTCGCGCGGGGTGAGAATGCCCACCATCCCGAAGTCAATGAATCCGATGACATTGTTCGGCAGAATAAACAGATTGCCGGCATGCGGGTCGGCGTGGAAAAAGCCGTGACGCAGAATCATCTTCAACAGCGCATGGGCTCCGTTCAGTGCGATTTGCTGGGTGTCGAGGCCGTTGGCTTTCAGGATAATCGGGTCGTCGGGCGTTATCCCCGTGATACGCTCCATCACCAGCAGACGGCTGGTGGTGTACTCTTCATACACCCGGGGAATATAGACCGTCGGGTCCTCTTCGAACATTTGCCGAAAGCGGATAATGTTGCCCGCTTCGTTGTTGTAATCCAACTCCCGGATGATGCTCTCCCCGAAATCATCCACTACGCCCACCACGTTGATTGCGGCCAGCTCCGGATAGTTCTTGGCCAGCTTCGCAGCCAGGTAGCGCATCAGGTAGAGGTCGAGCTTGATTTTCTGTTCGATTTTCGGACGGCGTATCTTGACAATCACGGGCGACCCGTCCATCAGCGTAGCGCCGTAGACCTGTCCAATCGAGGCCGATGCCATGCAGGTCGGGTCAAAGGTGGCGAAAACCTTGTCAATGGGTGCCCCCAGCTCGTCCTCAATCAGGGTGCGGGCCAGCTGGTCGTCAAAGGGGAGGGCAGTGGACTGGAGTTTCTTGAGCTCGTTGCGGAAACGCTCCGAAACCACATCGGGACGGTCGGCCAGAATCTGTCCGAACTTAATATAAGTCGGCCCGAGGTCTTCGATGGTCAGGCGCAGCCGCTCTTCAGTCGTATAGACAGGTTTGGCGTGGCGTATGCGCCGTTTGCGGATGTGACGGCCTATCCACGTGTGGGCTATCAGCTCGTCGAACCCCTGACGAAACACAATCCCTGCAATCTCCGCCGCACGGCTGATTTTCAGGTAGCCGACGTATAAATTCGTGACTTTCATCGTCCGATTATCTTTTCAAGATTGGCATTCAATTGGTCGATGGCGGTTGTCAGGCGGTCGATTTTCTCTTCCAGACGCTGCGTGTCGCCCGAACCGCCACCCATCGACGAAAGCTGCTCGAAAAAGAGATGCTGGTCCAGCATATCCACCAACTGATTCACCCCGCCGGCCAGCTGCTGAGCCGTTTCGGGCGAAGTGCCCGCGCGCTCTTCGATAATCGAACTCACTTTGTCCACGAATTTCTCGCGGTCGCTAGCCGCTGCTGCGATAGCCGCGCGCAGCAACAGGTTCATGGTGCTGTTCATGATTAACTTTCCGTTAAAAAATCGACCCCTGAAAAGGTATTTCGATAAGAATACCTTAAACTTGTATTCACATTGGCGACCGCAGGAGGCGTTTGTTCCGAATCTGCTGCCGCACGACGCTTTACACTGCAAATATCGGACAAAAGAATGAATTACCGAATACTGATTGTGGACGACGAAGCGGATATTGTGGAATTTATCCGTTACAATCTCAAAAAAGAGGGATACGATGTCTATACGGCTTCGGATGGGCTCGAGGCCTTGAAACGGGCGGCCGAAGTATCGCCTCATCTGGTGCTGCTCGATGTGATGATGCCCAACATGGACGGGATGGAGACCTGTCGGCAGCTGCGCAAGATGCCGCAGACCGAAGATGCCGTGATTGCTTTCCTGACGGCGCGGGCCGAAGATTATTCGCAGGTGGCGGGCTTCGACGCCGGAGCGGATGATTACATCACCAAACCCGTGCGTCCGAATGTGCTGGTGAGCCGTATTCGGGCATTGTTGAAACGGGTGGACAGCGGAGCCGCAGCCGCTTCCGCCACTGAGGCTCCCGATGCCGAACAGGAGAAACGCTCCCTGATTATCGACCGGGAACGATACCTGGTGGTGAAAAACGGCGAGGAGATTGTCCTCCCTCGCAAAATGTTCGAACTGCTCGCCTTGCTCTACTCCAAACCCGGGAAAGTCTTCCTGCGGGACGAAATCTTTACGGCCGTCTGGGGGGATGACGTGGTGGTCGGGGAGCGGACCATCGACGTCCACATCCGAAAACTCCGCGAAAAAATCGGTGCCGACTACATTGTGACGGTCAAAGGGGTGGGGTACAAGTACCGCGATGCGCATGAAGCATAATCCACGAGGAAAGGGGCTGTGTGGCGACAATGCGGCTCCTCGTGCGGTTGTTGATGGAGAGGGGTAGGGCGAAAGGCTCTTTTTGTCCCTATTTTTCGAGCAGGATGTATATTCGGGCTGAAAAATCCGTACCTTAGCGTACATGGACATCTGGAGCATCGTCATCTACGGCCTGCTGGTATTCTACTTCCTGCTGGTGATTGCGACGGTTTTCACCGTCCTTCACGAACGGCGTGACCCGGTGCGGGCACTCTCGTGGATTGCCGTCGTCGTCCTCTTGCCCTTTATCGGACTTGGGCTCTTCGTCTTTTTCGGACAGGACTACCGAAAACAAAAAATCTTCAATCGTAAAGAGATTAAAGACCTCAAACAGTTCGAACTCCTCAGCTACAAACAGTTGCGAGAAATCGACAACTTCTCGAATCCCGAAGTGACCGACAACCGGGAGATTATTACCCTGCTGCTCAACAACAGTAAATCCCTTCTGACCACGAACAATCGTCTGGAGGTGCTCAACGACGGAGAACAGACCTTTACGTCGCTTATCGAGGCGCTTCGTCAGGCCCGGTCGTTTATCCACCTCGAATACTACATCTTTGAAAACGATACCCTCGGAGGTGAAATTGCCGAAATCCTCAAGGAGAAGGCGCGGGCTGGGGTCGAGGTGCGTTTCATCTACGACGACGTGGGGAGCTGGAATCTCAAACGCAGTTTTATCCGTTCGCTGCGCGAAGCCGGTGTGCAGGTACACTGCTTTATGCCGGTCGTCTTCCCCTGGCTAACCAGCAAAATCAACTACCGCAACCACCGTAAAATTGTCGTTATCGACGGAGAGGTGGGGTACACGGGCGGCTTGAACATTGCCGACCGATACCTCCACGGCACCAAATACGGCCCTTGGAGAGATACCCACCTGAAGATTGAAGGGACAGCCGTACACATGCTGCAGCTTACCTTTCTCACAGACTGGTATTTTGCCACAGGTATTCAGCTGCAGGACAAAGAGAAGTACCTCGCCGTGCGGGATAATGTGGTAGGGAATACCGCGGTGCAGATTGCTACCTCAGGCCCTGACTCCGACTGGGCCACCATCATGCAGGCCTATTTCGCGGCCATTACCAAGGCCGTGGACCATATCTACATCTCCACCCCGTACTTTATGCCGGGTGAGTCGCTCCTAACGGCTCTCAAGGTGGCGGCCCTGAGCGGAGTCGATGTTCGCATCATGCTCCCCTCTCGCTCCGACAGCAAAATCGTCTACTGGGCCTCACGCTCCTATATCACCGAGCTGCTCGAAGCCCGTATCAAAGTCTATCTCTACACCGAAGGCTTCAACCACAGCAAAATCATGACCATCGACAGCCACTTCAGCTCGATTGGTACGGCCAATATGGACAATCGCAGCTTTGAGGACAACTTCGAGGTGACGGCACTGATGTATGACCGGGAGGTGACCGACCGTATCGAACTGCGCTTCCTGCATGACCTCGAAGGGTGTGAACGCCTCACACGACGCCGTTGGGCAAATCGTTCGCGGGTGGAACTCTTCAAAGAGTCCGTGGCGCGATTGTTCAGCCCGTTGTTGTAAAGGAAAAATGGAGTATCTTTGTTCTGCGGTTCTACTCCGCGTTAAGAGTGCCTGTGGCGGATGTAACCCTCTCTCACGGGGCTGTTTTACGCTAATTTGATTTCAAATGAAAAAAATCTTCTTTACGCTGATTCTTCTGAGCAGTCTGGCCACGGTACAGGCGCAATCCATTTTTCAATTAGGGCTGAAAGGCGGGCTGCTTATCAACAGTTCGGAACTGAAATACACGTTTAACAATTCGGCTAACTACGACCACAGCAGTACAAAGCCCGGTTTCGAGTTTGGTTTCCAAACCCGTGTCCGTTTGCCTTTGGGCTTTCTGCTTCAACCCGAAATCGTCTACAGCCGTACGACAGGAACCTTCCCCATCGATGCTTCGAACGGAGGCGGCGGAGAGTATGGCGACCAACTCAAAATCCGCTCCAACTGGATTGAAGTGCCGGTGCTGGTCGGGTGGAAATTCTCGATTGTCCGTCTGATGGTGGGACCTTCGTTCCGTTTCCCGATGGACGAAGTGCTCAATGCGGGAACACAGGAGGCTAAGGTGGCACCGAGACTCCAAAATTTTGTACTCGGCTATCAGGCCGGTATCGGGCTTGACCTCGGGCGACTGACCATTGATGCCCGCTATTGCGGTAACTTTACCAATATTACGGATGGCGGGGTGACCTCTGTCTCGATTCCCAATCTCAAGGTCAATGAACAAAAGGTTGCCATTTCACTGGGCTATATGTTGATTAAATAATGCATTGCTAACCGAACCATTTATACGGACTCCGATTCCATGGGTGAAAAAATCATCGACCTCGGCGAACTCATTGACCCGGTAGAGTTCTACGGACCCGCAAACGCCAACTTCAACTCGCTGACGGGGAAGTTCCCCGAGTTGAAAATCGTGGCACGAGGCGGTACGCTGAAACTTTTGGGCTCGGACGAACGGATAGCGCGTTTCGAGGAGCGGTTGGGTGAATTGCTGCGATATTATAAGCGTTACGGACATCTTTCGCCACAGGTGGTGGACCAGATATTCGATACGCCGACTCACCTGCGGACAACCTCGGGAGCCGTAGCAGAGAAAAGCGGCAAGCATCCCCCAAACGGAGAACAAAACGAAGAGGGGAGTGGGGCGGAAGATGTGATTGTGTACGGGAACAACGGGAACATTGTGCGGGCGCGGACCCCGAACCAGCGGAAACTGGTAGAACTCTATGATAAGAACGACCTGCTGTTTGCCGTGGGACCGGCAGGGAGCGGGAAGACCTATACGGCTATTGCGCTGGCTGTGCGGGCATTGAAAAACCGCGAGGTGAAGCGGATTATCCTGACTCGCCCGGCCGTAGAAGCGGGCGAGAAACTGGGATTTCTGCCCGGGGACATGAAAGAGAAACTGGACCCTTATCTGCAACCCCTGTACGATGCCCTGAATGATATGATTCCCCCGAAAAAACTCCAGGACTACATGACGGAAGGAATCGTACAGATTGCACCGTTGGCCTATATGCGCGGACGAACCCTCGACAACGCCTTTGTGATTCTGGACGAGGCGCAGAATACGATTCTCTCTCAAATCAAAATGTTCCTCACGCGCATGGGGCGCAATGCCAAATTTATCGTCACGGGCGACATTACCCAAATCGATCTCCCGAACAAGGGTGATTCCGGCTTGATGCCTGCTGTCGAGATGCTGCGGAAAATCAAGGGAATTGCCGTGGTGGAGTTTGACCGAAAGGATATTGTCCGACACGAGTTGGTGGGACATATTGTTCAGGCCTTTGAAAAGCATTCAATACACTAACAAAACGTAGTTTACATAAAACTCTTACAGCATTATGGCGAAAGCATTGGTAAAGACCGACATGCACTTCGACGGTCAGAAGTCTTTGTACGAAGGCAAAGTACGCGACGTATATAACATCGACGACAAATACCTGGTCATGGTCGTAACGGACCGTATCTCAGCATTTGACGTGGTGTTGCCCAAGGGAATCCCTTTCAAAGGACAGGTCCTGAACCAGATTGCGGCCAAGGCGCTGGATGCGACGACTGATATTTGCCCGAATTGGAAAATTGCTTCGCCCGACCCGATGGTGACCGTGGGGCATAAATGTGAACCCTTTGCCGTCGAAATGATTGTCCGCGGATACCTCACCGGCAGCTCGTGGCGGGACTATAAGGCCGGGGCACGCTCCATCTGCGGTATTCCGCTGCCCGAGGGAATGCGCGAACACCAAAAGTTCGAAAAACCCATTATCACCCCGACCACCAAAGCCGAACTGGGGCTCCACGACGAAAATATCTCGAAAGAGGAGATTATCCGTCAGGGACTGGTATCGGCCGAAGATTATGCCCTGCTTGAAAAGTATGCCATGCAACTCTTCGAACGCGGAACGGAGATTGCGGCCAAACATGGTCTGATTCTGGTGGATACGAAATACGAGTTCGGTAAGAAAGACGGTGAAATCTACCTGATTGACGAAGTACATACCCCGGACAGCTCGCGTTACTTCTATGCCGACGGCTACCAGGAACGCTTTGACAAGGGAGAACAGCAACGCCAACTCTCGAAAGAGTTTGTACGCGAATGGCTTATGGAACACAACTTCCAGGGGCGCAAGGGCGATGTGATGCCGGAACTGACCGATGCCTTTGTGGATAGTGTCAGTGAACGCTATATTGAACTCTACGAGCATATTACGGGCGAGACCTTCGACCGTGGTGCTGCGGCTGACTCTGAGGCGGCTATTCAGGAACGTATTGAAAACAACGTAAAGAATATGCTGGCCCGATTGTAATGGGGTATTTTGGGCAGCTCTTTCTGCTATTTGGACAGAGGAATCTTTGATAAGAAGATTCCTCTGTTTTTGTTTACAAGAGGAGGTTCAAATGACCAGGGGGCGCTCGTTTGCATAACGAGCGCCCCCTGACCGTATTCTGGTTCGGAGAATTATCTCTTTTCCAAAGGTGTATATCGGGCTGCCGGTGCTACGTTTTTGTATGCCGGGCGAATAATCCGTTTGCTGTCGAAGTTCAACTCTTCGATGCGGTGTGCCATCCAGCCCGCAATACGCGACATGGCAAACAACGGAGTGTAAACCTCGCGCGGCAGGCCAATCATGTCGTAGACAAAGCCCGAGTAGAAGTCCACATTGGCACACACCCGTTTGTTTACCGAGTTGCCCTTGAACTCCATAAAACTTTCAATGGCCAGTCGTTCGACCAACTCCAGAAAATCGAACTCCCGTTCGCGCCCTTTTTCCTGTGCCAGCGAGCGTGCCATCTCCTTAAGCAACAGTGCCCGAGGGTCAGAAATGGTATAGACGGCATGACCGATACCATAGATAAGCCCCTTTTTGTCGTACACCTCTTTGCGCAGCATGCGCATCAGGTAGTTTTTAACTTCGGTTTCATCGGTCCAGTCCGAGATAGCCTCGCGCAGGTGGGCAAACATATCCATCACCTGCAGATTGGCTCCCCCGTGTAGGGGACCTTTCAGAGAACCGATGGCCGCAGCTATGGACGAGTAAGAGTCCGTTCCCGAGGAGCTGGTGACGCGGGTCGTAAACGTAGAGTTGTTCCCCCCGCCGTGCTCGGCATGCAGAATCAGACAAAGGTCCAGTACCTTGACATCCAGCGGAGTGTAGCCTTTCGAACCCTTCATCATGTAGATAAAGTTTTCGGCCAGCGAAAAGTCCGGTTTCGGAATACGGATGTGCAGCGACCCGCCATTTTTGTTGTGGTTCATGGTGTGGTAGCCGTAGGCGATAATCGACGGGAATTTGGCTATCAGGTCTACCGATTGACGGATAAGGTTATCCCGCGAGGTGTCATCGGCATTTTCGTCGAATGCATACAGCACTAGCACCGAACGCGCCAGGATATTCATAATGTCATTCCCGTAGAGTTGCAGGATGTTCATTTTGGTAGCGTGGCGCAGAACCATCTGCTCGTTGAGAAGGTTGGTGAACGTTTCGAGCTCTTCGCGGTCAGGCAGGTAGCCCGACAACAGCAGGAAAGCAGTCTCTTCGTACCCGAGGCGGTTTTCAGCCTGTACGCCGTGCACCAGGTCCGAAACCTCTATGCCGCGGTAGAGCAGTTTGCCGGGGATGGCTTTCAGCCCGCCCCCGTCGGGCAGGCGTTCGTAACCGACCACATCCCCGATATTGGTCAGTCCCACCAGCACCCCCGAGTGGTCTTCATTGCGCAGACCGCGTTTCACGCCGTAGCGTTTGAAGAGCTCGTTGTCGATGCGGGAGGTCTCTTTGACCGTCTCGGAGAGTTTGTATATCAGATAATCTTTATTCATGGCAATAGGCGAGAGAATAGGGTTATTTGTTCTGGATTTTGGCAATCAGCAGGTCGGCAAATTCGCGGGTCGAGAGTTTGGTGCCGTTCTCCATGAAACGGACCAAATCATAGGTCGCCTTGCCTTCGCCAAAGGCGCTCTCCATGGCAGCCACTATCGCCGTGCCGGCCTCTTTCCACCCCATGTATTCGAGCATCATCACGGCCGACAGAAGCAGCGAACAGGGGTTTGCCTTGTTTTTGCCGGCGTGGATGGGTGCCGTGCCGTGGGTCGCTTCGAAAATGGCGTGCCCGGTCACGTAGTTAATGTTGGCACCCGGGGCAATCCCAATCCCCCCGACCATGGCGGCCAGCTGGTCGGAGATGTAGTCGCCATTGAGGTTCGGAGTGGCAATCACCGAGAACTCGCGCGGTTTGAGCAGCGTCCACTGCAGAAAAGCGTCCGCAATGGCATCCTTGATGATTACCTTGCCGGCTTGTACGGCAGCCTCCTGAGCCGCGTTGGCAGCCTCTTCGCCTTCGGCTTTTTTGATGCGTTCCCATTCGGCCCAGGTGAAGGTTTGGTCGCCGAATTCGCGTTGTGCCAGTTCGTAACCCCAGTTTTTGAACGACCCTTCGGTGAATTTCATGATGTTCCCTTTGTGAACAAGGGTTACCGAGGGGAGACGGTGGTCGATGGCGTAGCGGATGGCAGCCCGTACAAGACGTTCAGTCCCTTCGCGCGAGATGGGTTTAATGCCAAACGACGAGCTCTCGGGAAAGCGAATCTTCTTCACGCCCATCTCATTAACCAGAAAATCGAGCACTTTTTTTGCTTCGGGGGTTCCGGTCTGCCACTCGATACCGGCGTAGATGTCTTCGGTGTTTTCGCGGAAAATCACCATATCGACATCCTGAGGCCGTTTGAGCGGGGTTACCACACCTCGGAAATAGCGCGTCGGACGCTGACAAACATAGAGGTCGAGCTCCTGCCGCAACGCTACGTTCAGCGAGCGGATACCGCCACCAATCGGCGTGGTCAGCGGCCCCTTGATACCCACGAGGTATTCGCGGAAAGCGGCAAGAGTCTCCTCCGGCAGCCAGTTCCCCGTTTGGTTGAAGGCTTTTTCGCCGGCCAGCACCTCTTTCCATTCGATGCTCCGCTCTCCGCCGTAGCAGGCCGCTACTGCCGCATCCACAATCCGCCGCGTAGCCGGCCATATATCGACACCGATACCGTCCCCCTCGATGTAGGGAATGGTCGGGTGGAAGGGTACGTGCAGTGTTCCGTTCTGAATTGAAATCTTTTCCATCGCTATTTCGTATTTTTACTAATCAGGTTAAGGGCGCTCCCTGCCTTGAACCATTCGATTTGCAGGGCATTGTAGGTGTGGTTGGCTTCGAAGGACTCTTCGCTGCCGTCGGCATGATGCAGCACGACGGTCAGCGGGCTACCCGGTGCAAAACTCTTCAGCCCGCGTATCGAAATTTGGTCATCTTCGCGCACGCGGTTCCAGTCCTCTTTGTGGGCAAAGGTCAGGGCCAACATCCCCTGTTTCTTGAGGTTGGTTTCGTGGATGCGGGCAAACGACTGGGCCAGTACCACTTTCACGTTCAGGAAACGGGGTTCCATGGCGGCATGTTCGCGCGAGGAGCCTTCGCCGTAGTTCTCCTGTGCTACGACGATGCTGCCCAATCCTGCCGCCTTATAGGCTTTGGCCACGGACGACACCTTGTCATACGTCCCTGTCAGCGGGTTCAGCACGTTATTCACCGCCTGGTCTGCCGACAGGAAGGCGTTGGTGGCTCCCATCAGCAGGTTGTCGGAGATGTTTTCGAGGTGTCCGCGGAAACGGAGCCACGGGCCGGCAGCCGAAATGTGGTCGGTCGTGCATTTCCCCTGTGCCTTAATCAGCAGGCGCAGCCCTTCGTAATCTTCGCCGTTCCACGGAGCGAAGGGTTCGAGGCGTTGGAGACGCTGTGAGTCGGGTGCAATGGCCACCGTGACGGTCGAGCCGTCTTCGGCAGGTGCCTGATAACCCGCGTCCTCCACGGCATAGCCCTGTACGGGCAGTTCGTCGCCTGTCGGCGGGTCGAGTTTGACGGCTTCCCCTTTGCCGTTGGTCAGGGTGTCGGTCAGGGGGTTGAAGGTGATGCGTCCCGCAATGGTCAGGGCGGTAGTCAGCTCAGGCGAGGCCACAAAGGCGTGGGTGGCCGGGTTCCCGTCGTTGCGCGCCGCGAAGTTGCGGTTGAAGCTCGTCACTATCGAGTTGGCCCGCTTGGGGTCGTCGGTGTGGCGTTTCCACTGCCCGATACAAGCCCCGCAGGCGTTCGACATCACCACACCGCCAATCGCCTCGAGTGCTTTCAGTACACCGTCCCGTTCGGCCGTGTAACGTACCTGTTCCGACCCCGGCGTAATGATGTATTCGGCCTGTACGTTCAACCCCTTTTCGGCAGCCTGACGCGCTACCGACGCGGCACGCATAAGGTCTTCGTACGAGGAGTTGGTGCATGACCCGATAAGACCCACTTCCATCCGTTCGGGGTAGCCCTTCTCGCGTGCCGTGCGGACAAATTCCGAAATGGGGGCCGCCGCATCCGGCGTAAAAGGACCGTTGATATAGGGTTCGAGGGTCGAAAGGTCGATTTCGATAACGCGGTCATAGTAGCGTTCGGGATGTTCCAACACCGCAGCGTCAGCCGTGAGGCATTCTGCAGCTATGCCGTCCGCCAGGTCAGCCACTTCGCTGCGTCCCGTGGCACGCAGGTAGGCGGCAATCTTCGCATCGTACGGGAAAAGCGAGGTCGTGGCTCCCACTTCAGCTCCCATGTTGCAGATGGTGGCTTTCCCCGTTGCCGAGAGGGTGGCCGTCCCCGGCCCGAAATATTCGATAATGGCATTCGTTCCCCCCTTAACGGTCAGGATGCCGGCCAACTTGAGAATGACATCTTTCGGGGCGGCCCAGCCGCTGAGTTTTCCGGTGAGTTTTACACCAATCAGGCGGGGCATCTTCAGTTCCCACGGCATGCCCGACATGACATCGGCTGCGTCGGCACCTCCCACACCGACGGCAATCATCCCGAGCCCGCCGGCGTTGGGGGTATGGGAGTCGGTGCCAATCATCATCCCGCCGGGGAAGGCGTAGTTCTCCAGTACGACCTGGTGGATAATCCCGGCTCCGGGTTTCCAAAAGCCGATACCGTATTTGTTCGACACCGACGAGAGAAAGTCATACACCTCACGGTTGGTTTCCCGTGCTGCGGGAAGGTCCTCGGCCGCACCACGGTCGGCCTGTATCAGGTGGTCGCAGTGCACGGTCGAGGGCACTGCCACACGCTGCCGACCGGCATTCATAAACTGAAGCAGCGCCATCTGAGCCGTGGCATCCTGCATCGCCACCCGGTCGGGTGCAAAATTGACGTAGTCTTCGCCGCGGCGGAAGCGTGGCGCAGTGTCCTGGTCATAAAGGTGGGTCAGCAATATCTTTTCGGCCAGCGTCAGCGCGCTCCCCGTTGCCTGTCGGACGGCCGCTACCGCCTCGGGCATCGTGGCATAACGTTGCCGTATCATCTCGATGTCGAATACCATAGGTGTGTCTGTGTTTTGAAATTTTTTCATTAATTCAGTCGAGCCTGCAAGATACGAAAAACGGCGGGATTTACCCGCCGTTTTGTTGAATTTCTAACAAAAAAGAGACCCACTGTCCTATTATTCCAATGCAAAGCGCACCGTTACGTTTTGGCTGACCCGTACATCGTTGAATTTCAGGCTCGGCATTACCACGGCATCCTCCATCAGGGCATTGCCCGTTTTGGCTGCCATCATCGTGGCTCCCATACGGGTTTCAGGTGCTGCCGAGTAGGCCTGAATCAGAATGGCTTTCCCGACACGCTGTCCCACGGCTCCGGCCAGCTCTTCGGCGGTTTGCAGGGCGTTTTTCATCGCCTTGACCCGTACCAGTGCCTGCAGCTCACGCAGGTCGCTACGGGTGCTCTCGGTCAGTGTGGCATTCGAAATTCCGTTGGCCTGAAGGGCATCGAATACGGTCTCGACCTGTGCCGCTTCGTGCAGCGTCAGCAGATAACTTTTGTACTGATAGATGTCTTTGCGTTTCCCGTCAGCGTTCGACTGGCCTGTGATGACCAGCTGGCTTTGCATATCGACACCTGAGGCGGTGAGGGCCGTTGCCAGCGATTTTTCCAACTCGGCCAGGGTCGTTTTTCCTTTGCTGGGGGCCTCGGAAAGGGTAATGGCGATACGGAATTTATTCGGCACCACCAGCGTGTCGGCCGAACTGCTGATTTCGATGTACGGAATGTCGGTTTTGTGGTTTTGTGCGAGGGCTGTGCCTGCGCTCAGCAACAGGGCGGCAGCCGCAAGAATCATTTTCATACGTTTCATCGGTCTTGGGTTAGTGGTTTGGGTTGTATAGTGTGGCTGTACAAGCCACTTGTACTTAGCAAAGATAAACTTTTTTCGCTGTTTTCTCACCGTTTTGTTTGGAGGATTAAATTTTATATATACATTTGCAGTGTACTAATTCATTAATACACCAAAACAATAAAACGAGAATTGACACCTGAGCAGCGCAGCCAAAAACGGAGGCTGATGTGGTGGGGCTTGGGATGGGGCTATCTGGTGATGCTGTTTCTCCCGTTTACCAACTGGTTGTTGTGGGATGAACCGTTGAATCTTTCGGCCGTAAATATTGTGCTGCAACTGCTGATATGGAGTCTGGCCGGATGGGGGATGGGGCGCTGGTTGCAGTGGCGTGCCGGGCTGATTGGAAAACGCTATGTAAACCACAAAAACGTGAATTATGATAAAATTTGAACAGGTGGCCTTTGGCTATCGGTCGGGGCGGCTCTTTGATGGCTTGGACCTGGATCTGCGGCAGGGTGCCATTTACGGGTTGTTGGGAAAGAACGGTGCCGGGAAGAGTACGCTGTTGAAGCTTATGACGGGGTTGTTGTTCCCGCGGTCGGGGGAGATAACGGTGCTGGGGCGTGTGCCGCAGCGACGCGAACCGGGATTCCTCAGTCAGGTGTTTTTCTTGCCCGAGGAGTTCGACCTCCCGCGCATGACCATGGCCCAGTATGCCCGCGTCTACGGCTGTTTCTATCCAAACTTTTCGCAAGAGCAACTCACTGCGCTGCTTGCCGAATTTGAGGTGCCCGTAGCCCAAAATCTTCACCAGATGTCGTTCGGGCAGAAGAAAAAGGCCGCCATCGCCTTTGCCATCGCCTGCAACACTCCGCTCCTGCTGATGGACGAACCCACCAACGGACTGGATATCCCCTCGAAAGGGGCTTTCCGACGCATTATTGCGGCTGCGGCCGACAGCGGTCGGACGATTGTGATTTCGACTCACCAGGTACGTGACCTTGACCAACTTATCGATGCGGTGGTGGTGCTCGACTCCAGCGAAATCCTGCTGAATGCCACGACCCGTGAAGTGGCACAACGCCTCCAATTCACTCACCTCAACGAGACAGACGAAGCCCTCTATGCCGAACAGACCATTCACGGACGGTGGGGTGTGCGCCTCAACCCGACGGCCGAAGAGTCGCCCATCGACATGGAGCTGCTCTTCAATGCGGCACTGGCCAATCGGCAGACCTTCAAAAACCTTTTTAATCGATAGTACACGCCATGGAAGATAAATTCTCTTGGAAACGTTTCGGCCTCTTTGCCCGTGCCGAGTGGACGGGCCAGCGGCGGGCCTGGTTGTTGAAATTCGGCGGACTGGCGCTCTTTAGCAGTCTGGTCTATCTGTTGCTGAACATGCGGGTGCTCTTGGGAAACCCATTGGAGACCTATTCATCGGAACCCTATATTGCCCGCTTCCTGATTCTTTGTGCCGTGGGGGTTGTCGTCTTTCTGAACATCTCCTGGAGCTTCAAAAGCTATCGTGCTCGAGGGAGTGCTGTGATGCAAACCATGCTGCCGGCCTCGAAAAGCGAAAAATTTCTCTATGCAACCCTTATGGGCATTGTGGTGGTGCCTGTGGCCATAGTGGTGGTGCTCTCTCTGCTGGATGTGATATGGGCGGCCATCCTTGGGTTTGACAATGTTTTTACGCTGGCTGCAAAACTATGGGACGAGTGGGCATCCATCATACCGGAAGATAAACAGATGGCGGTGCGGACGGGTATCATGTTTGTGAGCGGCTCGTTATCCAGCATGACCTTCTTCCTGTTGGGTGCGGTTCTGTTTCGGCGTCATCCCTTTCTGCTCACGCTGCTGATTAGTTATGGGGCGTACGTGGTCGGGGTTGCTATCCTACAGATAGGCTGGCTTGTCGGTACGCTCTGGATGGAGAACGTGATGCTGGGCATGACCAATACGACAGGATTCTGGATAAATATTTCGCTCTCTGTTGTATCCTCTTGTCTGTGGGTCTACCTGGCCTGGCGGCATTTCCGAAAATTGTCGGTTGTTCAATAGTGTGCGCTTATGGATTTCAAAAACGAAAAACCGATTTATCAGCAGATTGTCGATTACGTGTGTGAACGGATTGCCGCCGGCCAGTGGGCCGAAGAGGAGCGTATCCCTTCGGTGCGGGATCTGGCAACCCAACTGCAGGTCAATCCCAATACCGTGATGCGTGCCTACGAACGGCTCCAGATGTCGGAGGTGATTGCCAATACGCGGGGCGTGGGCTACTTCGTCTCGGCGGGGGCGAAACAGCAGGTAACCGCACTGAAACGGGCAGCCTTCTTCGAAACCGCCCTGCCCGAGCTTTTTACGGCCATGCAGACGCTGGGCATCTCGTGGGACGAGGTCGAGACGTGCTATCGCCGACAGAGAGGGGAGTGATGTGCGGCGGGTGGACTATTTCGCCTCAATGAGCTCGCGCGCCGCCTCCAGCAGGGCGGCGCGCTGCTCTTCACTCAATACCCCCTCCGAGGCCATGAAACGCACCAGCTCGCCTGTTGAACCGTGGAAGAACTGCTCCAGCAGCCGCAGGACCTGCTGCTCGGCATACTCCTTGCGACTGAGGGTGGGGGTGTAGCGGTGGCTGTTGCCATAACGGCGATGGCGCACAAACCCTTTGGCCTCCAGCGTGCGGATAACGGTCGAGATAGTGGTGTAGGCGGGTCGGGGCTGCCCGAACGACTCGACCACCTCGCCCAAAAAGGCGTGGCCCAGCCGCCAGAGATGTTGCATCACCTCGAACTCACCGCGAGTGAGTTCGAGGTGGTTTTTTTGTGCAGTAGCCATGTGATTGGGGGAGGAGGTTTAACGTTCCGTATAGCTCAGCACCACCTCGTTGTTGAAACGTTGGAAGGTGTGGAACTCATCCGGGGTGAGTGGTCGCGGGTAGCTCATAATCAGAAGCCGATGCGGCGCGGTGGTCGGACGGAACGAGGGGTGGACGTGGTCATACGACGGATTGGTGACCAATCCATTGCGTTGGTAGAACTGTTCGCGGCGGCGCGAAATGTCGTCCGTCGGAGGGTCTATTTCGAGCAACACGATGTGGCTCTCGTCTCCTTTGAGGAACTCCAGCGCCTGCGAACCGTACCCTCCACCGCGCAGTGTAGGAACCACGGCAAAATGCTCTCCGAAACGATAGGGCGTACCGTCGGCGGCCGTCCAGTCCCACCATGACAGCAAACCAATCAACTCGCCGTTTTCAGCCAACAGGTTGTAGTGGAACGTCTCGTTCTCCAGTGCGCGGATATGTTCAGCAAGAGGACGCCTCTCGGCCAGCGGGAAACTGGCTTCGTAAATCTGCCACGTTTCGTGAAACCAGGGGTGTGAAGGGTTTTGAATGCGGATAAGTTCCATACAAAAGTGTTGTGGGTTAGCGTTTGGTCAAAGATAGGCAAAAAGGCGCGTACATTTCAGCCCACTCTCCTTACAAAGCCGATATTATCTGGTACGCAGCACGATTCCACGGCACGTCATACCCCATGGAATCGGCCAGCCGACAGAGCGTACCGGCAAAAATCTCGATTTCGGTTTCTCGTCCTGCCTCAACATCCTGTTGCATCGAACTTTTTCCCTCGGGATTCATCGAGCGGATGACGCGCACCGCCTCTTCGACCATCTCCTGCGGGTTGGAGAGGCCGATGCGCCGTGCCACTTCGGCCGCTTCGTCCATCATCAGACGGGCCAACCGCAGCGCTTCGGCATTTTCTTGCAGATGGCCGTACGGACGGCGGAGCAGGGCAGTGGTTTGGTTGCAGCCGATGTTGATGATGAATTTCTGCCACAGGGCGGCACGCATATCCTGCGGTATCTCGTAAGGGATACGGGCGCGGTCAAAGAGGTGTCGGACGCGTTCGACGCGCTCCGACACCGCCCGATTCTCCGCTTCGCCAAAGTAGATGCGGTAGGTGCCGTCATGCGCGACGCGGTTCCCGTCGCGCATGCTCGGATGCCCCAGAAAGTAGGAGTACAACAGATGCTCGGCACCGAAACGTGATGCAAGCCGCTCTTCGCTGTCGATGCCGTTCAGCAGCGACAGTATCAGTGTACTCTCTCCAATATAGGGGGCTATGCGTTCCATCACCTCGGGGAGAGCAGTCGCTTTGGTCGCAATCAAAATCAACTCCTGCGCCGTCCCCTCCTCGGCAAAGGGGAAGTCGTAACGAACGCCGTTAAACAGAATCCCGTCACGACACAATCGCTCTTGCCGCTTCGGGTCGGCAATTAGGCTGAAACCCTTGCCCAAACACGCCTGCAACCGAACGGCCAGCACCGTGCCGACCGCTCCGACGCCTATCAGGGCTACTCGTCTTATTTCGTTCATGGTCTTTTGCTGCGTTTATCGACAAAGGTCGCAAATTTTGTGCGGATTTTCGGGATGCTGCCCGGAACGCGGATAGCAGGGTACAAAAAATCCCGACCGAACGGGGATGTTCGGTCGGGATAGTGTACACATTCGTATGTGCGTGGAGTGCTATATCTTTTTCATCGCATCCAGCGGCTGCCCCTGATACTCACCCGTCAGGGTCTTCAGGAAAGCCACAATCTTATCGCGGTCAGCCGTCGAAAGCGGCGCTCCTACCTGATAAACGGCCATGGCATCCACAGCCTCTTCCAATGTCTTAGCCGTACCGTCGTGCAGATAGGGTGCCGTCAGCGCCACGTTGCGCAGTCCCGGCGTTTTGAAGCGGTGACGGTCGCGTTCGAGTTGTGTCTCTTTGTAGCGGCCGTTGTCTTCCACGGTCAGTTCCAGCCCGCGGTCAGCAAAGTAATCGGCCTTGAGCCCCATCAACTCATACGATTGACCGCCCAGGTTAGCCCCTACGTGGCACGTAGCGCAATCGTTGGCCTTGAAGAGCGTGTAGCCCTCGATTTCGGTCGGGGTCATGGCGGTCGAATCGCCTTTCAGATAGCGGTCGAAACGCGAATTGGGAGTCAGCAGCGTTTTTTCAAACTCGGCAATGGCATCCGTCAGGTTGTCGCCCGAATATCCGTCGGGATACACGGCCAGAAACTCTGCCGTCAGCTCCTTGTCCTCTTTCAGTTTCACGATAATTTCGTCCCACGAGGTGCAGGCCATTTCGACCGGGTTCATAGGCGGGCCACCGGCCTGTTCAGCCAGCGTACCGGCACGGCCGTCCCAGAACTGTACGAAGTTCAGAGCCGCATTGTAAACGGTCGGAGCATTGACGCCCCCTTTCTGTCCGCCTACACCATCCGAATACTGCTTGTTATCCACACCACCGGTGCTCAATTCATGGCATGAGGCACACGAAATGCTGTTGTCAGCCGAAAAACGCGTGTCGTGGTAGAGCTTTTTCCCCAGCGCTACCTTGGCCGGATTGACGGGCAGCGAATCCATAATCGGTTGCACCGGCTCGAAGGCAAATGCCGCATGCACATTGGCAGCCGCATAATTGGCCGCACGGTGTTCGGCAATCCAGGCTTTCAGCATCCGAGCCTTTTTGGCGGTGATGGCCGAACCCCAGTGCATCATTGAAAAACGGGCCATCGGCATCGTCCCCTTTTCTACGACGCGTTCTACTTTGGCCAGAGTGACCTCATCGACCGGTTTGCCGTTTTTGAGGGCATCATACAAACCGGTCAGGTCGGTGTGCTTGTACCCGATGGCAATATCCTCCTGAATCAGGCCTTTGGCCACAGGAAACGATGCGTAAAAAGGCATGTCGGGATTTTCGCTGTGGCACATCAGACACTGCCCGTCTTCGAAGATGGCCAACGCCTGCTGGTCGCGGGTCAGGTCTGTCGAGGGGGCGCTGTTCGAGAGATGGTAGGCAATGCCTCCGATGACTACCACGGCGCCGACCCCGATAAGAATTTTGGGTACGAGTTTCATAATGTTTTGTGTTTGTGTAGTTTGTTTGTTGTTGTGGTGTTTGTTTGCTCTTGAAACGACGAAGTACTGTACCCCGCACGGACGGGGTACAGTACTTGTTAACCAGATTGATAATCAGTGGATTAGTAGTTGGTCTTCATGGGTTCGAAGTAGGCTTGCGGATGAGCACATGCCGGGCAGGCCTGAGGAGCTTCCTTGCCGGTGTGTACGTAACCACAGTTGCGGCATTGCCATACGATTTCTTCGTCACGTTTGAAGACGCCGCCCTCTTTTACGCGAGCCAGCAGGGTGCGGTAGCGTTTTTCGTGTTCGGCTTCAACTTTGGCAATTTCGCGGAATACCTTGGCAATCGCCGGGAAACCTTCTGCATCAGCCACATCGGCAAATTCGGGATAGAGCTCTACCCACTCTTCGTTTTCGCCGGCAGCAGCCGCTTCGAGGTTCTGCTCGGTGGTGCCGATAACTCCGGCCGGATACGATGCCGTAATCTCTACCATGCCGCCTTCCAAGAATTTGAAGAAACGTTTGGCATGCTCTTTTTCCTGTTCGGCAGTCTCCATGAACACGCCTGCAATCTGTTCAAAGCCTTCCTTTTTCGCTACACTCGCAAAAAACGTGTAGCGGCTGCGTGCCTGCGACTCGCCGGCAAATGATTTCAGCAGGTTCTGTTCGGTTTTGGTTCCTTTAACGCTTTTCATTGGGTTGTAATGTTAAGTGGTTATTGAATTTTGTTCGTGTAATTTCCAATAATTTGGATGCGAATGTCCTTGACTTCGAAGTTCTCTCCCATCGGCTTCTTGTGCGTGGCATAGTAGGCCCGTACCAGGTCGCTCAACTCTTGGTCGCCAAAGTCGCGAATCTCACCCGTATCTTCACACAACAGGTGGTGATGGTCGTGGACATTGATGTCAAAGTACATCTTGTTGTCGCTTGTATTGAGACGGGAGATAATCCCGTGCGAGGAGAAACATTCCAGTACATTGTATATGGTGCCTACCGTCACGGTGGGAAAGGTGTCGTGCACCGCTTTGGTAATCTGTTCGGCGCTGGCGTGTCCCAGCGTCTGCAGGGCAGCATATACGGCCATGCGTTGGGGGGTGACCTTTACGCCTCGTTCGTTCAGTAGTGTACGTATCTCTTCGCTCGTTTTATACATCGGTTGTGGTTCTTTTTCGATACAAAGATAATAGAGTTTTTTAGATTATAAAAATTCTAAAGTAAAAATTTTTATCCAGGTTGCTCAGTCGAGGCAACAGAGTTGATAATCTGGGCTAAAAAATCTACTTTTGTGGCGCGCGGAACGGCCCCAAAGCCGTTGGAATAAGCGCTAAGACAGGATATAAGATGCAGAAAATTAAGAACATTGCAATTATTGCGCACGTAGACCACGGGAAAACGACCCTGGTAGACAAAATGATTCTTCAGGCGAAACTGGTGCGCGACCAGGAGAAGTCCGAAACCCTGATTTTGGATAACAACGACCTGGAGCGTGAACGCGGGATTACGATTCTTGCCAAAAACGTTTCGGTTCACTATAAGGACTATAAAATCAACATCATCGACACGCCGGGTCACGCCGACTTTGGCGGTGAGGTGGAACGGGTGCTGAATATGGCGGACGGGGTGCTGCTGCTGGTGGATGCGTTCGAAGGAACCATGCCGCAGACCCGTTTCGTGCTCCAAAAGGCACTGCAAATGGGGCTGAAACCCATTGTGGTGATTAACAAGGTGGATAAGCAGAACTGCCGTCCCGAAGAGGTCAATGAACAGGTCTTCGACCTGATGTTCAGCCTCGATGCCACCGAGGAGCAGCTCGACTTCAAAACCATCTACGGGAGTGCCAAGAACGGGTGGATGTCCACCGACTGGAAGACCCCGACAAACGACATTATTCCGCTGCTGGACTGCATCGTGGAGGAGATTCCCACGGCCAAGGTAGTGGAGGGAACGCCCCAGTTGCTGGTGACCTCGCTGGAATACTCTCCTTACGTCGGGCGTATTGCCGTGGGACGTCTGAGCCGCGGTACGCTCAAAGCAGGGCAGAATGTATCGCTCATGAAGCGTGACGGTACGGTCGAAAAGTCGAAAATCCGCGAACTGATGACCTTCGAAGGGCTCGGCAAGCAGAAGGTCGAAGAGGTGCAGTGCGGGGATATTTGTGCCGTGGTGGGGATTGACGGCTTTGAAATCGGGGACACGATTGCCGACTACGACAATCCCGAACAACTTACGCCGATTGCCATCGACGAGCCGACCATGAGTATGCTCTTTACCATCAACGACTCGCCCTTCTTCGGTAAAGAGGGGAAATACGTCACTTCGCGCCATATTAAGGAGCGGCTGGACCGTGAGTTGGAAAAGAACCTCGCCCTGAAGGTGAAGCCCGGGGCGACGGCCGACTCGTTCCGTGTCTTCGGGCGCGGGGTGCTGCACATCAGCGTGCTGATTGAGACCATGCGCCGCGAAGGGTACGAATTGCAGGTAGGGCAGCCCAAAGTGGTGGACAAGGTGATTAACGGTCAGCGTTGCGAACCGATTGAACACCTGACGGTAGACCTGCCCGAAGAGAAGGCGGGCAAGGCGATTGAAATGGCGACACGGCGCAAAGGGGTGCTGCTGCACATTGACCACCGTGGCGACCGTGCCCACCTGGACTTTGACATTCCGGCACGCGGGATTATCGGTTTGCGGAGCAATCTGCTGACCGCTACGGCCGGGGAAGCGGTCGTAGCACACCGTTTCAAAGGCTTTGAACCCTATCGCGGTGAAATCGAGGGGCGTTCGAACGGGTCGCTGATTGCTGCCGAAAGCGGAACGGCCTTTGCCTATGCCATCAGCAAACTGCAGGACCGCGGACGTTTCTTTATCTCGCCCGGTGACGAGGTCTATGCCGGACAGGTCATTGGCGAAAGCACGCGGGCCGAGGATATCTGCGTGAACGTCTGCAAGTCGAAGAAACTGACCAATATGCGGGCATCGGGGTCGGACGAAAAATCGACCGTATCGCCTCCCGTGATTTTCTCGCTCGAAGAGACCCTGGAGTACATTCAGGAGGATGAGTATGCGGAAATTACGCCCACCTCGATTCGTATGCGTAAGATTCTGCTGAGCGAAACCGACCGCAAACGGGCCGGAAAAGCATAGTACGGCTATTGTTTGCCGCACGTGTAGCGGCAGGATGAGAAAATCTTGTGTGCGCCACAGTATCTCGGGATACTGTGGCGCACTTTTTGTTGTATCTTTGGGCAGTGATTGTTGTATTACCTTAAAACTCGCTCCGCTCATGGAAAAACACTTCAAATCCTACAACGCCCTGATGTGGGGAATTAGTGCAATTGTTGTTGGTGTTATTTTAATTGTTCGCCCTGCTCAATTGCTCCCCTACATAGTACGGATAGTGGGTATTGTTTCTATCTTGCTTGGTGTAATTCAATTTTTAGCATTCTTGGTTCGAACCAAGGGAGTGGCAGACCGATGGAAATACCTTCCCGTTGCATCACCCATTGCCGTGATATGGGGAGTCCTCCTTCTGCTCAGCCCTGACCTGTGGTCCAGCCTCTTTATGATTCTCTTTGGGGTGCTGCTTATTTTCCTCGGCATCTATCAACTCGTTTCGATGTACAAAATCAAAAAAGAGGGAATCAAGGTGGCCGCCATCTACTTTTTCTTCCCCATCCTGTTGATTATTGCAGGCTTCTTCGCTTTTGTCCAGCCGATTTACACTGCGACCTGGTTTATGGCCTTTGTCGGAGCCTGGATTTTGGCCTACGGGGTGATGGAGGTCTTCGCCTACTTCAGCCTGAGGGGGCCGATTGAAGCAGCCGAACAAAATAAGGAGATTCAGAACGCTGAGGAAGCCGATAAAATGTAGGCACAAATCCCTGCGTTCTCCAAAGTCACGACAAGCCCGAAGCATATCCAGCAAGATATGCTTCGGGCTTGTTATTTGTTTCACAAATTGCTACCTTGCATAGCATTTTTTTGGGAAAACCTATTTATTTACCATAACCCAACTTTACAGTACCGATGAACAAATCTCTGTTGCTGGTTCCGATGGGGCTCTCGGCCATAGGAGCGCAAGCCAAAAACAAAGCGGCCGCCGACTGCGATAAACCGCTGAACATTATCTACATCATGACCGACGACCACTCGTTTCAGACCATCAGCTGTTACGACGGTCGGTATAACCGTACTCCCAATCTCGACCGTTTGGCGAGTGAAGGGGTGCGTTTTGACAACGGATTTGTGAGCAACTCCATCTCGGGGCCGAGCCGTGCGGTGCTGATGACGGGTAAGCACAGCCACAAGAACGGATTTATGCGTAACGACGGTACGCCGTTCAACGGTGCGCAGCAGACTTTCCCGAAACTGCTGCAAAAGGCAGGGTACCAAACGGCCATTATCGGGAAATGGCATCTGATGAGCACTCCGACCGGTTTCGACCATTGGGAGATTCTGCCGGGACAGGGGTCATACTACAATCCTGACTTTATCACGCCCGAGGGGACGCACCGCGAACACGGCTACGTGACGAATCTGATTACGGACAAGGGGATAGACTACCTGGAGCATCGCGACAAGTCAAAGCCGTTCTGTCTGCTGTTGCATCACAAGGCGGTGCATCGGATTTGGATGTCCGACACGTGCGACCTGAACGCTTATGAAGACCAGACCTTCCCGACACCCGAGACTTTTTGGGATGATTATGCGGGGCGTCCTGCCGCGGCTGACCAGGAGATGAGCATCGACAAGGACATGGACCTGGCCTATGACCTGAAGATGCTGGACAGCACCATCAATACGCCGCTCAAGGGAGCTATTGTGCATGGCGAACTGGCGCGGATGACGCCTGAGCAGCGGGCGCAGTGGGATGCGGTCTATCAACCGCTGATTGATACGTTCCTGGTTCAGAACCTCTCGGGAAAGGAGCTTGCCGAATGGAAATACCAACGCTACATGCGGGATTACCTCAAGAGCGTGAAGTCGCTGGATGACAACATCGGCCGCCTGATGGAGTACCTCGAACGCGAAGGACTGCTCGAAAATACCGTGATTGTCTACACCTCGGACCAAGGGTTCTATATGGGTGAACATGGCTGGTTCGACAAACGTTTCATGTACGAAGAGTCGTTCCGCACGCCGCTTCTGGTGCGGCTGCCTGACTGTTGGACATCGGCCAAACGGGGGCAGGTGGTGGATGAGTTGGTGCAGAACATCGATTATGCTCCGACTATCCTGTCATTGGCCGGAGCGGCTGTGCCCGAAGATATGCAGGGTGTTTCGTTTGTCCCGTTGCTGAAGGGTGAAAAACCGAAGAGTTGGCGCGATGCACTCTATTATCACTACTACGAGTTCCCCGGGGAACACCGTGTGCGTCGTCATTACGGGATTCGGACCGAGCGGTATAAACTGATTCACTTCTACGGCCACGATATTGACCAGTGGGAGTTGTATGACCTGAAACGCGACCCGATGGAGCTGCACAACCGTTACGACGACCCGAAGATGGCCAAGGTACAGACGAAGCTGCACGAACGGTTGGAACAGTTACGCGAGCAGTACGACGACCAGTCGGAATAAGAAGATACTTATTGATTTTTACGACGATGGGTGGAAACACATACCGTGTTTCCACCCATCGTTTTTAGAGGATAGACTACCGGTTTACCACCTGTTTTGCATCCTCTCTTGACAGTGGGTGCATCGGTATTATGGGTAGTGAAAAGTAGATTAACATAACAAGGTATAGGGAGACCGATCCGGTATAATCCCCAAAGTACAAAATTTA
>DXHL01000006.1 GCA_019113395.1 Candidatus Rikenella faecigallinarum | reverse complement strand
ATCGCCAACTCGCGATTCAGGGGTGTACGGTTGTTCATGGTGTCCACCAACGCTTCGTAAACGTTCTTGGGCAGGTATTTCCGCATCCGGTCCTGCGTGAATACGTACATCCCGAAATAGTCCGACGGACGGGCCGAGGGCAGTTGTACGTCGAGGGCTTTGCGCCGAATCGCTTCGTCTACGACTTTGAATCTGAGTGATGACATGGGTGTGTGAATTTTATGTTGTTAGTACCGCTTTTTGTTTCTGTTGCAGGCAGGCTGAGGAAATCCGGCCCGCATTATTTCAATTCGATGTTGTGTGCGCGACAGGCGGCCCGCATCTCCTCGGGCCAGATGCTCGCCTGCACCTCGCCGATGTGGGCGCAGCGCAGGAAAAACATGCAGAGCCGCGACTGGCCGATACCGCCCCCTATCGAGAGCGGCAACTCGCCGGCCATCAGCATCCGATGGTATTTCAAATCTTTGCGTTCGTCATATTTGCCGGTCAGGCGGAGTTGTCGTTCGAGCGACTCGGGCGTCACCCGAATCCCCATCGACGAAATCTCGTAGGCCGACTCCAGCACGGGATTCCATAAAATCAGGTCGCCGTTCAAGCCTTCAAAACCCTCCTCGTTCGGGGTGCTCCAGTCGTCGTAGTCGGGAGCACGGCCGTCGTGCGGCTTGCCGTCCGAGAGATTGCCCCCGATGCCGATGATAAAGACCGCCCCATACTCCTTTGCCGCACGGTTTTCGCGCTCTTTGGGCGTGAGTGTCGGATAGCGGCGCAACAACTCTTCGGCGTGAATAAAGGTGATGTCGGCGGGCAGTACCGGCGTAATGTGCGGATGGGTACGATAGACTGCGGCTTCGACCTGCAGCAGCACGTCGTAAATCTTACCGACCGTCTCTTTCAGAAAGGCCACGGTTCGCTCTGCGGGCCGTATGGTGCGCTCCCAGTCCCACTGGTCCACATAGAGGGAGTGGATGTTGTCCAACTCCTCGTCGGCGCGGATGGCGTTCATGTCGGTGTAGAGCCCGTATCCCGGAGCAATCTGATAGGCTCCGAGTTTGACCCGTTTCCACTTGGCCAGCGAGTGAACCACTTCGGCGCGGGCATCCCCCATATCCTTGACCGGGAAACTCACGGCGCGTTCCGTCCCGTTCAGGTCGTCGTTGATACCCGTGCCCGAAAGCACAAACAAGGGTGCCGTCACCCGACGCAACCCCAATGCTTCGCTCAGGGTCTGCTGAAAGGTGTCCTTAATCTCTTTGATGGCCTGCTCCTGCGTCTCGGGAACCAGACGGGGACGGTAGTGCTTCGGGAAGTAGAGTGGCATCGGTCTGTTTTTAAGGGACAAAGATAATGCTTTTCGGCGTTACTTTATCCCTCTTGTGCTCTACTTTTTCAGGGATTTTAGGGGAATAAACCGTCTGTTTCGGAATCTGTTTGATGCAGGGGGATTACGGTCGTGGAAGTACCGTGAAGCGGATACGCTGGCTGTTGCCCGCCTCATCGACCACCGTCAGCCAGTGTTCGCCGGCCGACGGGGCGACGGTCAGCGTATGTCCTGTGGCAGAGGCTGAACGGGTGGTGCCGAGGTAGCGGTTGTCGAGGTGCCAGTGGAGGGTGGCGCTGTCGGAGCGGTGGGCGGCACGGAACACAAAGCGTTCCGTCGCCGTTTCTCCCCCTGCAGAGAAACCTTTGGGGAGGTAGAGAATGGCGTTGTGGTGTGGATAAATCAACTCCAGAGGACGCAATGCCGTAGCCGCAGGGGGCACGGTATAGTCCGAGGCCGATTGGCGGTAGTAATACTCGGCCGCAGGGGGTAGAATGAACCAGCTGCGGGTGGTGCTGTCCGTGGTCAGGGGGCGGTGGTAGGGACAGGGCTCGGAAGCCATTCCGGCGCGAGGAATGGCTTCCGTATCGACCGGGTCGCCCGAGGCGCGACACCACTCCGTAGCACGGTGGCCGCTGCGGCGGCAGACGGCCACAGACTCCATGTCGCCCAACGGCTCCGCGAACCACTGCGGTGCGGAGGGCAGCATCGAAAAGAGGTCGAACAGAATCGGGGCAGCGCTTCCTACGCCGGTCATGGCGGCCCGTCCTTCGCCGTCAGCATTGCCCACCCAAACGCCGACCACATACCGCGGAGTGAGGCCGATGGCCCAGGCGTCGCGGTTGCCATAGCTGGTCCCTGTTTTCCAGGCTACCTGTTTCATGGTGCTGAACTCTTGCCAGGCGGCCTCCTCTTCGGGACGGTTGACGCCGCTCATCGCCTCGAACATGTACCACAGCGAAGCAGGTGAAAGCGGGCAGAGGTCCTCTTGTGTCGGGGAGGAAGAGCGTGCTGCGGGTGATGCTGTGTCGGTCGGGGTGAGGGTCAGCGGGTGCATGTCGCCTGCGGCGTAGGCACCCGCGCGGTTATATCGCTCCAGCGACCGCGCCAGCGAGGCATACAGCCCGGTCATCTCCCACAGCGTCCCTTCGGCACCGCCCAGCACCAGTGTGGCTCCGTAGTTGTCGGCGCTGCGGTCGAGGGTCGTCAGACCCATCGACCGCAGCAGGCTCAGGAAACGGCCGCTGTTGTACTGTGCCAGCATCCGAACGGTCGGTACGTTCAGGGACCGCGCCACGGCCGTGCTGGCCGGAACCACGCCGCTGAACTGCTTGTCGTAATTGGTCGGGGTGAAGCCGCCGAGGTTCAGCGGCGTGTCGAATACCAGCGTGTGGGGGAGTATTTGCCCCTCGCTCAGTAGGGCGGCATAAAGAAACGGTTTCAGCAGGCTGCCCGTGCTGCGGCGGGATTGGACGATGTCCACCGCGCGGCCGTCGTCGGCATCGGCCGACGACGGCGTGATGTTCCCCACGTAGGCCAGCACCTCGCCGCTCTGCACATCGGCTATCAGGGCTGCAGCGTTACGGATGCGGTTGGCGGCCAAAGGGCCGGCTCCGTAATGGTCTACAATCTGTTGTGCACGCTCCTGAAGGGCGGCATCTATCGAAGCGTGCAGCAGGGTGCCTGCAGGCAGACCTCCGGCCAGTTGCTGCGCCTGCTGGGGAAGGACGGTGGGGGCTGACGGCAGCGGCTCAATCAGTGCGGCCGTGTACTCCAGCGTATCGAGGGTTCCGTTGCGCAGCAGCCGTTCGAGCAGGCGGTTGCGCTTGGCCTGCAGTGCCTCGCGCCCCCGCCCCGGATGAATCAGCGCGGGAGAGTTGGGCAGCACGGCCAGGGTAGCCGCTTCGGCCCACGAAAGGTCCTCCGGACTGTGGCCGAAATAGCGCCAGGCAGCCGCCTCCAGTCCCACGACGTTTCCCCCGAAAGGGGCATGGGCGGCATACAGGGCCAATATCTCCTCTTTGGTATAGCTCCACTCAATGCGGGTGGCTGTCACCATCTCCCGCAACTTTTCGGGAACGGTGCGGGGCGGGTTGCCGCGGCTCAGGCGCACCAACTGCATCGTCAGGGTCGAACCGCCGCTTACCACACGCTCTGCCTGCCAGTTCTGAAGTGCAGCGCGAACCACGGCGGGCAGCGACACGCCGGGATGGTGAAAAAAACGGTGGTCTTCGTACTCCACGAGGGCTGCCACGTATTTCTCGGGCAGGTGGCTTTCGGGCGGGAAACGCCACTGTCCGTCGGCCGCCACGCGGGCGTGGAGCAACTCCCCGTCACGGGCATAGAGCACGGTGGAGTAGGGCACATCGAACAGCTGTCGGGGCAGCATCAGGGCATAGCCCGCTACCAAAGCCGCCGTGATGAGGCTTAGCAAAATCTTTCGGAGACGATGGCGGGACGTGACGGACATGATGCTTCAAAAGTACGTTTTTTCAGATAAAATAACCGCTCGGGGGGCTGGAGTATTCCGTAACAAGGATGTTGCAATGTTACACAAATCGGTCTGTCTCTTTGCGGACAGAGTGGGGTTGAATGTATGGAATGTGATGTGACGGGAGATTTCATACAGAAGAGGGTCGGACCAGAGCGGATTTTGCTACCTTTGTAGAAAGCCCGTGAGGAAGATGGAATGTGGGTGTGTGCTTAATTTGTTAGTTGCTCATAAAATCAGCCGATTATGAAACGACAGAGTCTCTTGGCTATCCCTCGTGCCGTCATGTACGGTCTGTTGTTGTGGGGGGTGGCGGTGGCCGTAGCGGCTTGCGGCTCGCGTGCCTCGCAAACCAACTCGACAAAACCGGTCGAACTGGTCTATAACTCGTTGGTCGAAAGTTTTACGGCCGGAACCATCGGACGCACCGAACCCGTCGAAGTGACTCTCACCGAACCGGTGGCGGCGGACGTGCGCCTCGGGAAGTACCTCGATATCTCACCCCGCGTGAAGGGGCAGTGGAGCATTTCGGCTGAGGATGCCCGCAAACTGATATTTACCCCCGAGAGTGCTTTCGAACGGGGAACTCTCTATACCGTGCGGATGGACCTCAAAGGGCTGCTGCCGACTCATCCCGAAGCACGGGAGTTCTCTTTCTCGTTCCAGACCCTGCCGGCTGAAGCCTCGGCTGAGCTGACCGCCTTTACGGTCGAAGAGAACAAGACCTTTACGGTCGAAGGGACGCTCTTTACGGCCGACGGCGAGGATTCGACACGCATTCGGCAGATGGTGGTCTGGGACCATCTCAACGGGGGAACGGTGCACTGGATGCACAGCGCTGACCGTTGCACCCATACCTTTGTGATTACGGGGATTCAGGCCCCGAAACAGGACGAACAGCTGACCCTGACGGTCAAAGACAAAAAAGCGGGCTACGACCGACAGCAACTCCTGCAAGTGCTCCTGCCGAAGGCCGAAAGCGGATTGGCTCTGCATTCGGTGGCGTACGTGACGGAGCCGGAGAAATACGTAGAGGTGCGTTTTACGCGGCGTCTCGACCCTGCTCAGGACCTCGACGGACTTATCCGTCTGGAACGTCTGGTGACGGTACGGCAGGTTGAGGGGAATGTGGTCAATCTCTATATCGACCCCTTGTCGCTTGACGAGGATGAGCCTTCGACGACCGTGACACTGCTGGTCGAAGGGTCGGTGCGGGCCGAAGACGGCTCCACACTGGGCGAAACCCTCAAACAGTCTGTGGTCATTGAAAACAGCGCTCCTGCCGTGCGGTTTGTCGGTGGAGGAACGGTGGTGCCGCCCGTCTCGGCGCTGGTCGATGGCGATACCAAGGGGCAGGGAGTCCCCTTCCAGGCTGTGGGGCTGCGGGCGGTGCGGGTCGATGTCTTCCGCATCCCCGAAGCCTCCGTCGGACAATTCCTTCAGGAGAGTGACCTCTCGGACCACAGCAGCGGTAACCTGATGCAGGTGGCGCGACCCGTGGCTACAAAAACCATCTTCCTCGATGGCGGTGGAACTCAGAAACTGCGCCATTGGGCAACCTATTCGCTCGACCTGGATGCCCTGGTGAAGCCCGAACCCGGAGCGATGTACCGCATTGTCCTCTCGTTCGACCGTTCGATGGCAGCTCTCCCCTGTATCCCCATGGCGGAACGCATCACCCCCCAGGAGGCGCAACGACAGGACGAAATGCGTTTCCAACAGATGCAGGAACAGTTCGACGAAGGGGGCTATTACTGGATGAGTGCCCGGTACGACTGGAGTGACTACCGCTGGCGCGACCGCAACGACCCCTGCACGCCAAGCTACTACTTCAACAAAACCGTGGAACGTAATCTGCTGGTCAGTGACCTTGGCGTGGTGGCCAAAGCCGGCAGTGAACCGCAGATGCTCTTCCTGGTGCACAGTATCGCCACCACGAAGCCGATAAAGGATGCACGGGTCGAACTGCACAACTTCCAGGGACAATCGGTCGGCTGGGGTGTGACGGACGGCGATGGAAAGGTCGCGGTACGGTATGAGAAGGGACGACCCTACTATGCCGTGGTGTCGAAGGATGAACAACGCACCTACCTTAAAGTGAATGCCGGGTCGGAACTTTCGACCTCGACGTTCGATGTCTCGGGCGAACAGGTGCAGCAGGGGCTGCGGGGCTTTATCTGGACCGAACGGGGGGTGTGGCGCCCCGGTGACTCCATCTACCTGAACTTTGTGGCAGCGGGCGGCTCGCTGCCCAAGGAGCATCCCGTGACGGTCGAATTGCGCACGCCGCTCGGACAACTCTATCAGCGGCGGGTAGCTACGCAAAATACGGGCGGGATATACAGCTTCCTGCTCGCTACCGATGCGGGAGCGCCGACCGGGGTGTGGAACGCGACGGTGACCGTCGGCGGGGCAACCTTCTCGAAACGGCTGCGGGTCGAAGCTGTGAAGCCGAACCGCCTGAAAATCGACCTGAAATTTCCGAAAAAATATATCCAGCGGGGTGAACCGCTCGATGCGACACTCCACGGCGAGTGGCTCACCGGAGCCCGTGCCGGCGACCTGCGCTACACAATAGAGACGGAGTTTGTGGCTGTGCGGCACTCCTTCGACCGTTTCCCCGACTACCGTTTCGATAACGCCTATCGTACCTTCACGCCCGAACGGGCTACCCCGATTACGGGGATGACCGATGCCCGCGGCGATGCCCGTATCGAAGCGGTGCTCAACGGCGGAGAACGGGCCGGAGGTATGCTGCAGGCCAACATTACGACCCGCCTCTTCGATCCCTCCGGAGAGGCCAGCATCGCAGGCGAAACGATGCTCTATTCGCCCTTTACCTCCTATGTGGGTATCCGTCCGCCCGAAGGAGCCGATGACCGACTCGATACGGACAAGGAGTACACGTTCGGCATAGCGACCGTCACGCCCGACGGTGCGGTGGCCGGGCGGCGAACGGTCGAAGTGAATGTCTACAAGGTCGATTGGTACTGGTGGTGGAGTGCCGAACGCAACGAACTGGCCCGCTACGTCTCGGACCGTGACTTGACTCCCGTGCGCCACGATGAGGTCGAAACCTCGGCAGCCGGCGGACGTGCCTCCTACAAACTCACCATTCCGAAAGAGGAGTGGGGAACCTACTACGTGACGGCACGTGATGTCGAGAGCGGACACGAATCGGCCGTACTGGTCTATATGGACTGGCCCGACTACGGCAACCGTCAGTACGACGGCGGTGGGGCGATGCGTCTGGCTGTCTCGCTCGACAAGGCCGACTATACGGTCGGTGAACAGGCTACCGTCAGCTTCCCTGCCGTACAGGGAGCCCGAGCCATCATCTCGGTCGAAAACGGTTCGAGGGTGCTGCGTACCTTCCCCGTGGAGTGCGACCATGACGGGCAAACCCAATACACGTTCGAGGTCACGGCAGACATGCAGCCCAACGTCTACTTGAATGTGACGCTGCTTCAGCCCTACGGCTCGGTGAAAAACGACCTGCCCGTGCGTCTCTACGGGATTGTCCCGATGGAGGTCTCCTCGGGGCAAAGCCGTCTGGAAATGGTGATTGCCGCGCCGGACGAGGTGCTCCCCGAATCGGAAATGTCGCTCGTGGTCTCGGAAAAGAACGGACAGTCCTGTGCCTATACGCTGGCCGTGGTGGACGAAGGGTTGCTGGACCTCACCCGTTTCCGTACGCCCAATCCCTGGGAGGCGTTCCATGCCCGAGTGGCGCTGGGAGTCTCCACGTGGGATATCTATAACAACGTGTTGGGAGCCTATGGCGGCCGCATCGAACAGATGTTTGCCATTGGGGGGGATGCCGCCCTCAATCCGGCGGCCAAAGCCTCGGTCCATCGTTTCCCGCCCGTGGTGCGCTATCTCGGCACGTTCCAACTCAAGGCAGGACAAAAAGCGACCCATAAGGTGCAATTACCGGCCTACATGGGTCGGGTGCGGGTGATGGTGGTGGCCGTGGCTCCCGAGGCGGATAGCGGAAACGGGGCCTGGGGCTCGGCCGACAAATCGGTGGCTGTGCGGGCACCGCTGATGGTGCTCGGGTCGGCTCCGCGCAGCGTAGCGCCGGGCGATGAGGTGGTGGTGCCGGCTACCCTGATTGCTACACAAGATGGACTCGGACAGGTCGCGACCACCATTACGGTGGACAAAACGCTCTTTACGGTGGTGGGCGATGCTCGCAAAAATGTGACCATCAACGAGAAGGGAGACCGCGTGGTGCTCTTCCGTCTGCGGGTGAACGATGTGGTGCCGACCGATGCGGCTGGCGGGCATATTGAGCTGACCACCACGGGCGGTGGGCGAACCTCGCATTACGGAATGGATATTCCGTTACGGACGCTCGAACAGCCCGTTATCCAGGGACAGAGCTATACGGTGGCTTCCGGAAAAACTTGGAACGGAACGGCCTCGGCGGTGGGGATGCCCGGCACGCAACGGCTGATGCTCGAAGTGTCGTCGATGCAGCCCATCGGGGCGGCACAGCGGTTGGCCTACCTCTCGGCCTACCCATACGGGTGCATCGAACAGATTACCTCCACGGCCTTCCCGCTGCTCTACCTGCCGCGGATGGCTGACCTCACGGCCAACGAACAGGCCACGGCACGAAGCAAGGTGATGATGGTGCTGAACAAGTATCGGCAATATGCTACGCCTGACGGTGCCATGGGCTACTGGCCGGGGGCAAGTTCACCGAGCGCCTGGGGCTCGGTCTATGCGCTGCACTTTATGACCGTGGCCGGCCATAACGGCTATTCCATGCCTGCGGGGGTCTATGACCGTCTGCTGGCTGCCGTACGCAGTTCGGCCGTGCGGTGGAATGTGTCGGAAAACGAACCGCTGAACCTGATACAGGCATACCAACTTTACGTGCTGGCGCTGGCCGGAAAACCGGAAATGGGAGCCATGAACCGCCTGCGGCAGAGTGATGCCATGACCCGGGAAGCGCGCTGGATGCTGGCTTCGGCCTATGCAGCGGCCGGGCGGAATGATGTGGGACGGACGGTGGTGGCAGAGGCGAAACTGGCGGCCGATTCGCTGACCGACAGAGAAGCGGTGTTGGCACAACGGGTGATGACCTACGGTTCGACCGAACGGGCCGAGGCGGTGCAACTGCTCGGAGAAACGCTGCTCGGTCGCTCGGGCGAAGCGGCGCAGCTGGCTCAACGCATAGCCCGACAACTCTCTTCCGACGAGTGGATGAGCACCCAGACCACGGCCTGGTGTATGATAGCCATGGGTGAATACATGACGCGCAACGGTCAGGGCTCGGCGCTCGACTTTGAGTGGAGTGCAGCCGGACGGCGCGGACAGGTGGCGGCTTCGTCGGGCAAGATGCTCTGGACCGGTGAGTGGGATAATCCCGGAGCCGGGAAACTCTCCGTGACGAACCATACGAAGGGTACGCTCTATATTCGAGCTGTGACCTCGGGTATTGCCTCGGGGCGTGAGGTGGCGGCAGCCATGAACGGGCTGGAGGTGTCGGTGCGTTACCTGAACGAGGCGGGACAGCCCATCGAGGTGGCATCGCTGGAGCAGGGTACGGACTTTATCTCGGAGGTGACGGTCACCAATCGGACGGCGGAACCTGTTTTCAATCTGATGCTGACCGAGCCGATGGCCTCAGGATGGGAGATACGTCCGAGCGGCGATTTTGCGGCGGGGGTCACCTATCAGGATGTGCGTGACGACCGCGTGGACAGCTATATCGAACAGTTGTCCGCCGGGGCTTCGGTGACGATACGCACGCGCCTCAATGCGACCTATGCGGGGGATTATACGTTGCCGGCAGTGCGTTGCGCGGCGATGTATGACGAACAGGTGGCCGGCAATACGGCGTCGGGTCGGGTTCGCGTGCAGTAATGAGGTTTTGTTGGGAGGCGGTACTTCTTGGGTTGAGGTACCGCCTCGTTTTGTCTATCTTGGGAGGAAATTGCAACTTATGCACACTGTATTAACAATCGTGGTGGCGGCCGGTTCCGGCCTGCGCATGGGGACGGCGGTGCCCAAACAGTTCCTGCCGCTTGACGGTGAGCCGATTGTGATGCGTACGATGCGTCGGCTGGCCGAAGGGGTCGGGAGATTTTTAACGGGGTGTTCGTCGGATGTGAATAACACTGTGGAAAATTCGAACGCAGCTCACCCCAATCACTCCCTCCTGCTCGTCCTACCCCCCGATGCCATCACCCGCTGGGAGGAACTCTGCCGACAACACCGCTTCCAAATCCCACACCAAACCGTCCCGGGCGGCCCAACCCGTTTTCACTCCGTTCAAAATGCCCTCCGTGCCGCGGCATCCGATGCCGATGTGATTTTGGTGCACGACGGAGTGCGCCCGCTGGTGGACGATGCCACCCTGGCCCGCGTCATCACCACGGCCGCTGCGTACGGGACGGCTGTTCCGGTCGTGCCGGTTATCGACTCGTTACGGCAGCTCTCTCCTCAGGGGAGTGAAAGCGTGGCGGTGGACCGCTCCGCCTACCGAGCCGTCCAAACTCCACAGGGGTTTCGCGGCGAGTGGCTCCGCGCGGCCTACGAACAACCCTACGACGAAATCTTTACGGATGATGCCTCGGTGGTGGAGCGGCTGGGGCGGGGGCCCATTGTGCTGACAGACGGCTCGCCTCAAAACCTCAAAATTACCACTCCGTTCGACCTCGTTGTGGCCGAAAGTTGGCTGCATCAGCCGAAGTGATGAAGGGCGCGCCGCTCGGCACTCGAGCCGACTTGTGTCAGAGAAAAGGCGGTTTCGTTAGAAACCGTGTCGGGCTGCGGAGGCCTGCGCTGAGGCGCATCTCTCCACTGGCTCCGGCCGGTGTTGTTCGTCAGCGACCTGACATTGGGCAGGCTCTGCCTGAGTTCGATACCATCGTTTGTGCGATTCGGTTTCGTTAGAAACCGTGTCAAGCCGAAGTAATAGAGCTGCGGAGGCCTGCGCTCTAATCGCGCAGGCTCCGCCGACTTCGCCCTGAGCGTAGCTGAATGGCCGAAGCGTTGCTTGCTCCTCGTCGGCCTCTCCCACCATCCGAAGAGATATCATGGGCGATACGACGAAAAAAACTCCTGCGAAACGGTCTCCCTGACCGAATATTCCCGAAAAAGTTTATATTTGTAGAACCCCGTCCGAAAGGGGAACGAAACTTTTGTTGTTGCAACAGATTCCGACGACCATGATTAAGATACTGGACCAGCAGAACTCGATATTGTCGCGTTACGTGGCACAGATGCGCGACGAAGTGACCCAGCGCGACCCGATGCGCTTTCGGCGCAACCTGGAGCGGAGCGGTGAGGTGATTGCCTACGAGATTAGCAAGACGCTGAACTACAAGCAGCAGACCGTGGTGACCCCGTTGGGGGAGGCTGAGATGATGTTGCCGAGCGATGAGGTGGTGATAGCCTCGATTTTGCGGGCGGGGATTCCCATGCACAACGGCTTTCTGAATGTCTTTGACAACGCCTCGAATGCCTTTGTGTCGGCATTCCGAAAGTACAGCAAGGACGGAACCATGAAAATCGTCCTCGAACAGGTCACTACCCCCGACCTCGAGGGAAAAGTGCTGATTATCGTGGACCCGATGCTGGCCACAGGAGCCTCGATTGAGATGGCCTACTATGCGCTGCTCGAAAAGGGAGGAGTGCCGCTCCATACCCACTTGGCGGCCGTGATTTCGTCGGCCGACGGCGTGGAGTATATCCAGAAACGGCTGCCGATGGAGCATGTGACCCTGTGGACGGCGGCGGTGGACGAGGAGATGACCGTCAAATCGTATATCGTTCCGGGTATCGGTGACCCCGGGGATTTGGCCTACGGGAAAAAGTTGTAAGGTGTAGCGACTGCGGTTGCGGTCCCTCATGGCACATAAGGCAGGGGCGGGAGAACTATCGTGTTCTCCCGCCCCTGTGCTGTCTGTGCGTGGAGCCGCTACCCCTATTCGCTCTTGATGGCGTGTGCCGGGTTCTCAACGGCAGCCTTGTAGCTCTGCCCGAGGACCGTGAAGAGCGCGATAACCAGCGAAATCAGCCCCGCCAACGCGAATACCCACCAACTCATGGCGGTGCGGTAGGCGTATTGGCTCATCCACCGCTCCATAATCCACCACACCAGCGGTACCGCGATAACGAACGAAATGGCCAGCCAGCGCAGGAAACTGAGGCAGAGCATTCCGACCACTTCGCGAATCATCGCTCCGTGGACCTTGCGGATGGCAATCTCCTTGCGTCGGCGTTCGACGGAGTAGCCCACCAGGGCGAAGAGACCGAGGCAGCTGATGACGATGGCCAGCAGGCTGAAGGTGAGCAGACGTGCCTGGAAGAGATGCTCCTGCTGGTAGAGGCTGTTGAATTCGGCATCGAGGAAGACGCAGTCATACAGCTCATCGGGGAACATCGCCTCAAAAGTCTTTTTGATGTGCTTCAAGGCCGGTTCGACCTGTCCGGCCGCGATGCGGATATGGGCGTTCCCGCTTGAGGCACTGGCAAGCATCAACGGACTGACGGTCTCGGTGACGGGCTGGTGTTGGAAGTTGCGGAAGACCCCGATAAACTGTTCGCCCGGCACGTCGATTTCGGGTGCATTGGTGCGGATGTATTCGGCGAGGGCTTCGTTTATCATTCCCTGGTTCCAGCGCAGGTGCCTGTAGTTGCTTTCGGAGATGGAGTCACCCTCCAGCACGGGTACTCCGAGCACGTGCAACGTATGGGGGTCGCCGTAGAGGAAGCGCGGGGTGTACAACTGGTCTCCTCCGAGCGACAGGGTGTTCATGGAGCCCACCTGAGGGAGGTAACCGTCGATGAGCGACGCATCGATAATGGTGGGCGAGGTGAGCAGACGGTTGCGGAAAGCGGCAAAGCGTTCCACATTGTTGGTCCGATAGTAGGCGAAGGCCTCGCTTTCGATGGTGAGGATATTCTCCCGATTGTATCCCATGTCGAGCGTGTTGATATATCGCATCTGTTTGTTAATCAACAGCGTGGAGGCAATCAGTCCGATGGAGATAATGAATTGCAGGACGATAAGGCCGTTGCGCACGGCGGACATCTGTCGTCCGCCGCTCGAACGGTTGGCAATGGCGTCGAGGGGTTTCATGCGGGTGAGCGTCACGGCCGGGAAAATCCCCGACAGCACCCCGCACAGCAGCGGCATCCCGACAAAGAGCACCAGCAACATATCCCAAGTCAGCGAGAGCGAGAGTTCCGTGCCGATAATCGCGGGGAAGAGCGGTTGCAGCATGGCGGCCAGCAGGTAGGCCGTCAGTGCCGACACGAAGGTGATGACCACCGAGTCACCGATGATAAACCCAATCAGGTTGCGGCGGCTGGCTCCCATGATGGACTTAATCCCCATGGCGCGAATGACCTCGGTCGAGCGGGCGGTGTAGATGTTGATGTAGTTGAAGATGGCGATAAGCAGGATGAGCCCTGCGACAATGGCCAGCACCATCAGCGAGGAGGGGTTGTAGGTATTGATGCTTCCGTTTTCCGCAATGTCGTACGCAAAGTAGCAATCCATAAAGGGTCTCACGTGCGGCAGGTCGGGATTGTCGGGGCCTCCCTTTTGGGCGATATACTCTTCGACGGTGAGGTTGTTCTCCCCGATGGTCTGATAGCCCGGGCCAAAGCTCTCCCATCGCTCTTCCAGCAGGGCTATCTGAAACTTTTTGTTGAAAGCCGCCCAGTCCGTACCGGGGTGGAGGCGGAAGTGGCAGGCGGTCGACCAGCTGCTCCAGCGGTCGGCTTTGTCCTCCGGGGCTCCGTTCATGGTGGCCAGTAACTTCATCGGCAGAATAACCTCGGGCGTATAGAACGAATTTTGGGGTACATCCTCGATAATGCCCGTGATGGTCACCGGATAGGTGTTCGACACCACCATCTGTTTCCCGACCACGTCGAGCGACCCGAAGAGTCTTTGGGCCGCCGAACGGCTAATCAGGCCGCTGGAGATGTCGCGTAGGGCATCGGGTCCTCCGCCGCTCACTATCCGAAACGGCAGTACCTCCAGCAACGACGTGTCGCCGTAGAGTGCCGTCAGCATCACGGCATCACCGTCGCGGTGGGCTGCTTTAATCGGGATGTCACGTTGGGTCGTTCGGGTGGCGGCCACTACCTCCGGCAGTTGCATCATGAACCGTGCCAGCGGGTCGGGGCAGATGGCCCCAATCACATCCGTATCGATTTCGCAGCGGCCCGCACTCTCCATCGATTCGCTGAAGCAGTTGTCGTGGCGCAGCTGCGCCATGATAAAGAGATACATCACAATCACGGCGGCAAAGCCCAGCGTCAGCCCCAGCCAGTTGATGATGAACGAGAGGGGTCTGTTTTTCTTGGCCCTCAGGCTCTCCAGAAGAAAATTCTTGAACATATCGGTAGCGTTTAATGATTTTCTGCCCCGATACGGTTCCAATATCGTGCCATAATTTTTAATAAGCTTTTAATCAGTGAATTATGGTTTCGCGAAAAATTGCGGTTGTCAAAAAATTAGACACTTGCTGTCTAATTTTTTGACAACCGCACCTCGGAGCCTCCACCAAAGGAACATGACTCCCCCCTACCGAAAGGTCATCGTGAAGACTGCACCCGTGCCGTCGCTACCCGGACGGTACTTCAACGAGCCGCCGTGCATCCGCATTATCTGCCGCGACAGACTCAGCCCCACACCCGAACCGCCCGATTTGGTCGTGAAGAAGGGGATGAAAATGTGGTCGGCCACCTCGGGCGGAATGCTCGGTCCGTTGTTCGCCACGGTCAGTATCACCTGCTCGCGGCTGTCCAGCGTAGCCGTGAAGTCGATGTGCGGATGGTCGGTTTCGAGGGTGGCTTCGATGGAGTTCTTCAGCAGGTTGATGGCCACCTGGGTCACCTGCCCGCGGTCGGCATAGAGAATCATATCTTCCGGCTCGACCGATACCCGTATCTCCACGGGGCGGGCCCCCTGCGGAACCGTGGCTAAGGCCAGTGAACGGAGACTCTCCATAAACTCCTTGACATAGAACAGCGTGGGTTCGGGTGCCGGCAGGCGTGTGAACTTGCGGTACGACTCCACGAACGACAGCAATCCTTTGGCCGTCTGGCTGATGGTCTCCAGCCCCTGCCGTATCTGTGCGGGGCTGCTGTGCTCGACCCGCTCGACCAGCGAATCGCTGATGGAGGTTATCGGGTTGATGGAGTTCATGATTTCGTGGGTCAGCACTCGTATCAACCGTATCCACGACTCGATTTCACGGTCCGACAATTCGTTTTCGATGTCGGTCAGCGCCAAAATCTTCAACCGTTCGCCCCGACGCATTATCGACGACGCCTGCACCGAGAGGGTCACCGAGCTGTGTTCGTTGTTGCATATCAGCTGACGGCTCTCGCCCGCCTCGATGTCGTTCAGCAGGGCAGGAAACTGCTCGTCCAGCCGCGCCAGCTGCGTGATGTGGGTGAAGGGCTCCAGCCCCAGCAGCCGTATCGCCTCCCGATTGGTCTGCAACACGTGTCCGCGCGCGTCGATGACTACAATGCCGGTCGTGATGCTCTCCAGTATCAACTGGTAGTACTTCTCCTGTTCGATGGTCTCGTCGCGGGCACGGGTCAGCAGGCTCCGAATGCGGTTCAGGGCGGCATTGACCATGGTATCGTTGCGAGAAGGGTCGGTTTCGGTGAACTTGAAGGAGTAGTCGCCGCTCTCGATGGAGCTGAACATATACATCAGTTTGCGGGCGTTGCGGGAGTTGAATCGCAGCACGCTCCACACCGACCCGGCCAGTACCGATGCCATGAAGAAGACCAGGGCGTAGTACCCTTGCAGCAGAAAATAGAGCGTGGCGGCTGCCGACACCGCCACCACCGCCAGCAGCGACAGCAGGCGAAGCGTCACACGGGCATAGAAAAACATGGCTCCCCGAAGGTTAGAGGTTGTACTTCTTGATTTTGTTGTAGAGGGTCTGCCGCGTGACGCCGAGTTGCGTGGCCACGGCCGTCAGGTTGCCGGCATGGCGGCGCATGGCGTTCGATATCATCGAGCGTTCCATCTCCTCGAGGGTAGAATAGGCAGCCCGTGCCGTGCGGGGTGTGGCCTCACGGCGCGACAGCAACAGCTCGTCGGCCGCAATCGAGGCGCGGTCCGAGAGAATGACCGCCTTCTCGACCGTGTGTTGCAACTCCCGAATGTTTCCCGACCAGTCGTGCCCGAGCAGCTTCGTGCGGGCCGCTTCGTCAAACGTGGCGCAGGGCTTGGCATATTTGGCCGCATAACGTTTCAGGAAAATTTCGGCCAGCGGCACAATGTCTTCGGTCCGCTGGGCCAGCGACGGCAGCTCGATGTGGATGGTGTTGATGCGGTAGAGCAGGTCTTCGCGAAACTCCCCGGCAGCCACCATCTGGTTGAGGTCACGGTTTGTGGCCGTGATAAGGCGGATATTGACCGGAATGGGCGTGTTGCTCCCTACGCGCACAATGCTGCGGCTCTGGATGGCGGTCAGCAGTTTGGCCTGCTGGTGGTAGGGCAGGTTGCCGATTTCGTCCAGAAAAAGGGTGCCGTTCGAGGCTGCTTCGAACTTCCCGGCGCGGTCCGCACGGGCGTCGGTAAAGGCTCCCTTGACGTGGCCGAACAATTCGCTCTCGAACAGCGTCTCGGGGACGGCCCCCAGGTCTACGGCCACGAACAGCTCGTCGCGGCGCGTCGAAAGACGGTGGATTTCGCGCGCCAGCATCTCTTTCCCCGTTCCGTTTTCGCCCGTTATCAGGATGTTGGCATCCGTGTCGGCTACCTTTTCGACCATCGTGCGCAGTTGCTGCATGGCAGGCGAGGTCCCCCAGAACATCCCGTTATCGGAGCTCTCCGGTGCAAACGACCGTTTGATGTCGCCCAACTGTTTCGCCTCGGAGCGCGACTGGCGCAGCGCCAGAGCCGACTGGAGCGTGGCCACCAGTTTGGCATTGTTCCACGGCTTGACCACGAAATCCGTAGCGCCGCGCTGCATCGCCTTCACCGCCAGGTCAATGTCCGCATAGGCCGTGAAAAGAACCACCTCGATGGTCGGGTCGGCCTTCTTGACCTCGCCCAGCCAGTAGAGCCCTTCGTTGCCGCTGTTGATGCCCGAGCTGAAGTTCATGTCGAGCAGCACCACGTCGGGCTTTACGTCGCGCAGCGTGGTCGGCAGTTGGTTGGGGTTGTTGAGGGTCACAACACGGTCGAAAATGCCGTTCAACAGGATTTCGACGGCGGTCAGCATGCTGCGGTTGTCGTCCACCACAACGATGGTTCCTTCTTTTTTCATAACTCTGAGGATTGGGAGGGTAAAATCGGTATCTTTTTCGGAGCAAAGATAGGGCGGTTGTCAAAAAAATAGACACCCGGTGTCAAAAAAATAGACACTCGGACATTTTGTGTTTTTTATTACTGCACTGATAATCAGTGTATAAAAATGTTTGGCACGCTGATTGCGAGAAAGTGGCGTGTGCCGTCACGCAGACAGCACCTTGCACCCGAAAATAAAACGAGTATCCATATGAAACGAATCTTTACCCTGATGACCACCGTCGGCCTGACCCTGCTCGGCGCTCAGGCTCAGCCTTCGGCTCCGACCCACGTCTGGAACCTGCAGGACTGTATGCGCTATGCCATCGAGAACAGTCCCCGTGCCGTGCGCCAACAACTCGCCACGGCCAACCTCAAAGCGACTTATCATCAAGCCATTCTGCAACACCTTCCCTCGCTGAGCGGCGGAACGAGTGTCTCGGCAGGCTTCGGGCGTAACGTGGACCCCGCGACCAATACCTATACGTCGGTCAGCACCCTGAGTAACAGTTACAGTGTTTCGGCCGGAATAACGGTCTTCAACGGGTTGCAGCTGCTCAACAACACGCGGTCGAGCAAAATTTCGAAACTGCGCGGTGAAGAGGCGCAGCGGCAGGTCGAAGACGCCATTGCCCAGGAGACCATGCAGGCCTACTACAACCTGGCCTATGCGCTGGGCACCGAACGGCTGGCCCGCGAACAGGTCGAAGCCTCGCGCGAAAACCTCCACCAGGGGCGGCGCATGATGGAGCTGGGGTTGCGCGGAGCGGCCGATGTGGCGCAGCTCGAAGCGACCCTCGCCTCCGACGAATACAATCTGACGAAGGTCGAAAACAACATGCGTACCTGTGAGTTGCAACTCAAAAACGTCATGAATTACTCGCCGGACTCCACGTTGGATATCGACACGGCCTGGCGGTATGCCATTCCGTTTCTGGATACGGCGGATGTGAGCAAAGTGGTGGATGTGGCGCTGGCCACGCTGCCCGACATGCGGATGGCGACGATGGATGTGCGGTTGGCCCGCATCGACCTCACGACAGCCAAGGCGATGCTTTTCCCGTCGCTGTCGGCCTCGGCAGGTATCGGGAGCAGCTACTACAAAAATCTGCGTCAGGATGCCGCGGCGTTCAAAGAGCAGTTCAAAAACAACCTCTCGAAATCGTTGTCGGCCAGTCTGAGTGTGCCGATTTTTAGTGCCTGGAGCCGGCAAACCAACATTGTACGGACGCGCAACAACCTGCGCAGCACGGAACAGACCCACCTCGAAACGCAGCGTCAGATAGCGGTGGAGGTGGAACAGGCGGTGCTCGACCTGAACGGGGCCTACTCCGAACGGCAGCAGGCCGAAAAACAGGTGCAGGCACGTCTGCTGGCCTATCGGGTGGCGCAGCGCAAGTATCAGGAGGGGCTGCTCAGCGCACTCGACCTGCAGACCACGGCCAATCAGTTGTTGTCGGCACGAGCCACCTTGCTCAGTGCCGAACTGACCTGGCAGGCCAAACGAAAACTGGTGGACTACTACAAGGGGATTCCGCTCCTGAGCGAATAGCCCCGCGCCGAACAGGCATGGCATGAAACAAGAAAAAATCGAAAATAAAAAAAACAGACAGACCATGGACAGAATTTTGGAAAAGAAGAAAGGGTTGCAGAAAAAACACATTCCCTATGTGGCCGGAGGGGCCGCGCTGTTGATTTTGCTGGGTTGGCTGATATTGGGCGACCACAGCTCCTCGCTCAAGGTGGACAGCCGCACGGTGACCATCGAAAAGGCTCAGCGGGGGCAGTTCAACGACTATGTGCGGGTGAACGGCAATGTGCTGCCGATAACGACCGTGCAGATTAGCCCGCTCGAGAGCGGTAATGTGGATGTGAAGGTGGTGGAAGAGGGGGCGATGGTCAAGAAGGGGGATATTATCGTGAAGCTGACCAATCCGCAGCTCAACATGCAGATTTTGACCAGCGAAGCCGACCTGGCCTACCAGGAGAACCAGTTGCGTGACACGCGGGTAAGTATGGAACAGGAGAAACTGAACCTGCGGCAGGAGCGGCTTCAGGTGGAAATGAACGTGGCGCGGACCAAACGCCGCTACGAGCAGTATGCGGCGCTCGAAAAGGAGAACCTTATTTCGCACGAAGAGTACCTGCAGGCCAAGGAGGATTATGAATTGGCGGCACGGCAGAAAGAGTTGATTTATGACCGTCAGGTGCAGGACTCCATTTTCCGCAGCCTGCAGATTGACAACATGGAAATCAGCCTCGAAAGCATGAAGAAGAACATGGAGTTGATTCGCCAGCGGGTCGATAATTTGAACGTACGGGCCAACATCGACGGCGAACTGGGGCAGTTGGATGTGGTGCTGGGTCAGTATGTGACGGCGGGGACGAAAGTGGGGCAGATTAATGACCTGAGCGACTACAAAATCGAGGCGATGATTGACGAACACTATATTGACCGGGTGAAGGCGGGTCTGGAAGGCACCTTCGAACGTCAGGGTAAGAAGTTCGGGCTGGTGGTGAAGACGGTTTTCCCGGAGGTGCGCGACGGGCAGTTCCGCACGTGGTGCTACCTGACGGGTGAACGCCCCGACAATATTCGGGCCGGGCAGACCTACTACATTAACCTGGAGTTGGGGCAGCCCACCGATGCGATTATCATTCCGCGCGGGGCGTTCTATCAGACTACGGGCGGCAGTTGGATTTTCGTGGTTTCGCCCGACGGGAAGAAGGCTTTTCGCCGTTCGGTGAAAATCGGTCGTCAAAACCCGCAGTATTACGAGGTGCTGGAAGGACTGGATGATGGTGAGCGGGTCATCGTATCGAGCTACGAGACCTTTGGAGATAATGAGGTTCTGATTCTTAAATAGTTTTAGGCTTTTATTCTTTCGGCGGGAAGATGTTTTGTGGGGGGAGGGGATTTTGCGGTTCTTAGTTCTAAAATGAATGCAGTTTCGTCAGAAACCGTCGGTCGTGCGCCGGACGGCTTACAGCCGTCGGGGGGGCGGCGCCGACCGAGGCAAACAACGTAAACTCTCAGTGTCAGGTTGGAACTATACCCAGCGGAGACCTGGTGCCGCCGGGCACGCCAGCCGAGACGTCTCTGCCCCAATCTCCGCCGACTGCCCATCAAACCCCGGCTGACATCTCTTAACCTTGTCTTCTGCGGAGAGACCCCGCGGAATGACAACCCGGTGGCGGGAAGAGTGGGACGGTATGGCTCGTTCCGCCACCTTTTTGCTGAATATATTTTGATAAAACCAGATAGTACGCAGTGTAAAGGCTGCGCAGGTAAACCATGAAAACAATCTTTTGGAACTTCATTACGACACTGAAACGCTACAAAGCGGCCTCGGTGCTCAATATCTTCGGGCTGAGTGTGGCCTTTGCGGCTTTTGTCATTATCCTGATGCAGGTGAACTATGAACTCTCGTTCGACCGCTTTCACCGAAACGCCGACCGCATCTATCGGGTTGAGGTGGAGACGCCGATGGGGACTGTTCCGCTCGTGTCATACCCCTTCGGACCCACCTTCGGGAGCAGTATGGCCGACGTGGAGGCCTACTGCATATTGATGCCGCCGATGGGCGACATGTATGTGACCGTGGAACGAAACGGGAGCGAGGCAGGGTTTATGGAACAGGCCCTCTATGCCTCGGAGGGTTTTCTGTCGGTCTTCACGCCCGAGCTGCTGGAGGGCACGGACAAGGTGCTCTCCGAACCCGACAGAGTGCTGTTGCCGGCCTCGCTCGCCCGCAAATTCTTCGGTACGGAAGTCGGCGTGGTGGGGAAACGGATTTCGCTGACCCGAAGTCGGGAGACGCAGGATTATCAGGTGGGGGCGGTCTATCGGGATTTTCCCGAAAACTCCCAAATCCGCAATGTCGTTTATGTCTCGAAGTCCCAGCGGGAGTGGCAGCAGGAGAACTGGAGCCAGTTCAACAACTATATGTACGTTGTGTTGCGTCCGGGAGCCGATATTTCGGCTATCCTGGCCGAGTGGAATCGGTTTGACCTGAAAACCAAAGTGGGGTGGACCGACGGCAATACGAAACTGGGCCTCACTCCGCTGACCGACATCTATTTCGATACACGCCCTCTGGAAGCGGACATGTTCACCGTGCACGGTCGGCGGACAACGACCCATCTGTTGCTGGCCGTGGCGCTGTTGGTCATCGGCATTGCGGCAGTCAATTTTGTGAATTTTGCCACCTCTCTCACTCCGCTCCGCATCAAAACCATTAACACCCAAAAGGTTTTCGGGGCACCCGTGGCGCTGTTGCGGACCTCGCTGGTGGCAGAAGCCGTTGGTATTGCCCTGCTGGCCTATGGTGCGGCGCTGCTCTGGATATTCCTTCTGGGGGACACCCCCTTCGGAGAACTCATTGACGGCGGTATCGCCTTTACGAACCATGGTACACTGCTCCTCGGAGGTCTGGGGGTAGCGCTGGCGGTCGGGCTCCTTGCGGGACTTTACCCTGCCTACTACACCACCAAATTCCCGCCCGCACTGGTCCTCAAAAAGGGCTCCTTCGGGATGTCGCCCACGGGAAAAAGACTTCGTACCCTCCTTATCGGGTTTCAATTCGTGGTCTCCATCGGCCTGATTGTGGGAGCCCTCTTCCTCCAGCTCCAGAACAACTACCTCCGCCATGTAGATACCGGTATCGACCGTACACGGATTGCCTATACGGTGCTGCGGGGTGACCTGGTCGGTTCCGATGCCTTTGAAGCAGAGGTGAAACGTTCCCCCCTGATTGAGGATGTGGCCTACTCTCAACTGCCCATTGGAGTCGGGAACGTCCATCCGATGTGGAGCCGACCCATTCAGGGACGGGAAGTCAACTTTTCCGTGGACGGGGTCTCCTGGAACTTTCCCCGGATGATGGGGCTCGAACTGACGGAAGGAAGTCTCTTCAGCCCCAACGACTCCATGAAGCAGGGGAATACCTACCTCTTCAACGAACGGGCGCAGCGCAAGTATGATATTGGCGTTCAGAATAATATTGTCGAGTGGGGCGAAGGGGACGATGCGGTGGTCTCCCAAGTCTGCGGGATAGTGCGCGACTTCAACTTCCAGTCGCTCCACTCGTCGATAGAGCCCTATGCGATGGTGGTCTTCGGGCGTGCTTTTGGCGGGGGGAACAGGTCATTGCCCGTAGCCTATTTCCAAATCACGGGCGACCCCTATGCGGCTCTGGAGCATATCCGTCGGGCAGCGGCCTCGGTAGACCCGGCCTATCCGGTCGATGTGCGTTTCCTGGATGAGGCGTTCGACGACCTCTACCGCAAAGAACTGCGCATTACGTCGTTGATTACCCTCTTCTCGCTCCTGGCAGTCTGCATCTCGCTGGTCGGGGTCTTCGGCCTTATCCTCTTCGAAACCCAGTACCGCCGAAAGGAAATCGGCGTCCGCAAGGTCATGGGGGCGACGGTCGGCGAAATCCTCCTGCTCTTCAACCGCTCGTTCGTGCGGCTGGTGCTCCTCTGTTTCGTGATTGCGGCGCCGCTGGCCTGGTATGCCGTGACACGATGGCTCGAAACCTTTGCCTATCGAACGCCCGTCTATTGGTGGGTCTTTGCGGTGGCGCTTTTTATCGTCCTGTTGATTACCTTTGTTACGGTTACGACCCAAAGTTGGCGGGCGGCCACGGCCAACCCCGTAGAGTCGCTCAAAACCGAGTAAGCGGCTGGGCGAAGTGTCAAAGAATTAGACAGTGGGTGTCTAATTCTTTGACACTCCTCCTCTGTGGAAATTTCATTAAGTGCTGATAATCATCGTTTTGTTTGTTTTGGCACGATTTTAGCCCTCTCTTTCTTCAAAACACGAAATAATCATCTAATCCTTACACTCGTCATGGAAAATATCCAACCGAACACCAACCCGATGCTCCGCATCGAAAACCTCAGCAAGTATTTCCGTACCGAAGAGGTCGAAACCATTGCCCTGAACCGCGTTTCGCTTGAAGTGGCTCCCGGTGAATTTGTGGCCATCATGGGCCCTTCGGGTTGCGGCAAATCCACGCTGCTCAATATCCTCGGCCTGCTCGACAATCCTACCGAAGGCTCCTATTTCCTGCTCGGGAAAGAGGTCGGCCAACTCAAGGAGAAAGAGCGTACCCTCTACCGCAAAGGAAATATCGGCTTCGTCTTCCAGAGTTTTAACCTTATCGACGAACTGAATGTCTTTGAAAATGTCGAGTTGCCGCTCATTTACCTGCGTGTGCCGGCCAAAAAACGCAAAGAGATGGTGAATGACATCCTCCAACGGATGAACATCAGCCACCGCGCCGGCCACTTCCCGCAGCAGCTCTCCGGGGGGCAGCAGCAGCGTGTGGCCATCGCTCGTGCCGTGGTGGCTCAGCCGAAACTGATTCTGGCCGACGAACCGACCGGTAACCTCGATACCAAAAACGGTCAGGAGGTGATGACACTCCTCTCGGAGCTCAACCGCGAAGGCACGACGGTCATTATGGTGACCCACTCGCAACGTGATTCGACCTATGCCCACCGCATCATCAACCTGTTGGACGGTCAGATTGTGGATAGCGTGAAGAACAACCTGTAGTTTTTTGTTTGTGTCCCGTGCGGCGTCGGCCTCCCTCAGCAGGGAGGCCGACGCTTTGTATTTAAGGGTGCCGCTCGGTATTCAAACTGCCCCGTGTCTGCTTGAATGCTTCGGTTTCGTCAGAAACCGTCAGCCCGCAGCCACCCCGGGCGAAGGGCAGAAAGAGTGCCCGCTACAGCGTGCCCTCTCTTCCCTTCGCTGGCTGCGGGTGCCGAGCGGCACTCGACCCGACTTATGCTTGCAAAAGCATTCTCCCGGAGCCGGCGGAGGCGGAAAAGCGAGCCCACACGGGTGAGTTTTTCAGCCCTCCGCACGGGGCGGCTCCGGGCTGACGGGTTGCCGAGGCAACCCGGTGCTGCTGAGTTTTCGCGCTGCGCGGTTTTGTAAAAACCGTCGGCCTATGCGCCCAGCGGCTCTTCCGTTCGGGTGGGCTTAAAGTCGAAAGTATTGCAGAAGGCATTACGAGAGGTCGAAGCCGGCGGGGATTGCTCCGTTAGGAGCAGGCCTCCGCTTGGGGCGGCTTCGGCCTGCACGACTGCTTGCGCAGTCGCAGTGTGTCCTCTCTTTCTTACGCCGGCTCCTGGTGCCGACAGAGGTTAAGTAACTCTTATCCGGAGTGCTCCTGCGAAGCTCTTCTCTGACATTTCCGGACGCGATGCGAGGAAATCTGATGAAATTTTTGTTACTTTGTGGTTAGCTGAAAAAACGAAAAACCGATAATGCCTTCAAATCATGAAAAATTAGGCACTCACAAACCCGAATGGCTGAAAGTAAAACTGCATAATGATGCCCGTTATGCCGAGGTTGCCGCTATCGTGCGGCAACACGATTTGCATACCATTTGTGCCAGTGGCCGCTGTCCCAATATCTCCACCTGCTGGAGCCGTGGGACGGCCACCTTTATGATTGGAGGTGATGTCTGCACGCGCGCCTGCCGCTTCTGTGCAACCCGTTCGGCGCCCCATCCCGCGCCGCTTGACCCTAAGGAACCGATAAAAATTGCCCGCTCCGTCAAACTGATGGGGCTGAGGCATGCCGTGATTACCTCCGTGGACCGTGATGATTTGGCCGACGGGGGAGCTGCACATTGGGCAGAGACGGTGCGGGCGGTGCGGGAGACAAGTCCCGATACCACCATCGAACTGCTGATTCCCGATTTCTCGGGAGATTTGTCCTTGCTCGATACCGTATTGCGTGCCGAGTCGGATGTGGTGGGGCATAACATGGAGACTGTCCGACGGCTGACACCCGAGGTGCGGGACAGACGGGCATCGTATGACGTGTCGCTGGCCGTGCTGCGCCATATTGCCGAGTGGGGCGCGGAACGGGGTGAACCGTATTTGGCCAAGAGCGCCATTATGGTGGGGCTGGGCGAGACACGCGATGAGGTGATGCAGACGCTTGACGATTTGGCGGCTGCCGGCGTGCGGCGGATGACCATCGGACAGTACCTGAGACCTACGGCACACCACTATCCGGTGGCGGAGTATGTCCATCCGGATGTCTTTGCGGAGTACAAGGCCGCGGCTGAAGCGCGCGGGATTGTGCACGTGGAGAGCGGACCGCTGGTGCGGTCGTCCTATATGGCCGACCGACTGGCGCCGAAACGTCATCAGACATTGGCCGAACTGGGCCGTGAGAAGGGAGGGGCGAGATGATACGGGTGGTGGATTGTGGCGTGATAGACTACGGGACGGCGTGGAATACCCAGCGCCGCTACTTTGACGGGCTGTTGGCAGAGACGGCCGAGCGTTCGGCGGAGCCTGTTGTGGATAAGCATGAAGAATCGGGGGAGAAGGCACGCGGCGTGCTGATGCTGTGTGAACACCCCCATGTCTATACCCTCGGGAAAAGCGGCCATGCGAACAATTTGCTGGTGAGCGAAACGTTCTTAAAGAGTATCGGAGCGAGTTATTACCACATTGACCGCGGAGGAGACATTACCTACCACGGGTATGGCCAGTTGGTGGGCTATCCGATTCTTGACCTCTTGTCGCTGGACGAGCGGGGTATCGGGTTGAAAGAGTATATCCATCGGCTCGAGGAGAGCGTGATTGAGACCATAGCGGAGTGGGGCGTTGTGGGGCGGCGTGTGGAACACGCCACGGGCGTATGGCTCGAGGCAAACGCAACGCGACCCGAACGGAAAATCTGTGCCATCGGGGTCAAGGCTTCCCATTATGTGACGATGCACGGTTTTGCCCTGAACGTGACCACCGACCTGAAATATTTTAACTACATCAACCCCTGCGGATTTACCGACAAAGGGGTGACCTCCCTGGCGGCCGAGTTGGCGGATGCGGGGCGTGAGGTGCCTGCCCTAGCGGAGGTGAAGCGGGCTTATGTGCGTCATTTCGAACGTCTCTTCGGGGCGTGTGAGTGGGCTTGAGTGTGTTGTCGTGAGAGGGAGGGAGCGTTGTGAGGCTCGACAAAGGGAACCGGCCCCTGAATGCCGGACGGGAACAAAACCCAACGAATACCTGACGATGAAAAAAAGTAAACAAAAAAATAAAACATCATGCACGCAGACAAAAAGTGGGTTGTCCGGCCCGCGGGTGATGCGTCGAAAGTGGAGACACTCTCCACCACGCTCAGCATCGACCCCAAGCTGGCTAACCTCTTGGTTCAGCGAGGCATAGATACCCCGGAGCTGGCTCGTCAGTTCTTCGACCCCCAACTCGACGAACTGCACGACCCCTACCTGATGAAAGATATGATGCTCGCGGTGCAGCGCATCGAACGGGCCATATCGCAGGGCGAACGCGTAATGGTCTACGGCGATTATGACGTGGACGGCATTACGGCCGTGTCGCTGGTCTATAACTTTCTCTCGCGGTGGATGAACGACCTGCTGTTCTACATCCCCGACCGCTATGCCGAAGGGTATGGCATCTCCGAAAAAGGAATAGACTATGCGGCGGACAACGGCGCCAAACTTATTATCGCCCTCGACTGCGGGATTAAAGCCTGCTCCAAAGTGGCCTATGCCAAGCGTAAAGGAGTTGATTTCATTATTTGTGACCACCACCTGCCGGGAGACTCCATTCCGGATGCCGTGGCTGTGCTCGACCCCAAACGGGAGGATTGCACCTACCCCTTCAAGGACCTCTCGGGGTGCGGCGTTGGGTTCAAACTGATTCAGGCCTTCTGTCAGTTCAAGGAGCTGCCGTTCGACACCATTGAACCCCTGTTGGACCTGGTAGCGGTGAGCATCGCCTCGGACATCGTGCCGATAATCGGCGAAAACCGCATCCTGGCTCACTACGGGTTGATACGGCTCAACAGCAAACCGAACAAGGGGTTGGCGGCCATCATCAAACTCTGTGGGCTGGAACGGCACCACATTGCCATTGACGACATTGTCTTCAAAATCGGGCCGCGCATCAATGCCGCCGGGCGGATGGAAATCGAAATCGACGAAGACGACCCGCGGGCCCAGTCGGGCGGACGGACGGCAGTGCGGCTGCTGACGGCGCTCAACGAGCAGCGGGCCATGTACTACGTCCAGCAAATCGACACCTTCAACAAGGACCGCAAGAGCATTGACCGCAACATTACCATCGAGGCGCATCAGTTTATCGAACAGTCGCCGGATATGTTGCGCAAGAAGTGTACGGTCATCTACAACCCCAACTGGATGAAGGGTGTTGTGGGGATTGTGGCGTCGCGGCTTATCGAGACCTACTACCGTCCGACGGTGGTGCTGACCATGAGCCACGGGCTGGTGACCGGTTCGGCGCGCTCGGTGCCGGGGTTCGACCTTTATCAGGCTGTCGAGTCCTGTTCCGACCTGCTCGAAAACTTCGGCGGGCATACCTATGCGGCAGGTCTCACCATGAAACCCGAACGGGTCGAAGAGTTCAAGATGCGGTTCGAGGCCTACGTGGAGGCCCATATCGAACCCGACATGCTGGTGCCGCAGATTGACATTGACGAACCGCTCAGTTTTGCGGATATTACGCCGGCGTTCCGCCGCACGCTGAATGCCTTCCAGCCCTTCGGGCCGGGCAACCCCTCGCCGGTGTTCGTGACGCAAAATGTCAGCGACAACGGTACGGCCCGACTGGTCGGTGCTCGCGGCGAACACCTCAAAATGGAACTCGTACAGGGCCAACGCCCCTTTACTCCCATGTCGGCCATTGCCTTCGGACAGACCGAAGCCTTTGACCATATCAAACGGGGCGGAGCTGTCGATATCTGTTATAATGTGGTCGAAAATCACTATCAGGGCCATGTGACCCCCCAACTCCGAATCAAAGATATCAAAGCCGTACACTAAATTTTCGAAACTCGCGCCTGTCGCGCTGCCATAAAAAGGGGAACTTTTGTCAAAAGTTCCCCTTTTTTGTGAATTAATGTAAAAAATACATGAAACCTCGGAAATAAATCCTATATTTACGGTGAACAAACGTTCCAGAGAATTTTCGGTGCATCCGTCTGACTGATTTCTTGTCCACTCCTGCCATTTTTTTGTACGGTGTCATGCGTGGAACCGCAGTCGGAATGATGAATCGGTTCTTGCGTGGCCTCCCTGCCCAGTTCTCCGCGTCCGGAACCCGAAAGAAAATCTGAATCGTTGGCTCTTTCATACGAACCGTTGCGGCATTTAACCCTCGAAACCCTCTATTCCAGTAGAGTTATGGCTATATTACAATTCAACAAACAGGCTCTGGGAAACCTCGAATACTCCCTCCAACGCGAAATGCTCAGCACAAACCGCGCCGGAGGCTATATGAATACCACCATCGTCTGCTGCAATACCCGTAAATACCACGGACTGATGGTCTGCCCGGTCGAAGCGCTCGGCGGAGAAGACTTCGTGCTGCTCTCCTCGCTCGACGAAACCGTTATCCAACACGAACAGGAATTTAATCTGGCCATTCACCGCTACCCGGGTGTCTATGAACCGCGCGGACATAAATATATCGTCGATTTCTCGTACACGCCCACTCCGACCATTATCTACCGTGTGGGCGGCGTGCTGCTGAAAAAGGAGATGCTCTGGGTCCATACTGCTGAACAACTGCTCATCCGCTATACGCTGCTCGAAGCACGCTCGGCTACCAAACTGCGGCTGCGCCCCTTCCTCGCATTCCGCTCGCGGCATGGACTCAGCCACGAAAATATGGAGGCGGACGGTACGTCGTATCCGATATCGGGAGGCGTCAAGGCGCGCCTCTATCCGCGATTCCCGTGGCTCCACATGCAGATAAACAAACCGGCGAAATTTGTGCAGGCTCCCGACTGGTACCACAACTTCGAGTACCTCGAAGAGGAACGACGCGGCTATCCCTTCCGCGAAGACCTCCTGACAACGGGCTATTTCGAAATGGAAATCGCCACCGGAGAAAGCATCATCTTCTCGGGTTCAACCTCTGAGGTGCAACCCGAACAGTTGGGGGCTATTTTTGAAGAGGAGATTGCGCGGCGCACGGTGAAGACGGAGTTTTTGCCCGCCCTATACCACTCGGCACGACAGTTCTTGATAATCAAGGAAAACCATACCTCACTGACGGCCGGTTATCCGTGGTATAATGCCCGTAGTCGGGAGACCTTTATGGCCCTGGCCGGGGTGACCCTCAGCCAGCCCAAACCCATGGTGGAACAGTGTGTCGAAATCCTTGACTATCATGTCGAAAACCGCCTGCACGACGGGATTTTCGGAACCCACTTTGCGGCCGACACCCAGCTGTGGTTCTTCTATGCCCTCCAGCAACTCGAACGCTTTATCGACGGAGGCAAGGGTGAAATATGGGCGCGCTACGGGTCGGCCATGAAGGAGATACTCTATGCCTATCGCGACGGGGTGGGCAACGACCGTGCCGAAAACGAAAACGACTGGTATGACGATGAGCGGGAACGCTATATCCACATGGCGGACAACGGCCTGATATGGGCCGATATGCCCGGACGGGCCCTCACCTGGATGAATGCCATGAACGACGGGCAGCCCGTGACACGGCGCCCGGGCTTTGCCGTCGAGGTGAACGCCTTGTGGTACAATGCCGTGTGCTATGCGTTGGAACTGGCCGGGCTGTGCGGCGATGATACCTTCGTGCGCGAATGGGTCGAAATGCCCGGACGAATTCAGGATAACTTCAAGGCGACCTTCTGGCTCGAACACAATCCCCAACAACCCTATCTGGCGGATTACGTCTACCGCGACAGCGAGAAAAATACCGATATACGGCCCAATATGCTGTTGGCCTGCTCGCTCCCCTATTCCCCGCTGAACGAATATGAACAGCAGAAAATCATGACGGTCATCGAAGCCTACCTGCTGACTCCGCGCGGGCTGCGGACCCTGAGTCCCAACAACCCGCAGTATCAGGGGATATGCCGCGGAAATGAGTATGTCCGCAACATTGCGCGGCACCAGGGAACGGTCTTCCCCTGGTTGCTGGAACACTATGTGCGGACCGGTTTCAAACTCTACGGCATGGGCTATCTCGCCACGGCCAAAGAGTTGCTCGGCGGTTTCGAAGAAGACCTGCTGAACTACGGTATCGGGTCGGTGCCTGAAGGGTATGACGGCGATGCCCCGCATGAGCCGTGCGGAGCCATCTCCTATGCTCCGAGCGTGGCTGCTCTGTTGCAGATAAACCGCATGATTCACGAAACGGAACGGGGTGCGTAATGCCCAACCGCCCCCTCGCCATACAGTAACAACTGAAAACAAACCGACTAACCCGAATAAACCCACCCACATCCAATCCAACCAGACCTTTCACTGCGGGCCTCCCCTCGGTGAACCCTAAACGACCTTATCCATGAAAACAAGAAAGGACAAGTATATATGAGAGTATTAATGTTCGGCTGGGAATTTCCCCCTCACATCGCCGGGGGGTTGGGAACAGCCTGTTATGGTTTGACACGCGGGTTGGCAAAACTGGGCGTGGAAGTGATTTTTGTGGTGCCGAAGGCCTACGGGGACGAAGACCAGCGTTTCCTGCGCATCCGGAATGCTTCGGAGGTGGAGGCTCCCTATGGCACGCTCGAAACCGAAGACGATTTCTGGAAACAGCTCACCTTTATTCAGATTAACTCCAACATGGTGCCTTACCTGAGCCCCGAGGAGTATGAAAACGAGTGGAGCGAATTCCAACATGAAAAGCGGCGCGGGATTCCGCAGGATGTTTGGAAACAGCGATATAACTTCAGCGGGAAGTACGGTGCGAACCTGATGGAAGAGGTGGCCCGCTATGCGATGGTCGCCGCACAGGTGGCACGTGAAATGGAGGGCCAGTTCGACGTGATTCATGCCCACGACTGGCTGACCTACTATGCGGGGATTGCTGCCAAACGGGTGAGCGGCAAACCGCTGGTGGTGCATATGCACGCCACGGAGTTCGACCGCAGCGGCGAAAACATCAATACCATAGTCTACAACATCGAACGCACCGGGATGATGGCCGCCGACCGCGTGATGGCCGTGAGTAACCTGACCCGAAATATTGTTATCGAGAAGTACGGGATTTCTCCCGACAAGGTGGTGACAGTCCACAACGGTGTGCGTTTCAAAGCCCACGAGGGGCCTGAAGAGGAACGCGGCGTGGAAGATAAAATCGTCACCTTCCTGGGGCGCATTACCTACCAAAAGGGACCCGACTACTTTGTCGAAGCGGCTGCCAAGGTCCTCAAACGGGTGCCGAACGTGCGATTTGTGATGGCTGGCAGCGGAGACATGTTGAACCACGTGGTGCGACGGGTCGCAAAACTGGGTATCTCGGACCGCTTCCACTTTACGGGCTTCCTGCGGGGTGATGAGGTGCGGCGCATGTTTGAACTGAGCGATGTCTACATCATGCCGTCGGTGTCGGAACCCTTCGGAATTTCGCCTCTCGAGGCCATGAAATCCAATGTGCCCGTCATTATCTCCAAACAGTCCGGGGTGGCCGAAGTGCTGACCCACGCCGTGAAGGTGGACTATTGGGATGTCGATGCCATGGCAGACGCCATCTACAGCCTGGTAACCTATCCGGCTCTCCACAATATGTTTATTACCAAAGGACAGGAAGAGGTCACGACCCTCAAATGGGACAATGCCGCCAAACAGGTGTTGGATGTCTATCAGTCGGTGGTGAAGTGAACCCTATCTACCCCCGTCCCGGCCTCTCTTCCATGAATGTACAAGATGACGGATTGACTAACAGCGAACCCACAACCTAAACAGCATATGAAAAACCTCAATCTATATTTCCAGGTCCATCAACCGTTCCGTCTGAAGAAATACCGCTTCTTCAACATGGGCAAGGACCATTTCTACTTTGACGACTTCCTGAATCGCAGCATCCTGCAAAAAGTGGCTCAGGGATGCTATCTCCCCATGAACCAGCTTCTGCTCAAACTCATCCGTGAGCATGGGGCGGAGAATGTGCGGGTGACTTTCTCCATCTCGGGAATCGCCGTCGAACAGTTCAAACTCTATGCCCCCGAGGTGATTGAAAGTTTCCAGGAGCTGGCGCGAACCGGTGCCGTGGAGTTTCTGGCTGAGACTTATGCCCATTCGCTGGCCTCGCTGACCAGCAAGGAGGAGTTTGAACGTCAGGTGCGGCTCCATGCCGACACCATGGAACAACTCTTTGGGATGCGTCCTGCGGCATTCCGAAATACGGAACTTATATACAGCGACGGAATCGGTGAAATGGCTTACAACCTGGGATATCACACCCTGTTGACCGAAGGTGCCAAACATATTCTGGGGTGGAAGAGTCCGAACTTTGTCTACGCCAATGCCATTAAACAGGAGCAGAAACTCCTGCTGCGCAATTTCCGCCTGAGTGACGATATTGCGTTCCGATTCTCGGACCGCAACTGGGACGGGTGGCCGCTGACGGCGGATAAATACATTGACTGGATATTGGACCAGGAAGGGGAAATTATCAACCTCTTCATGGACTACGAAACCTTCGGGGAACACCAGAAACGCGACACGGGTATTTTCGAGTTTATGGAACAGTTCCTGACCCGTGTGGTGAAACATTCCGAACTGCAACTGCGGACGCCCTCTCAGATAGCTGCGAAATATGAGCCGGTGGCCGTGTTGCACGTGCCCCATCCCATTTCGTGGGCCGATGAGGAACGCGACATTACGGCCTGGTTGGGCAATGAGTTGCAGGATGAGGCTTTCAGCAAACTCTATTCACTGCAGGATAAGATTTATCAACTGAATGACCCGAACATGACTCGGGTGTGGTATACGCTTCAGTCGTCGGACCACTTCTACTATATGTGTACCAAGTGGTTCTCAGACGGTGACGTCCACAGCTATTTCAATCCGTATGATTCGCCCTACGATGCGTTTATGAACTACATGAACGTCTTTAGCGACTTCAAACGCGAGGTGGAACATCGGGTGGGATAGGGTGCGCGTGCTGCATACGGCAACGGTATGCTCTTGTTGTGGGGCGTACACGTGCTGATAGCAGTCTTGATAGCATGCCAAAGGAGGCTCTTTTCGGAAACTGTTCCGAAAAGAGCCTCCTTTTAGCCCATTGATTGATACAAACCCAAACTAAAAATAGAACGATGAAAAACCTGAAAAAATGGATGTGTGCGGCTGTGCTGCTGCTGGCCGCAGGTGCCGTTCAGGCACAACGCGAAGCAACCCCCCTCGACACACTGGCCTTGACGCCTCCGATGGGCTGGAACAGTTGGAACCAGTTTGAGTGGGAGGTGAGTGACTCGTTGATTCGTGAGATTGCCGATGCGATGGTGGCCACGGGAATGCGTGATGCCGGTTATCGGTATATTATTATCGATGACTATTGGGTCGGCGGACGAGATACGCGAAACAGGCTTTATCCCGACCCCGTGCGGTTCCCGAACGGAATGAAGGCAGTGGCGGATTATGTGCATGCCAAAGGGATGAAACTGGGTATCTATTCCGATGCGGCGGAGCTGACCTGTGCCGGGGTGACGGGCAGCCTCGGTTTCGAAGAGCTCGATGCGAAGACCTTTGCCAAGTGGGGCATTGATTATCTGAAGTACGACTATTGTCATGCTCCCTCGGACCGAACGACCGCTTTTACGCGTTACAAGAAGATGGGCGATGCGTTGCGAGCCAGCGGACGTCCCATTGTCTTCGCTATCTGTGAGTGGGGCGGTCGCAGCCCCTGGCTTTGGGGCAAGGCTGCCGGCGGACACCTCTGGCGCACGACCTATGATTCGCGTGATACGTGGTATTCAGGAGATGCCAATCTGGTTGGTATTCTCGATATCTTTGATTCGCAGGAGGGGCTGGAACGCTATGCAGGACCGGGGGGCTGGAATGACCCCGATTTGCTGATGGTCGGGCTCTACGGGAAAGGGAAATCATCGTCGCCCGACAAACGTTTTGCGGGGTGTACCGACGAGGAGTACAAGAGCCATTTTGCGCTGTGGTGTATGCTGGCGGCCCCGCTGATTGTGAACAACGATGTGCGGTCGATGTCTGAATTTACGCGGCAGCTGCTCACCAACCCCCACTTGATTGCCATTGACCAGGATTCCCTGGGACGACAGGGCTATACCTTTATGCGGTCGGACCATTTGCAGTATCTGCGCAAGGAGTTGAGCAACGGTGTGGCGATTTGTATCTTCAATCGGTCGGATGAACCTCAGTCGTTTACGTTGGACCCGGTGCGGGATGCGGATATTCTCTATCCGGCCGAGGTGGTGTCAGCCTGGAGCGGCAAGCGTGCGAAGAAGGGTGTTGTACGAGGAGTGTTGCCGCCGCACGGTTGTGAGGTGTTGATATACCGTCGGAAGTAGTCTCGGCGGTTGCTGTTGCAACAAAACGAAAAATGCGGGTTCTTATCAATCCTGATAAGAACCCGCATGCTCTATGTAGCCACAACAGGACTCGAACCTGTATTTAAAGTTTAGGAAACTTCCGTTCTATCCCTTGAACTATGCGGCCGTGCGAGTGAGAGCGTTATCCGCAGGAAGTTCCGGCGGGGAAGAAATCGAATGGTTCAGCCGCACAGTGGTGATACAGGTACATCCGCATATCCGGGTCATATACCCCTTCTCACCCCCAATGGCAACTGCTATTTGTGCATCGTGCCGCCGTCGTAGGCCCAACGCAGGTAGATGGCTCCCCACGTAAATCCGCCTCCGAAAGCTGCCAAAATCAGGTTGTCACCCTTTTTGAGTCGGGTTTCGTAGTCCCACAAGCAAATCGGAATCGTTGCAGCCGTAGTATTCCCATACTTTTCGATGTTCACCATGCAACGTTCAGCAGGCAGCCCCATTCGGTGCGCCGTGGCATCGATAATCCGCTTGTTTGCCTGGTGAGGCACCAGATAGCGTACATCTTCCGCCGTGAGGTGGTTGCGTTCCATGATTTCGACAGCCGTATCTGCCATGTGCGATACTGCAGCCTTAAAGACGGGCTGCCCCTCCTGATGTACATAGTGCCAACGGTTATCTACCGTTTCATGCGAAGCAGGATAGCATGACCCACCCGCCTTCAGGTAGAGATGTACGGCTCCGGAACCGTCCGAGTGCAGGCTGGCATCCATCAGCCCCAACCCTTCGGTGTTCGGTTCTACGAGCACTGCTCCGGCCCCGTCCCCGAAAATCGGACAGGTGGTACGGTCTTCGTAGTCCACAATCGAGGACATCTTGTCAGCCCCTACCACAATAATCTTTTTGTAGGTTCCCGATTCGATGAATTTGGCAGCCGTGGTCAGGGCAAAGAGGAAACCGCTGCAGGCTGCCGAGAGGTCGAAACCGAAGGCTTTGGTGAGTCCCGACTTGTAGGCAATCAGGTTCGCCGTGCTCGGGAAGGCCATGTCGGGGGTTACCGTGGCGCAGATAATCAGGTCGATATCCTGCGGGTCTACCTGGGTTTTTTCGAGCAGGTCTTTGACAGCCCGTTCCCCCATATAGGAAGTCCCTTTGCCTTCTCCCTTGAGGATATGGCGGGTTTTAATCCCGATACGGGTCATAATCCACTCGTCGGAGGTATCAACCATGCGGCTGAGTTCTTCGTTGTCGAGGATGTACTTGGGCAGATAGGCGCCGACACCGGTAATGGCGGCCGTTATTTTGTTCGCAGTTTTAGTCATGCTTTGTGGTTCCAGGTTCGTCGGAGGGAGACACATACGTAGAGGCCTTAGTAGGCCAGTGTACGCAGTGCCGTGTTTTTCCTTGTGCGCGGGTCCGAGCGCCAGACAGGCCAACGAACAGTTAGCAAAATAAAAAAGGTGTTTTCTACACTAACGCGTGTAAGCCGGAGCTTAGTCTGTCGTTACTATTGAAACGCCTTTTTGAATTGGGATACCATGTCTGTCCGTGCAGCACGCTCGGTCAGCAGTATCATATTGGCAATCGCCTTGGCCGAGGAGCAGCCGTGGCCGATAATGACAGTCGAATTAATCCCCAGTACCGGCGTACCTCCCACATTTTCGTAGTTGAGTCCTTCAATGAAGGGGGAGTCTACGCCCTGCTGGTGAAGAATGTGGTAGAAACCTTCGATGGTTTTGAGAAGGGTGTTCCCGGAAAATCCGTCGCAGACCACCACGTCAGCCACATCGGAGGTCAGCAGGTGCTTGCCTTCGATATTTCCTACGAAGTGGTAGTCTCCCGCCGCACCGCGTTCCGCCATCAGCGGATAGGTCGCTTTGGTCAGCAGGTTTCCTTTTTCGGGTTCTTCGCCGATGTTGAGCAGTGCCACGCGCGGGTTGGCTATGCCGAGCGTCTCTTTCGCATAGATGCTCCCGATGGTTCCATACTGAGCCAGTACTTCGGGTTTGCAATCCGCGTTGAGTCCTACGTCCAGCAGCAGCAGGTCTTGTCCCGTCGCTGTTTTGAATGCGGTGGCAATGGCCGGCCGAATCACCCCTTCGATTTGTCCGACGGCCTGCATGCAGCCCACCATCATGGCACCGGTGCTGCCAGCACTGGCAAAACCGGCAATGTCTCCTTGACAGAGATGTCGGAAGCCCACGACGATACTCGAGTCGCTTTTTGCGGTGAAGGCTTTGACGGGGTGGTCGCCCATGGCAATGACTTCGGAGGTGTTGATGACCTCGATTCGGGGATTCTGCAGCACGCCGAAGGAGTCTTCTTTTTGGAGTGCCTGCCGGTCGCCGAAGAGCACGAGGGTCGTTGTCTCCGAGAGATGTGCCAAGGCTGCATGAGCACCCTCCACGGTTACCCGTGGTGCAAAGTCGCCGCCCATGGCATCGAGGCCTATTCTCATAATCAATGGCGTTAGGTTCTTAAGGTAGTTGGTATCGGTGGTGTTGCCGGGGACCATGAGCGGTCGTTGGCAGCAGACCGGATAACCTTCACGACCGAGGCACCCTCAGGAGGGTGTCCGGTCGTGAACAAGGGGTATCGATGATGTGCTTTATCGCCCGCCCTGCGGGCGATAAAAGAGGTGATACGAAGGAGGAGATTACTGTCCTTTCACCTCCATCGCTTTTTTGCCGCGGTAGAAACCACATTCCGGGCATACGCGATGGAACATAATCGTTGCGCCGCAGTTCGAGCAGGTTGCCAGGGTGGGAGCTACGGCTTTGTAGTGGGTTCTTCTCTTGTCACGACGAGTCGAAGAGATTTTGTGTTTAGGATGTGCCATTTTTCTTTATGTGATATTATTTGTTTTCGTCCTTTTCAGGGTTTTGTTTCAGGTTGGCGAGGGCGGCAAACGGGTTTTGCGTTTGGGTATCCTCATCCGCAGCCGCGGCATGGGCCGTGAGTTCGTCAAATTCCGATTCGGAGACGATGCGGAACCGTTGGAGCATATCCGGGTTGCAATCCTTGATGTTCGGATGAACCCGTTGGAACGGCAGCGAGAGCATAATGCTTTCGTAGATATACTGTCCCATATCGAGCGACTCTTCAGCGGGTGTAATCCACAGCACCTCGCCGTCGCTGTTGTTGGTTTCGCGGTGCGCGTCGCCCGAGTAGTGTTCGCCGTCGGGCACGGTGTCGCTGATTTTCACTACCGGATGTCCTTCGAAGTGCACGGGGCAGAGGAACTCATCGAGACAGCGGTCGCAGGTCAGCATGACCGTGGCATCAATGGTTACGGTGAGCTCCAGCATGGAGGCGTGTTTGACCATGCGGATATGTACCTCTCCGTTTCCGTGTGCGACCTCTCCTTCAGGCCAGTGTTCAAAGAAGCGGTCGTCCACCGGGAAGTCATAAAGATAGCTCTCACCCGTCTTAAGACTGTGAAAATCTATGTGATATGTGCTGTTCAGGCTCACGCGCGAGTAGCTTTATATCCCGCAAAGGTAATGATAAATTCCCAATTCGCAATGCCGGTCACTGATTTATCCCCGTGCCGGGGGTGTTGTGGCGGGTGTTTCGAGGTTGGCAGTGAGGGCCAGGTCACACAGGACGATGGCGGTCATGGCTTCGACAATGACCGGCACGCGCAGGGCGATGCAGGCGTCGTGGCGGCCGCGTACCACCAGCTCTTCGACCCGCTGGTCGGCAAAGTGGTAGGTTTGCTGGGGATGGGCAATGCTGGAGGTGGGTTTGACTGCCACTCGGAATACCAGCGGGTTCCCGTTGGTAATACCGCCGTTGATGCCTCCGGCGTGGTTGGTGCCGGTGGTGCCGTCCGGAGCAATGATGGGGTCGTTGTGTTGGCTGCCGCGCATGCGTGCCGCAGCAAAGCCCGAACCGAACTCCACCCCTTTGACGGCAGGGATGGAGAAGAGGGCGTGGCTCAGCAGCGCTTCGACCGAGTCGAAGAAGGGCTCGCCCCACCCCACGGGCAGCCCCGTGGCCTGACACTCGATGATGCCGCCCAGGGAGTCTTGTGCCTTGACGGCCTGTTCAATAGCTGCTTCCATCTCCGCGGGCGCCGTGTGGCCACCGATTTCGAGGATGTGGCTTTCGATATGAACAGCCTCTCCCAAGACCTTTTTGGCAATGGTTCCGGCGGCTACGACTCCCAGCGTGATACGGCCCGAGAAGTGTCCGCCGCCGCGGTAGTCGTTGTATCCGTGCCATTTCTCGCGGGCCACAAAGTCGGCATGTCCCGGTCGCGGCTGGGTCACGAGGTTGGAGTAGTCTCCCGAGCGGGTGTTTTCGTTCCGAAAGAGTACGGTCAGCGGGGCACCCGTCGTGTGGCCGTTGAACACGCCCGAGACGATGTGGGGTTCGTCGGATTCTTTGCGGGGGGTAGTGCCTTTGGCGCCGGCTCGACGGCGGTCGAGGTCGGCGCGCAGCTCCTCTTCGCTCAGCGGGATGCCTGCCGGAACACCGTCAATCACGATGCCGACCCGTTCGCCGTGCGATTCGCCGAAGATGGAGAGCCTGAATTGTCGTCCAAAACTGTTCATGTCGTTGGGCAGCGTATGAGGGGGTATATAGATAACGAATTATGCGTGTGGAGTGATATGTGCCAGGTCCTCCCAGAAAGCGGGATAGGATTTGCCGACGGCATCTGCTCCGCTGACGGTCACCGCGCGGTCGGCCCGCAGGGCTGCCACGGCCGCAGCCATCGCAATACGGTGGTCGTTGTGGCTGTCGAGACGGGGCGTGTGTACGGTGAGCCGTTCCTGTCCCTGCGAGAGCCCTTGTACGGTCATCAGGTCCGACTGAGAAATATCTACAGCTACGCCCAGTTTGCCAAATTCGGCGGCCAGCGTGGCTGCACGGTCACTCTCCTTGTGGGTGAGGCGGGTGGTTCCTTGAAGGCTGGTCGTTCCCTCGCAGCAGGCGGCCAGTGCCACCAGTGCCGGGAAAAGGTCGGGGCAGTTTGTCGCATCGAATGAGAAGGCATGCAGTCTCTCGGGGCGTTTGACGGTGAGTGCATGGTCCTGCCACTCCAGGATTGCCCCCGCCTGTTCCAGTGCCTCGACAATGGCTCGGTCAGCCTGCAACGACGCGGGATTGAGGTTCTCGATGCGCACTCCCGCACCATCTGGAATGCTCGCCACGGCACCGGCAACCAGCAGGCACGAAGCGCCGCTCCAGTCCCCTTCGATAGAGTATTCGGAGGGCCGATAAGTCTGCCCGCCGGGGATGGTGAATTGGGTATAGTCATCCGAGTGCCGTACCGTTATTCCGAACGCGTGCAGCACTTCGAGTGTCATTCGTAGGTAGGGAATGCTTTTCGGATTGTGTACCTGCAGCACGGTATCCCGTTCCGACAACGGAGCGGCCATCAGCAGTCCCGTAATGAATTGCGAACTGAGCGAGCCGTCCACCTCGACCTCACCGCCTCGCAGCGGCCCGCATACGGTGAGTGGCAGGTAGCCTTCGCCTGAGTAGGTTAGTGTCGCCCCCAATGCCCGCAGCGGAGCGGCCATTTCTCGTGCCACGGGTCGTTTGAGAATCGACCCGTGGCCGCTGACGGTTATCGGTCGGGGCGATTGTGCGGCAATGGGGGTAAAGAGCCGTGCCGAGAGACCCGACTCCCCGATGTGCAGTTCATCGGGATGTTGAGCTAGAAATCCGCCGCGCACACGATAGGTAGAACCCTTTTCGGCGGTGCGCTCCACGGTGGCTCCGAGCCGTTGCACGGCATCCAGGGCTGCGGCCGTATCGTTGCAAAGCCCCAGGTGCCGCAGTTCGCTCCACGTTTCACGCGCTCCGTCGGCAGCAGGGACCAACAGCGCAGCCGCCAGCGCCCGCTGGGCGTAGCTTTTTGAAGCAGGCGCCGTCAAGGTGCCTTCTATGTATGAGGGAAAAAGAGTCTTTTCCATCTGTTACTGTTTCGATTGGATAAAACGCACAGCCGCGGCAGCCACCGTGGCCCCATCTACCGCAGCCGAGATAATTCCCCCGGCATACCCGGCACCCTCGCCCGCCGGGAAAAGCCCTGCCACCTGCGGGTGCATGCAGGTCTCCTTGTCGCGTGGAATACGAACCGGGGAGGAAGTGCGCGATTCAATGCCGATAACCTGCGCCTCGGCGGTCAGGAAACCGCGCATCTTCTGGTCGAAAGCGCGGAACCCGTTTCGCAGGGCCTGTGCGATAAACCGCGGCATCCACTTGTCCATGTCGCTGGCCGCGAGACCCGGATGGTACGAGGTGGGTAGTGTCTCGCCACAACGAAACCCTCCGACAAAGGCGTCGAGGCGTTGAGCCGGAGCCACCTGCGCTCCGCCACCCTGTGCGTACCCCATCTTTTCGAGTTGCTGTTGGAAACGCAGCCCCGCCAGCGGACCGAAGTGGGGCACCAAATCGGCATAGTCTTCGGGCAGTATCTGGGTGACGATACCCGAGTTGGCAAATACGTTGTTTCGCCCCGAGGGTGACATGCCGTTTACGACGCACTCTCCGTTGTCGGTCACGGCCGGTACGATAAACCCTCCGGGGCACATGCAGAAACTGTAGACCCCCCGTGTTTTCGGTGCTGTTTTTCCCGAGAGTCCCGAGGGTACTTGTGCCACAAGGCTGTAGGAAGCCGCAGGCAAATAGGGGTCTGCGGTTTTGTATTGTATGCGGTCGATAAGCTCCTGTCTGTGCTCCACGCGCACCCCCATGGCAAAGGGTTTCGCTTCGATGTACACGCCCCGCTGGTGGAGCAGTTCGTAAATGTCGCGAGCCGAGTGACCCGTCGCCAGCACCACGGCTTGTGTCTTGATGCGTTCTCCGTCGTGAGTCACGACACCGACAACCGCCGATTTGTCGCGGGTCAGCAGCAGGTCGGTGACCCGACTTCCAAAACGAATCACTCCGCCTGCCCGCAGAATGGTCTCCCGCATGGCGGCAATGACGCGCGGCAGGCGGTCGGTTCCGATATGCGGGTGGGCATCGTAGAGGATGGCCTCGTCAGCCCCGTGGTAGTGGAGGATTTCGAGGGCTTTGCGGTAGTTGCCCCGTTTTTTCGAGCGGGTGTATAGTTTGCCGTCCGAATAGGTGCCTGCTCCGCCCTCGCCGAAGGCGTAGTTCGAGTCGGGATTGACTCGTTCGTTGCGTTGGATGGCGGCAATGTCGCTTTTGCGCAGTGAGACATCTTTTCCCCGTTCGAGTACAATGGGCCGAAAACCGTGTTCAATCAGCTCCAGCGCCGCAAAGAGTCCTGCGGGCCCAGCCCCCACCACGACGACCTCTCGCGAGGCGGGCACTCCGGATACGTCGCCCCATTCGAAGTGCACCGGGTCGGGTCTCCCCTCTGAGTCCTTCCATACCTCGACAGCCATATTCACTCTTACCCCGCGAATACCCGTTGCATGCCGCCGAGCGTCGATGGAGCGACGCACCACGCGGCAGCAGGCCGCCTCTTCGGGGGCCACTCCCGCCATCCGCAATGCGGCAGCCGTCCACGTTGCTTCGTGGGCGGCATCTCGGGGCGTCAGGACAATTTCAACGAGTTGAGGCATGGGGTAATCTTTGAGGGGGTGGATGAGCCGTGCGGAAAACAGGAAGTTATTTCTTCGTACTGCGTGCCGTGCGGCGGAACGGGCGCCGCGGCGCAGCTGCGCCGCCCTGCTGCTGTTCCGCAATGAGGGCCTTCAGCTCGTCCAGTGTCAGTGACGAGGCTTCACGCTTGGCCAGCAGTGTCTTGGGTATCTTGTAGTTGGCTCCGCCGTGGGCAATGTAGGGACCCCAACGGCCATTCAGCACTTGGATGTCTTCGGCATCATAATGTTGAATGACGCGATTGCGTTCAGCCTCCCGTTTCTCCTCGATAAGGGCAATGGCTCGTTCCAGGGTGATGGTATGGGGGTCGTCGCCTTCGCGCACCTTGAGCGAGACGAATTTTCCGTCGTGCCGCACGTAGGGACCGAAACGTCCCACGGCTGCCACAATCGGTTTCCCTTCGTATTCACCCACTTCGCGGGGCAGCTCGAAGAGCGCCAGCGCCTCTTCGAGCGTGATGGTCGCTACCATCTGGCCCTTTTGCAGAGAGGCGTATTTCGGCTTTTGTTCATCGGTCGGCGTGGTGTTCGGCACAGGCGTTTCGCCCAGCTGCACCATCGGTCCGAATTTCCCGACCCGTGCGTACACCGGTTTTCCGCTCTTCGGGTCGGTTCCCAGCAGCCGCTCCGACCGCACGTAGTTGGTCTCCTCCTCGGCGTTGTCTACATCTTCGTGGAACGGCTCGTAGAAGGCGGCCAGCATCCGTCGCCAATCGAGCTCCCCTTCGGCAATCTCGTCGAACTCCTTTTCGACCTTGGCCGTGAAGTTGTAATCCAGAATGGCCGAGAAGTGTTCCGCCAGGTAATCCGTCACCAGCATCCCGATGTCGGTCGGGAAGAGTTTGTTCTTTTCCGTTCCCGAGATTTCGCTCTTTTGGGTGCGTTTCAGGTTGCCCGCTTTCGAGAGCGTCAGCACCGTGTACTCCCGTTTCACCCCCTCGCGGTCCTCCTTCACCACATACCCTCGATTGATGACCGTTGAGATGGTCGGCGCATAGGTCGAGGGTCGCCCGATACCCAGCTCTTCGAGGTGTTTCACGAGGCTCGCTTCGGAGTATCGGGGAGGACGCTGGGCAAAACGCTGGGTGGCGGTAATTTCGCCCCGACCCAGCGCGGAACCCACGGCCAACGGCGGCAGGATAACATCCGCAGTGCTGTCGTTTTTGCTGCCGTTCTCATCGTCGTGCGACTCCATGTAGAGGCGCAGGAACCCGTCGAAGGTGATAACCTCGCCCGAGGCCGTGAACTTTTCCGCCCGATTCGAGACGGCAATCTGCACGGTGGTCTTTTCGAGTTGTGCATCGGCCATTTGGCAGGCTACGGTCCGTTTCCAGATGAGGTCATAGAGCCGTTTCTCCTGCGGCGAGGTTCCCGCTTCGCGACGGTCGATGTAGGTCGGACGTATCGCTTCGTGCGCTTCCTGGGCTCCTTTGCTTTTGGTGGTGTATTGGCGTGTCTTGTGGTACTGCGGTCCGAAGAGGTCAGTAATGGCCGTTTTGGCAGCCCCCAGCGCCAGCGACGAGAGGTGCACCGAGTCGGTACGCATGTAGGTGATAAGCCCTGCCTCATAGAGGCGCTGGGCCACGCTCATGGTTTGGCTGACCGAAAACCCCAGTTTTCGGGCAGCCTCCTGCTGGAGGGTGGAGGTCGTGAAGGGTGGAGCGGGAGTCCGTTTGGCGGGCTTGGTTTCGATATGTCCCACCGTAAAGGTTACCCCCTCCTGTGCCACTGCCTGCAAAAAGGCGGCGGCCTCCGCTTCGGTCGAGAAGCGGGTGCTGAGTTCCGCCTTCAGGGTAGCCCCCTCGGGCGTAGTGAAAGTGCCGACCACGCGATAGTAGTCGCTCCCTTCGAAGGCCATGATTTCGCGTTCGCGTTCGACGATGAGCCGTACGGTCACCGACTGCACGCGTCCGGCCGAGAGCGACGGGCGCACCTTTTTCCAGAGCAGGGGCGAGAGCTCGAAACCCACCAGTCGGTCCAGCACACGTCGTGCCTGTTGGGCATTGACCAGGTTCTGGTCTACCTGCCGCGGGTTTTCGACGGCGTGGAGAATGGCATTCTTCGTAATCTCGTGGAAGACGATTCGTTTGGTTTTGCTGTCGGGCAGCGCAAGGGTCTCTTTCAGGTGCCAGGCAATGGCTTCTCCCTCGCGGTCTTCATCGGAAGCGAGCCAAACGGTCGTGGCAGCTTCGGAGAGTTTTTTGAGTTCCCGCACCAGTTGTACCTTGTCGGGCGAGACTTCGTATTCGGGTTCGAAACCTTTGGCAATGTCAATGCTGAGTCCTTTTTTCTTGAGGTCTCGGATGTGTCCGAAGCTGGACTTGACGGTATAGTGTTGTCCGAGTATTTTTTCGATGGTTTTCGCCTTGGCGGGCGACTCGACAATAACGAGGTTTTCGTGCATAATCTCAAAAAATACGTAAAAACCTAAAGGGGAGCACTCCTTTAGGTTGTTTAGCTACTATGGTGTGCCGATGCACGGCCGGTTATTTAATCATGGTGTAGGTCAGTATCAGGCGCGGAGGATAGGGGGAGTTGTATCCGTATATCCAGCTGCGGTAGAAGTAGTTACGGAGCGCATAGGAGGGCAGCAGTTCCGTGGTGTATCGGTCCTCTTTTTCGGTGATGAGGCTTTGGATGTACGAGGTGACGTCGAAGGTGTAGATACCTCTCGAGCGGTTGAGGGAGCCTCCGAGCCAGGAGGAGTAGCCGCTGTTGGTGACGGCATCGAGTACGGGATTGTATTCGTCGAGGAAGTCGTATTCGAGCATGTTGTGGTAGATACCGAGCGACGAGAACGAGAGGTCGTACTGTTCGACATCGGCATCGACCATGGTCAGTTGCAGTTCGGCTCGGTGCAGGGCCACGTGGGTGTATCCCAGGTCCAGGGCTTTTTGTTTGAGGGCCTGGATACCGAGCGTGTCCACCTGCATGAGTCCCATCAGCCCAGCCAGCCCCTGTACGTAGAGGTATTCCGTTTTCGGGGTCTCCTTGTTGATGTTCTCGCGCTCGACGATAAGGCTGGGGTCGATACCTCCCGTTGCGGTGTTGGAGAGCGTGTAGTTGTGCTGAATGGTGGTGAAACTGATGTAGTCGTAGGTATAGTCACCGTAGAAAAGCATCCGTTGGAAGGTTGTATCGGGCTCGTCGGGTCCGGTGTTGTGGTAGAAGAGCGTCAGCCCGCTTTCGGCCAGGTCGAGTTGCAGCATCTGTCCTTGGCCGGAGGTAACCGCATCGCGTATTTTGAAGTAGAGACCCGGGAATTTTTTGTGGAATGTGGTGTCGTTGTAGTAGATGTTGGTTTGGTCCTGGGTGTTGTCGAGCAGTCGTTCGGCGAACTCTTGCGGCAGTTTGCCGTACACCATCCCGATACCTTTGTGTTCGAATGAGAAGAGCGGGTTCCCCTCATCGATGTATGGCGACATGTCGAAGTTGCTGAAGTAGGCGCTGTCCTGGTTGAAGATAATCCCTTCCTTGACTTCATACACGTCGATGGTCATCGGTTTTGTGGTGTCGCCCATGGCATTGACAAAGGAGAAGGTGTAGCGCATGGAGTCGATGACGGGATTTTCGCCGAAGTAGTGGGTGTGTTCGAAGCCGTAGGGTGAGAAGTTGGCAAAAATCTGAATGTCGGTACGTCCCACCACGGGGTCGATGTATGAGCCCATGAAGGGTTGGTAGAATCCTGCGATGTTGGTATCGAGGGAGTCGCAGGTCGAGGCGTAGGTAAAGACGGCTACCGTGGAGTCGATGGCGCTTCCCATCTGTTGTGACGGAGGCACCATGTCATTGCCGAACATTTCGTCGCGGTTGGTGCAGGCACTCACAAGGACCGTCAGGGTCAGCAGCAGGCTGACGAACATTCCAGTCCGACGGTTTCTCCCTTTCATCGTTTTATTGCAGCAGTTTGTCATAGAATTCGGCGTAGGCGTTGTCGTAGTTTTCGGCACCGGGATACGGCAGCACGGGTTTGCCTGCGGTTTCGACCCATTGGGCCAGGTCGGGTTGTATGTCTGGGCTTCCCATTACCACGGCATCGGCATGGGTGATGGCGAATTTCATCAGGTTGGTGTAGTCGGGCGTATCAATCAGCGCGAGGTCCTCTTTTTTGATACCTTCCTGGAGCAGTTTGGCGGCCATTTCCGGGTTGAGTGAGCCGGGGAAGGGGTCGTTGTAGAGCGATACGACAATCTTCAGGTCGCGGAAGATGGGGTCGTTATGGAATACCTTTTTGAGGTAGACGGGCACGATGGCGGTGAACCAGTCGTGGCAGTGCACGATATTGGGTGCCCAGCGCAGTTTTTTAACGGTTTCGAGGACGCCGCGGGCGAAGAAGATGGCCCGTTCTTCGTTGTCGTCGAAGTAGTTTCCGTCGGCATCGACCCAGGTGGCCTTGCGTTGGAAGAAGTCTTCGTTGTCGATGAAGTAGACTTGTACGCGTGCGCTGGGGATGGAGGCTACTTTGATGATGAGTTGGTGGTCGGTGTCGTCGATGATGAGGTTCATGCCCGAGAGACGAATCACCTCGTGGAGTTGGTTTCGTCGTTCGTTGATGCAGCCCCATCGAGGCATAAAGATGCGGATTTCGGCCCCTTTCTCCTGCATGGCCTGCGGCAGGTAGCGGCACAGGGTCGCGATATCGTTTTCCGGCAGGTAGGGGACTACCTGTTGGCAGACGTACAAGATTTTGGCGTTATTGGTCATCGGTCTGTCTCCTTTACTCTGGCGTGTCCGGCCGGTACGGATACGGACACGCTACAAAGGTACGCATTTTTTCCGGATTGTTCGCTTGCGAACGTTCGGCGGGGGAGCGGAGCCGTGCGTGGGCAGCGGCTTAGAGGATAAGCATGGCGTCGCCGTAGGTCCCGAATTTGTAGCCCTCTTTTTTGGCCACCTCGTACAGGTTCATGAGGGGTTCATAGCCGGCAAAGGCCGAGACCATCATCAACTGGGTGGAGTAGGGGAGGTGGAAGTTGGTGACCATGGCGTTGGCGACGCTGAAGTCGTAGGGCGGGAAGATGAACTTGTTGGTCCATCCTTCGAAGGGTTTGAGCATGCCGTCTGTCGAGACCGAGCTTTCGATGGTTCGCATGACGGTGGTGCCGATGGCACAGACGCGTTTGTCTTTGGCGCGGGCCGTATTGACGATGTTGGCAGCCTCTTCGGGGATGAAGATTTGTTCGCTGTCCATTTTGTGTTTGGTGAGGTCCTCGACGTCCACCGAGCGGAAGTTGCCGAGTCCGACGTGGAGGGTCACTTCGGCACAACCGACGCCTTTGATTTCGAGCCGTTTGAGGAGGTGTTTGCTGAAGTGCAGCCCGGCGGTGGGGGCGGCTACGGCACCTTCGACTTTGGCGTAGATGGTCTGATAGCGTTCGGCGTCGATGGGTTCCACTTTGGGTCGAATCCATCGGGGCAGCGGGGTCTCGCCCAGTTTGTAGAGGGCTGTTTTGAACTGGTCGTAGTCGCCGTCGAACAGGAAGCGCAGGGTACGACCGCGGGAGGTGGTGTTGTCGATGACTTCGGCCACCATGGCATCGTCATCGCCGAAGTAGAGTTTGTTTCCGATACGAATTTTGCGGGCGGGGTCCACCAGCACGTCCCAGAGTCGTTGTTCGCGGTTGAGTTCGCGCAGCAGGAAGATTTCGATTTCGGCACCGGTCTTCTCCTTGTTGCCGTAGAGGCGGGCGGGAAAGACTTTGGTGTTGTTGAAAATCATCACGTCGCCCTCTTTGAAGTAGCCGATAATCTCCTTGAAGATTTTGTGTTCGATTTTACCGGTTTTGCGGTCATAGACCAGCAGTCGTGATTCGTCGCGATTTTCGGCGGGGTATTTCGCCAGCATGTCGGGCGAGAAGTCGTACTTGTACTGCGAGAGTTTCATAGGCGGATGATTCGATATGTGCGTGTGGAGTCCGTTGTTGGGCGGGATGCCGACAAGACAAACGGTAAAATAATATACGGAATTATGCAGGATTTGTTTCACGCTCCCCGATTTTTGGGAAGAGGCGGTGCTGGAGGTCATCGAGGGTGATGCAGGCTTCGGCCCGATACCCGCCGCTGCGTGTGCGTCGCAGCGCCGTGAGGTGAGCGCCGCTGCCGAGGCGCTCACCGAGGTCGCGGGCGAAGGAGCGGATATAGGTTCCTTTGCTGCAGGCGATGCGCACGGTGATGCGGGGGGATTCCGGCAGACTGCACGACTCCACGTGTGCCGAGTAGATGGTAATCAGGGCCTTGCGCATCTGCACCTCTTCGCCTTCACGGGCATATTCGTAGGCGCGCCGTCCTTCAAGTTTTTTGGCGGAGTAGCGCGGCGGTTCCTGCTCCTGCTCCCCCTCGAGGCTGTGGAGTGCCGTCTCGATTTGCGGGGCGGTGATGTGCTCCCAGGGGTAGTGCGCATCGACCGGGTGCTCGAGGTCGAAACTGGGAGTGGTGGCGCCCAGTTCGATGTCGGCCAGATACTCCTTCTCTTCAGTCTGAAGCTCATCGACCCGTTTGGTGGCTCGCCCGACGCAGACCAGCAGCACTCCCGTGGCCAGCGGGTCGAGGGTTCCGGCATGTCCGACCTTGATTTTTCGGTGTCCGAGTTTCCGCATGAGGGTTCGCACTTTGCGCACCACGTCGGTTGAGGTCCATCCGAGCGGTTTGTCGATGGGGAGGACGAGTCCCTCCTCAAAGGGGTAATCGGGGGTAAGGGTGTCGAGCAGGGTAGAGGTCATGCGGCAGGGGGCTGGGTGAGCGAAAGAGTTATCCGAGGCAGACCGTAACGGTACCGGCTACGGCGCAGTAGAGGGCAAACCACCAGAGTTTGCCGCGGCTGACGATGCGAATCATCACTTTGCAGGCGAAGAGTCCCGAGAGGTATGCGGCGAGGAATCCTGCCGTGAGGGCGTAGCCCGAGATACCGGATGAGGCGGGTGAGAACTCTCCTTTGAGGAGTTCAAGGAAGGCTTCGCCGAGGATGGGCACGAGCACCATCAGGAATGAGAATTTGGCGAGTTGGGTTTTGTCGTCTCCGAGGAGCATCCCGGTGGCGATGGTGGAGCCCGAGCGCGAGATACCCGGAATCACGGCCACGGCTTGTGCCACGCCGATGATAAAGGCATCTTTGGCGGTGATGTTGCGTGTTTTTTTCGGTTTGATGAAGTGGGTGAGCAGGAGCAGAGCCGCCGTGACGAAGAGCATGCAGCCGACGAAGCGGATACCGTTTCCGAAGAGCGCCTCGACGCTATCCTTGAAGAAGAGCCCCACAATCATCACGGGAATCATCGAGATGACGATTTTGAGGAGGTATTTCGATTCGGGGTTTATTTTGAATTGGAGTCCTCCGCGGAGCAGATGGAGGATTTCGCCCCAGAACACCGTGATGGTGGCCAGGACCGTAGCGGCGTGTACGAGGATGGCAAAGGTGGTGTTTTCGACGTTTGCGCCGAGGATGTTACCGAGGATAACCAGGTGTCCCGAGGAGCTGACGGGCAGGAACTCGGTCAGTCCCTGGAGCAGGCCGAGCAGAATGGCATCGAGGGTTCCCATTTAGTTGTTTTTGGGGTTATTCGAGTTGTTTTTGGGTCGGTACATAATGGCGTATATGCCGAAGAGGAATCCGACCAGCAGCAGGATGGGGGCGACGTAGAGCCGACGGGCGTTGAACATCGCATAGTTGAACTCCGTGGCGGGGTCGCTGGTGCCGCCGCCGCTCAGGAGGATAAAACCGAGGATAATGGCCGCCAGTCCGCAGAGGATAAGGATGTAGTTCACCCGTCCGAAGGGCATGGCGGAGTTGTTCGGGTTGTCAGGGGTCTGTTTTTTCATGGATGCAGAGCAAAAAGGGTTCTGTTGCAAAGAGCAATCGTTTCGGGAGGGGGGTTAGTCGGTCAGTCGGACATACCGATTGACGGCCAACGCCGTAAAGGTAGTGCAAATCAGCACGCCGACCAAAATCATGGCACTGGCCAGCAGGGCGAAGGTTTCGTTATCGACCATGAGCTTGACGTCAGGCATCACTTCCGAGAGTCCGTCGGCAAATAGGTAGAGCAGCACGGAGGCCAGTACGCCGGCCACAACCCCCTGTGTAAAGCTGCGCAGGACGAACGGGCGACGGATAAAGGCCGGTGTGGCACCGACGAGTTTCATGGTGGCGATGGCCTGTCGTCGTGAGGCGACGGCCAGCCGCAGCGTGTTCGAGATAAGCATGACGGTCACTATCAGCAGAAAACCGCCCAGCCCTAGGAGGATGATGTTCAGCCGGTTGAGGTTCCGCATGACGGCTTCGACGATTTTTTGTTGGTAAACCACCTCTTCGACACCGCTCCAGGTGTTGCATTCGCGTTCGAGGGCCGTCAGTTGTGGGGTGTCGGTGTAGCCGGGGCTGAGGGTCAGTTCGTAGGAGGCGGGGAGGGGATTTTCACCGAGAAAATCGACGAAGTCGGTTCCGATGTAGGCCTGAAAGTCGCGAGCGGCCTCGTCGGCCGAGATGTAGCGCCACGTGGCGATGGCCGGGTGCATGCCCATTCGTTTTTCGATGGCGTTGCGCTGGTCGGAGGTGACGGTGTCGGAGAGCATGACCGAGAATCGCAGTTCGCTGCGCACGGCCGAGGTCGAGGAGTAGGCGTTAATCAGGATATACCCCACCACTCCCAGGAGCAGCAGTACGAGGGTAACGCTGACCGTGGCTATCGAGTAGTCGGCGGTGAGTCCTTTGCGTCGTGCCATGGGGAGTTATGCTTTGAGGTTTTGTTTGCGGTTTCGGAGGGCGGCGGCGATGAGCAGGCCGAGGGTGCCGAAGAGCAGGATGGCCGACGAGGCGCGGGTAATGCCCACCATCAGCCCGAAATGGGGAGCCCGGAAGTGGAAGGTGAGGGTGTGTTCGCCGGCCGGGATACGGATGGCGCGCAGCACGTAGTCGGCACGGAAGTAGTCTGCCGGGTTTCCGTCGAGGGTGGCACTCCACCCTTTGGGGTAGTATATCTCCGAGAGGACGGCCACCGCATCGTGAGCCGCGCGGGTGCGGTAGGTCTGTTGATTGACGCGGTAGTCGGTCAGCGTAATCGAGGCGGTCGTGTCGGGGGTGAGGGTCAGCCCGTCGAGTTGCGGGGCAAATCGGCGGTCCACGACGGCCGTTGTATGCGGGTTGAAACCTCCGCCGCGGTTGTCGCTTTCGAGGGCGGCGATTTCCTGGTCGGCGTTATCGACCCAGACGATGCTGTCCACTATCCATGCGCTGCCGCATGCCTGCGGATTGGGCACTACCGACGGTGCTCCGTCACGCTGCGGGTCGGCCACGATAAAGTATTTGGTGTTCAGCATGTCGTACACCGCCATGTTGTTCTTGGCCAGGTGGTGTTCGATGAGGTCCTGGTAGCGGCGCAGTTTGGCGGCGTGGTATCCGCCGACGGAGCGGTGGTAGTAGGAGGTGGTGGCGTCGCGGAAGGGGTCGAGCGTGAAGTTGGCCACGCGGTAATCGGTGGTATCCTGCAGGATGAGTTTGTCGGCCTCGGTCATCGGGATGGCCAGTGCCTGCCGTTTGGGTTGGAAGTCTTCGGCCGAGACGTAGCGTTTGTCAATGGGGTAGAGGTCGAGCAGTACGATAACGCAGAGGGCAGCCACGGCTCCGCCGTGTTTGAGTTTGCCTTTGGCCGTGAGCCACACCACGGCGGCCGTGAGCACGACAAAGAGCAGCGAGCGGAAGGCATCGGCGCGCATCATTGCGGCGCGTTCCTCCTGCATGGCGGACAGGATGCCGTCGGGCAGTTGCATGGCCGTATCGTTCGGTCCGCTGAAACTGCTGAACATCGGCCCGAAAATCCCAATCAGGAGGGTCAGCCCCCCGACTGTAATCAACGACCACTTCAGGCCGCGTTGGATGCGCGGCGCATCTTCCTCAGGGGCACTCCACAGGCGTGCCAGCCCCAGTATCGCCAGCAGCGGCACGGCCCATTCCACCACCACCAGAATCATCGAGACGGTGCGGAACTTGTTGTACATGGGGAAGTAGTCGAGGAAGAGGTTGGTGAACCACATCATGTGCCGTCCCCAGGCGAGGAAGATGGCGAGCAGCGAGACAGCCACAATCCACCATTTCTGCCGTCCGCGCAGGACAAAGAGGCTGAACACGGCGAGGAAAATCAGGCATGCCCCGATGTAAACCGGTCCGTCCGTGGAGGGTTGCTCGCCCCAGTAGGAGGGGAGTTGTCGTTCCGTTCCTCGCGGCACGTCGTAGCGGCGCAGCTCCTGCGCCACGGCGCCGTCGCTGCTGAAGTCGTATCCGCCCCCGTAGAGGTTGGGCACCAGCAGGTTCAGGGTTTCGAGTTTTCCGTAGCTCCAGGCCGTGATGTAGTCGCGGTCGAGGCCTCCGGTGTGGTTTTCGGTATCAACGGTGGCTTCGGTGAGTTCGCTTTTGCCGCGGGTGGTCTCAGGGGTGTGCTGGGCAACGTAGTAGAGTTGCACGAGGTTGGCTCCGACGGCCAGTACGGCAGCCAGCAGCAGTACGGCCGTGGTTTTGCCGAATCGGGCGAGCGCCTTTTCTTTGTACGCTGCGACAAACTCATTGATAACGAGCGCCAGCAGCACAAAGAGGAAGTAGTATGTGATTTGGGGGTGGCTGGTGGAGAGTTCGACGGCTGCGAACAGGCCGGCCAGTGCCGCTCCGAGCCATCGGTGGCGGCGGTAGGCGTACCACACCGAGCCGACCATGGGAGCGACCCAGGCGAGGGCCATCATTTTGGTGATGTGTCCGGCTCCGATGATGATGATGAAGTAGGAGGAGAGCCCGTATCCCAATCCTCCGACCAGTGCCAGCCAGGGATTTACCCCGAAGAGCAGCAGCATCAGGTAGAACCCGGCCATGGTGATAAAAATCCAGCAGGCGGGTTGTCCGAGGAAGTAGAGGTGGTCGGCGACGTTTTTTACCCACCGTCCGTCGTAGTTCATTTGGATGAGGTAGGAGGGCATTCCGCTGAAGTTGCGGCCGCTCCACTGGGGGTGTTCGCCGTAGGTGTCGAGGTGTTGCTGGATGTCGCTGGTGACGCCGTTGTACATCACCATGTCGGTTTGCCGCAGGGCCTCGCCGTCATACTGCGGTGCAAAGAAGATGGCCGAAACGGCCGCATAGAGAGCCAATGCCACGATGTGAGGCAGGGCCCGTCGCAGAAGTTGCGCTATGTGGAGTTGCATAGACGTGTCGAAATTTGGGGCTAAAAGTACGTTTTTTCGGGCGATTTCGCAACCGTCGGCCGTTGTGGAGGCCTCCCGACCGTTTGCACGACCGCCCGCGGGGTTGTACTTTTGTCTCCCGAAAGGAAACCCTGTATACCTGTTGCGTGCCATGTCCCGACAACTGCTGACCCTCTTCACCTCGTTTTTCAAAATAGGCTGCTTCACCTTCGGGGGCGGCTATGCCATGATTCCCATCATCCAAAAGGAGGTCATCGACCGCCACGGCTGGGTAGACCGCGAAGAGTTCCTCAACCTGCTGGCCGTGGCTCAGTCGGCTCCGGGGCCCATGGCCGTCAATACGTCGATTATGGTGGGGTACAAGATTGCCCGTACCCGCGGTGCGGTGTCCGCTTTCTTCGGGACGGTGCTCCCCTCGTTTATCATTCTGCTGGTGGTGGCGATTTTCTTTTCGAAGGTCTACCAAAACCCGGTGGTGAACAGCATCTTCAAAGGAATGCGACCGGCGGTAGTGGCTCTTATCCTGCAACCGGTCTTTTCGTTCGCCAAAGGGTTCAAATACTGGGAGTATGCCATCTTTATCGCCATCGCTGCCGCCATCTGGTTCGGACTCTCGCCCCTGTGGTTCATTGTCGGCGGCATTGTGGCCGGCATCGGATGGACCTGTTGGAAATCCAAACACCTCAGCCAATCCTAAAACACCATGCTTTACCTTCAGCTCTTTCTGAGTTTCTTCAAAATAGGCCTCTTCGGTTTCGGCGGAGGCTATGCGATGATTTCGCTGATTCAGGCCGAGGTGGTGACCCGCCACGAGTGGATTAGCGCAGCCCAGTTTGCCGATATTATCGCCATTTCGCAGGTAACCCCCGGACCCATTGCCATCAACAGCGCCACCTACATCGGATATACCGCTACGGGGTCGGTCTGGGGCTCGGCACTGGCCACCTTCGGGGTCTGTGCGCCGTCGCTTATTCTGATGCTGATTGCCTCGCGCTTCTACCTGCGGATGAAAGACAATCCCTATGTCGCGCAGGTGATGAAGGCCCTGCGGCCGGTTGTGGTCGGGCTGATTCTGGCTGCGGCATTGGTGCTGCTGACCCCCGACAACTTTATCGACTGGAAAAGTTACGTGATTTTCGGGGCGGTGTTGGTTGCCGCCCTCCGCAAAGTGAGCCCTATTCTGCTGATTGTGCTCTCGGGGGTGGCCGGGTGGTTGCTCTACGGACTTTAGCAAACAGTCGGGGCGAACAATCACCCTTATTCCGTTTCCAGTTTCCCTCTTTTAGGACTCTTCGCCTTCGGCCGTGCGAACCTCGTCGCTTTTGGTCAGCTCGGGCAGGGTAATGGGTTGGATGGCTTCAAACGGGAAGCGGCGGTAGGTGCATGTCGAAACCTGACAATGGCTGCAATGCTTTTCGCCGCAGGCATCGGAGTGTATCAGTACCTGCAAACGACCGTCAAAAGCCCTTTGGAGGGTCTGCTTCAACGCATCACACGCTTCGTGACCCTGGGCAATGTTGTAGTACCAGGGGAGGGTCAGGTCACAATCTACATAAATCATACTGCCGTACCGCAATGTCTTGAGGTTGTGGACGTCAATCCAGTCGTTCTGGCGGTGCCGCTCGACCGTTTGGGCTATCAGCTTGAGCACCTCGGGGTCGGCCTTGTCCATCAGTCCGTCAATGGTCTTGTGCAGGATTTTGATGCCGGTCACTCCGATTAGGGCTCCGAAAATCAGAGCCAGGGCGCTGTCAATCCAGGGAATGCGCGTGAAATAGAGTAGCAACAGCCCTGCCACGAGCCCGATGGTCGAATAGGTGTCGGACTGGAGGTGTCGTCCGCCGGCTACCAGGGCAATGGAGTCGTATTTCCGTCCCATGCGGATGCTGTACCAGCCGGCGAGCCAGTTGGCGAGCCCGGCAGCCGCAATGACGGCAATCCCGATGTCGAGCCGTCCCGGCATTTGAGGCTCGAAGAGGCGGCGTATGCCCTCGATGATTATTAAAATCCCGGCCGTCAGAATCATCAGTCCCTCGATGGAGGCTGAAATCAGTTCCACTTTGCCGTGTCCGAAGGGGTGGCCGTCGTCTTTGGGACGGGCGGCCACCCGCAGGCTGTAGAGGGTGATGGCTCCGGCCGTCACATTGACAATGCTCTCCATGGCATCGGTCAGGATACCGACCGACCCCGTGAGGAAGAAGGCCAGGAATTTCCCGGCCATCAGCACCACCGAGAGGATAACCAGGCGTGTTTGAACGCGCTGTTTGACGCTGTCTGCATGTATCATGGAGACAAAGGTAGTAAAAAAGCGGGGGGACGTATGCTCGGGGATGGGGTGAAACGACACGAAGAGAGGGCGTGTCGGGTCAGAATCGCCAGGAGGCCGTGACGAAAAAGTTGATTCCCTGGGCGTAGTAGTATTTCGAGTCGAGGGGGAGGTAGTCGCCGGCTGCATTTTGTCGCAGCCGCGACGATTCGTAACCGCCGGTGCGGATGTTGCGGCGGTTGAGCAGGTTGTTGATGCCGGCATATATCCCTAGGCGCTGGTCGCCCGGCAGGTAGAAGGTCTTGCCGCAAAAGAGGTCGAGGGTGGCTCCGGCGCCGAAATTCTCCTGGTCGAAGGCTATGGCATAGTCCACCACTTCGAAGGCCCGTTCGGTACGGCGCAGCGGGGTAGGTGCCACGTAGTTGCCTGCAAACCCGTTCAAGGCCAGCGATAGGGTCCAGTTGTTGGGAGTGTATTCGATTTCGAGGGTGCCGAGGGTTTGGGGCCCCGTGGCGGTGTGCAGACTTTTGTAATAAACCGTTTCGGTGCCGACAGTCTCGCCCGTACTCTCCTGAATCTCTGTGCCCGTGGGGTTGGCGGCGTAACGGCTGTCGGATACGATGCCTGCCGCCCGCAGCCACAGCTGACTGCTCAACTGTACCTCGGCCGAAAACTCCACCCCGAGGTGACGGGTGTGGATGCCCGACATCAAGTAGTTGCAGTAGAAGTGGTTCAGGTCGTCGTAGAAGGCTCGGGTTTCGGTGCGGTTTCGGATGGAGGTGGCGTAGGCCGAGAGTGATGCACGGACCAGCGGCGAGCGGTAGTCGAGCGACAGCTCGACGCCGAGCAGCTGTTCGTTTTTCAACCCGGGGGCACAGGCGTTGCGGTATTCGGGCGAGATAAAGGCGTTCTGCGGTGTGGGGGCGAGGCTCTGGGCCGCAAAACGGCCGCCGAGCCGCAGCCCCGACCCGAGGCGGCAGCCTATCCCCGCGTCGAGCGACCATTCGGGGCGTATCAGCCACGACGACCACCCGAACGAGGCTGAACCCGAGAAGTTCTCCTTGTCGTAATAGCCGAAGCGGCGGTAAGCCGTGACCCCCAGAGACCCTCCTGCCTCTATTTCCCACTGCGCCAACTGTTTGGTGAAATGTCCCCACAGGCGGGGCAGCAGGGCCTGCATCGAGTATTTGTAGTCATAGGCCTCCCCCTCGTGTACCTGACGATTGGGGTGGTGCATGTCGTTTTGGGTGTTGTTCTGCACATCTTCGGGGTTCTCGACAAAGACATCCACGTCCAGCCAATAGTCTGCTCCCAGCAGGTCGTCTAACCGTTTGTAGTGGAGGTTTTCGGCGGCCAGCATCTCCACTCCTGCCGTCAGCAACGTGCTCTCGTTAGGCTGCCAGTGGGCGGTGGAGTGGAGCATCCACTCCTGATAATCGCGTACGCGGCTCGCTACCACGTAGTGGGCACGGGGCGAATCGTTGCGGTTGCGTTCGACCATCGCCGCCCAGTCAATCTGTTGCACCGTGGGGTCTGTGCGCCACAACTCCTCGACCCACGCCCGCATCTCGCTCCCCTCGGGCTGAAAGCTCGGCATATTGCGGTAGTAATCGGGTCGGGGATTCGGAGCATTCTGCCAGTCGAGGGTCGAACGGCTCTCGTTTCCGAAACGGGCTGCTACGGTGGTGGTCAGCGAGAAGGTCTCGTTGTCGGAGTAGGCGTGGGTCAGCATCACGACGGGCTGTCGGGCGGTGCGAACGTTCGAGGAGCGTTGTTCTCCACTCCATTCTCCCCACGCGGGGTTGTAGAGGTTGTTTCCGGTCAGGGCAAAGGCTTCGGCCGTAGATGCCGATTGCAGCGCCTGTTGTGTCGGGGCGTACCACGCTGTCAGTGCCATACGATGACGGTCACCCCCGAACCGTTTGGAGACTGACCCAAAGGCAGTCCAACTGTCGTTCCACAGCCCGTCAATCATGTATGACCGCCCCCAACTGCGGCTGCCGTAGAGGGAGTATCCCCATCCGTTGCGTGCGTTCTCGGCGGAGTTGTAGCCGATGCTGCCCCGTCCCACATAGGTACGGTTCGAGGTGGAGAGGGCAATGCGTCCGCCGCGTGTCTGCTCCCACGGGAGGATGGCGCGGTTTTCGGTGTTGCCAAAAGGATTGGGAAAACCTTCCTCCGTGCGGTAAATGTCTGTTCCTACGGCATACAGCCCGCCCACGGCATTCCAGGCTGGCGTCCCCTGAAACCACTCCTCAAACAAGGTGCCGTCCAGCCGGTATTCCTCATATCGGTTTCCGTAGCCGCGGTGTTGGTAGCGCAGGAAACTGAAGTTAAAGTCCGTAGTTTGTTCGAGGTAGGAGTTGTAGGCGTTGAGTCGGGGGAGTTGCCACGTTTCGTTGCGGGCGTCGATAGCCCATTGTGTTTGTTGGAGTTGGGGTGTGATGTCCTGCGCCGCGGCAGGCGTGGCGGTTACGGCGAGGAGTATGATGAGGAGGGAGGTGTATCGGAGTTGTCGGCGGGGCATCGGCCTTTTGGAAAAAAGGCATACGCACCAAAGACTTGTCCGTACAAAGGGAAGGCTATACCCCAATACCCAACAAGCCCTGAGCGTATGCCGTATCGATATACACTCAGAGCTTTGGGTATTGTGCTTCTGTGATTGTCCTATAGCCTGCAATCTGACGGTCGGTATGACCTGTCGTGTGCTATCAGGACAGATGAATTAGCCTTTTCTTGTACGGAAGCTATGAAAAGAACGAATCGGAATATTTGACGATAAAGGTACGTCTTTTTTGGAAATCGCAAGAGGCCTCCCGGCAAAGCGTGCGATTTGTTGCGCCAGCGGCACCGGGTTGCCTCAGCAACCCGTCAGCCCGAAGCCGCCCCCAGCGGAGGGCTGAAAATCTCACCCGCACGGGCTCGCTTTTCCGCCTCCGCCGGCTCCGGTCTTCACGAAGCCGCACTCTACTCTCCATCCCATGTGCTACGTTTATCTCGGTCGGCGCCCAACCCCTATTTGAAACAATGCGGTTGCGCAGCAACCGTGTCAGGCCGGAGCCATGGGGCTGCGGAGGCCTGCGCTATATCGCGCGCCCCCCACTGGCTCCGACCAAGCATGGCGGTAGTGATTGTCTGAGAAGCTGTGGTTTTGCAAAAACCGCCGACTGTTACGCCAGTGGCTTTGCCGCTCGGGGACGCACATTCGCAAGCATTTGCGGAAGGCTCTATGCGACGGGCCGAAGCCAGCGGAGAGTGAAAATAGCAAAGCCTATTTTCGGTCCTCCGCTCGGGGATGCTTCGGCCCGACGGGTTGCTGGGGCGATCCGGTGCTGCCTGGCATGCAAACCTCCTTGTGTCCCGAGCGGAAAAACCTTGCGGTACAAAAGAAACGACGATTCGAGCTATTTGCCCTGTCCTACGTAACCCTCGTTGTTGATGTACCACGAGGTGCCGCCGAACCCGGGAGCCACAATCCGATAGGAATCGCCGGCGGTGTACACCGTGGGTTGAAAATCCATCCCCGGAGCCTTGATTTCGTCCGCTTTGAGCTCTGTGGCCGAAGAGGCCCAGCGACCGTTGGCCGTGCGGAACTCCCGCTGACGGTAGTAGAGCTCACGCAAGGCCCATTTCACCGATTCGTTCGGGTTCCAAACGAACGGGGCAATGCCTTGGCCGGCCGTAATGTCCGAGAATTGCAGAAAACCCCAGTATTCCGGTTCGTGGATGTTGATTTTGCCGGTCGGGGCCCATACCCAGTTGTCTTCGGGCATTTTGGGTCGTTTGACATACTTGCCGTCCACCACATCCAGCAGCCATTGTACGCGCGAGAAGTTCAGACGCCACTGTTCGCCGTCCGCAATTTCGCGTTTGCCGTACTGCACCTCGAACAGCGTGGCGAGCGGGATAGCCATCTCGAAGGTCCACTTTTCGTCCGTGTCCGACGGGTCGTTCAGCGTCCCGTACAGTTTGACAGCCGACCGCATCCCGTTCATGTTCCAGGCGTTGAGCGGTGCCCCGCCGTCCCGATAGGGGCGGGTCAGCATCAGGTCCCACTCCGTTCCCAGGGCATTGACTTCGAACTCCATGTAGTGGTGGGTGGTGCCGGTGACATCCAGAAACACCTCGAAATCGTTGTCATGGAAGATGACCGATTCGCGTTCGGTGAGTGTGGCCCACAGGTGGGGCTCAATCATCTCGGCAGCGATATACAGGTAGGTGTCGTCCCACATCAGTTTGGCACGGCAGCGGTGGCGCGGAGTTTCGGGGCGGTTCGAGCCCTGAATGTCCACGAAATCCGAGGTCCACGGCACGGCTTCCCATTCCGGGGTGTCGATATTCCCGTCGATGGTGACACTGCCCGGCGCACGGTAGCAGACGTAGTGCGGCGGTTCAAAGGCATAGGGGGTCGAGAATTTCGGCGTGTTTTGTGCCGACAGCGTGGCGGCGGTAGTGAGCAGCAGCGCTGCGGAGAGCAGGAGTTTTTTCACTGGTTGAAACGGTTGTATGATGAGTGGATTAGGATTATTTTACTTTGCGGAGCACCTCGTCGGAGAGGTTACCCAGGTTTCCCTGCCAGTAGACCTCGCCGCGTGAAGAGACCACCAGCGTATAGGGCAGGAACTGCACGTTGAAGGCTCGATAAACCTGTCCGTCGGGGTCGATGCCGATAAAATAGCGGTCGTTGTATTTCTGATGCAGTTGTTCGGCGCAGGAGCGGTCCTGAGCCACCAGCACAACGATTTGCAACCCGTCATCTTCCGAAGCATAGGTCTGCCAAATGGTTTCCAACTTTGGGAAGAAACGGGCCGACGAAGCATTCGAGGGCTGGTAAAATTCGATAATCATCGGCCGGGAGTGTTCGGAGCCTGCCCCCTCCGGCATGGTGGTAAGCCACTGCACCCCTTTGAAGTCGGGGATACGGGAGCCGATAACCATTTTTTGGGCACGAGCCGCTCCTGCTGCCAGCAGAAACAGACTCATCAAGAAGAAGATTTTTTTCATCGTGGGATGTTTTTTGAAACAGCGCCGTGGACGGGTGCTGTTCCGCGATGAATGGTACGGTTGGCCTGCAGCAGACCCTGTCATGGGAAAACCTCTATTCCGCCAGTTGCTGCATCTCAATCAGTTTGTGGTATATCCCTTCGCGAGCCATCAGTTCGGCGTGTGTTCCCTGCTCGGCAATGCGTCCCGATTCAACGACAATAATCTTGTCGGCGTGTTGAATGGTGCTGAGACGGTGGGCAATCACCAGCGAGGTCCGTCCCTTGAGCAGTGACGAGAGGGACTCCTGTACCAGCCGTTCGCTCTCGGTGTCGAGCGCCGAGGTGGCTTCGTCCAGTATCAGAATATCCGGATTGCGCAACACGGCGCGCGCAATGGAGAGACGTTGCCGTTGTCCGCCGGAGAGTTTCATGCCGCGGTCGCCAATGTTGGTCTGGAACCCGTTTTCGGTCTCCATGATGAAGTCATAGGCGTTGGCCACCCGAGCCGCCTCCATCACCTCTTCCAGGGTGGCGGTGTTGTTGCCCATGCGGATGTTCTCTTCGATGGTGTCGTTGAAGAGAATGGTCTCCTGAGCCACAATCCCCATATGAGCCCGTACACTCTCCACGGCATAATCCCGCAGGTCGATGCCGTCGATGAGCACCGTTCCTTCGGCCGGGTCGTAGAAACGGGGAATGAGGTCCGAAATGGTCGATTTCCCTCCGCCCGAGGGACCTACCAGTGCCACGGTCTGCCCTTTCGGAATGGTGAACGAGACGTCGTTGAGCACCTGTTTGTCTTCGTAGGCAAAGCGGACGTGGCGGAACTCTATGGTGTCACGAAATTCGGTAAGCGTACGTGCTTCGGGCTTGTCGGTAATGGTCGGCGGCGTATCCATCATTTCGAGCACCCGTTCCCCGGCAGCAATCCCCTGGTTGATGCTTCCGAAGGCGTCGGCAATGGCACGTGCCGGACGGGTTACCTGCGAAAAGGCACCCAGATAGGTGATAAATTCCGCAGCGCCCAGTTCACCGCCCAAAATCATGTTCCCCCCGTAAACCAGAATAAACGAGAGCGAGGCAACGCCCAAAAATTCACTCATCGGCGAGGCCAACTGCTGCCGTTTGGCGATGGAGCGCATGATATCGGAGTAGCGTCCGTCGAGGTTTCGGAATTTTTGTTCGATGTATCCTGTGGCATTGTACCCTTTGACGGTTTTGATGGCGCCGAGCGATTCGTCGAGCAGGCTGACCATTTCGCCGAACGACTCCTGTCCTTCGGTGGCCGAGCGGCGCAGTCGCTTGACGATGTATCCGATAAAGAGGGCAATCACCGGCAGTACCGCAATCGTAAAGAGGGTCAGGTGGAACGAGATGCTGATAAGGAGCCAGAAGTAGCCGATAAGCAGGAAAGGCTCTTTGAAGAAGACCTGAAAAGTGCTGGTGATGCAGAACTGCACGACCTGCACGTCGGCCGTGATTTTGGAGATGATGTCTCCTTTTCGTTCGTTGCTGAAGTATCCCACTTGGAGCCGAATCACGCGGTCGAACATTTCGTCGCGGATTTGCTGGAGGGTGTGTATGCGGAGGTTTTCGAGAATCCGTTGGGCGAAGTATCGGAACGTGTTGCTCAGCAGGACGATGATAACGGTCACAACGGCCAGTGCCACGAGAATGTCCTTGACGGAGTATCCGGCTCCGGCCACGCGGTAGAGGCCGTAGTTGAGCAGGGCCTTGAAGTAGTCGGACGAGAGGGCGAATTCGGGAGCCGTAGTGACGGTTTCGACCATTCCATCGGCGTTGAACATGATGTCGATAATCGGTATCAGCATCGAGAACATCAGCGTGTTGAAGATGGTATGGAAGATGATGCAGACGAAGTATGGGATAGCATATCGACCATAAGGGCGTCCGAATCGGAGTATGCGGAAGTAGGTATTCATGCGGGTAAAGGTAGTGTTTTTTCGGGACATACCTTGCAGACCGTACTTATCTCGCCTCCGGTTCCGGTGGGTGCCGCTCGGCATTTGAGCCTGCCTGTGTCTACCCGTACTCCGCGACCGCAGCTTTAAGTGTTGTTTCGGGAGGAGCGTAATACCGACACTGACGGTTCGCTGGCTTATCCTGCGGGGAGGGGCCGTTTGGGGTGCACTTAACTCAAGGGTATCAAGGACAGACGGAGTCAAAAACAGCGGGAGCATGAAACTACATTGTTTCATGCTCCCGCTGTTGAAAGAACACAAGCAGACACTCTCTGCACGGACGTTACTCCTGCCGCATGGTAGAAGTTTGTTCCACCTCTTCGAACTCGACATATTCTCCCACACCTTTCCCCACCTCATATTGACTGCGGCGAGTGTTTTGCGTCACGGTTACTTCGCCCTCTTTGCCGCGCTTGCGTTGATGGGCGGTGTTGCCAAAGGGGGAATAGAAACCGCGGAAACCACCCCTTCGATTATCTTCCGAGGCGGGGTCCCCGCCGAACTGTTGTTGGAATTCGCGTTGTTTGCGGGCTATCCAACCGCGCAACAGCCAGCGCCCGATGACACCCAACAGCCAGAGGCCGACAAACGTAAAAAGTAGAAAAGTGAAGAAGGCTTCCATGCAGGTTGTTTGAAACGTTCCGGTACAAAGATAACGCAAAGGAGCGTATCTTTAGTACGCTCCTTTGCGGCAGTAGTGTGCTTTCGGCCTCTTTGGATGCTGTCTTTACCTCGTGTGGGGCGACAACAAAAGATGAGGCCGGGAAGGGGAAAGTCTATTTTTCGACTTTGCTGAACATGTCTTTTCCGACGCCGCAGAGCGGGCATTCGAAATCGTCCGGCAGTTCTTCAAACGGAGTGCCCGGGGCAATACCGCCTTCGGGATATCCTTCTTCGGGGTTATAAACCCAGTCGCATACGTCGCATTTGTAGCTGTCCATAGTGGTAGTTGTGTATTAAGGTTTTGGTTAAAGGTTCCGTGTCCGGTTTTATTTGGCAAAGATGCCGATGTAGGTATGCGGGGTCAGTGCACGCAACTCGGCTTTGACGCTCTCCGAGACCTCCAGCCCCTCAATAAATGCCGCAATGTCCTCCCGGGTAATTCCTTTGTTGGTGCGGGTTAGGGCCTTGAGGGCTTCGTAGGGGTTGGGATACTTTTCGCGCCGCAGGATGGTCTGAATCCCTTCGGCCACCACGGCCCAGTTGTTGTCCAGGTCGCGGTCCAGGGCTTCGCGGTTGATAATCAGTTTGCCGAGCCCTTTCAGGAGTGAACTGATGGCAATCAGGGTGTGCGCCATCGGGACCCCGATGTTCCGCAGGACGGTCGAGTCGGTCAGGTCGCGTTGCAAACGGGATACCGGCAATTTTGAGGCCAAATGTTCATACAGTGCGTTGGCCAGCCCCAAATTTCCTTCGGCATTTTCGAAGTCGATAGGGTTTACCTTATGAGGCATGGCTGATGAACCCACTTCGCCGGCTTTAATCTTCTGTTTGAAGTACTCCATTGAGATGTAGGTCCACATGTCGCGTGCAAGGTCAATCAGAATGGTGTTGATGCGTTTGAAGGCATCGAACAGGGCGGCCAGGTTGTCGTAGTGTTCGATTTGGGTGGTGTACTGCGACCGTTCGAGGCCCAGTGTCTCATTGACAAAACGGTTGGCAAACGACACCCAGTCAATCGAGGGGTAGGCCACCGAATGGGCATTGAAGTTCCCCGTGGCGCCCCCGAACTTGGCCGGATAGGGGATGGCTTTGAGTTGGGCGAGTTGTTTGTCGAGCCGTTCGATAAAGACCCGAATCTCTTTGCCGAGCACTGTCGGTGAGGCCGGTTGTCCGTGGGTGTGGGCCAGCATCGGCACCGAGTGCCATTCGTCGGCCAGTTCGCGCAGTTTGGCCGTCAGCTCGTCCATGGCGGGGGAGTAGACCTCTACGGTAGCCGCCTTGAGGCTGTATGGGGTTGCCGTGTTGTTGATATCCTGCGAGGTGAGCCCGAAGTGGACAAATTCCCGTTCGTCGCCCAGCCGCAGGGCATCCATCTTCTCTTTGATGAAGTATTCCACGGCTTTCACATCGTGGTTGGTGGTCTGTTCAATCTCCTTGACGCGTTCGGCATCGCTGAGGCTGAACTCCCGATAGATACGACGCAGGTCGTCGTAATGCCCCTTGTCGAAGTCGGCCAGCTGGGGCAGCGGCAACTCGCACAGGGCGATGAAGTATTCGATTTCGACCTGTACCCGGTAGCGTATCAGGGCATATTCCGAGAAGTAGTTGCCCAGGGCGTCCACCTTGTTCCGGTATCGCCCGTCTACGGGCGAAATGGCTGTCAGTCGGTTCAGTTCCATAGAGGTTGATATGTCTGAGTGTTGTGTGTTTCGTTTGTTGCGGGAGATGCAGGGTAACTTGGCTACCCCCCGTGTGTTGTGCGTGTCAGGCTACATGCATCGCCTCGACCCGTTGGCGGGCGTAGTCGAGTTTCACGCGGAAGGTCTTGCGTTTGCCGGCCGGCACCTCGAACATGGCATCCATCATGATGGCTTCGCAGATGGAGCGCAGACCGCGGGCTCCCAGTTTGTATTCGATGGCCTTGTTCACGATGTAGTCCAGCACATCGTCGTCGAAGGTCAGTTTGACGCCGTCCAATTCGAAGAGACGCACGTACTGCTTGATAATGGCGTTTTTGGGTTCGGTGAGAATGCGTCGCAGCGCATCGCGTCCCAGAGGCTCGAGGTAGGTCAGCACCGGCAGCCGCCCGATAAGTTCCGGTATCAGACCGAACGACCGCAGGTCTTTCGGAGTGATGTATTGCAGGAGGTTGTCCCGGTCCACTTCGGCCACTTTTTGCTGTTGTCCGTAGCCCACCACCCGGGTGTTCAGCCGCTGGGCAATCTTTTTCTGTACTCCGTCGAAGGCACCGCCTGCGACAAAGAGTATGTTGCGGGTATTGACCTGGATATACTTCTGGTCGGGGTGTTTGCGTCCTCCCTGCGGCGGCACGTTCACCACGGTGCCTTCGAGTATCTTCAGCAGAGCCTGTTGCACCCCTTCGCCCGAGACGTCGCGCGTAATTGACGGGTTGTCGCTCTTGCGGGCGATTTTGTCGATTTCGTCGATAAAGACGATGCCGCGTTCGGCGGCTGCCACGTCGTAATCGGCCGCCTGCAGAAGGCGCGAGAGAATGCTCTCGACATCTTCGCCGACATAGCCGGCTTCGGTGAGGGCCGTGGCGTCTACGATAGCAAATGGTACGTTGAGCAGTTTGGCAATGGTCCGTGCAATGAGGGTCTTTCCGGTTCCCGTTTCACCTACCAGCAGGATGTTCGACTTGTCGAGCTCAATGTCGTCATCCTCGTGGTCCGCGGGATTGGCCAGGCTGTGCATCAGCCGTTTGTAGTGGTTGTACACGGCCACGGCAATGTACCGTTTGGCGCGGTCCTGTCCGATGACGTATTGGTCCAGAAACTCCTTTATCGACTGCGGCGTATAGAGTGCCATCGCTTCGCCGATGGTCGAAGCCGCTTCGTTGCGTGAGCGGCTCTCCATCTCCTGCTGTACGATTTCCCAGGCGCGTTCGGCACAGTTGTCGCAAATGTTGGCCTCCTGACCGTGGATAATCATCCCCACCTGCGTGGCCGGAGCCCCGCAAAACGAACAGTGTTCGTGTGCTTTTCCTTTGTTATGGTTGTTGTCTGCCATGTGTCTGTTTGTCGTGTCGCAACTATTTTCCTTCGCGTTTGGTCAGTACGCCGTCAATCAGCCCGTATTCGGTGGCCTCCTGCGAGGTCATCCAGAAGTCGCGGTCGGCATCCTGTTCGATTTTTTTGATGTCCACACCGCTGTGGGCCGAGAGGATGGTGTAGAGCTCCTCTTTGGTCTTGAGTATCTGTTTGGCGGTGATTTCAATGTCGCTGGCCTGTCCTTCGACCCCGCCGAGCGGTTGGTGAATCATGATGCGGGAGTGTTGCAGGGCCGAACGTTTGCCTTTGGTTCCCGCCGTGAGCAGGATAGCTCCCATCGATGCGGCCATCCCCGTACAGATGGTGGCCACGTCGGGCGAAATCAGCTGCATCGTGTCGTAAATCCCCAGCCCTGCCGATACCGACCCGCCCGGAGTATTCAGGTAAATCTGGATGTCGGCTTTGGGGTCCGTAGACTCCAGAAAGAGCATCTGGGCCTGGATAATGTTGGCGGCATCGTCGTAAATCGGCACTCCGAGGAAGATGATGCGGTCCATCATCAGGCGCGAGAAGACATCCATCGTGGCGACGTTGAGTTGTCGCTCTTCGATGATGGTCGGGGAGATGTATTCGGCGGTGATTTGGTTATAGCGGTGCATGGCCAGGCTCGAGATACCCCGACCCAGGCGTGCATAGCGTTCGAACTCTTTTGTGTAGTCCATACGGGTTGTCATAGAATGTGGTAAGGGGATAAAGATACGATTTTTTTCAAAAACCAAAGGCGCATTTCGTCATCGACGAAATGCGCCTGAGATAGTTTATAGGGTTGGAAGGAGAAATTATCTTCCCACTTTCCTACCCGTAGTGTTACGCCAGTTTCTGGAACTCTTCGGGCGTTACGTTCTTTTCGTTTACCTTCATTTGGGCGGCAACGGCTTCAATCACCTTGCGTTCGCCCACTTTGTCGTAGAGTTTGTGTACCTCTTCCTTGTTGCCGAGAATCGAGCCGACAAAGTTTTCGAGCATGTCGTCCGCCACGGTGTGCATGCCGTAGTACTGGAACTGCATCATGGCCAGTTCTTTGGCTTCGGCTTTGATGTCTTCCTGAGTAATTTCGATATTGTTGTCCTTCATCACCTTGCGGCGGATAAGGTCCCAGCGGAGCATGTCGAGGAACTGCGGGAATTCGGCTTCAATCTCTTCCATCGAGAATTTGCCTTCGTTCACGCGGTAGAGCCAGTTTTTCAGGAACTCTTCGGGAAGCGTAAGGTTGGTTTTTTCGAGGAGGTATTTGCGCAGGTCGTTCGTAAACTTGAACTCGGTCTCTTTGGCCAGCTCGGTGCGTACCTGTTCGTCGATTTTGGCGTTGAATTCGGCTTCGCTCTTCACGTCACCGGCCGGGAAGGCCAGCTTGAAGAACTCGTCGTTCATTTCCGGTTCGGCGAATTTGCGGATTTGGGTGATGGTGAAGGTATATTTGGGGTCCATCCCTTCGAGCTCGGCCTCTTTGACGCCGAGAATCGAGGCACGCTGCGACGGGGTCTTGTAGATGACGTTTACATCCACCTCAACCGTGTCCCCTACTTTCTTGCCGATGAAGGGTTTGCGGGCCTCTTCGTCGAGGCTGATAAGCCCTACGTAGGCATCGTCGATGGTGGTTTCGCCCTGGGTGAGGGTCCCGGTCAGGGCTTCGTCATCGGCCACTGCATCCACGTCCACCAGTTTTCCGAAACGGCGCATGTAGTTGCTGCGGAACCCTTTGCGCATGTCGTCGTTGGGTTCGATGATGTATTTGGTGATGGTGTTCTTTTTGGTCAGCGAGAGTTCCACCTCCGGAGCCAGACCGATTTCATACACAAATTCGAAGTCGGTACCTTTGTCGAAGTCCATTTCGCCCTGTTTGTCCGAGGGCATCAGGTCGCCGACCGTCTCGATGTTGTTCTCTTTGATATAGTCGAAAGCGGCATCGGTGGCCTTACGGTAGGCGTTGTCGGCCACCACGCTTTTGCGGTACATTTTGTTGATGATACCCATCGGCACCATCCCCGGACGGAAACCCGGTACGTTGGCTTTGCGTTTGTAATCCTTGAGTTGTTTTTCGACCTGTTCCTTGTAATCGGCTTCGCCCACGGTCACCCGGAGCAGCGCGGTCTGGTTTTCGAGGTTTTCTCTGACTACGTTCATGAGCGTATGATGATTGTTTTTTTTGAAATCAATTTAGAGCGCAAAGGTAACGCATTTTCCGAAAACTCCGTTATTTTTTGGCGGTAAGGTCGGGGAAATCTCCGCTCGGGGTGTGGATTATTCCGCGCGGGTAAGGGTTGTTACCCATTGTGTAAGCTCCACAAACTGTTCGACGGAGAGGGTCTCGGGCCGCAGTCCGAAGAAGGGGTGCGCCTCGACGCGTCCCGATGCCACGGCTTCCCGTACGGCGAGAAAGGCCGAGCAGAGTGAGTTGCGGATGGTTTTGCGGCGTTGGTTGAAGGTGGCTTTGACAATCTGCCGAAAGAGCGTCTCGTCGCACGGGAGGTGCTCCACGTGGTTGCGGGTGAGTCGGATGACGGCGCTCTGCACTTTGGGCGGCGGGTTGAAGACGCCGGGGGGTACCGTAAAGAGATATTCGATGTCGTAATAGGCCTGCAGCAGCACACTCAGAATGCCGTACTCTTTGCCGCCCGGAGGCGCGGCCAACCGCACGGCCACCTCTTTCTGTATCATCCCCACCACCTCGGGAACCATCTCTTTATAGTCCAGGATTTTGAAGAAGATTTGGGAGGAGATGTTGTACGGGAAGTTGCCAATCACGCGCACCCCTCCCCGTTGTGCGTACAGCTCAGCCAGGTTAAGCTGCAGAAAATCCCCCTCGATAATTCGGAGCTCGGGGTAGTGTTTGCGCAGGTAGATGACGCTCTCGCCGTCAATCTCCGCAACGGTGAGCTGCTCGCCGTAGGCGGGCAGCAGGAATTGGGTCAGCACCCCCATTCCGGGCCCGACCTCCAGCACATGGGAGCAGCTGTCCGCCGTGGTGACCGGGGTGAGGGATTCGGCAATGCGCCGGGCAATGTCGAGGTTGGTCAGAAAATGTTGTCCGAGGTGTTTCTTTGCTCTTACTTCTGCCATGCGGGAGTCTCTGTCTGTGGGTCTACGTTCGTGGGGGGGGGAGAAAATGATAAGGGAGTGTGTCGCGGAAAAGGAGAAAAGGGGCGCGCTCTTGGGAGCAGGTCAGTTTCCTGCTTCGCTCAGGAACTTGATGCGTACCAACCGTATCTCCTCTTCGGTATAGTCGGGTCCCAACTCCCGCACGGCATCCGCCACCGAGTCGCTCTGCGCCTCTTCGGTGAAGTAGTCGATAATGTCGAGTACCTTGTCCTCATCGACTATCTCATTAATGTAATAGTCGATGTTCAGCCGTGTGCCGGCTCCCACAATCGCTTCAATTTCGTCCAGCAACTCTTCCATCGAGAGTCCCTTGGCATCGGCAATGTCCTCGAAGTCCATCTTGCGGTCGATGCTCTGGATAATGAAGACCTTGTTGCCGCTCTTATTCACCACACTCTTGACCACCATCTCCTGCGGACGTTCGATGTTGTTTTCCTCTACATACTTTGCAATCAACTTCACAAAGGGAGCCCCATATCGCTTGGCTTTCCCTGCGCCGACACCCGTGATGTTCTGCATCTCCTCGAGGGTGATGGGGTATTGGATGGTCATGTCTTCGAGCGAGGGTTCCGAGAATATCACAAAGGGCGGCAGGTTGTGTCGTTTGGCCTCCTCTTTGCGGAGTTCGGTGAGCATGGCGAAGAGTATCGGGTCGGCGGCACCGCTTCCGCGTGCCGTACTGTGGGTGGTGACTGAATCGTCGTCGTCGCTCTCTTCGTAGCGGTGGTCGGCTACCAGTTTGACGCAGAAGGCACCGCCCGGAGCCAGATAGGCCTCGCCCGCCTCGCTGAGCGACAGCAGCCCGTAGTTTTCGATATCCTTGTCCACCAGCCCCAGAATCAGCCCCTGCCGAATCACGGCGCTCCAGAATTGGGCATCGTGGTCACGCCCTGCACCGAACAGTTCGAGTTGGTTGTGTTTGTAGGATTTGACGAGGTTGGTGGCTTTGCCCAGCAGTACCGCCTCCAGATAGTCCGCCTTGAATCCGGGTCCGACGGCCTTCAGCGTTTCGAGCATCTGGCGCATGAACTCCCGGCCCTCGAACTCTTCGCGCGGGTTGCAGCAGTTGTCGCAACTGCCGCAGTTGGGCTCCGTAAACTGTTCGCCGAAGTAGTGCAGCAGCATCCGACGCCGACACATCGCGCTTTCGGCATACGATACGGTCTCCTGCAGGAGCAGTTTCCCGATTTCCTGTTCGGCCACCGGTTTGCCCTGCATGAATTTTTCGAGTTTCTGGATATCCTTGTAGCTGTAAAAGGTAATGCAGCGTCCTTCGCCGCCGTCGCGTCCGGCGCGTCCCGTCTCCTGGTAGTATCCTTCGAGCGATTTTGGGATGTCGTAGTGTATCACATACCGCACGTCGGGCTTGTCGATGCCCATCCCGAAGGCAATGGTGGCCACAATCACATCCACTTCCTCCATGAGGAACTTGTCCTGGTTGGCGGCGCGGGTGGCAGCGTCAATTCCTGCGTGATAGGGCAGCGCCTTAATGCCGTTCACCACCAGCAGCTCGGCCAGCTCTTCGACCTTTTTGCGCGAGAGGCAGTAGATAATGCCGCTCTTGCCGGGATTCTGCTTGATGTATTTGATAATCTCCTTGGTGGCGCCCACCTTGGGACGTACCTCGTAGTAGAGATTGGGGCGGTTGAACGATGATTTGAAAACCTTGGCGTCCTGCATCCCGAGGTTTTTCTGGATGTCGAGCTGCACTTTCGGAGTGGCCGTGGCGGTCAGTGCAATGACAGGGGCCTGTCCGATTTCGCCGATAATGGGGCGTATGCGCCGGTACTCGGGACGAAAGTCATGACCCCACTCCGAGATGCAGTGCGCCTCGTCAATCGCGTAGAACGATATCTTTATCTTCCGCAGGAATTCGACATTCTCCTCCTTGGTCAGGGACTCGGGAGCGAAGTAGAGCAGTTTGGTCTTTCCGGCCAGCACATCCTCGCGTACCTTCTGTACGGCACTCTTGTTGAGCGACGAGTTGAGGAAGTGTGCCACTCCGTCCTCCATGGCGAAGGTGCGCATGGCATCGACCTGGTTTTTCATCAGGGCAATCAGGGGCGAGATGACGATGGCCACCCCCTCCATCATCAGGGCGGGCAGTTGGTAGCAGAGCGACTTTCCTCCGCCTGTGGGCATCAACACGAAGGTATCGTTTCCGGCCAGTACGTTTCGGATGACCTCCTCCTGGTTTCCTTTGAACTGCGAGAAACCGAAGTAGCGTTTGAGGCTGTCGTACAAGGCGTCGGACGATGGTTGCTGAGACGTGTTCTTTGCCATAGTGAAATCCCCCGTGAATAACCGTTGAGCCCGAGGTGTCGGCCGGAGCCTCTGCTTCAGGCAACAATAAAGGTAGCGATTTTTCGGGAAATCCAACTACCTTTGTCTAAAATTCAATCGAAAGTGACTCCCGAACAGACCATTCTCTTCGCCCGGAACATTGTCCGTACGGAGTGTGCCGCGGTCGAGCGGCTCGAAGGATACATCGACCGTTCGTTTGTCGAAATCGCCGAGACCCTTTTCCACAGCAAGGGGCGGCTGATTGTGACCGGCATTGGCAAGAGTGCCATTATTGCCAACAAGATTGTCGCCACGCTCAACTCGACGGGGACACCCGCGGTTTTCATGCACGCGGCCGATGCCATTCATGGCGACCTGGGGATTATCCAGCCCGAGGATATTATTCTCTGCATCTCGAAGAGTGGCAACTCGCCCGAGATTAAGGTGCTGGTGCCTTTTATCCGCCAGATGGGAAACCTGATTATCGGCATGGTGGGCAATCTGGACTCGTTCCTGGCGCAGCACAGCGACCGTATCCTCAACACCACGGTGGCCGAAGAGGCCTGCCCGAACAACCTGGCCCCCACTTCGAGTACCACGGCGCAGATGGTGATGGGCGATGCGCTGGCCATGACCCTGCTGAAGATGCGGGGCTTCACGGCGCAGGATTTTGCCCGTTTCCACCCGGGGGGAGCGCTCGGCAAGAAACTCTATACGACCGTTCGCGACATTATGTCGGACGAAGGGGCTCCGACCGTGTCGCCCGATGCCGACCTCAATGCCGTGATTATCGAAATTTCGGGCAAACGGCTGGGGGCTACGGCGGTGGTCGAACCGCAGAACGGGAAACTGCTGGGGATTATCACGGATGGCGACCTGCGGCGTATGTTGCAGAGCGGAAAGGATATTCAGGCGGTGCGGGCGCACGACATTATGTCGGTGAATCCCAAAACCATCTCGGCCGATGAACTGGCCGTGAAGGCTTTTCACCTGATGGAACAAAACAAAATTACCCAACTGCTCGTTTTGAATCCCGAACAGGATAGCACCTACTGCGGCATTATCCATATCCATGACATCCTCCGCGAAGGGGTGGTCTAACGTTTCTGTCCGAAAAACCTCGACCGATGGAAAATCCACACGAAAACAATCCGAACGAAAAGATGCGTCTTTGGACGCAGGACCTGGTCAAGAAGTACAAATCCCGGACCGTGGTGAATGGGGTCTCCATCAACGTGGAGCAGGGCGAAATCGTGGGGCTGCTGGGGCCGAACGGAGCCGGTAAAACGACGACGTTCTACATGACGGTGGGGCTGATTAAGCCCAACGCCGGACAGATTTTTTTGAACGACCTGGATATTACCAAAGAACCCGTCTATCGTCGGGCGCAGCTCGGGGTGGGGTATCTGGCGCAGGAGGCGTCGGTTTTTCGGCGGCTCTCGGTGGAGGACAACATCAAGGCGGTGTTGCAGATGACCGACTACTCCAAGGAGTACCAGCGCGACCGCATCGAATATCTGATACGGGAGTTCAGTCTGACGAAGGTGCGCAAGAGCCTCGGGCAGCAGCTTTCGGGGGGCGAACGGCGGCGTACCGAGATTGCGCGGGCCGTGGCCATCAATCCGAAGTTTATTCTGCTCGACGAACCGTTTGCGGGAGTGGACCCGATTGCCGTGGCCGAGATTCAGTCGATTGTGGCCTCGCTCAAGGAGAAGAATATCGGGGTGATTATCACGGACCACAACGTGCACGAGACGCTGAGTATTACCGACCGTACCTATATTCTGGTGGAAGGGAAGGTGATTCGCACGGGGACGGCCGAGGAGTTGGCTGCGGACGAGTATGTGCGGCGGGTGTATCTCGGGCCCGACTTCGAGTTGCGGAAGGTCAAGAAGTAGACGGTGTGGCTTAGGACGGCCATGTTGTCCGACATATAAAAACGCAGGCGGCGGAGAAATCGTGTTTCTCCGCCGCCTGTTGCGTTGTGGGGGCTGAACGTTAAAGCGGGTCGGCCTCCGCCGTGATGTGCACCGAGGGGTATTGCTTTCGTACGGCTGCGACTGTTTCCAGCATCAGGGCTTTGGCACGTGCCACGGGGCGTTGCCGCTCGATGCGCAGCAGCAGATGGAAGATAAAACGGTTCTGGACGCGGTCCACCTGCGGTTCGAACGGCGGCGAGACCCGCCGTCCGAATCGCTCGCGCAGCAAGGCTTCGCAGCAGGCAGCCGCCGCGGCTGCCTGCTGCTTGGTGCTGTGCAGGAACGTCAGCCGCAGCATCCGCACGTAGGGCGGATAGCCTACCGCCTGCCGCTCCTGAAGCTGAGCGGCATAGAACGAGGCCAACTCGTGGTTCGAAACCGCCACCAGTACGGGATGCAGTCGCTGGGAGCTTTGAATCACCATTTCACCGCTGCCGTCATCGGGGAGGAGCGCCTTCAGCTGCATCAGCAGCTGATAGGCGCGTTCGGCCGACCGAAATTCGGGGGACGACAACATGTTGTCCGCATTAATCACGCCCACCAGCCCGATGTTCTCCCCGGCCTGAGCCGTGCGGGTGACTATCTGTGTACCGACCAGAATACCCGTTTCGCCCTCCGACAGCTCGGTCAGCATACGGCTGAGTGCTCCGGCTCCTCGTGTCGTGTCGGTGTCCATGCGGGCAATCTTTACCTCGGGAAAGAGCTCTGCCGCCAGCTCTTCGATGCGTTCCGTGCCGATACCCCGCGGCACCATCGCCTGCATCTCGCACGACGGGCAGCGCAGGGAGTAGGGCTGTGCCCACCCGCAATAGTGGCACTCCAGCGCCGCATGTTCCTTGTGGTAGGTCAGGGTGACGTTGCAGTGCGGGCAGGTCGGTGTCGTACCGCAGTTGCCGCATTCGACGTAGGGGGAAAATCCCCGCCGATTTTGAAACAGAACGACCTGCCGTCCCTCCTCCAGCGTCTCGCCGATGCGTCGTTGCAGGTACTTGGACAGCAGCCCCTTGCCCCGCTCCAGTACCATTACGTTGGGACGCCGCACATCGCACGGCGTCGGGACGGTCACCGACCCGTACTTACCCCCTTCGGGTTGGGCGTTCAGCCAGCTCTCGGTGGAGGGCGTAGGGCTCGACAGCAGCGCACGGGCTCCGTGCAGGTCGGCCAGCACCAGTGCCGTATCCCGCGCATGGTAGCGCGGAGCGGGGTCGCTCTGGCGGTAGTTGGGGTCGTGTTCGTTGTCGACGATGACCAACCCGAGCCGTTGGAATGGCAGAAAAAGCGATGAACGGGTCCCCACGATTAATCCGACCTCCTCGGGTGCCTCCACCATGCGTTGGTAGGCTGCGCCGCGGGCACGGTCGCTCAGGCGGGCGTGGTAGAAGAGGCAGCGCGACCCGAAGCGGTTCTGCAGTTCGTTGGTCACCTGTGTGGTCAGCACCGTGTCGGGCAGCAGCAGGAGGGTTTGTCGTCCGGCGGCCATTTCGCGGGCAATCAGCGAGCCGTAGAGCGGCAGGGTCGTCCGACGGGCATCTGCCACCTCACCGCTCAGCAGAACGGTGGGGTGGCTTTCAAAAGCCTGCCACACTTGCTCTGCATAGGGAGAGCGGGGGATGGCGGCTTCATTGAAGGGGGCACTTCCCGACCGTCGCGATGCTGCTGACGGAATGCGCTCCGCCTGCACCAGAATACCCCGTTCGACCAGTTTCAGCAGGGCTGATGCGGGCACCTGTCCCGTGAGGTCGTTGCGTAAAACCCACAACGCCTCTTCTGTCAGCGTCTCAATACACGGTTCCCCCTGGGCGTCCTGTGGCAGTCGGGAGAGGTAGGTCAGCAGGGCTTTGCTCTGGGTCTTGGCCCGCTGCATCGATTCCAAAGCCTCTTGAATGCGCTGCGGCGACCGATAAGACTCCGTCAGTCGGACAAAAAGTTCGGTCGGAGGATGGTAGCTCCCGTTGCGTATCCCTGCCGGCAGGCCCGCCTTCATCACCTCACCCTCCGTGCAGAGGTAGTAGCCGGCCATCCACGACCACAGTCGCCGTTGCTCGGGTCGCACGAAAGGCTCCGTGTCGAGCACCTCGACAATCGCTTTGACACGGTTCGGGTTGCGTGGAGCCGTGTCGTGCAGCCGCACTACCACCCCCTCGCAAATTTTCCGTTTCCCGAGCGGCACCCGCACACGCATCCCCTCGGCCAACTCCACCCCCGCAGGAACGGAGTAGGTGAAGGCCTGCGGTGCGGCTAACGGCAGCAATACGTCGGCATAAGGTGTGGACATCGTGTGCAAAGCAGGGGGAAGGGGTAATAGCTAAGGCGAAAAGCAGAGGGCAAAAAAACAGGGACCTTCCGCAGTGTGTGTGAAGGCCCCTGTCGTGATTCTTACGGAAAACTATTCCAGATAGAGCTCTACTTCCGTGGCGGCCGTCTCCTTACCCTCTACGGCCTGAGGAGTGACAATCGGCGTGCTGTGGGTGGCACCCGCTGCATCGGTAAATTCCACCTTCAGCGCCTTGCCGAACGGCAGGTAGAGGGTCAGATAGTCGTTCATGTCGGCGGTCGGGCCGGCAGTCTTTCCGGCAGCTACCATATTGCCGTCGGCATCCACCACCTTGATGTCCTGCGCCACACGGTCGCCGCTGCTGCGGCCGCCCGTTGCCGAACGGAACATCCGAACAACCACCGGAGCCCCGTTTTTGGCTTCGGCCATCTGGGCATTGTAGAGGTCGATGTAGAAGTCCGTTACGTCAATCCCGGGAACGTTCTTGTTTTTGAAGTCCCACACCATCGGGAAACTCAGCCCGGTAGGTTTCCACGAGGTGGCGTACATCCAGTAAATCGGGTCGCTCTTGTCGGCCTTGCCGGCGCGTTCGAGGAACCAGCTGCGGTTCAGTGCCGGAGTGGGGTAGTACTCCGTGAAATACCAGTCGCCGTCAATCCATACCTCGGTCCAGTTGTGGTTCCCCTCTTTCGATACCCAGAGCGGCGTACCGGCAATGCGCGACGGAATCCCCATCGTACGGAACGCATCGGTCAGCAGTATCGACAGCCCGCTGCACGAGGCCATTCCCTGACGCATCGATTCGCTGGGTGACTGGTTCGGTTTTTCGCGTTTGGTGTTGTATTCCACCCCGACGAGGTATTGCAGCTGTTTGTTAATCGTGTCGATGGCAGCCCGCACGTCGGTGATGCTGTCCACCAGCGGGTAGAGTTTTTCCCAGTACATGGCCCGCCACGGTTCGCGGCGTTCGTCCATCGAGGCGTAGGGCAGGACATCGTTATAGAAAACCGAATCGGGCAGCGCTTGGGTCCACGGGAAGGTCTCGCGGGCCTTATAGGCCCAACCGACCTCTTCCAATAGAAAATCGGCCGTCAGCGTGTCGCGGTCGCCCTCCGGCATGTAGGCTATCAGGAAAGCCATTCCTTCGCGCTGTGCCTTCGGGGCTTCTTTCAACGCCTTGAGCAACTCTTGACCGTTATCGCCTGCGGCGGCAATATTGGCCTGAAGGTCGGCTGCCAATTTCGGGTCGAGACCCGCATAGGGGTCGCTGGCGCACGAAAACAGCAGACCCATACCTGCTATTGCGCCTAAGAGGAAACTTTTCTTCATGATATCGATGTTGTTTGAGTTCGTTTCGATTGAACAAAGGTATTAATTTTGTAGGTACTATGACAACAAAACTCCTCTTTTGTTCACTCGGGGTGCTGCTCTCGCTGTCGGTCGGGGCGCAGTCGCTGCAGGTGACGCCGCCGGTGGTGCAGTTGGGCGAGGTGCCCCTCAAGTCCAAAAACCGCGTCAGCCTCACCCTGGTCAATACCCTCGATACCCCTCTCGTGGTGCGCGATATCCGCACCGACTGCACCTGCACCAAACCCTCCTGGCCGAAAGCGCCGCTGATGCCGGGTGATACGCTGCGGGTGACGGTCACCTTTATGCCCACCGACCGCGGAGCGTTCTACAAAACGCTCCGCTTTGTGACGACACCCCAAACCGCTCAACCGCTGCAGGCGGTGCTGAGGGGAAAAGTTTACTGATGTTTTTGGATTGTTATTTCAAAAACATACCGTAACTTTGTGGTATATGGCTGCAAAAAGCCATCTTCTGAACTCAAACGACTAAAAATCAATACGCTATGAATCTCTCCCACATCGAACATCTCGGCATTGCCGTGAAGAGCCTCGAACAGGCCATCCCCTACTACGAAAAGGTCCTCGGCCTGAAATGCTATAATATCGAAGAGGTGGCTGACCAAAAAGTGAAAACCGCCTTCTTCAAAATCGGCCAAACGAAACTCGAACTCCTCGAACCCACGGCCGATGACAGCCCCATCGCGAAATTTATCGAAAAACGCGGTGAAGGTATCCATCACCTGGCCTTTGCCGTGGAAGACGGTGTGGCTGCCGCGCTGGCCGAATGCGAAGGCCACGGTATCCAGCTCATCGACAAAGCGCCGCGCAAAGGAGCCGAAGGACTCCATATCGCCTTCCTGCACCCCAAATCGACCCAGGGAGTACTCACCGAACTGTGTGAAGACCCGTCCAAAAAATAGGGACAGGGGAGTGTCTCTCTTCGCTTGACACATACATAACCCATTCACGAATAAAAACCGAACCACACAAACTTTTTTATGAGCGCCAATCAGGAAAAAATTAAAGAGCTCGTTACGCTCCGCGAAAAAGCCAAACTTGGCGGCGGACAAAAGCGCATCGACTCGCAACATGCAAAAGGTAAACTTACCGCCCGCGAACGCATCGACCTGCTCCTCGACGAAGGTTCGTTCGAAGAGTTCGACATGTTTGTCACCCACCGCTGCACGAACTTCGGCATCGACAAGGAGTCGTACTACGGCGACGGGGTGGTGACCGGCTACGGTACCATCGACGGACGACTGGTCTATGTCTTTAGCCAGGACTTTACGGTCTTCGGCGGCTCGCTCTCCGAAACCTTTGCCGCCAAAATCTGTAAGGTGATGGACATGGCCATGAAAAACGGGGCCCCCGTCATCGGGATTAACGACTCGGGCGGAGCGCGTATCCAGGAGGCGGTCAATGCCCTCTCGGGATATACCGAAATTTTCCAACGCAACATTATGGCCTCAGGGGTGATTCCTCAGATTTCGGCCATCTTCGGGCCGTGTGCCGGGGGGGCGGTCTATTCGCCTGCGCTGACCGACTTCATCCTCATGAACAAAGGAACGAGCTACATGTTCGTAACCGGGCCCAAAGTGGTGAAGACCGTGACGGGCGAAGAGGTGACCCAGGAACAGTTGGGCGGTGCCTCGATGCACTCCACCAAGTCGGGCGTGGCGCACTTTGTCAGCGAAACCGAAGAGGAGGGGATGGCCCTTATCCGTAAACTCCTCAGCTACCTCCCGCAGAACAATCTCGAGGATGCTCCGCTGGCAGTCTGCACCGACGATATCGACCGTCTCGAAGATGCCCTCAATGAGATTATTCCCGATAATCCCAACAAACCGTACGACGTGCTGGATGTGATTCACGCCATCGTCGATAACGGTGAATTCCTCGAATCGCAGCGCACCTTTGCGCCGAACATCGTGACGGGTTTTGCCCGTTTCAACGGCCAGAGCGTCGGGATTATCGCCAACCAGCCCAAATACTACGCCGGGGTGCTCGACATCAACGCCAGCCGCAAGGCAGCACGTTTCGTGCGCTTTTGCGACGCCTTCAACATTCCGATTGTGACGCTGGTCGATGTGCCGGGCTTCCTGCCGGGAACGGCGCAGGAGTACGGCGGGATTATTACCCACGGGGCGAAACTCCTCTTTGCCTACGGCGAAGCCACCGTGCCCAAAGTGACGGTTATCCTGCGCAAAGCCTATGGCGGCGCATACTGCGTGATGAGTTCCAAACACCTGCGCGGTGACCTGAACTACGCCTGGCCTACGGCTGAAATTGCCGTCATGGGGGCCCAGGGGGCTGTCGAAGTGCTCATGGCCAAAGAGGCCAAAGCCATCGAAGACGACACCAAACGCGCCGAATTCCTCGCCGAAAAAGAGGAAGAGTACCGGAACAAGTTTGCCAATCCGTACGTGGCGGCCAAATACGGCTACATCGACGACGTGATTGAACCGCGCAACACCCGTTTCCGCATTATCCGCGCCCTGCAGTCGCTCGTGACCAAGAAGGTGGTGAATCCGCCGAAAAAACACTCCAATATTCCGTTGTAAACCAGCAGGAGAGCATCATGATGAAAAAACAGCTGCTTATCCTCACCCTGATGGTGGTCTCTGCCTTCCTGGGGACGGCTTATGCTCAGGGATTGAAGGACATACGGATTAATGAAGTGTTGGTGAACAACCGCTCCAGCTACGTCGATGACCACGGAAACCACGTCGGCTGGATTGAACTCCACAATACCGGCTACTCGAGTGTGAATGTGGGTGGGGCCTACCTGACCGTCAAACGGGGCGACGCCACCAAAACCTACCGCATTCCGAAAAACGATGCCCGGACGCTGATTGCTCCCCAGGGCTATGTGATATTCTTTGCCGACAGCACCTCCAATCGAGGCACGTTCCACACCAACTTCGTGCTGGACGAGACCGGCTACCTGGCCTTCATGGACCAGGGGAAGAATGTTATGGACTCCATCGTCTATGACGTGCAGGCTCAGCAGCCCGATGTCTCTATCGGGTGGGCCAACCATGTCGATACGGGGGAACTGACCTTCGGGCCGCTGGCCGGGATTACTCCCATGCAGGCCAACGAAACCGAAGAGATAATGCCCGCAGCCGAAAAATTCCGCCTGCGCGACCCCTCGGGCGTGGTGATGGCCATTACCGCCATGTCGGTGGTCTTCTCGGCGCTTATCCTGCTCTACCTGATATTCAAATTTATCGGGAAATCCATGGTGCGCAGCTCGCTCAAAAAAGAGAAACAGGCTGTGGCCGATATGCCGGCAAACGTTCAGAACAGCGTCAAAGCCGATGCGCAACTCATCGGCGAAGAGATTGCTGCGATTGCCATTGCCCTGCGCCAGTACGAAAACGACATGCACGACATCGAATCCCACGTGCTGACCATTAACCGCGTGGCACGTGCCTACTCGCCCTGGAGCTCCAAAATCTACGGCCTGAACAACCAGCCCGTGCGTAAATAACCCTGACTCGTTTTTCACACCATGAAAGAATACAAAATCAAAATCAACGGCAACGAATATGCCGTATCCATATCCAATGTTGAGGACAACACGGCCCTGGTGAATGTCAACGGGACCCAGTACGAAGTGGAGGTCGAAGGAATGACCGCTCCGAAGGTCTCCAAAACGCCCAAAATCGTACAGAAACCCGCTACGGCCGATACCGACCCCCATCCAGCCACGGCACGTACGGCCAGCCCGGCCTCGACGGCATCCGTGGCGGCCGGAAATATCAAATCGCCGCTGCCCGGCGTGGTGCTCGACGTGATGGTGCACGTGGGCGATGCGGTGAAAACCGGCCAACGCCTCATGATTCTCGAGGCCATGAAGATGGAAAACAACATCGACTCCGACCGTGACGGTGTGGTGAAGGAAATCAAAGCCCGAAAAGGCGATTCGGTCCTCGAAGGCGATATTTTAATCACAATCGGGTAGCGTGCTATGGAGAATCACAGTTTCTTTCAGTTCATCGGCGAAAACCTGCAGCAGTTCCTCGGCTATACCGGCTTTGCGAACGTGACCTGGGGACACCTCGCCATGATTGTCGTGGGCCTCTTCTTCATCTACCTGGCCATCGCGAAAAAATATGAACCGATGCTCCTGCTGCCCATCGGCTTCGGGATTCTGGTGGGGAACATCCCTTTCGTCCCGGGGCTCCAAATCGGGATTTACGAGGACGGCTCGGTGCTGAACTACCTCTATTTCGGGGTGCTCAAAGGGGTCTATCCACCGCTTATCTTCCTCGGTATCGGTGCCATGACCGACTTCTCGGCACTTATCTCCAACCCCAAACTGATGCTTATCGGGGCAGCGGCCCAGCTCGGTATCTTTGCGGCCTACATGACGGCCCTGGCGCTGGGCTTTACCGCGGCTGAAGCCGGGGCTATCGGGATTATCGGGGGGGCCGACGGGCCTACCGCCATCTTCCTGAGCTCGAAACTGGCACCCGACCTGATGGGGGCCATTGCCATCGCGGCATACTCCTACATGGCACTGGTGCCGGTGATTCAACCCCCGATTATGAAACTCCTCACCACCAAAAAGGAACGCCTTATTCGGATGAAACCGCCGCGTCAGGTATCGCAGCGCGAAAAAATCCTCTTCCCGATTATCGGGATGTTGCTCACCTGTTTCCTGGTGCCGTCGGGGCTGCCCCTGCTCGGGATGCTCTTCTTCGGAAACCTGCTCAAGGAGAGCGGTGTGACCAAACGGTTGGCTACTACGGCCAGCGGTCCGATGATTGATATCGTCACCATCCTTATCGGGCTGACCGTGGGGGCCTCGACTCAGGCTACGACGTTCATTACCTGGAAATCGCTCGGTATTTTTGGCCTCGGGGCGGCTTCTTTCGTGGTAGCTACGTTCGGCGGAGTGCTCTTTGTGAAGTTCTTTAACCTCTTCCTCAAAGAGGGGAACAAGATTAACCCCCTTATCGGGAATGCCGGGGTGTCGGCTGTGCCTGACTCGGCACGCGTCTCCCAGGAGGTCGGGATGAAATACGACAAGACCAACTACCTGCTGATGCACGCCATGGGACCCAATGTGGCCGGGGTGATTGGCTCGGCGGTAGCGGCAGGGATTCTGCTCGGCTTCCTGTCGTAGTGTTTTCGGGGGAGGGGGCCGTACTTTGCTGCGCCCCTCTCTGCTTCCTTAAACAGATTCGGGCGGAAGGAACTCACTGGTTCCTTCCGCCCGAATGTTTATTGAGAGATAACCTGAGGCGTTACAGCAACTTTTTCAGCAGACCGTCCACCCACTCCATCTGCTCCTCAACGGTCATGTGGCTGTTGTCCAGCACCACCGCATCTTCCGCACGCCGCAAAGGACTCACCGCACGCGTCTCGTCCTGTCGGTCGCGCTCGCGCACATTTTTTTCAATGTCTGCCAAAGAGACCTCCTCGCCCTTGGCCAGCAACTCTTTGTACCGACGTTCGGCTCGCACGCGCGGGTCGGCCGTCATGAATATCTTTAACTCGGCATTCGGAAAGACCACCGTCCCGATGTCCCGGCCGTCCATCACCACGCCGCGCGCTTCGCCCATCGCTTGTTGCAGTGCGACCAGTTTGACCCGAACTTCCGGTATCGAACTAATGGTGCTCACCCGGTTGCTGACGTCGATGCGCCGAATCTCACGCTCGACATTCTCGCCGTTGAGGTAGACTTCGCTCCGTCCGCTCTCGGGGTTGAACCGAAACGCGATTTCTATCTTGGGCAGGGCGTCCACCACCGCCTGCGGCCGGTCGGCAATTCCTTCCCGCATGGCGTACAGCGTTACGGCACGATACATTGCTCCGGTGTCGATAAAGATATAGCCCAGTCGCGCGGCCAGTGCCTTGGCGAAGGTACTCTTGCCGCACGAGGAGTAGCCGTCGATGGCGATAATGATTTTTTTGTTTTCCATATACGAATCTTGGGGGCGTTAAGGCAGGATGCGTCCCACGGGACCTAAATTCACCACAAGGCTCAGCACGAGCAAAATCCCGAAAAGGATAATCACGACGCCCGTAATCTTGTTAATCCACCAGAGGTGTCGCAGGCGGAATTTCCTCCGCAGTTTGCTGACGGCATAGGTCAGCGTGAACCACCAGCAGGCTGCACCGCACAGGACTCCCACCAACAGACCCAGATTGGTCAGCGTGGAGTGTCCTTCGCTGCTGATGCCCAGGGCGGCAAACAGCGTGATGAAAACCAGGATATAGGCCGGATTGGTCAGCGTCAGCAGCAGTATCGAGAGGTAGTCGCTCAGGAGGCTGCTTTTGGTTTGCCGGCGTTGGCTGGGTCGTTTGACGCGTTTGTAGAAGATGGAGAATCCGAGGGCAATTACCAGCAGGCCGCCGATGGCGGTAAACCAGTGTTTGTGAAGCTCCATGAAGTCCGTCAGGAACGAGAGGGAGAAGACGGCCAGCGAAGCAAAAATGGTGTCGGCCGTGGCTGCCCCCAGTCCTGAAGCAAAGCCCGATTTATGGGTTCCGCTCAGGGTGCGCTGGATGCAAATCACCCCGATAGGCCCCAGCGGTACCGAAGCCAGAAATCCGACCAACAGGCCTTGTAACAGGAATATCAGGGGTGTCATCGTTTTCTCAGGGGTGCGCGGCGTTCGCAGGGTGAGTGCCGCCGGGTATTCTGTCAGGCCCCGTCTTACCGCCGTAAGCGGAAAGGCCTGCACCACACAGCAAGACAAAGTTACGAAACTTGGTTATCTTTACCACCGCAAATCGAGCCCGGTATGCTAAAAAAACTCCTTCTGACCCTCGCTTCAGCTTTGCTGTTGGCGCTTCCCTGGTGGGGCCTCGGCGGCTGGAGCCTCTTCATTGCCTTTGTCCCGCTGCTCCTGCTCGGCGATATGAGGCCTCGCCGTTACTGGCTTTGGGTGGCGCTGGCCTTTACCCTGTGGAACGTCTCGACCACCTGGTGGGTGGGCATCGCCACGCCTGTGGCTACGCTGGGTATCCCCATCGGCAGCCTCTTCTTTACCCTCGTGCCGTTCCTTATCTTCCACTGGTTCCGCTTCCGAGCCCCGCAGCCCATCGCCTGGGCCCTCTTCGTCACCCTCTGGATTGCCTTCGAAGCACTCTTCATGAACAACGAAATCTCCTTCCCGTGGCTCACGCTCGGATACGGCTTTGCCGACACCCCTCAGTTGGTGCAGTGGTACGAACTCACGGGCTCGTTCGGCGGGTCGCTGTGGGTGCTGGTGGCCAATGTCCTGTTCTATCGGTTGTGGCAGACCTGGCCTGAGCGGCGGTGGAAAGCGGTGTGGTTGCCCTTGTTGTGGGTCGTAGTGCCGATGGGGGCCTCGTTGGTTCGTTACGCCACCTACTCGGAAAAGAGTGCGCCGGTTACCGTAGCTCTTGTGCAGCCCAACATTGACCCCTATAACGAAAAATTCGGGGGGCTGACCACTACGCAACAGCGGGATATTCTGCTCGAACTGGCAGCTCAATCACCCGACTCGGTAGAGTATATCCTGACCCCGGAAACCGCTTTCGACGGAGACTTCTGGCTCAACAACCTTTCCCGAAACTCCGAAATCGACACCCTGCGCCGATTCATGCAGCGTTATCCCCGTGCGACGATGATTGCCGGGGCAACGACCTTCCTGCGCTACGACGACGGGCTGGCGCACCACCGCTGGACCCGCACTGACCCGCTGTGGAACATCTCCTATGATGTCTACAACAGTGCCTTGGGCATCACGGCAGCCGATTCGGCCGTGCAGGTCTACCACAAGTCCAAGCTGGTGGTCGGGGCGGAACTCTTCCCCTATCCGAAGGTTTTTGGAATGCTGAAATTCCTGAATATCGACCTCGGGGGTATCTCCGGCTCGCTCGGGATGCAGCCCCGCCGTTCGACCTTTGTCAATCCCGAGGGGGACCGAACGGGGGTGGCCATCTGTTACGAGTCGGTCTACGGGGAGTTTTTTACGGAGTATGTGCGGCGCGGGGCGCAAACCATGTGCATCATCACCAACGACGGCTGGTGGGGCGATACGCCCGGCTATCGCCAGCACTTCAGCTATGCCCGCCTGCGGGCGGTCGAGACACGTCGTGCCATCGCCCGTTGTGCCAATACCGGCATCTCGGGCTTTATCGACCAGCGGGGTGAGGTTACCGACAGCGTCGGGTGGGACCGTCGTGCCCTGCTGGTCGGCACCATCAACGCCAACGAAACCCTTACCCCCTATGTCCGCAGCGGAGACTATATTGTTCGCCTGTCGTTGCTGGTGGCCGGGCTCTCGGTGCTCTACTACATCGCCTGGCGTTTTCGTAAACGGTCGCTGCTGCTCGAAGAGTAACACTCCGTGGCAGGGAAGATTTTGAATGGAGAAAAACAGTATTATGATGACCTATCCCGAAACCATCGACTATCTGTACCATACGGCTCCGATGTTCCAGCAGGTGGGCGGCAGTGCCTACAAAGAGGGACTCGAAACTACCATCGAACTCAACGAACGGCTCGGTAATCCATATCAAGCCTTTCAAACGGTGCATGTGGCAGGAACCAACGGCAAAGGCTCTGTCTCGCAGATGCTCTACGCCGTGTTGCGCGAGGCGGGTTACCGCGTGGGGCTTTACACCTCGCCCCATCTGAAGGATTTTCGGGAGCGGATTCAGGTGAATGGCATCCCGATGCCCGAGGCGGCTGTCGTGGAGTTCGTCGAACGGATGCGACCCGATATAGAAACGCTCCACCCCTCGTTTTTCGAAATAACTACCGTGATGGCCTTCGACTGGTTCCGACATGAAGGGGTCGATATCGCCGTGGTGGAGGTCGGAATGGGCGGACGGCTGGACTGTACGAACGTCATCACGCCGCTGGTCAGCGTCATCACCAATATCAGTTTCGATCACATGCAGTTTTTGGGGGATACGCTCCCGAAAATTGCGGCCGAAAAGGCCGGCATCATCAAACCCGCGGTGCCGGTGGTGGTCGGGGAGTATCAACCCGAAACGGCTCCGACCTTTATTGCCCGGGCTCATGAAACCGACTCGCCGATATTTTTTGCCGACCAGCGTTATCGCTGTGCGCAGCACGAGGGGAGGCTCTACGAGGTGGAAAACCTTCTGGATGGCTATCGCTTTACGCTCCAACTGGGCATGGAGGGCGATTACCAGCAACGTAACCTCTGTACGGCTCTTGCCGCGCTCGACTGCCTGACGGAGCGGTTGTCGCGCCCGCTTACCACCATGGAGGTGCGACGCGGGCTGGCCGAAGCCCGCGTCCCCGGGCGGTGGCAAAACATTGCCACCGCCGCCGACCCCTGCCCGATTATCTGCGACACGGGACACAACGAGGCCGGACTGCGCTTTGTGACTGCCCAACTGGCGCGCCAACAATACCACACTCTCTACTTTATCCTCGGAGTGGTGGCGGACAAGGACCTGGACCATATCCTGCCGCTCTTGCCGCGCGAGGCGCACTATCTCTTTACCCAGGCTCAGCTTCCGCGGGCTTTGTCCGCGGAAACGCTGGCCGGGCGCGCCCGCGCCGCAGGACTGCGTGGAGAGGTGGTGCCCTCCATTCCCGCGGCGTTGGCCGCAGCCCGCGCCGCGGCCAACGCCGACGACCTTATCTTCGTCGGGGGAAGCACCTTCACAGTTGCAGAAGTGCTCTAATCGTCGTACCTTTGCATATTAGCCACTTACCGTGCCTTTCGCTGCAAAGGCGCGTTCACAATATGCAAAAACCATGACCTGTATTAAAAATACAACCCGAGGCTGCTGCTTCTCGACCGATGCCAACGGCGAGCCCCAGGCACACAACTGCCCCGGATGCCATAAACTCGAAACGTTCGACTGGATGGCCGACCTGCCCAACCCCATGGCCACCAACGATATCTACGAAGTGCAGTTCAAGAATACCCGCAAAGGATACTACTGGAACAATGCGGGGCTTCACCTGCGGGCAGGGGACATTGTGGCGGTCGAAGCCAACCCCGGACACGACATCGGCATCGTGACCCTCACCGGAGAACTGGTTTCCAAACAGATGAAACGGACGGGCTTCAATCCGCAGGGGGTCGAATTCAAAAAAATCTATCGCAAAGCCAAACCCTACGACATCGAAAAGTGGCAGGAGGCCATCGCCCTCGAACACTCGACCATGATACGTTCGCGGCAGATTGCCGCCGACCTGCACCTGAACATGAAAATCGGGGATGTCGAATACCAGGGAGATAAACTGAAGGCCATTTTCTACTACATTGCCGACGAACGGGTCGATTTCCGGGAACTGATTAAGGTATTGGCCGAACAGTTCCGTATTCGGGTCGAAATGCGCCAAATCGGTGCGCGGCAGGAGGCCGGACGCATCGGGGGGATTGCCCCGTGCGGCCGTGAGTTGTGTTGCTCGACCTGGATGAACAACTTTTCGTCGGTCACCATCGGTGCGGCGCGACATCAGGAAATCTCGCTCAATCCGCAGAAACTGGCCGGACAGTGCGGCAAACTCAAATGTTGTCTGAATTACGAACTGGATTCGTATATCGATGCCCGTCGCTCCTTCCCGCGGCTTAACGGACCGCTGGAGGCAATGGACGGCTCGTATCATCTGGTGAAGAGCGATATCTTTAAACAAATCATGTGGTTCAGTCCCGATGCACAATCGACGGCCGTGATGATTCCGCTGACCACGGAGCGGGTGCGGCAGATTGTCGCGATGAACCGTCGGGGCGAAAAGGTAGACCGTCTGGAGGATGCAGTTTTGATGCAACAGGCAGCGCCTGCGGAGCCCGAAATCAAGAATGTGGTGGGCGAGGAGAGCATTACGCGTTTCGACCAGGCTCGCAGCGGCAAAAGTCGCGGCGGGCGCAATCGTGGTCGAGGTGGACGGAATAATCGCGGAGGGGGTTCTGCGGCAGGTGAGGTTACGGCGCGTCCCGAACAGGCGCAACAGCGGGGTGACGCGGACGAACAACGTCCCACGGCGCGACCCGAACAGGGGGACGCAGCTGCGGCAGGCCGCGGACGAGGCAACCACAGCCGTCGGGGCGGTAAGAACAATGGACGGGGTGGCCGTCGGCGTCCGGGCAATGATTCGAATAACAACGCTTCGGGCGGACAAGGGACGCATGAAGCGTAGAGAACATATATGGGTGCGTGGGGGTGTGGTTTGGCTGGCAGGGTGGTGTATGACGCTTCTGACGGGGTGTGTCGCGCGGGATTACATGGAGATGTATGACCTGCCGGCGTCGGGGTGGAAACAGAACCAGTCGGTGGTCTTTACCTTTGTGCCGCTCGGGGTGGATACCCTGCGGGGAGGAACGCCGTCAGACCGATGGGTGGATATTACCGTTCGCCACCGTGCCGACTTTGCCTATGCGGAGCTGCCGCTCGAAATCAAGGCCGTGACGCCCGATAAACGCTTTTGGGTCGATACGGTCTATCTGCCGCTCGGGAAACCCTCCGAGGGAGGCGAGTGGCAGTGGTATGGCAATCACTACTCCAACCATTACGACCTCACCCAACGCTATCGCAGTCGGATACGCTATCGTGCAGCGGGCGAATATGCCCTCTCCATTCGCCAGCTGAGTGGTGATGACCCGTTGGTGGGGGTGCTGTCGCTCGGGGTGACGGTCAGTCAGGCGGCCCCTGTGACGGTGGCGGAGTAGGCGTGTCGCCTTTGGATGGTGGAATGGACGCTCGACTAAATCTTTGTGGACCGCAATCAATCTCCTTATGGGAAAAAATAAACTCAAGAAATTCAGCGAAAACCTCACCTTCCGGTGCATGGTGCAACCCGAGTTTGATGAAATCTTCGGTAAAGACCACCCCCTGAAGGGACACTGGCGCAGTGACTTTTTCGGCAACGACAACCCGATAGTGCTCGAGTTGGGCTGCGGACGGGGCGAGTATACCGTGGGACTGGCGGCGGCGCATCCCGAGGTGAACTACATCGGGGTGGATATCAAAGGGGCGCGGATGTGGCGCGGGGCCAAGACGGCGACCGAACAGGAGATGGCCAATGTGGCTTTCCTGCGGACCCGTATTGAGTTTATCGGCTCCTTCTTTGCGCCGGGCGAGGTGGACCAAATCTGGATTACCTTCCCCGACCCGCAGATGAACAAACGGCGTGTGAACAAACGGCTGACGGCACCCGGTTTCCTGGAACGCTATGCACAGTTTCTGCGCCCTGACGGTATCATCCACCTGAAGACCGATTCGGGACACCTGCACAACTATACCCGTGCGGTGCTCGAGGCCAACGGGATTGTGCCGACGGTCTGCTGCGACGATATTTACGGCAAGGGCATTGCCGATGCCCGCCTCTCGATAAAAACCACCTACGAGACGCGTTTTCTGGCCGAGGGGCTGCCCATTACCTACCTGCAGTGGTCGCCGGGGGGGCGAACCTCGTTTACGGCGCCCGATTTTCCGGCTGACGAATTGTTGGTGGGCGAGCATACGCCGGTGCGGTAGCGGATGGATGGTCGAACGGCGGCGCATGTATGAAAAGGAGACCGTTGAGGTATGCACATCGAAATTGACGAAAAATCGGGATTTTGCTTCGGGGTCGTGAAGGCCATTACGGCAGCCGAAGAGTTGTTGTCCACGCGTGAGGGGGGTGTGTGGTCCCTTGGGGATATTGTCCACAATCGGGTGGAGGTTACGCGCCTCGAACAGTTGGGGCTTCACACGGTGGAGCACGACCGTTTGCCCGAGTTGAGCGGGAAATGCGTCCTGATACGGGCCCACGGCGAACCGCCGGCAACGTATGCTTTGGCGAAGCGTTATGGCATTGAACTGGTGGATGCGACCTGTCCCGTGGTGGCCAAGTTGCAGGAGCGGGTGCGGCGGGCGTGGGAGGAGATGCGCACGGTTGGCGGGCAGGTGGTTATTCTCGGAAAACCGGGCCATGCCGAGGTGGTCGGCCTCACGGGGCAGACCGAGGAAGAGGCAATCGTGGTGCAGTCGCTCAACGACCTCGAAAGAATCGATTTCTCGCGTCCTGTTTGTCTGCTTTCGCAAACAACCCAGAGCCTCAGTCTTTTTCAAGCGGTGCGGGAAGAAATCCTGCGGCGGGCATACCATCCCGAACAGGTGACCGTACACGACACCATATGCCGTCAGGTTTCGAACCGGGGACCCCACCTGCAGGAGTTTGCTGCACGTTTCGATGTGGTGGTCTTCGTGAGCGGCAGCAAAAGTTCCAACGGAAAGGTGCTCTACGGGCTCTGCCGCGAGGCCAATGAACGGACGTATAAGGTGGAGGATGCCTCGGAACTGCGGCCCGAGTGGTTCGAAGGGATGCAGTCAGTGGGGGTTTGTGGAGCTACCTCGACCCCTAAATGGTTGATGGAGGAGGTGGCTGGAGCTATCGCGCGGATGACCCGGTAGGCGCATGGCCGTTTTTCTCGCTGTTGTCAAAAGGAACGTTATCCAATGAATACTTATATCCAGTTGTTGCAAAAGATGATTGCAACGCCGTCGTTCAGCCGCGAAGAGAACCTGACGGCCGACCTGCTGGCAGCCTTTCTCTCCGACAAAGGCGTAGCGGAGGTGCACAGACAACAAAATAATGTCTGGGCCTACAACCGCCATTTCGACTCCTCGAAACCGACTATCCTGCTCAACTCCCATCACGATACCGTCAAACCCAACAGTGCCTATACCCGTGACCCGTTCCGACCCGATGTCGAAGAGGGTCGGTTGTATGGGCTGGGCAGTAATGATGCGGGGGCGAGTGTGGTGGCTCTGACGGCCGCATTCCTCCATTTTTATCCACTGGAGGGATTGAAATATAACCTCTGTCTGGCTCTGACGGCCGAGGAGGAGGTCTCGGGGCAGAACGGCATTGAGAGCATCCTGCCGCAGTTGGGCGAGTTGAGTTTTGCCATGGTCGGCGAACCGACCCAAATGCAGATGGCCATTGCCGAACGGGGGCTGATGGTGTTGGACTGTGTGGCGCACGGGCGTGCGGGGCATGCGGCTCGCGACGAGGGGGATAATGCCATCTACCGTGCCCTGCAGGATATCGAATGGTTCCGAACCTACCGTTTTCCGAAAGAGTCGGAACTCTTCGGACCGGTGAAAATGAGTGTCACCATCATCAGTGCCGGGACCCAGCACAATGTGGTTCCTGCCGAGTGCCGTTTTACGGTGGATGTGCGGGTGTGTGACCGATACACCAACGAAGAGGTGCTGGCCGTGGTGCGCGAACATGTACAGTCGGAGGTCACTCCGCGGTCGCTGCGCCTGAAGCCCTCCTACATCGACCCGTCACACCCCATTGTGGTGGCAGGAACGGAGTTGGGACGAAAAACCTTTGGCTCCCCCACTACCTCCGACCAGGCTCTGCTCTCCATCCCCTCGCTCAAGATGGGGCCGGGCGATTCGGCCCGCTCCCACAGCGCCGATGAGTTTGTCTATATTGAGGAGATAGAGCAGGGCATAGACCAATATATTGCGATGCTGACCCGGGTTTGCTGCTAAGGGAAGGCGCTGCGGCGGCAGGTTTTGCAAAAACCGCCGATTTTGCCTACTTTTGCCCTCGCCTTGTCCCGCGGATGTGGTGTAATTGGTAGCCACGCCAGACTTAGGATCTGGTGCCTTAACCGGCGTGGGGGTTCGAGTCCCTTCATCCGCACCGAAAAGCCGACGCGCCCAAACTCTCTGTGAGGAGAGTTTGGGCGCGTCATTTTGTGCTGTGCCGATTAGGCTTGAGTGCCGAAAATCTCGTCCAACCACGCAAACATCACCCGAAAAGCCTCCTCCCGTACGGCCTTGCGGGAGAGAAACAGGTCGTGCATGCCGCCCGCTATCTGCCGACAGGTGACCGAACGACCCAGTTTCGGAGCGTAACGGGCTATGTCGGCCACATTCAGTACCGAATCCGTACAAAACAGCTCGTCGCTCCAGTCGCTGCCAAAATAGGAACGGTCTGAACTCATCACCAGCACAGGCACCTCGATGTGCAGCCCCCGTTTAATGCGCTGTTGCCCTTTCCGCACGGCACGTAACCACGCAAAATAGAGCGGAATCCCCTCGATGGGTTTCAGTGTGGTGTCGAAATCCCATTCGCCGTGGTGGTCGCGGTGGACGCTTTGGGCATAGAGCGGCGACAACTTGTTCCCCTTATGGGCAAAGGGGAAAACGATGCTGAGGAAACCCGCCAGGGGTATCGATACGTTGCGTTTGAACCAGGTGGTGTTGAACTCCAGAAAGGGGCTGTTGAGCACCACGCAGCGCAGGGCCGACCGTTCGGGGCCGTCGTCGGCATAGAGAGCGGACAACAGGCCGCCTGTCGAATGGCCCAGCAGCACGATATCTGTCGCCCCCGCACTCCGTATGCGGCGAATGCTCTCGGTCAGTTCGGGGTAATATTCGTACATCGAGCGGGCAAAATTCGGATGGTGTCCCTCCCGCAGCGAACGGCCGTACTTGCGCAGTTCAACGGCGTAGAAACGGTATCCGTGTGCTGCAAAAGCCTCGGCCATGTGCTCCTGAAAGAAATAGTCGATATATCCGTGCACATAGAGCACCGCCCGCCCCGTATCGTGGGTCGGGCGGGGAGCCTCGATAAGTGTGGCAATCACCTCGCCGTCGTAATCGGCTCCAAAGGAGAGGGTGTGATATTGAAATTCCATACGGGTCTGTGGGGCGTACCTTAATGCGAACAGTGCTGATAGACGCACGCTTCGTCGGCACACTCGAACTCTATCGTAGCATGTTCCGTGCCATTCTCGGCACAAATGCGTCGAATCTCATTTTTTAACGCGGTCAGCGCTTCGCAGGGAATCGGGCGTGTCAAAACCACGTGCAGCGTGCTGATGTTGTGTTCGCCGTCCAGGCTCCACAGATGGAGGTCGTGGATGGAGGCTACCTCGGGCAGGGAGAGCAGCTCCCGTTTGAGTTTTTCGGTATCGATATTGGTGGGGGTGTGCTGCAGCAGCACGCGGAAGGTGGCCTTCAGGTTCCGATAGACGTTGAACAGCACCCAGCACGAGATGGCTATCGAGAGCAGCGGGTCGAGCATAGGCACCTCGACAAACAGCATCACGAGACTCACCACCAGCACGGCTACCCATCCCAGGACGTCCTCCATCATGTGGAGCATCACGGCGCGTTCGCTGAGCGAGCCGCCCCGATGGAGCCGCAGCGCGGCAAAGCCGTTGGCCAGAATACCGAAGAGGGCCAGCCCCAGCATCCCTTCGGCATTGGGGGTTTGAGGAGCGAACAACCGACCGATACATTCATAAATGATAACGGTCGAACCCACCAGCAACACGGCCGAAATAAACAGGGCTCCCAGCAGCGAGAAGCGTTTGTATCCGTAGGAGTATCGTGCGTCGGCCTTGCGTTCGGAAACCTTCTGCAGCCGCCAGGCAACGGCCAGCGAGAGGCTGTCGCCAAAGTCATGGAAAGCGTCCGAGAGGATGGCGATGCTGTTTGTCCAGAGGCCGCCGATGAGCTCAATCATGGCAAAACCGAGATTGACGAAAAAGGCAATCGCCATGTTTCCCGTAGCATGGTGGTGGGTGTGGGAGTGGCTGTGCGTGTGGGGGTGTTCGTGGGCCATAGGGTGTGGGATGAGTTATCGGATGCCGCGCCGATTGAGCTCAGCCGCATAGGCGGCGGCATTGCGGTTGTGTTCGGGGAGCGTGCGGGCAAAGGCGTGGTGACCCGAAAAATCGGCCTTCGCACAGAAATAGTAGTAGTTGTGTCGGTTGGCCGGGTCGGCATAGGCCAGGGTGGCGTCGATGGCCGATATCGGCGGTACACATATCGGTCCCGGAGGCAATCCCGCATATTTATAGGTGTTGTACGGCGAATCGACGGTCAGGTGACGATTCAGCACACGGCGTATCGACGGGTCGCCCAGGGCATACTTGACCGTCGGGTCGGCCTGCAACGGCATTCCTGCCCGTAAACGGTTGACATATACGCCTGCCACCTGCGTCATCTCGCCGCGGTATTTGGTCTCCTCAATCACTATCGAGGCGATGGTGGCTATCTCTTCGGGAGTGAACCCCAGCGTTTGAGCCTTTTCGCGCCGCTCCTCGTTCCAGAAACGGTCGTGCTCTTTCTGCATCCGTTCCACAAAACCTTCCGGAGTCAGGGTCCAATACACCTCGTAGGTGTTCGGAATAAACAGCGACGGGAAGGTGGCCGGGGTGAGTCCCGTGGAGCGAATGACGGTCGGGTCCTGCAGCGTGGCGAGCAACGTGACTGAATCCGCCTCGATGTATTTCGAGACGACTCCCGCCAGCCGCTCCATCGTCCGGATATTGTTGAACGTAAGCCTCACCGGGGTCTGACGGCCGTAGCGGAACATGCTCAAGGCCGAGCGGTACGAGGCTCCCTTTTGCAGGGTGTAGTTCCCGGCCTGCACACTGTCCAAACCATTCGAATGGGCATAGGAAATCCACTTGCGGGTGTTGCGTATGAAACCGCTGTCGGCCAGTCGGCGCGTCAGCTCGTCAAAGGTGGTTCCCGTAGCAACCTGTATCGTTCCGCCGCGCACCACGGCCGTTCCGAAACGATACGTGTACTGCTTCCAGCCGAAAGCACCCGCAACGACTATCAAAATAAGAAGAAGTGCGGTGAGTATCACGATGCCGCGAGTCGAAAGGCGCCGCGAGGAGCGTTTTTTAGCTGATGTCTTGCTTCGGGTGGTTTTGCGTTGAGTCATAATCCATGCATTTCGGTTATCGGAGGTCCGCTCGTCGATGGCGGCAGACTGCCCAAAGGTACGCAAAAAACGAAAATCGTCACCCCTCGGTTGCGTGTCTGCGAAATTTGCCTTACTTTTGCGCCGTGGGTAAGTCTTGTACGACCAGCTCCTGCTGAATCCCCCAGGGCCGGAAGGCAGCAAGGGTAGGCGGTTGTAGCGGTGCGATGCAAGTAGCTTACCCACTTTTTTTATGGCTGATACCCCAACTGCCGCTCTCCCTGTGCCGCACAATCCCGGAGAAATCCTTACCTTTGGGGCATGATACTCAAACTCTATCCCGAAAATCCCAACGAACGTATCCTCCGACAGGTCGTCGATATCCTGCAACACGGCGGAGTTATCGTCTATCCGACCGATACGGTTTATGCGCTGGGGTGTGCGCTCGACCAACCCAAGGCCATCGAACGCCTGCGCACCATTCGCGGCGGAAAGGACTCTTCCGAAATGTCCATTGTCTGTGCCGATATCCGTGAGGTGGCCGAGTATGCCAAGGTGGACAACCTGGTCTTCAAACTCCTCAAACACAATCTTCCGGGACCCTTTACCTTTATTTTGCCCGCCTCGTCGAAAATCTCCGACAAGGTGATGGTGGGGCGTAAGACAGTCGGAGTGCGTATCCCTGACAACGCCATAGCGCAGGCGATTGTGCGGGAACTCGGGATGCCGTTGGTGACCGCTTCGGTGCGGACCGATGATGTGGGCGATGAGGTGGAATATATCACAGACCCCGAACTGATACACGAACGCTATGCGGCAGTGGATGCCGTGATTGACGGCGGCATGGGCGACAACTTTGCCTCGACCGTCGTGGATTGTACCGCAAACGGGGAGGTCAATATCGTTCGTCAGGGACGGCAGGAACTCGAAATGTAATCATACGGATGGACGAAAAAGAACGTAAAAAACAGTATACGGCCGAGGTGTTCACAGCGGCCATGGTCATGGGGCTGGGACTCTTCGTGGTGATGTTCCTGCAGTATCTCTTGCGGGATGCGGGGGGAGTGCTCTCGCTGCTCCTCTCGTTCGCCACCTTTGCGGTGGTGGTGGCCGTGCTGATTATCTACGGGCGTCGGGCGGCAGCCCTCTGCCCGCCCGACCCGCAACGCAGACCCAACGGCTTTACCTACGGACGAGCCTTCGGATTCTCGGTGCTGGTGTCGCTCCTCAGCGGGATTGTCTATGGCGCGGGTTACTTCCTGCTTACCGAGGTCATCGACCCCCAGTTCTATGGTTCGACCATCGACCAGGTCGCGCAACTCTATGTCTCGTCGGGCCTGATGACGGCCGAACAGGTGCAGGCCGCAGTGGCCCTGATGCACAACCTTTTTGTGGTGATTCTGGCCAATATGATTGCCATGCTCTTTCAGGGCGGTTTCGTGGCACTCTTTACCTCGGCCATCGTGCGGCACCGACCCAACAACTTCCCTCAAAATCCGCAAGGACTTTAATCGTTCCACTTACGCTATCTTCCCATGGATATTTCTATCGTAATCCCCGTATACAACGAAGAAGAGTCGCTCACCCCCCTGATGGAGTGGGTGGCGCGGGTCATGAAGGAACACGGTTTTTCGTATGAGGTGATTTTTGTGGACGACGGCTCCACGGACTCCTCGTGGGAGGTGATTACGCGGCTGAAGGGAGAGTATGCGTCGATTCGGGGTATCCGTTTTCGCCGCAATTACGGAAAGTCCCCCGCACTCTACTGTGGTTTCGACGCGGCCCAGGGCGAGGTCGTCATTACCATGGATGCCGACCTGCAGGACTCCCCCGACGAAATTCCCGAACTCTATCGGATGGTGACCGAAGAGGGGTATGACCTGGTGTCGGGTTGGAAACAGAAACGCTACGACCCGCTGGGCAAGACCCTCCCCTCGAAATTCTTTAACTTTACGGCACGGCTCACCAGCGGCATCAGGCTCCATGACTTCAACTGCGGCCTCAAGGCCTATCGAAAGAAGGTGGTGAAATCCATCGAAGTTTACGGCGAGATGCATCGCTTTATCCCCATCCTGGCCAAACAGGCGGGGTTCAAACGCATAGGGGAAAAGGTGGTGCAGCACCGTGCCCGCCAGTTCGGTGTTTCGAAATTCGGATGGGAACGGATGATAAAAGGGTATATCGACCTGCTGACGGTGCTCTTTATGACCCGTTTCGGTCGGCGGCCGATGTATATCTTTGGCGGAGTGGGGACGCTGATGTTCCTCGTGGGAGCGGTGATTACCATCTACCTGATTGCCGAAAAACTCAGCCTCCAGGCTCAGGGACTCCCCCTGCGGCCTGTGACCGACCAGCCGCTCTTCTACATTGCCCTCTTGGCCGTAGGCTTGGGCGTGCAGACCTTTCTGGCCGGATTTCTCGGCGAAATGGTCAATCGGGCGGCCCCTGAACGGAACCACTACCTGGTGGATGAACGGCTCTGAACGGAACAATGAGCAACGCCTCCCTACCTCAGCTTGATGGCCTCCGATTACCTCTTTTGGCTCTGAAATTCAGAAAACAGGAGCCAAAAATTGTAATGTTTTGAAAAAATTCTTAAAATTGCAGTCAGATTGGTGGGCGAATGCCGCTGCCTGAACAGCGCTCCATTCCCTCTCTCAATCGGATACCTGATAATCGAATTACCAATCAACACATAAAAACTCACTGTTATGTCTAAAATCAAAGTAGGTATCAACGGCTTTGGCCGTATCGGCCGTCTGGTGTTCCGCGCTGCCCTCACCAAAAGCGACATCGAAATCGTAGGTATCAACGACCTCGTTCCGGTGGAATACATGGCGTACATGCTCAAATATGACACCATGCACGGTCAGTTCCAAGGCACCATCGAAGTGAAAGATGGTAAACTGGTCGTTAACGGCCACGCTATCCGCGTTACCGCTGAAAAAGACCCCGCCAACCTCAAATGGAACGAAGTAGGCGCTGAATACGTCGTTGAATCTACCGGTTTGTTCCTCACCAAAGAACTCGCCGAAAAACACATCCAGGCCGGTGCCAAACGCGTCGTGATGTCGGCTCCCTCGAAAGACGACACCCCGATGTTCGTGATGGGTGTGAACAACAAAGAATACAAAGGCCAAACCATCGTTTCGAACGCATCGTGCACCACCAACTGCCTGGCTCCGATTGCCAAAGTGCTTAACGATAAATTCGGTATGGTAGACGGTCTGATGACCACCGTTCACTCGACCACCGCTACCCAAAAAACCGTGGACGGTCCGTCGATGAAAGACTGGCGTGGTGGCCGTGCCGCTGCCGGCAACATCATCCCCAGCTCGACCGGTGCTGCCAAAGCCGTAGGTAAAGTAATCCCCTCGCTGAACGGCAAACTGACCGGTATGTCGCTCCGCGTGCCGACCCTCGACGTTTCGGTTGTCGACCTGACCTGTAACCTCGCCAAAGACGTTACCTATGACGAAATCTGCCAGGCTATGAAAGAAGCTTCGGAAGGTGAACTCAAAGGTATCCTCGGCTACACCGAAGACGCTGTCGTTTCGAGCGACTTCCTCGGCGATGCACGTACCTCGATTTTCGACGCAAAAGCCGGTATCCAGCTGACTCCGCGTTTCGTGAAAGTCGTTTCGTGGTACGATAACGAATGGGGTTACTCGAACAAAGTGGTTGAACTGATTCAACACATGAATACTGTTAAATAGTATTCACGGGTAAAATACATTTCCCTCGGGGGAGAAAGAATTCATTGGAATTCTTCCTCCTCTTGTTTTTTTGGGGGGTGTTTATTATAGGGCGGGGGCGTATATCCGGTTACGGATATACGCCCCCGCTTGCTTTGCATGGCCTTGCGCTTTCTGGACGGAATGCGTTATACGTGGAAGAGCAGGGCAGTGGCATACACCGCTATCCCCTCCTCACGTCCGGTGAACCCGAGCCGCTCGGTGGTCGTTGCCTTAATCGAGACCGCGTCAGGCTCTACCCCCAATATCGGAGCCAGCGTCTCCTGCATCCGACCGATATGCGGCCGCAACCGCGGAGCCTGGGCCAATATCGTACAATCGACATTTCCCACCCGATAGCCCTTTTCGGTCACTTGCTGCATGCACCGCTGCAGCAGAATTTTACTGTCTATCCCTCTGAATTCCGGAGCGTTATCGGGAAAATGCTGTCCGATATCACCCAATGCCAGGGCTCCAAACAGTGCGTCACACAAGGCGTGTATCAGTACGTCGCCGTCCGAGTGAGCCATCAGTCCTTTATTATGTTCAATACGGATGCCGCCAATCCATAGCGGAAGCCCAAAGGCCAAGGCATGTACATCATATCCGTTGCCAATGCGTATGGGTTGTTCCATTTTTTTATACTTTTAAGGGTGAAACATAGGAACCTGTCAGGCTTTTCGTGTGCGTCTCCTGACAGCCGACCTCTTGAAAAAGAATCGACAAATAAAAATAGTAAAAAATGAAACAAATCGCAGAACTCGAACCCCAAATCGTTTGGTCTATTTTTGAGGAAATTACCCGAGTGCCTCGCCCCTCCAAAAAGGAAGAACGCATACGGGCACATGTCATTGCCTTTGCCGAGGCTCACGGGTTAGCTTATCGCAGCGATGCGAAGGGCAATATTGTGGTCATTCGGGAGGCTGCAGCGGGACGAGAGTCGGAACCTGCCCTTATTCTCCAGAGCCATATGGATATGGTTTGCGAAAAGGATGCGGATGTGGAGATTGATTTTGAACAAGACCCGATTCAGGCCTATGTGGACGGAGAGTGGGTAAAGGCGCGGGGAACAACCCTCGGGGCGGATTGTGGTATCGGAATGGCGCTCCAGATGGCTGCCCTTATTGACCCCAGCCTGCGAGCGCCGAAAATCGAGGCCCTCTTTACAGTTGATGAGGAGCAGGGGCTTACGGGAGCCATGAATCTCGGTCATGACATGCTCAGCGGAACGAGGATGATTAACCTGGACTCGGAAGACGAGGGTGAAATCTTTATCGGTTGTGCCGGAGGTATCGATACGATAGGAACGATGACCTATGTGCCTGAAAAGGTGCAGAATGCGGCGGATTGGCAAGCGTGCGAAATTCGGGTTGGGGGCTTGCATGGCGGCCACTCGGGAGATGACATCGAAAAAGGATTTGCCAACGCCAACAAGTTAATGACCCGCTTGCTATGGAACCTGGCCCGTCAATGCGGGCTGCGTATCTCCTCCCTGGACGGGGGTAACCTGCGCAATGCCATTCCGCGTGACGCGTGTGCATTGGTCGCTCTGCCCGTAGCGCAAATGTCTGCAGCAGACGGTCTTTTCCATATGCTGTCGGCAGCTTTTGCCGAAGAGTTCAAGATGACGGAGCCTGCCCTGCAGTGCTCGTTCTCGGCTGTAGACAGGTCGGTCGAGGCGTTCCTGCCTCTCGAGGTGCAATCCCGTCTGCTCAACCTCCTCTATGCCCTGCCGCACGGGGTAATGGCCATGAGCATGACCCTGCCGGGGCTGGTGGAGACTTCGACCAACCTGGCCTCCGTTAAAATGCCCGAACCCGGTAAAATCGTCATTACCACATCCCAACGCAGCTCCGTGGAGAGCGCCAAACGCGATATTGCCGACCGCATTGCCTCTGTATTTGCCTTGGCTCAGGTGGATGCTGTCCATACGGACGGATATCCCGGATGGGCACCCAATCCGGATTCTCCGTTGGTGCACAAAGCTTCGGAGATTTATCTCCAGATGTTCGGTAATTCTCCGAAAATCAGAGCTATACATGCCGGCTTGGAGTGCGGTCTCTTCCTGAGCCGTTACCCCGGACTCGATATGATTTCAACCGGTCCCACGCTGCGCGGGGTGCACTCTCCAGCCGAACGGGTCGAAATCGCCAGTGTTGCCAAAGTCTGGGACTATCTCCGTCAGTTGATAGAGTCGGTCTGATAATTTTTTGATTTTCTTTGCTGGATACGCTCCTTCTTTGGACCGTGAGGTCATCATTGAATTGAACCCTAAAGCCTTAGGTTAGTAAAATTATTTAATAATGACAGAAATCTTTACAGAACCCTCGCTAACCCTAAGGAATACTGAGGGATAAAAAGTGAAAATCGTGAGAAAAAGTTTTTTTATCTCGACGGAGAATTCTATATTTGTCCTTAGTTAGGGGTGGATCCTAATGGAAACTCAAGTAAAACAATATTAACCTTTTCCAACTTAAATGCTTTTATATGAAGAAAATTAGACTGTTAACATTGTTGGTACTTGGTTTGCTGATAGGCGGAACAGCCTATGCGCAGAACCGAGTAAGCGGTGTGGTCAAGTCTTCGGAAGACGGGCAACCGCTCGCAGGTGTAGTCGTACAGATTAAAGGTACGAACATCGGTGCCCTGACGGGTGCAGATGGTGCTTACACCATCAACAACGCCTCGGTGGCCAACTCGACGCTGGTCTTCAGCTTCGCAGGGATGGCTCGCCAGGAAATTCCCGTTGCTGGCAAAACGACCATCAACGTGACCATGCAACCCGATGCTTTGCAAACAGAGGCAGTGACCGTTACGGCTCTCGGTGGTCGTAAACAGAACCGCGCTCTGGGTTATGCTACCACCACCGTACAGGGTGATGAGTTGGCTCGTACCAACACGGTGAGCCCGGCCAACGCCCTCCAGGGTAAGGTAGCCGGTGTGCAGATTGCCTCAGGGGGTTCGGGTGGTATCACCACCGCTCCGACGGTAACCATCCGTGGTAGCAAATCTCTGAATAAGAACAACTCGCCGATTTATGTCATCGACGGGATTATCATGGAGTACGAACAGCAGGCTGCAGGGAACAACTTCCGTAACACGGATGCAACGATGTACGGTAACCAGTTGAAGAACCTGAACCCGGACGACTACGAGTCGATTACGGTGCTGAAAGGTGCTGCCGCAACGTCTCTGTATGGTGCCCGTGGTGCGAACGGTGCCATTGTGATTACCACCAAAGGGGGTAAGATTCGCAAAGGTATCGGTGTGGAAGTGAACTACACCCACGAATGGGGTTCTATCTATGACTTTGCCACTCCGCTCCAGAATGAATACATGATGGGTGCTCCGGGTAACGGTTATGAAGGTGGTGTTATCGAAGGACAAGACTACACTCGTAACGGTTATACCGCTTCTTCTTTTGGTCCGTCAGTTGCCTCGTTGAACGGTCGCCCGCTGTATCAGTTCTACAAATACTATGAACCGGACGGTATCGACAACCCGCTGGAACCGGTAACCATCAACCCGGATTCCTGGAAAGCGTTCTATCAGAACACGCAGTATGACAACGTGAGCGTGGCTCTGACGGGTGGTTCGGAAAAAGCGACCTTCCGTCTGTCGTACGGTTACATGGACGGTGACGGTAACATGCCGAACAACAGTTTCAGTCGCCACTCCATCAACTTCAACACGAACGGTAAGATTAACGACGTCTTCTCGACGAACCTTTCGGTACAGTACTCGAACTCGGATACGAAGAACCCGAACTCTACTATTGGGGGGGCTTGGGGCTCAGTAACGGCCATGTTGGTGGGTGGTTACTATGCCAACCGTAACACCGACCTGCAGTGGTACAAAGACCACTATGTAGACCCGGTAACGCGCAAAACGTATGGTACCGCTTCACTTTCGACTGTCAACAGTCGTCTGAACGAGCTTTATGACTACAACACGAACCGTAACGAACAGACGTTGATTACGCAGTTGGGTCTGAGCGCACAGTTCACGGACTGGTTGGATGCCAACGTCAGCCTCAGCTACAACAACTGGCAGATTTTCTCGGAAACGAAGAATGCCGGTTACCTGGCTCAGGGTAAATATGCCATCAGCGGCAGCACGAGCGGTTCATATGACGGTATCGCCCAGTTGCACAGCAACAACCGCTTTATCGACGACAACCTGGAACTGGACATCCGTCTGTTGGCCGAAATCTACGGTAACACCCGCTCGACCTCTTACTCGAAGAGCACGAACGGCGGTCTGATTACCCCGGGTCTCTTCTCGTTCTCGAACTCGAAAAACGCCATCACGATTGGTGCCGGCGAAACGGGTTATACCCAACGCAACAACATGACTGTCGGTTTGGCCGGTGTTATCAACCTTTCGTGGAAAGACCAGGTATACCTGGAAGTGACCGGCCGTAACGACTGGCTTTCGACGCTGCTCTATCCGACGTGGCTGCCGTACGGTCAGGACAACTACTCGGTCTTCTATCCTTCGGTGAACGCCTCGTGGGTCTTCTCGGATACCTTCCAAATCGACCCGAGCATTCTCTCGTTCGGTAAACTGCGTGCTTCGTGGGCACAGGTAGGTAAGGGTACCGACCCGTATGCTACGGCTAATGGGGGTGGTGGTTACACCGTATCTTCCATCTTCGGTCCGCAGAATACGAACATTCTGAGCGCCTCTCCGAACTTCTCGACGCTTCCCAACTTCGACCTGAAGCCTGAACTTCAGACCTCTATCGAGTTCGGTGCCGACCTTCGTTTCCTGAACGGTCGTCTGGGTGTCGATGTGGCTTACTACAAAACCAACACCCGCAACCAGATTCTTTCGCTGGCTGCCGTAACGGAATCGGGTGTAAGCTCGCAGTTGATTAACGCCGGTAACATCCAGAACCAGGGTTGGGAAATTCAGTTGGATGCCACTCCGATTCGTACGCGTACGGTGAACTGGACCATCAGCGCCAACTGGGCTCGCAACCGCGGTAAGATTAAGGAACTCCACCCGGAAATTGACTACTACGCTATCAGTACCTACTCTTGGGACGGTTCGTCAGGTCTCCAGGTAACTGCTTTTGAAAATGGTCCCTTCGGTGTTGTAACTGCCGGTAACGGGTACAGCTATATGAATCCGACGGCTATCTACAATAATGCCAACGACCCGAATGACCCGAACAACGGCAAGAAGATGCTCTATATTGCCGGGATGGCAGACTCCAATAAAAATGCTGTAGGTGCTCCGACGAACCTTGCTTACTACTATGTAAGTGCAGGTAGCATTCAGGGTTACTACGGTGACGAAGCTTCATACTGGGGTGGTGCGAAGAACACGACCACTATTCTGGGTCACGTGGAACCGAACTTCACTTACGGTATCAACACCTCGGTACAGGTGAACCTGCCGAACAACAGCGGTTCGTTCGACTTCTACGCACAAATCGACGGTCGCTCGGGTGGCTCGGTGATCCAACCGATTAAAGCCAACTACATCGACCCGATGGGTGGTACGGAACAGACTCTGTACGGTCGTGATGCCGAACACGGCGGTGTAGCTCGTGTGAACTACAAAGGTGAAACGGTTTACAACGGTATTATCCCGGACGCTGTATTCAGCAACATCGGTGGCGGTAGTACGAAGGTGACCTCGTTTACGACCGGTCAGGAAGTGGATTTGAACGGTTTGACCTTTGCTCAGGCAGTGGAAGCCGGTCATATTCAGCCTGTACTCGCTTCGACCTGGTATTACTATAATGGTGGTAACGCCGAAGACCAAGTGTCGAAAGGTACTTACATGGCTCTGCGTGAAATCACCCTGGGTTACAACTTCCCGGAAAAATGGATCAAACACGTAGGTCTGCAGTCAGCCCGTCTGTCGTTCACGGCACGTAACCTCTGCTACATCATCAACAAGATGAACGGTGGTGCGAACCCTGACTCGTTCATTTCGAACAACGCCCTGACTCCGTACGACTACAGTACGACTCCGTTCATGCGCAACTTCTCTTTCAGCCTGAACCTGAGATTCTAACACTCAACCTTAAACAGATTTTCATATGAAAATAACGAAATATTTAATCGGAGGTTTGGCGGCTCTTGCCCTTGTCGGTTGTAAAGACAAGATGCGCGAGTTGAACTCCAACCCTAACACCATCGGTGAGACCGACCCGCGGTACATGTTCCTGAATGCAACGCAGAACCTGGACAATACGCGTGGCTCGATTGAAAATGCAACCAAGAATGACGGGGTTAAGATGCAGTACTTCGTCTACTATACCGGTGCTGCTGAGGGACAGTATTGCAATCCTACTGCCAATTCGTATACTTCTCCTGGAACCATCAGCAACTACTATAGCTGGCTCTATGGCGTTGGGTATCGAATGACCCTGTTGCAGAACTATATCGACGATAACATCACGGACCCGGTACAACAACAGCGTTATCAGGACCTTCGTGCCATTGCAGGTATTGTGAAGGTGTATGAAGCGTTCCGTGTGTTCCAGAACTACGGTGCCGCTGTCTACAGCGAAGCTTTCAAGGCCATTACTGAAGGTATTACTCTGCCCAAGTACGATGTCTTCTCGAACGAGGTGTATGAAGCCTTGGACGATGAGTTGGCTGGCTACATCGCAGTATTGGCGGCTCCGGCTAACGAAAACACTGTGGAACTGCTCGAATATGACCCGATCTATGGTTATGTGGTGAATGCCGCTGCAGGCGCCCCCACACTATTGGGTAACTACGACCAGCAACGTACGATGTGGAAGAAGTTCGGTAACTCGTACCGTCTCTACATGGCGTGGATTATGCAGGAAGCTGACCCGACCCGTTTCAGCAAAGTACTTTCTGAAACCCAGACTTCGGGTTGGTTTGAAACGGCTGCTGACGGTGCATACGCTTACATGAATGGTAACAGTGCTAACGGCGGTCAATACAACTCGGACGGTTCGTCGGACATCAGCACGTTGTACTCTGTATCGGATAACTTCATCTCGTACTTGAAGTATCTGGATGACCCGCGTCTGCCGCTGCTGGCTCGTGCCAATGACCTCTATGCTGCTAATACTGGTCTGCAGTGGATTCAGAATTTCTTTCCTGACTCACTCCAAAAGCGTTCAGTATATAACGAGGATACTAAAACTTGGAGTGAACAACTTTGGGATTATGATAAAGTCTTCAATTATGTAGCTGACCCGAAGTTGGCCTACCAGGGTCAGTCTCCGAACCCGTATGACTACGACAAGAGCAACCCGGGTAAATTCTGGGGTCAACGGACCTTTACCTTCACTTTCTATCAGAAAACAACGCCTAGTGCTGTTGTAAATGCGGACGGGTCTTGGACCATTACAGGCTTGGATGGTCAAACCTGTCTGATTACAAAAGCTGATACCTCGATAACCCTTTCGATGGCCAGCCGTCCGCAAGGTCGTTACTTCGTAGCCGGTGGTGGTAAGAACTTCGGTGATAACGCCGGTACTTCGGGTCAGAACGGTCTTGACGGTTCGGTGGACAACAACGCCAACCTCTTCTTCCGTCAACCGCTCTACACCTATCCGGAATTCTGCTTCATGATGGCCTACCTGACCAATGCCGGGCAGAATACGGGTAAGTCGGCTGACCAATGGTATGAAGCCGGGGTAACGGCAGCCATGGAAGAACTCCAGGGTGACGCTATCCGCTCGCAGGTACAGGTTGCTACCAATCCTCAATATACGTATGCGTATAACAACGGGACGACTACGGTGACTTACACGGTGAATCCCGAAATTGTAGGTGTGAATGACAATGGTGTCTATGACATCAGCGGTCAGATTGCAACCTATGTAGCTGCTCAGGCTCTGGCAAACGCTACTGACAAAGTAGAAGCTATTGTCGGGCAGATGTGGATTTACGCCTACAACCAACCCATCAAGATGTGGGACTGGTGGCGTAAAACCGGATATCCGAAGATTGTCGATGTACCTGCTCCTGCTAACCGTCCTGCAGGTCTCTACTGGATGCAACCGTACAAAGAATCGACTAACGAAGCTTTGACTTGGCCGCGTCGCGGTAGTCTGCCGCAACCGCAGGCTGCTAATAACGTGAACTACAATGCAGCCCGTGACGAACTCTTGACTCAGCCGAACTACGGTAGCATCTATAATGAAACTACCGGCCGTATCTACTGGGATACTCAGGGACTGCAGTAGTAAAAGACAATCGTTGATAGCTGTGTTTTCTCCTGTCAGGAGAGTCATCTGCTGAAACGAAAACATGAAACAAGGGAGTCCCCGGGCGATTCGTTCGTCCGGGGACTCTTTATATAGAGGAAGGAATAGAACTATGATGGGGATTAATATTTATCACATACACTACCCTCATCTGTTTTGCTGCCCAGTCTGCGGTGCAATGCATATCTCCTCTCGTCGGATGCTCAAATCTCAAGAAAATAGCTACCTTTGTAGGGTAAATTAAATTCTTAAGTACGTATGTCTTACAATCTGCTGAAAGGGAAAAAAGGCCTCATCTTCGGGGCGCTGAATGATAAATCCATCGCATGGAAAGTCGCTGAACGCGCCGTTGAAGAGGGTGCGGAAATTGTACTTACCAATACAGCCATGGCAGCGCGAATGGGCGGCACGGCGGAACTGGCCGAAAAACTCAATACGATTTTCGTGCCGGCCGATGCTACCAGTGTAGAAGACCTCGAAAACCTGATTGACAAAACCATGGAACATTTTGGAGGAAAATTCGACTTTATCCTCCACTCTATCGGGATGTCGCCCAATGTGCGCAAAGGGCGTACTTACGACGACCTCGACTATAACTTCCTGATGAAAACGCTCGATATTTCGGCCGTTTCGTTCCATAAAGTGATGCAGGTGGCGCGCAAAAAAGATGCACTTAACGAATGGGGCTCGATTGTGGCTCTCTCGTATATTGCTGCGCAGCGCACCCTCTACGGTTACAACGATATGGCTGATGCCAAGGCTTTGCTCGAGTCTATTGCACGTTCGTTCGGGTACATTTATGGCCGTGAAAAGAAAATTCGTGTGAACACCGTATCACAATCGCCCACGCCTACGACGGCCGGTAGTGGGGTGATGGGTCTTGACCACCTGATGGACTTTGCACAACGCATGTCGCCGCTGGGGAATGCAACGGCCTTGGATTGTGCGAATTATGTGCTGACCCTGTTCAGCGACTTGACCAAAAAGGTGACGATGCAAAACCTTTTCCACGACGGTGGTTTCTCGAGCATGGGGATGAGCCGTCGGGCCATGAAGGTGTACAGCCAAAGCCTGGCCAACGAACTCAAAGAGTACGAGGAAAAGAATATGGAGTTCCTCGATGTGAAGCATTAAACGCCGAGCGCGAGGTTTATATGAATAGCACGAAGGCCGAAAACCACATGGTTTTCGGCCTTCGTGCTATTCTCTGAGCGTGCTTGGCACCTTGAGGAAACATCCTACAAGGGTATCAGGTCAATCGTCTGTTCCACTTCGCCCGGAGCTGTGGAACGCTGGGGTACGACATTCGAAGAGGTCGATTTGCTGCCCGCCACACGCATGTTGAACGTGTATTTGTACCCTCTCTTAAGAATATTGGGAGCAATACCCTGATAGTAGCGTCCTCCGGCGCGTACAGTCAGGATTAGCTGGCTGCCTTCGAAGGCAAAGAACTGGTATTGGTTGGAGCTGTTTGGCAGGATGGACGAATAGTAGTTTGTAGAGCGCGGCGAGACCTCTCCGTCTGTCGATGTCGAGAACAGATAGCCCCAGCTGCTAAATCCTCCGATACGCAATTTGTCAATGACTGCCGCCTGAGCATTGGCGGTCGTATCGGAAATCACCTTAAAAATGACGCGTGCCGTCACGTGCGAAAGGTTTATATGCAGTTGGTTTTGCCCGATTTTCAGGTCCGTAACCACAACACCGCTCAGCGGAGGGCGAGTACTGTCTGCATCGAACAGCCGCAGTGAGGCAGTATCCTTACGATTCAAAAAATCCTGTTCCGTCCCATGGAAATCCGTCAGTTTGCGCGAACTGTTGGCGACAATATAAACTTTTGCCGAAGGGTACACATTTCGCAGTAAATCCTCTTGTGGAGTTACCTGAATATGCGAAGGGATACCGTCCGTCTCTTTGGGAATATCCTGGGAAAAAAGCAGATTTCCGCTTTGGTCAAATGCTGCTACAAACAGGCGGTCTACCCATTGGGTTGCCTGTTCCCCGCTGACCGTGCCGCTGGGCAACTGTATCTGCATAAGCGACAAGTCAATATCGAGTGCCGCAGAGGGCTGGAGTACGGTTATCGCAGATTTGTAGCCGCTTTTTGCCTCCGTGATACGGACACTGGCCGTACGCTCCGACAGAGTCGTATTACCCGATAAAATCAAAGCCAATGAGTCGAATCGTTCCCCCTGTGAGAGGTAAACCGGTGTCAGCCACTCATCCCCCTGGTTTACGTCTACCTGATATTTTCGTCCGGCACGCAGTTTCAGAATAATCGTATCGCGGGCTCCTCCCGTTTGGTATATCGATTGTCCCTGAGGCAGCGTTCCGTCCCCCCGTTGCAGAATGCGTATCGTCTGTGTTGCGCCTGCCGATTCAATCTGAACGTAACGCATGCGTTCGAGAGCCGAGGTGTTTTCGTCGGCCTCAATATAGAGTATTGCCTTCCCGGCACGCCCGCTTTCGGGCCACACCCGCAGCCAGTTGCTCTCGTCCTGACCGCCTTCTGTGGATATTTTCCAGTCTGCATCAGCGCTGAAGGTGATGGATGCAGGGCTGTTGTCGGTGCTCTCCGGCATCAATATCACATCTTGTATCTCGAGCGTAATATTTGCAGGTGCAGTTTGCTCTTGCTGGCTGCAGGAGGCCATGATGAGGGCGCTCATAGCGAGGAGAATTCTTGCTTTCATTATCTATGGTGTATGTCTTGTTAGGCAATTAGGTTTGCAGAAGTTCTATTTTTAAACATTTTATTTTTGTCATATTCACAAGAAGCGTGCCAAAAAAACATATTATTAATTCTAAAAATTAGGATGTCAGATAATTTTCTCAAAATAACAAATAGGGTATATTTTTAACATTAGGTCATATTTGCAACTCATTTCTGTGTAAATCTCACGGGAATGTCGTTACTTTGCTGTTGGCAAGTGCAAATCAAAACCCAAATCAGCTTCAATTAACTTAGCGCTATATGGAAATCAAAAAAAGTGGAGCCGCGCTGTCGAAAATCGTACAGATTGGCGAAAAACTCAAACGGCTGACGGCTGAGAGTGGTCAGGAGTATTTACCGTTGAACCGCGGGGTGAACGCGGTGGTGAACATCGATTTACGTGAGGTGGTGCAACAGATGGACTTCAACTCAAACGACATTCAGGTCTATCCTCCGGGGCCGGGTTTCCCAGCATTGCGTCAGGCTATCAACGAAGAGTACTTCGGCGGCCACTCCTCGCCCGACAACATCCTGATAACTGCCGGCGGGATGAATGCCCTGGATTTGGTGGTCCAGACGGTTGGGATGGGGAAACTCTATCTGCCGGTGTATTATTGGGGGTGCTACTTCCAGATGCTGACCGTACGCGGCATCGGCAATGCGGAGTATATGGCGCAAGGCGACCTGGAGGGGATGATACCGGAGCTTCAGGGCAATGCGGTTCTGATATGCGACCCGGGCAATCCGCTGGGCGAAAAGTACGACGATGAACAGCAGTTTGCCTTGATTAAGAAACTGAACGATGCCGGTGTAGTGGTCTTTTTCGACAGCCCCTATCGCCGCATCTTCTACGACAAGACGGATACCTACTACCAACGCCTGATGGCTCTTGAGAATGTGGTTATCACGGAGAGCTTCAGCAAATCGGTCGGTTTGAGCGGCCAGCGGCTCGGTTTTATCCATACGACCAACAAGGCGTTGCATGATGAACTGGAGATTCGGTTGATGTATTGCACCAATGGGGTCAATGCGTTTGCTCAGCAGCTTATTTTACGCCTTTTGACGACTCCGGAGGGGATACGTGCCGCCAGCGATTTTAAGGCTGCTACGGCGCGTGATATTGCCCTTAATATCGAATATCTCAAGGAGCGTGGATTGTTGGCCGAAGAGTACTACCATACCAGCACCCCGAAAGGGATATTTGTAGTGGTCAACCGTACGGAAGAGGAGCTGCTGGAGCATCGGATTGGCAGTGTTTCCTTATCTTTCTTTACCAAGAGTCAGAAGGAACACGCATCGCGTTACGCGCGCATCTGCGTCTCTGCTCCGCACGAGAAGTTTGTACGCTATTTTGACGCGGTACAATAAGCGGATATAAAGGGATTACCCCTGATTGAATGATTGAGGGCGATAACCATGTCGGTTCTCGCCCTCGTTTCATGTGGCAGCATAGGTATATACCAATCTGATTGGATAAAGAAATCCCCGGACGAACAATTCGTCCGGGGATTCCCTGGTTCAAGATTTTCGTTTCAGTCGGTGCGCCTCCATGAGAGAGGACACACTACTGAAAACGATTTGTATCTCCTACTGCAGTCCCTGAGTATCCCAGTAGATACGGCCGGTAGTTTCATTATAGATGCTACCGTAGTTCGGCTGAGTCATCAGTTCATCACGAGCCGCATTATAATTAATATTATTCATTGTATTAGGCTGCGGAAGGCTGCCACGACGGGGGAACTCAAGCGGATTGCCGCTGGTACGCATTGAAGGTTTAACCCAATAGAGCCCAGTAGGACGAGTTGCCGGCGAAGTCGACTCTTTGATTTCGGGGTAACCGGTCTTACGCCACCAGTCCCACATCTTTTGAGGCTGGTTGTAGAAATAGATCCACGCCTGCCCTACGATAGCTTCACGCTGGTCAGCGGCAGCCGTCAGCGAGTTGTTTGCTACATAGGTTGCAATCTCACCCGAGATGTCATAGAGCCCTTGGTCATTAACCCCGACGATTTTCGTAGCTTCGGTGTTGGTAGCCACCTGTACTTCATAACGAATTGCGTCGGCCTGAAGTTCTTCCATGGCGGCAGTCACACCGTTTGCATACCATTGAGCAGCAGTGTTACCGGTGTTTTCGCCTTCTACTGTCAGGTAAGCCATCATGAAGCAGAACTCAGGATAGGTGAACACCGGCCGACGGTAGTATTTGTCTTCTTGGTTGACTGGACCATCATAACCGTTGGCACCATTCGTCCCCAGGTCAGCATACTCTTTACCCCCACAGGCTACGAAATAACGGCCTTGCGGACGGCTTGCCATTTCAATCGTGATGGATTTTACGGCATCTTCGATGATATAGGTAGCAGGGAATTCGTCGGATACCGTTCCTTCATTCGTTACAGTCCAGGGTTCCAACTTTTCGTTTGCTTCCTGGTTCCCCGGGATATAGTCCGGATGGTAGAATCGGAAGGTATACGAGCGTTGTCCCCAAAATTCGCCAGCACCACCTTGGTCATAATCATTGGGATTCGGAATCTGTCCCTGGTAAGCCACCTTCGGGTCGTTTTGATAGTCCAGCACGCCATTCCAGGAAACATTCTCAATCCAGTCTTTGATTGCTTCGTCGTATACGGCACCCATTTTCAGCGAATCGGGGAAATAGTGTTGAATCCATTGCAAATCCTTGTTGTCCGCATACAGTCCGTTGTTGCGGGCCAGCAGCGGCAGACGCGGGTCTTTCAGCTCTTTCAAGTAAGAGACAAAGTTGTCAGTCAGAGAATATGAGGTGCTGATAGCATTCGGACCGTCTGAGTTGTAAATCGAACCGTTTTGGTTGTACCCGTTCATGTAGGCGAACGCACCGTCAGAGGCCGATTCGAACCAACCCGAAGTCTTGGTTTCGGTGAGAACCTTGCTGAAACGGGTCGGGTCTACATCTTTCATAATCCATGCCATGTAGAGACGGTAGGAGTTCCCGAATTTTTTCCAAAGTGTACGTTGGTCATCATAGTTGCCCAGCGGACTCGGAGCGCCCGACACATTCGCCTTATACCCGTAGATAGGGTCGTAGATACCCAGCTCCGAAGTGTTTTCGTTTTTCTCAGCTTCCAGTACACTGATATAACCGGCCAACTCATCGTCCAGCGATTCGTAAACCGAATTGTCGAAAACGTCATATTCAGGTTTTACGATACCATCAGTAATGGCTTTGAAAGCCTGGCTATAAACGGCAGCACCGTAGTTTTGGAATACTCGGAATGCTTCATACACCTTCACAATACCGGCAATGGCACGAAGGTCCTGGTACTGCAGAGCTTCGGTTTCGGAGAGGTTGTCGTCGATGTAATTTTGCAGAGACGCCATTTTGTAGCCGACCCCATACAACCAGTTATAGTTGTATCCGATAGTCCCAGGAGCAGCGTAGCTCAAGCCCTGGACATTGCAATATGTTCCGTCCGTAGCGCCTGTGTACGAGACGAAGTATTGCATCATCACACCGGTACTCCCGAAATTATCCTGCATATAGCCACGGTCATTGTAGTCGAAATCCTGCATGGCCGACATAAACATATACCGGGGGTCCGTACTCCCGATGGTGTTCGGGTTAGTGTTTAGCTCACGCATCTTGTCTTTGCAGCCGACAAGGGCAAGCGCAGCTAAACCTCCGATTAAATATTTCGTTATTTTCATATGAAAATCAGTTTAAGGTTGAGTGTTAGAATCTCAGGTTCAGGCTGAAAGAGAAGTTGCGTACGAACGGCGTTGTCCCGTAGTCAATCGGGGTCAGCGAGTTGTTCGAGATGAACGAGTCGGGATTGGATTTACCGCGTGCACCGTTGTAGATATAGCAGAGATTACGAGCCGTGAACGACAGACGAGCCGATTGCAGACCTACGTGTTTAATCCATTTTTCCGGGAAGTTGTATCCGACGGTCACTTCGCGCAGAGCCATATAGGACTGTTTGGTCAGATAGTTGTCCGCACGCCCCCAAAGCCAGTTGGTCTGGTAATAAGTTCCAGCCAGCATTGGTTGAATATGTCCTTCGTTGACAGCTTCGCGATAGGTCATGCCTGCCAAATTTACTGCTTGGCCTGTCTTGAAACTCGTTACCGTTGCATAAGCTTCGTTATCCCAGAATACGGCATCCGGCACAATCCCATTATACTCAAATTCACCTTTGTAGTTTACGCGGCGTTCGCCTCCATGTTCGGCATCACGGCCATACAAGGATTCTTCGGTATTCCCCGCAGCAGTGGCATATTTTTGAGCAATCTGAAGCGCATAACCTCCCGAGCGGCCGTCGATTTGTGCGTAGAAGTCGAATGAACCGCTATTGTTCGGAAGATTCACCATCAGGCTGGTATTGAAACCGTAGTAGAAATCCGGTTCTACATTTCCGTATTCGGTAGTGATGTTGCGCTTACCTCCCCAGTAAGCAGATTCTTCTCCATAGTAATTGGAAATATTAGCATCTTCCAGGAAATGGTAATAGGTATTGACCATTGCATTAGTAGAACCAGCCTCAGGATTTATATTTTGATTACCATCATTCCCCGAGACGTATATCAAATATTTGCCATTGCGATAGTCGTTTGGATCATCCGGGTTGTAGAATCGAGCCCACGAATAACCACTGCCGTAGCCGTTCCCGTTGGCAATCACCCCATATGAACCTCCTTCAAAGGCATAGATACCCGGCGAACCGTCGATACCACTCGTAATGGTATATGAATCAATTCCTTCGGCCAGTTCAATGATTTTACCGCGGTTGCGGCTCCAGTTTGCGCTGATGGTCCAGTTCACCGTACGTGTACGAATCGGAGTGGCATCCAACTGAATTTCCCAACCCTGGTTTTGGATGTTACCGGCGTTAATCCAGCGTTTACTTACCCCTGATTCCGATACGGTATTAACCGACAAAATCTGGTTACGAGTGTTGGTTTTGTAGTAAGCCACGTCCACACCCAGACGACCGTTCAGGAAACGAAGGTCGGCACCGAACTCGATAGAGGTCTGAAGTTCAGGCTTCAGGTCGTAGTTGGGCAAAGTGGAGTTGTTCGGAGAAGCAACCAGAATATTCTGGTTTTCCGGGCCATACACCGTACTTACCGAGAACCCGCCAGCACCGGAAGCCGTAGTGTACGCATCTGTACCCTTACCTACCTGTGCCCACGAAGCACGCAGTTTACCGAACGAGAGGATGCTCGGGTCAATTTGGAAGGTATCCGAGAATACCCACGAAGCATTCACCGAAGGGTAGAAGACCGAGTAGTTGTCCTGACCATAGGGAATCCAGCTCGGATAGAGCAGCGACGAGAGCCAGTCGTTACGACCCGTTACTTCCAGGTATACCTGGTCTTTCCACGAAAGGTTGACAACGCCGGCCACACCGACTGTCATACTGTTACGAGGAGTATAACCTACCGACATTTGGCTGGTTGTGATAGCATTTACAGAGTTGCCAAAAGTCCAAAGCCCCGGAGTAATCAAACCTCCGTTGGTCCCTTTACTGTAAGAAGTCGAGAGGGTATTTCCATAGATTTCGGCCAGCAGGCGGACATCCAGTTCCAGGTTGTCGTCGATAAAGCGGTTGTTGCTGTGCAACTGAGCGATACCGTCATATGAACCGCTCGTGCTGCCGCTGATACCGTAATAACCATCACTACCCAGGCGCCCTTTGCTTGAACCGTAATTCTTTTCTTCGGTGAATACCTGCCAGTTGTTGTAGCTGAGGCTGACGTTAGCGTCCAACCACTCCGTGAACTGTGCACTCAATCCCAATTGTGCAATCAACGTCTGTTCGTTGCGGTTAATGTTGTCGTCCGCAATTTTATTCAATAAGGCATTCAGGTGACTCAGACTGCCTGTTCCATAACGTTCCCAGGTGACCGGGTCGATGTAATGGTCTTGATACCATTGCACATTGGTATTTCGGTTGATGGTAGCACCTGTAATGTACCCCGGAACAGTCGTCCAGTCATAACCGTTGTTATAGTAGGCATTTTGGGTATTCGAGTTCGAGTACTGTACCGAAAGGTTCGTCGAGAAGACGTCGTTAATCTTGCCATTCGAAGTAAAATTGATAGAGTGCCGATTGAAACTGTTATTCGGCATATTGCCATCCGTATCGGTATAGCCATACGACAAACGGAAGGTCGCTTTTTCCGAACCACCCGTCAGAGCGACACTGATATTATCGTACTGGCTGTTCTGGTACATCGTTTTCCAGTTATCGGGGTAGGCTACAAAGCTTTCCAATGGATTATCAACTCCATCCGGTTCATAATACTTGTAGTATTGATACATCTGTTGCCCTTGCATGGAAGCAAATGAAGGACCGAAAGAGTATGAATCATAACCATAATCCGAAGTAGAATTTACTCCAGGCATCATACCTCCCTCATAACCATTTTTTGCATCTCCCATTCCGTAAAGGTTTTGCAGGGAAATTGAGTTTTTGTAGGTTACACCCCATTCATGGCTGTAGTTCACTTCCACACCGATACCTTTGCGGGCTTTCCCGCTTTTGGTGGTAATCACAATGGCACCGTTCGCACCACGAGCACCGTACAGCGAAGTTGCGGCAGCACCTTTCAGCACCGTCACGCTTTCGTAGTCATCCGGGTTCAGGTTCTTCAACTGGTTGCCATACTTGGTCCCATCGCTGTTGTTCCCATAAACCATTCCGGGGTCTTGTTGTGCGTACTCCATGATAATCCCGTCGATGACATAAATCGGCGAGTTGTTCTTGGTCAGAGACTTATTACCACGAATGGTTACACTCGGAGCGGTTGTTACCCCCGCAGAACCCCCAAGAGAAATCTGCACACCGGCTACCTTACCCTGAAGGGCGTTGGCCGGGCTCACCGTGTTGGTACGAGCCAGCTCATCACCCTGCACCGTGGTGGTGGCATAACCCAGAGCACGGTTCTGTTTACGACCACCGAGAGCCGTAACGGTTACCGCCTCTGTTTGCAAAGCAGAGGAGATTGGCCGAAAGAGTAGATATTAAGTATTGAGAATAAGAGGGGTGTGTGAACTTGAGAAAAATCCTTGCATACAATTTACATATAGCAAGGACCGAGAGACGTCAGCCATTGATTAGGAACCGGAGGGAGTAGATGTCCCTGCGAAATTGGTGAGCAAATGGGCATTTTTCTGCCGTTCCTCCTTTTCGAAGGCTGCCAGATAACAGGCTGTTGCCCTTAAGTCACTGTGGCCAAGAGATTCCGAAATATACATAATGTTGGCTCCGCTGTGTTTGAGGATGGTTGCGAAAGAGTGGCGAGCCGTGTAAGTAGAGATGTGGCCGATACCGAGTTTCTGTCCGATGATGTGCATATGCCAGTTGATGCGACGGGTGAGATTTTGCGTTTTGATTTTCTGTTGGAGCGGGCTCTCCGAACCGTCGAGCACCGGGAATAAATAGTTGTCCGGCGCTACCGGATTACCCCACCGGTGCAAAATTGTGTACATCTCAGGGGTCATCACGGCCCGTATCTCATGTCGTTTGCGGGAGGTGTGTTCGGTTTTCTGGCGGACAAAACAGATTTCACCGTCAATAATGTTCGCATACTTCAACTTCACCAGGTCGGCTACGTTGATGCCGTTGCACAGATAGATAAAGAACCACAAGTCGCGGAAGTAGAGGCTCGTGCGGGAACCTTCCGCATAATGTGCAATTTGTTCAATCTGATGGATATTCAATGCGATTTTTCGTCCTTCGCCATCCTGAATCTCGAATTTTCCCTTTCCAAACGGATATTGAGTCTCTTTGAGAGTCCCGTTCTTGCGGGCTTCGTTCAGGATGGCCCGGATGGCTCGGAAGTGCATGCTGATGGTGACCGGGCTTTTCCGTTCGGCGCGCAGAAATTTGTCGTATCGTTCGAGCCAGCTGACCGTTATCTCGCTCAGCGGGATGGGACGCGGTGCGAAACGTTGAATCGATTTATAGACATTCGTGTACCACAGCATGTTGCCGATGCGCTGTTCGGCTCGCAGGTGGTCGATACGGCGTTTGAAGGTGGTGTGCAACATCTCGTCACGCCCGCGGCCCAAGCGGCGACACAACTCTTCGAATGAAAATTCGCCCCGTTCGGTAAGGCTCTGTACTTCCTGTTTTATCAGGTCGAAACTGCTGATGATGTCGCGTCGCACCTCTTGCAGGTAGCAACTTCGGGTGCGGGGCAACCGTTGCCATTCGTCGAGTAGCAGCTCTTTGCCCGTGCCGAAATATTTCTGGATACGTTTGTAGATGACCTGGATTTTAACGGGATAGCGGCCGTTGTTTTTGATGCGTCGGGTGTCGAGCACAGAGGTGACGCTGACTCCGTCTTTGGTGTATTTGTACATAAATTCACGGTTTGGTGGCTGTATGACCGACCAATTTACATACAATTTGCATACAACCCGGACGGAAGTCGAGGCGAACCGGTCGTAGGACGGTGTGAGGGGGTGGACTGTAGACGGCGCGTGGTGTTTATCCTTCGCGCAGGTTGCGGGTAAAGGTATTGTAGGCTGCCAGGGTGCCGTAAACGACGATAATGTCACCGGTTTGCAGAATCGTCTCTTCGTTTACGGTGTCCAATGCCCGCTTGCGATTGTAGTGAATGCCGATGGAATTGCGTTCGTCGTGGTCCCGGACAACAGCCAGCAACCGCAATCCCGGTTGTTCGATATCGCTGTCGCCCACGCTTTTACCATTCAGTTGGGGCGGCAGGGAAAACCGCATGACGTAGTGGTCGCGGTCAATCTGGTAGGAACTGAGGAATCCGCTGAGCTCGAATGATTGGGCCATCACCTCGGCAGCCTCTTGTTCCGGGAAGATGATGCGGTCTACTCCCAAGGCCTGCAGAACGGTGCGGTGCAACTCGTTCAGGGCGCGGGCTACGATGTGTTCCACTTTCATCTGGCGCAGCTGGGCGACTATCTGGATGGAGGCGGCAAAGTTCTCGCCGATGGCGATAATCACCATGTCCACCTGGTCGAGGGGTAGGGTGCGGAGTGCATCGGTGTCGCTGGCGTTCATGCAGATAGTGCTCGAGAGGCTGTCGCGCAGTTCATTGACGCGTGCCAGGTGGTCGTCCACTCCGATAACTTCGTGTCCCATTTGTGTCAGGCGGGTGGCCAGTACCGAGCCGAAGTTTCCCAGACCGATAATGATGTATTTCATGATAGTGGTGATTGTGGCCCGCGTGGGGTGTGGCGGGAGACCGTGTCAGGAGAGGTCGTGACGTGCTATTTGTTGGTCCCGATAAAGCGCCAGCCGACGGCTACGCGGAAGTAGGTCGGGCAGGTGCTTTGGTCGCGGTGCATGAAGGCGCTGTGAAGCCCTTTGGAATAGGAGGCGGTGATGTCCAATCCGCAGCGGAAGAGGTATCCTGCTCCGATGGTCAGAGCCATGTTGGCGGGGCGGACATCGGTCAGGGGGGTAGTATTCCCTCCGCTTTTTTCTTTGCGGTCGGCCGAGAGTTTGAAGAGACCTTCGACCCCCGCAATAGCCCGAAATCCGCCCAGAAAGTTGAATTTGGCTACGAGCGGTACGCTCAGGTAGTCCATTCTGTGGGTGGTTTGCGAGGCATAGCCTGGTTCGACATTCCGAGCCGAGCCGAGCTGGGAGTAGTAGGCGCCGGTTTCGATACCCCAGCGGTGGGTGATGTTGTAGTCGAGGAAGAGTCCGGCGTAGAGGGCTGTGCGGGAACTTCCCGGGCTGTTGAGGTAATCGGCGAAATTGACGCCCACACGAGGTCCGAATCCGAACCCTTTGACTTGGGCTGTCGCAGCGGCAGCGGTGAAGGAAAGGAGCAGAGTGAGGAGGATTTTTCTCATGGGATGGGCAGTCTGTTAAGGTGGTCTTTCAAAGCGAGTTCGACAAATATAAAGAAAAAGCCGCAGATGCAAGGGGCATCTGCGGCAGGAGGGCAAAAAACGTTCCACTCGGAGCACTCTTCCCGAAAAAAAGAACACCTTTTTTCGGGAAGAGTCGCCCCCGTGGCGAGATGTTAGGCGTCTTGTGTGGTGCGTTCGAGTTTTTTCATGACGCTGAAGAGGAAGATGGCCGAGATGGCGCAGCATACCACCAAAATACCCCACAGCATCCAGAGTTGCATGCCACCCCAGAGGTAGCCGATGATGGCGACAAGGTAGTTTCCGACGGCCGTAGCGGCGAGCCATCCGCCTTGGGCGAGCCCTTTGTATTTCGGGGGTGCCACTTTCGAGACGAAGGATATACCCATGGGGCTGAGGAAGAGTTCGGCGATGGTCAGGACGAAGTAGGTCGAGATGAGCCAGTTGGGTGATACGCGTGCCGTTTCTCCGAGACCGCCTATCTCTTTGAGGTCGTTGGGTGTCGGGAGTCCTGTCGAAGCGAAGGCCAGCAGCACGAAGCCCAGAGCGGCGATAATCATCCCGATACCGATTTTACGGGGTGCACTGGGTTCGCTGTTGCGTTTTTGGAGCCACGAGAAGAGCCCCACGGTAATCGGGGTGAGGATAATGATAAAGAAGGGGTTGAACTGTTGGAAGATTTGCGGGGTGATGTGCATCGGTTGGGGCAGGGTGGTGTATGCCCACCAGGCGCAGGCTGCGCCCACCAGCATCACGATAACACCGGCCAAACGTCCTTTTCCCTCTTTGGCCTGGAAGATGTTCAGGAGTCCGTAGAAGGCCACGATAAAGGGAATCATGGTCAGGAGCGAGAAGCCGAAACGTCCGAGGCCGCTGACGGTGGTTTGGGTGTAATCACGCGCAAAGAAGGTCATGGTGAGTCCGTTCTGGTGGAAGGCCATCCAGAAGAAGATAACCACGGCAAAAACGAGACCCAAGGCCACCAATCGGTCTTTGACCTGTTGCGGGGTGAGTTCCACGACGTTGGGGTCGTGTTCGGCCTGTTTCTGTTTTTCGGTTTTGTCGGCGGCTTTGTAGTATTTGCGGAATCCGACGAATATCAGCATCGAGACAATCAGTGAGAGGCAGGCTACGCCGAAGCCGTAGTTGTAGGATTGGCTGAGGCTGGTGATATAGTCTTGTCCGAAGGCGGCGAGGTTGGTGCCGGTAAAACCCTGTTGAGCTGCGAGGTCCGTAAATTTAGCCAGAGCATCGGCCGAGATAGTCTCGTTCTGCAGCTGGTGAGCCAGAGCAGGAATATCGGCGTTGTAGGTGAAGCCGTCTTTGCCGAGGAAGTAGTTGGACACCCCTTCGGCAGCCGACGGAGCGAAGAAGGCGCCGATGTTGATACACATGTAGAAGATGCTGAAGGCGATGTCGCGTTTGGAGCTGTACTTCGGGTCGTCATAGAGGTTGCCGACCAGTGCCTGCAGGTTGCCTTTGAAACATCCGGTACCGATGGCTATCAGCGCCAGCGACCCGAACATGGCAATTTGTGCGGCGGTACTTGTTCCGCTGGGGATGGCCAGGCAGAAGTAGCCTGCAAACATCACCACGATGCCCAGCATGATGGTTTTGCCGTATCCGAGCACTTTGTCGGCGAGCAGCCCGCCGAACAGCGGCAGAAAGTAGACCATACTCAGGAATATCCCGAAGGTGGTGGAGGTGGCAGACTCCGTGTAGCCGAACTTGGCCTGCATGTAGAGTACAAAGATGGCCAGCATGGTGTAGTAGCCGAAGCGCTCTCCCATGTTGGCCAGTGCCAGTACGAACAGGCCTTTGGGTTGTCCTTTTAACATTGGTTTATGGTTGTTTTTGGTGAATAATTCGGTGTCGTGTGTGCGAGTGTCGGTGGGGGTGGCCTCCTCTTTGTTGGAGGTCAGACACTCACATTTTGCAAAGATAGCTTTTTGAGTGAGATACGCAATCTTTTTGTTAAGAATATAACAAAATTCCCGACCGTGTCGGGTCGGGAATTTTGCTGGAGAGGTTGAGGTCCGGACGAAATGGTCGGGCGGAGCCATGTTGCATGTCGGAAGGGTAACGGCCGGGAGTGCCAAGGGGGATTATAACCCGTTCCAGAAGGAGTCGCCGCTGCGTGCTCCGTCCGAGGCCCCCGGTCCCAATCGTTTCACCTGTTTGGCCACATCCTGTCCGTGGTCGTTTTTGCCAATCGAGAATTCCACTTCGTCTCCCGGTGCCAGTTCCGAAAAATCACCCTCTATCACATCCAGGCTGTGGAAGAAGAGGTTGTTGTTCGGGTATTTGATAAATCCGTACCCGGTTTTGAGGCTTAAGATTTGACTGGTGTACCGTGCGCCGGAGGCTGCCGTGGAGGGGTAGTAATCCTCTTCGTCGGTACGGTAGTCGTTTTCGTTCTCGTCGGAGGTCAGTTCCGTTCCCTGACGGTTGTCGGAGCCTTGAACAAACAGGTTCTGGATGAGTTGGTTGTTCTGTTCCAGACCGCAGTCTATTACCTCCTGCATCGGTACGGGATAATGAGCCAGATTGAAGAGTTCGTGGGATGTTTTTGTGACGATGCGGTTGCCTTCGTCGTTGGTGTATTCGAATTCCCAGCTAATCAGCATGACGCGTACCCCCATGGCAATCAGTTTGCGCACCAGCGGAACATAGTCCGTGTCGGCCACCACCAGTACAGCGACATCGATTTTGCCTTGCAGGGCCATTTCGAAGACCTCCAGTGCCAGCCAGACGTCTGTTCCGCGTTCCTCTTTGCGGCCGTAGATGTTGCGCAGCGGGAGGTAGTGGGTGTGGACCCCTTCGGACATGAGGATATCATCGAATACGCGGTCGTGGTAGAGTTGGCTGCCGCGTTGGGCGGCATCGGCTGCGTTGAGGCGGCCGCGGAAGTAGTGGGCTTCGCACACGCGGCACCGTTTGGGGTCGATACCTTCCTCTTCGGCGACCCGTTGGCAGATAAAATCGTGCAGGCCGCTCAAACTCAGACGGCGGCGTTGGGGGTGAATATAATTGTAGTAGTTCGAGGCGTGGAGCAGGAAGTTTCCGTCATAAAAAACGCCTATGCGCGGAGTGTTATGGTTGGGTGACATAGGAACAATGGAAGATAATGCAGCTTAGAGTAAATGTGTAAACGGTAAGATATTTGGGGGTTGAACTAATGGCACCAAAGATAATATATTTTTGGGAAAGTGGTTTTTGGGAAATGCGTTGGTAGTGACGTGGTTTCAAAGGTTGATAAAATGGGTTACAAATAAACTGTTTTGCGTTATTTGGCGGGTGTTTCGTTTTGAAATCTGCGGGGAGAAAATATGCTGGCGGGGGACGTTGTGAAAAAACGTGACAGGAAAGTGCTGAAAATATCGGGAAGAAGAGTTATTTTTGAAAGCGAAAAATTTGACAGTCTTTGGCCATGGGATACAATGAATTGGAAATAGAGTTGCGCAAGGTTTTGGCGCTGGTAGAGCGTTGGCGTCGGTTGGGTTATCTGCCTGCCATCGAACAGGGTGTGGCGTTGGAGCGTATGCGGCGGGTGTATGCGGAGTTGTTGGAGATGCCGTGCGGTGAACCTGCCGCCGTGGAGGAAGAAGCGCAGCAGCCGGTGGCAGTTGCCGTGGAGTGGAGTGCCGACGAGGACCATGAGGTGGCGATGCAGGGCATGGCGGCGGCAGCGGCCATAGGAGTGGCAGCCGCAGGAGCGTCGATGGTGATGGATGAGGGGGATGATTTTGCCGGAGGGGTGTCGAGCGAGGGCAATCCTTGCGTGGTGTCGGATGCTTCGGAGGATGCGGCGGCTGAATCGGAGCCTGAGTCTGAACCGGAAACTGAAACTGAGATTGAAGTGGAGGGGAGTGACAGTGACACAATCGCTCCTGATGCGGCTGATGTCGAATGGCCGGAGGAAGAATATAGGTCAGCATCGGCATCCGAAGCGGAGGCAGAGTTGGTTGAGGAAACGGATACAGACGAGGAGACGGCAGCCGAAACGGAGTCCCTGTCTGAGTTTGAAACTGCACCTGTGGCCGAGCCTGAGGCTGTGCCTGAAGCGGTACCTGAGTCCGTGCCCGAACCTGAATCCGAACCGGTGCCCGAAACGGAACCTGAGGCTACACTTGCACCTGAACCCGAATTAACGTCCGAACCCGAACCCGCCCGCGAACCGGAACCTGCTCCGGCGCCCAAACCTGCCATGCCGCGGATTTTTGGCCTGGAGGTGAGCCCCTATACGCGGCATGAGATTATCGATACGCTGTTCCACGGAAATACCGAGATGTTCGAGGCCGAAGAGGCTAAAATCAATGCCATGGGCTCGCTTGAAGAGGCACTGGTCTATATCGGGGAGACCTATCACTGGATACCAGACAATGCCGCTACCGTAAAATTCGTCGACCTGCTTGAAAGCCGTTTCGACAGCTAATTCCTTGGACAACGGCCGTGGAAGTGCATTCCGCCGACCCGTTGAGGGTAGCGCGGGGCGTGTGGACGGGCTGTGTCATTCACCGTTTTCTTACTTTTCCTGTGGCGAAACTCTATGTTGTGCCTACACCCGTAGGCAATCTCGAAGATATTACCTACCGCGCGGTGCGTGTGCTGCGCGAGTGTGACTACATTGTGGCCGAGGATACGCGTACCAGCGGCAACCTGCTCCGTCACCTGCAAATCAGCAAACCGATGAGCTCCTACCACAAGTTCAACGAACACGGAGTGGTGGAGCAGATTGTGGAGCGGATGGTGGGGGGACAGACCGTGGCGCTGATTTCCGATGCGGGGACTCCGGCCATCTCCGACCCGGGCTATCTGCTGGTCAGCCATGCTGTGGCAGCAGGGGTGGAGGTCGAAACGCTGCCTGGTCCTACGGCTTTTGTGCCGGCGTTGGTGAACAGCGGATTACCCTGCGACCGTTTTGTGTTCGAGGGCTTTCTTCCCCAAAAGAAGGGGCGGCAGACCCGCCTGCAACAACTGGAGACGGAACCGCGTACGATGATTTTCTACGAATCGCCGCATCGGGTGGGGAAGACTCTGGGGCAGCTGGCCGAACTCTTCGGTGGTGAACGCCGAGTGGCGCTCTGTCGCGAGATTTCGAAAAAATTTGAGGAGACGGTACGGGGAACGTTGGCCGAGTTGGCCGAACGTTATGCCGCGCGGGAACCGAAAGGAGAGATTGTGCTGGTGGTGGAGGGGGCTCGGGAAGCGGGTCGCCAGGCGGCACGTCGCGACGGGGAGGCCGAAGAGGAAGCGTAGGGCTTTCCATAGTGCCACCCGCGGCGTAACCGATTTCGATAAAGAGTGGGGCAGGGTAGGATGAGGGTTATCGGCCGTTGTCGGAATAGTCGGCGTGTTCCAAGATACCTCCTCCCACAACACAATCTCCTCGATAGAACACCACCGGTTGTCCGGGCATTACTGCCCACGCGCGGTCGTCGGTCAGGGTGACGCGCAGCAGACCGCTCTCTTCCACGTCCAATATGCAGCCTCCCTGCGGATTTCGTCCCAAGCCCCGCACCACCACGCTCAAGTGCTCAGGGTGGTCAAACAGGGCAGCGGGGCTTACGGCTCTCCATGCGCTCAGCCACAGGGTGCGGCTGTAAAGCTCCTCGGGGCGGCATACCACGATTCGATTCTCCCGAGCTTCTACCCGTTGCACGGCCCATGTACCGCCTTGTTGTGCGACAGTGGGCTGCAGGGTGAAACCCCGTTTCTGTCCTGCCGTGTAGAACGGGTATCCTTCATGGGTTCCAATAACCCGTCCCCGTGTGTCTGTTACCTCTCCCGGCGTCATCGTTTCGGGCGGAAGAGCCTGCCGTAAAAATGCCTCATACCGCATTCCGGCCGTAAAACAGATACCCATACTCTCGCGCTGCGCTGCCAACGGCTCCAGACCGTACTGTTCGCGCAGCCGTCGGCGCACCTCCTCCTTGGTGAATCCTCCCAACGGCAGCAGGGCCCGCTTTATCCACGCTTCGGGCACCTCCCACAGGTAGTAGGACTGGTCTTTGGCCGGGTCGATGCCGCGGCGGAAACAGGCGTGTCCTTTGTAGGTCTCCTTTTGTACGTAATGCCCTGTGGCGATGTGACGGATTCCGAGGCGGTCGGCCGCCTCGACCAACAGCCGCCACTTGATGTGCGGGTTGCAGTGCGTACAGGGTGAGGGTGTCCGTCCCGCGGCATGCTCCCGCAGCACATGGCGCACCACTTCGGCCTGAAATCGCTCTGCACACGGTTCTACGGTCAGTTCCACTCCGACCTGCTGAGCCGTCTGTCGTGTCTGCGCTCGTGCCCGTTCGTCGTCCAGCATGTCCAAAAAGAGTGCGCGAGGACGGTAGCCCGCCTCGCGCAGAAACAAAACCGCAGCGGCCGAGTCCATTCCGCCGCTGAGTGCCACCAGCACATCCGTCTCGGGGTGTGTCATCTTTTGGGTCGGGTGTACGAAAAAGCGGGGATAGAGTTTCTCTCTATTCCCGCCGCTATGCCTGCTCTAATGGGTTAAAGCCCTTTGAAGAAGTCATCTTCCGACAGGGTAGCGCCCGTCGAAGAGCCGTTCCCGTAGGAGTGGTCCGTTCCGCTGGGGATGGCACTGATGGCCGACCCGTCGGGATTGAAGAGTTCGGGGCGTTCGCGTTTCACGTAGTCTACCACTTCGCGGAACCCTTCGGCAAATTTCTGGAAGTCTTCTTTGTAGAGGTGAATTTTATGTTTGTCGATGGTGAAACTGCCGTCGCGCATCTGTTTTTTACGGCTTTCGGTGATAGTTACGTAATAGTCGCCGCCGCGGGTCGCTTTCACATCGAAATAGTAGATGCGTTTCCCAGCCTTCACCGGCACGGAGTAAAGTTCGTCACCCATGGAATCCATCTCGCTCCGGTCGTTGTAGTCAAAATTACTCATAAAGGATTGAAATTAAGTTTCTGGCACCCGAGGCGCCGTTTCGGTTAGTGTACTTCACAAATGAATCGAGTCCTGATTGGAAAGGTCTCTTGTTCTTCAAATGTATCCCAAATGTATATAAAAAAGTTGTACACAGGAAACCTTTCCGTGATTTTTATACGAAATTAGCATACGAGGAAGGGTTTTTGCGGTTTTTTCCGAGGCGGTCGTTGCCGATGCTTTCCCTGTCAAAAAAGCGTTATCTTTGTCCAATTAACCCTTTATTTGCTCCCGTTATGACCGAATCGCAGGAACCTGTCCGTACTGCCTGGAACCGTTTTGTGGAGTCGCTGCGCGACCGCTTCAACCTCGACGATGACAAAGCCTCCGAAGAGGAGGTGCGCGACAATATCCGCAAAGGAGTCGAATTCCGCGGAACCAACCTGTGGGTGCTGATATTTGCCATCTTTATCGCTTCCATCGGACTGAATGTCAACTCGACGGCCGTGATTATCGGGGCAATGCTCGTCTCGCCCCTCATGGGACCGATTATGGGGGTGGGGCTGGCCCTCGGGGTCAATAACTTCGACCTCATGAAACGGTCGCTGCGCAGCCTGGGACTGGCCGTGCTGGTCGGGTTGGTCACCTCGACCCTCTACTTCTGGATTAGCCCCCTCAGTACTGCCCAAAGCGAACTGCTGGCACGGACCACGCCGACTATTTATGATGTCCTGATTGCCTTTTTCGGGGGACTCGCCGGTATTGTGGCGCAGTCGCGTAAGGACCGTGTTTCCACGGTGATTCCCGGGGTGGCCATTGCCACGGCCCTGATGCCGCCGCTCTGTACCGCCGGTTTCGGACTGGCCCGCGGAGACTTCGGCTTCTTTATCGGTGCGTTTTACCTCTTCTTTATCAATGCCGTCTTTATTGCGGTCGGAACCTATATCATTGTCCGTTTCCTCAAGTACAAGAAAGTCGAGTTCGTAGACCCCAAAAAGGAACTGCGGGCACGGCGATACATGACCGTGATTGTGACCGTCACGCTGGTGCCGAGTGTGATACTGGCCTATGGGATTGTGCAGCGGACCATCTTCGAAAGCAATGCCAAAAACTTTATCGACAAGGTGCTGGTCTTCGAAGGGAGTGAGGTGGTGAGTGCCGTGCCGACCTATGCGGGCGACAGCAGCACCATCGAGGTGATGCTCGTCGGGCGGGTGGTCCCCGAGGAGGCGATTGCGGTGGCGCGCGGACAGCTCGCAACCTACAGCCTGAACCATACGCGGCTGATAGTGCGTCAGGCAGGGGCCGACAATACCTTCGACGGCCAAACGATGCAGAGCCTGTTGCGGAACAACATCGAGATACTCGAAGAGAAAAACCGTCAAATCGAGCAACTCCGGCAACTGGCCGACCGTTACCTGAGCGACACGTTGCCTGCTGCGGATATTGCGCGGGAGGTGGGGTCGTTGTGGGGCGAACGGATTGAGCGGATTGGGTTGGCGCGGTGTCCGCTCTTCACAACGGGTGGAGCGGTGGCGGATACGGCTTTGGTTTGCTATGTGACGCCGGTGGAGGGGTATGCGATGGATGAGGTGCAGCGCAAGGCGCTGGCGGACTGGTTAAGGGTGCGCACACGCATGGAGCGGGTGCGGGTGGTGGTGCTTCCGACGGAGCAGGAGGAGTAGGGCAACAGCGGAGTGCCGGGAACAGTGGAGTACGGGAACAAAAATCAAACACAAACAAATACTTACCCGAACATGATGAAAAAAGGAGTCTATGCCGTGTTGGCGGCGGCGCTGCTGACCGCCTGCGGCGGCAGCGGGCAGCTCGTAGAGGATGCCCGAACCCGCCAAAGTGTCGAACAGCAGATGGCCGCTCGGCAGAGCTGGCTGCCGGCCTTCCCTGAGGGGATGACCCCGCAGGAGGAGCAGGGGATGCAGTTTCTGTATGCCTATCTGCCGCTGAACGATGTGGCGGACTATTCGCCGGAGCTCTTTCTGAGCAATGTGCGTGCCTCGTTGCAGGCACGGCAGGAGATGGCCTGGGGAGCGACGGTCCCCAATGACCTCTTCCTGCACTATGTGCTGCCCGTGCGTATCAACAACGAAAACCTTGACACCTCGCGTGTGACCTTCTACAACGAGTTGAAGGAGCGGGTGCAGGGGTTGAGCATGGAGGAGGCGATTCTGGAGGTGAACCACTGGTGCCACGAAAAGGTGATTTATTCGCCGTCGGACGGGCGGACGATGTCGCCGTCGGCCTGTGTGCGCAACGCGCAGGGGCGGTGTGGCGAGGAGTCTACCTTTACGGTGGCCGCACTGCGGGCCGTGGGGATTCCGGCTCGCCAGGTATACACTCCGCGCTGGGCCCATACCGACGACAACCACGCCTGGGTGGAAGCCTGGGCCGACGGAAAGTGGTACTACTTCGGGGCTTGCGAACCCGAACCGGTGCTCAATATGGGGTGGTTCGACGGCCCCAGCAAACGCGGGATGCTGATGCACACCAAAGTCTTCGGCAACTATGTGGGCGACGAGGAGGTGATTAGCCAGACACCGCTCTATACGGAAATTAACGTGACACATAACTATGCTCCGGTGGCTACGGCCGTGATTGCCGTGAAGGATACCGCAGGAGCGGCGGTGCCCGAGGCGGTGCTTGACTTTGGCATCTACAACTATGCGGAGTTCTATCCCGCCGTGCGCAAAACGACCGATGCCAACGGTATGACCACCATGACGGCCGGGTTGGGCGATATGTTGGTGTGGGCCACCAACGGGTCGGAATTCGGCTACGAAAAACTCTCGTTCGGGAAACAGGATACGCTGACCATTGTTTTGAACCATCGCGGGGAAATGGGTGAGACGTATGCTGTCGATTGGGATATTGTGCCGCCCGTTGAGGGCAAGACGGAGAACCGCGTGACGCCCGAACAGCGCGCGGCCAACAACCTGCGCTTGGCCGAGGAGGATTCGATTCGCAATGCCTATATCGCGGGTTGGATGTCGAAGGCCGATGCCTTTGCGCTGGCGCAAGGCATCGGCGCCGATACGACGCTCGTTTGGCGGCTGATTTCGACCAGCCGCGGAAACTGGGCCGCGATTGCGCAGTTCCTGCGCGATGCGGCCGCTGCCGGACAGCTGGACGTGGCGCTCGACCTGCTGGATGTGGTGGCGCCGAAGGATTTGCAGGATACCCCGGCCGCGGTGCTGGCTGACCACCTGACGGCCGCCGCCCCCTACAAAGACCGCCCCTGGTTCAAGGAGTACATTCTCAACCCGCGAGTGGGTACGGAATTGCTGGTGCCCTACCGTGCGGCGATGGCCGGCGAACCGAACGATATTGAGGCAATTATTGCGCGGGCCGGGGATGTGACGCTGGCCGACAGCCTCAATCCGAGCCGCATCCCGATGTCGGCCATCGGGGTGCAGCGGCTGAACATGGCCGACCGTGCGGGGCGTGACCGTTTCTTCATTGCCATGGCGCGCACCAAGGGGATTCCGGCGCGGTATGAACCGGTGACGGAACGGCTCCAGTACTACGACCTCTCGGCTCAGGCCTGGAAGAATGTCGATTTTGACGGCGAACAGGCCGCAGCCGAGGCCAATGCGGTGCCGCGCGGCCTGCTGATGGTGAACTATACCCCCACCAAAAACAACGATGACCCGAAATATTACAGCCACTTCACCGTGGCCAAACGCAACGGCGGACGCTACTCGACCATCGAACTGAGCAATCCGGATGTCGATATGGGGGCTGCGGGGGCACTGTCGGCTATTTTTGCTCGTCCTGTGGAACTCGAAGTGGGGGATTATATGCTGGTGAGCGGTACGCGCATGGCCAACGGCACGGTGTTGAGTCAGGTGCAGTTCTTCACCATCGAGGCCGGGAAACAGACTACCCTCAACATGACCATGCGCGAGGATGACCACTCGGTGCAGGTTATCGGTACGATGAATCCCGAAGCTAAATTCTTCCCCAAAGGGGCCTCGGAACCGCAGTCGATACTCTCCACGACGGGACGCGGTTACTTTGTGCTGGCGCTGCTCGAGGCCAAGAAAGAGCCCACGAACCACGCCATGCGGGATATCGCGGCCCTGAAGGCGGAACTCGAACAGTGGAACCGCGGGCTGGTCTTCCTCTTTGCCAACGACGACCAGTTGGCGGCGTTCAATCCCGCGGAGTTCGGCGACCTGCCGACGACCATTACCTATGGGGTAGACCGCGACGGTTCGGTGGGCGCGATGCTCAAACAGTCGCTCGAAATCTCGAACATGAATGACCTGCCGATTTTTGTGGTGGCCGATACGTTCGGGCGCGTGGTCTTCGTTTCGCAGGGCTATCGCATCGGTATGGGCGAGCAGATGATGAAGGTGATTAACGCGTTGTAGGATACCATCCTGCCGCGGCCCTCTGTTTTGCCGTTTCCCCATAAATCCTTATCTTTGTTTCCTGACCCCGCAGTGCGGGATTAACTCCTTATCATCCATGAAAGAAAAAAGAAACTACCTGATGCTGGTTCTCAAAGGTATCGGAATGGGGGCTGCCGATGTGATTCCCGGCGTCTCGGGCGGTACCATCGCCTTCATCACCGGCATCTACGAAGAACTTATCGGCTCCATCCGCTCGTTCGACCTTACGGCCCTGCGACAACTCCTGCGCCTCGACCTGCGCTGCTTCTGGAAACATGTCAATGGGAATTTCCTCGTCAGCGTGCTGCTCGGTATCGGCATCTCGATATTCTCGCTCGCCAAACTGATGCAATACCTGCTCGAAAACCATCCGATTTTCGTCTGGTCGTTCTTCTTCGGACTGATTATCGCCTCGTCGTGGCTCGTGGCACGTGAGGTGAAGCGGTGGAGCATCGGTACGGTCATCTCGCTCGTGGTAGGGGTTGCGGCGGCCTATGTCATCACGGTGCTCAACCCCGTTCAAACCCTCACGAACCCATCCTGGTGGTTTATTATCCTCTCGGGAGCGGTGGCTATCTGTGCCATGATTCTGCCCGGTATATCGGGAGCCTTTATTCTGCTCCTCATGGGGATGTACTCGTTTGTCATCGGAGCGGTCTCCACGTTCCAGTGGTCCGTGTTGCTGCTCTTTGCCGTGGGAGCTGTGGCCGGGATTATCAGCTTCTCGCACCTGCTCTCGTGGCTGCTGGAGAAGTTCCACGGCCTGACTGTGGCACTCCTCACAGGCTTTATGCTGGGCTCGCTCAACAAAATCTGGCCCTGGAAAGAGACGCTGGAATATTATATGGACAGTCACGGTGTGCAACAGCCTTTGGTAGAACAAAATATTCTGCCCTCGACCTATGCGCAGGTGAGCGGGGAACCGGCTCTGCTGGGATGGGCCATCGTCTTTATGGCTGTCGGCTTCTTCCTGATTTGGGGTATTGAAAAGGCTGCGGCCGTGTTGAGCCGTAAACGCGAGACGGCAAAATAATCCTGCAGGCGGGGTGGTTTTTTGAATTTGTTGGACGCCATGAAACGATACGGATTGGTGGGCTTTCCGCTGGGACACTCCTTCTCAGCCGGCTATTTTGCCCGAAAGTTTGAGACGCTGGGATTGACGGGATGTTGCTCGTACGAAAATTTTCCGGTCGAAAACATCGACGAACTGAGGGTGGTGCTGCCCGAAGGGGTCGAGGGTTTTAATATCACCATTCCTCATAAACGCAATATCCTGCCGCTGCTGGCCGATATCGACCCCGAGGCGCAGGCCGTGGGGGCAGTGAACTGTGTGCGGGTGCGGGCCGACGGCTCGTTCAAGGGATACAACACGGATGTGTATGGTTTTGAGGTGTCGTTGAGGCGGATGTTGGAGGCGGGAGACGCTCCGTTGCAGAAGGGTTCTCTCCGTGCGCTGGTGCTGGGGACGGGCGGAGCGGCACAGGCCGTGCACTACGTCCTGCGTAAACTGGGGATTGACTACCTGGAGGTCTCCCGCACGGCGGCGGGAGAACGGCGGTTGAGTTATGACCAGTTGACCCCCGGGGTGATGGAGCGTCATCGCCTGATTGTCAATACCACGCCGCTGGGGATGTATCCCAACCTCTCGACACGGGCCGAGTTGCCGTACGACTGTATCGGGGAGGGGTACTACCTCTACGATTTGATATACAATCCCGCCGAGACCGCTTTCCTGCGCGAAGGACGGGTGCGGGGTGCCTGGGTGAAGAGCGGGCTGGAGATGCTGGTGCTGCAGGCCGAACGCAGTTGGGAAATTTGGAACGGAGAGAAGTAGGAGCCTCGAAACGGGGCGGTGTGGGTAAGGTCTTTGATATGTCGGTGTCGTCGTTGGGACGACAGCCTTTTTATCTCGCTTGGTCATGATACAACCCACGGGTCGTTTCTTTCGTCGCCTGCAGCGTGTCGTGCTGCGGATGGTCGGTGTGACGGTGCTGCTCATCAGTATCCTGGCGCCGCTGGGGGTGGTCTATATGTTCGGATTCCCGCAAACCGACACCTCGATGCGTTACCTCGCCACGGGATACCAGACGCTGCTTATCGCCATGTGGGTAGCCCTCACGCTGCGTGTGCTGCTCGGCGATACCTCCGAAGACAACAATACGCGGCTCAACAAACGCAACCGAACCATTCTGCTGGGAGCCTATGTGGCTCTGACGCTGGTCGCGGTCTTTAACCTCGCTGTTCGTAGCCGATGGCTCGCTCCGGATGCCTTCCTCGATACGGTCAGTGCGCCGTGGCTCGTGATTGCCACACTCCTGGTCGCCTCGTTCATCGAACTGGCACGGGCCTTCTCCGGGATTCTCTCCAGACAGGTCAATCCCTCCAGCATCCTGGCGGGCAGTTTCCTGCTGTTGATTCTTCTGGGGTCGGGGCTGCTGATGCTGCCCAACTGTACCCACCACGGTATCGCGTATGTCGATTCCCTCTTTACGGCAGCCAGTGCCGTGTGTGTCACGGGGCTCAGTACAGTGGTTGTCCCAGAGACCTTTACCACCACCGGTCAGGTCGTTATTCTGATTCTGATTCAGGTCGGAGGGCTTGGGATTATGACCATCACGAGTTTCTTTGCGCTCTTCTTCATGGGGCAGACCTCGCTCAAAAGCCAAATCCAACTGGGTGACCTGCTCAGCAGCGACAAAATGGGCGGACTGGGAAAAACGCTGGTCAAGATTATCACCGTGACCCTCTCGGTGGAGGCGCTGGGGGCGCTGCTGCTTTACGGTGTGGTGGACGGGCACGAAGGATTTACGGCTGACGGGCAGACGCTCTTCTTCTCCATCTTCCACAGCGTGTCGGCTTTCTGCAATGCCGGATTTTCAACCCTGCCGGGCAACCTCTACGACCCGTTGGTAAGGCACCTCTGGGGGGTGCATCTTATTATCTCGTGGCTGATTATCTTCGGAAGTATCGGATTTCCGATTTTTTCGAATTTCCTCGTTATCGTGGGGCGTAAAGTGACCAACCTGATGCGCACCCTGCGCCACCGACCGCGGGTGCGCTACCCCCGCCAGTGGAGCCTGAACAGCTTTATTGTCCTGAAAACGACGGCCATGCTGGTGGGTGGGGCGTGGCTCTACATGCTGGCGGCCGAATGGAACCACTCGCTGGCGGAATTTTCTTTCCTCGGAAAACTCTCCCAGGCATTTCTGGCAGCCGTTACGCCCCGTACTGCCGGATTCAACGGGGTTGATATGCAGCAGATGCTGCCCGCAACGCTCCTCCTGACCATGGTGCTGATGTGGATTGGCGGGGCACCCCAGTCTACGGCCGGCGGTGCCAAGGTAACCACGTTCTATCTGCTGGTGAAAAATATCGTCGGAACCATTCGGGGTAACGCCACCATCAATGTGCACAACCGGGAGATTCCGGCCAACTCCGTGCGGCGTGCCTTTGCCGTGGTCGGGGTGTCCTTTGTGATTTTGGTCGTGGGAGTGGCGCTGCTGGCCTTTCTTGAACCCGACATCGCCCTGATGGCCTTGGCTTTCGAGGCGGTTTCGGCACTCTGCACCGTCGGCCTCAGCCTCAATGTAACGCCCGAACTGGGCGAGGCGGCCAAATTGGTACTGGTGGTGCTGATGTTTGTCGGGCGGGTGGGGATTATCGGGATTATGATGGCCTTTATCCAGCCTCAGCCCGACCGACCCTACACCTATCCCGAAGAGGATATCCTGATAAACTGACAGTCGGCGGAATGGGGACACTCGGCAGTCTCCGAAATCATCCCGAAATCAGATTGGAAAGGCGTAATGGAGGAGTAGGGGAGGGTTGAAGCGTGCCCTATTGCGCTACAAAGACATAGGTAATTGTCCCGCGTTGCCGTTCGGGAGCGCCGGCATCGGCATTAAAGGTCGATGCACGTGCCGCCTGCACGGCGCGTTCGGCAATACATTCGCCCGGCGATGCCTGTTCCACCGCCGCGCTAATCACCTCACCGTTGCGGTTCACGGTAATCCCCACAACGACCGTTCCCCCCTCGCGGCACTGATAGGCCGGAACGTGCAGATAGGTTGCCGTACGTCCCTCCAGGTCGTACGAAACGGTCACATTTCCCTGAACCTTGACAGTTTGGCGTTGTGACGAACTGCTCCTGGATGAAGAAGAACTCGACTTCGGCATCTTGTGACGGCGCGACATCTCGGCAATCTCATCCATCCCGGAACGGAACGCCTGCTGACCGGCTGCCACCTCCTGCTGCACCCGCTGAGCCTCTTCAATAAGTTTGTCGGCCTGCGTGCCCCGGTCGTCACGCAACGATGCGTCCATCTTGGCATTCTGGTCCGATGCGCGGTTCATGACCCGTTCGTAATATCCCGGGTCGATTTGTTCCACGGGTTTCGGCTGCTCTTCGGGCTTGGGAAGCTCTTCCTCCTCGGGTGTCACGAGGTCGATATACATGGTGGTCGTCGGATTCTCATGGACGACAATCTTATACGAGACGAACAGAATGGCCGCAAGCAGATAGAGCACCACCGTCACCAGCAGCCCCACCCGATGGCGGTAGACCCAGTCGCCGGCATCCCCCCGCCGTCGGCGGTCGTTGAAGGGCAGGACAATACGGTCAGGCCGTTCAGGAATAGGACGTTGGTTGGGATGTGCAGGGTGGGAATGGGGCGTTTTGGGATGACGGGGCCGCGGGGGAACCGTACGAGTCACCCCGGGGCGTGAAGAACGGCCGCCCATGTGAAAAAGCCGATTGCCCGAACGAGCTCCCGGATTGCGTTTGTTTTCTGTTTCGCTCATCTGTGGACAAAGGTAGTAAATTTCCACATTATCGTTCCGTTGATAGGCTCGTTCCGCGTAATCCTTGTTTTTACCGGTTTCGGCGGCGCCGGGAAGGCATAATGTGCAGGGTGTCTGATAGGATAATGTGATTTTTTTAATACCTTTGCCCTTAAAACAGAACAGTTATGACAGATAAACAGCAAACGCTCGGCGCAGTAGCTACTTACAGCGGCAAAGGCCTGCATACGGGTGCTACTGTGAACCTCACGATACGCCCCGCGGCCGAAAACCACGGGATTAAATTTTGCCGCACGGACCTGGACGGTAGTCCCGTGATTGATGCCGTGGCAGACCATGTCTCGCAAACCTCGCGCAGCACGCTCCTCAAAAAAGGCGACGCAACAGTCTCGACCGTCGAACACCTGATGGCCGCCCTGTGGGGCTGTGGCGTGGACAACGCACTGATTGAAGTGGACGGAGGCGAGGTGCCGATTGCCGACGGCTCGGCCATGCCCTGGGTCGAACTGATTGCCAAGGCAGGCGTGGTGGAACAGAACGCTACGCGCAAATACTATGAAATTACCGAGAAAACAACCCTCAAACTGGATAACGGACGTGAAATCGTGGCCTATCCCGATGAGGAGTTTTCGGTGGTTGTGAATGTCGATTTCGGGTCGAAGGTAGTTGGAAAACAGTATGCTACGTTTGCCGTGACCGAAGGGGGCGAAGATTTTGCCACGGCGGTGGCTCCGAGCCGTACGTTCGTTTTCCTCCACGAAATCGAACCCCTGATTCAAAACAACATGATTAAGGGAGGCGACCTCGATAACGCCATTGTGATTGTCGAACAACCGGTGGATGCGGCCAAAGCGGCTCAAATCGGCCAACTCTTCGGACGCGAAGGGGTGGCGGCCGACCGACAGGGATACCTCAATAACCTGGAACTCCACTTCGACAACGAGATTGCCCGCCACAAACTGCTTGACCTGCTGGGCGACCTGGCTTTGGTCGGGATGCGGCTCAAGGGGCGTATCTTTGCCACCCGTCCCGGACATCAGGCCAATACCGAGTTTGCCAAACTGTTGCGCAAGAATATCAAACGTGACGCCGACAAACCCACCTTCAAATACGACCCCAACGTCGAACCGGTTTACGACATCAATCGGATTAAGGCCACCCTGCCGCACCGTCCGCCGTTCCTGCTCGTGGACAAAATCATCCACATCACGGCCGATGAGGTGGTGGGTATCAAGAACGTGACGATGAACGAGCCCTTCTTCGTGGGGCACTTCCCCGACGAACCGGTGATGCCGGGGGTGCTGCAGGTCGAAGCCATGGCACAGTGTGGCGGTATTCTGGCGCTCAGCACGGTGCCGGACCCCGAAAACTACTCGACCTATTTCATGACCATCGACGGCGTGAAGTATCGACACAAAGTGGTGCCCGGGGATACGCTCCAGTTCGAACTGCGCCTCTCGGAACCTATCCGGCGCGGAATTGTCAAAATGGATGCGCGGGCTTACATCGGAGACACCCTCGCTACCGAAGCGAAACTCATGGCCCTCATTACCAAAAATAAATAAAATCGAGCCGTATGCACTGACCCGTGTGTACGGCCCTTTACTGTTTAGACTTGCTGAAAAAACGTTATGATACATCCTTTAGCCTACGTTCATCCGGATGCCAAATTGGGCGAAAACGTCACTGTCGAACCGTTTGCCTACATCGCTGCCAAGGTAACCATTGGAGACGGGTGCTGGATTGGCCCCAACGCCGTTATCAACGACGGTGCGGTGCTGGGGAAGGAGTGCAAGGTATTTAGCGGCGCTGTGGTGGCGGGAATACCCCAGGACCTCAAATTCCGCGGCGAAGAGACGACTGCCGTTATCGGGGACCGCACGATGATTCGTGAGTGCGCGACGGTCAATCGCGGAACAGCCGCCAAACAGACCACCATTGTGGGGAGTGATACCCTGATTATGGCTTATGCCCACGTAGGACATGACTGTGTGGTCGGAAACCACTGTATCCTGGCCAACAACGTCTCGTTGGCGGGCGAAGTGGAACTGGACGACTGGGTGATTCTCGGGGGACATACGGCTATCCATCAGTTCTGCCGTGTCGGCAAACACGCCATGACCAGCGGCGGTACCATGGTGGGGAAAGATATTCCTCCGTTTATCAAGGTGGCGCACATGCCGGCCTCGTATGTCGGGATTAACTCGATTGGCCTCAGACGGCGCGGTTTCACCAGCGAACAGATTAACGAAATCATGGACATCTGTCGTATCATGTTCCAAAATGGGTATTCTTACGGGAAGGCTTGCAAAATTCTCGAAGAGCAGATGCCCGATTCGGAGTCGCGGCGCGAGATGCTGAACTTCTTTGCAGGTTCCAAGCGGGGTGTGATTAAACCCTATCAGACGCGCACCAAGGACCAGGACGAGGAGTAGTCTTGGAGTTATATTGACCGGGGCGTACGTAAGCCCTGCGGCGGCGCTGCACACCGATGTGCAGCGCCGCTGTGTTTTTGGAATACTGACAAAATGGCAGGCTGCACGTTTGGCAAGGAGTTTGCATCATCTGGAGTACAAACCATTAAAAAAGTATAAAAACGTATAAAATATGACAGCTAACAATTTAACCATCAAAGCCCAGGAGCTGCTTCAACAAGCCGTGAACCTGGCCGTGGCTGGCGGACAACAGGCCGTGGAACCCGTCCACATCCTGAGTGCCATGCTGCGCGAAGAGGACTCCATCGGAGTCTACCTGCTCAACAAAATCGGAGTGAACATGACGGCCCTTCGCACGGCTGTGGAAGGAGACCTGAGTCGGCTTCCGAAAGTGTCGGGTGGCGAACCCTACCTCTCGAACGACAGCAACAAAGTGTTGCAAAAGGCCATGCAGGCCACCTCGCAGTTCGGGGATAAATACGTAACTCCGGAACATATTCTGCTGGGGCTCGAAGCCACGGGACGTCTGCTGAAGGATGCCGGAGTGACCGAAAAAGAGCTTGTCAAGGCGATTCAAGAGCTGCGAAAAGGCTCGACGGTGGACTCCCAGACCAGCGAACAGCAGTTCGATGCCCTCGGTAAATATGCCATCAACCTGATTGACCAGGTGCGCAAAGGACGTTTGGACCCTGTGATTGGTCGGGACGAAGAGATACGTCGGGTGCTGCAGATTCTGACACGGCGAACCAAAAACAACCCCATCCTGGTCGGGGAACCGGGTGTCGGTAAGACGGCCATTGCCGAAGGGCTGGCCCACCGTATCGTCGAAGGTGACGTGCCCGAAAACCTCCGTGACAAACAACTCTTCTCTCTGGATATGGGTGCCCTGATTGCGGGTGCCAAGTACAAAGGGGAGTTCGAAGAACGACTCAAAGGGGTGGTCAAAGAGGTGATTGATTCCGAAGGACAAATCATCCTCTTTATCGATGAAATCCACACGCTGGTCGGTGCCGGCGGAGGCGAAGGGGCCATGGATGCCGCCAATATCCTGAAACCGGCTTTGGCGCGGGGTGAACTGCGTGCCATCGGGGCCACGACCCTCGACGAGTACCAAAAATACTTCGAAAAGGATAAAGCCCTTGAACGGCGGTTCCAAAAGGTCATGGTCGATGAACCGAGTGTGCCGGATGCCATTTCGATTCTGCGTGGGCTCAAGGAACGCTACGAAAACCACCACAAGGTACGGATTAAAGACGAAGCCATCATTGCCTCGGTCGAACTTTCGCATCGGTACATTACGTCGCGTTTCCTGCCCGACAAGGCCATTGACCTGATTGACGAGGCGGCAGCCAAACTGCGGACCGAAATGAACTCCGTACCCGAAGAGATTGATGAATTAGACCGTCGGGTGCGTCAGCTCGAAATCGAACGCGAAGCCATCCGCCGTGAAAACGACGACAAGAAGGTCGAAGAGCTGACTCAGCAGATTGAGGAACTCAACGCCCAACGCAATGCCTTGCGGGCCAAATGGCAGGGCGAACGGGATATTATCGAGGGGATTCAGAAGGAGAAGGAGGCCATTGACCAATATAAGCAGGAGGCTGCCGATGCGGAACGTCGCGGGGATTATGGTCGGGTAGCCGAGTTGCGTTACGGAAAGATTCAGGAGGCTCAGAAGGAGATTGAACGACTCCAGGCTCAACTGGGCGAGAACCAGAAAGATAACCCGATGATTAAGGAAGAGGTGGATGCGGAGGACATTGCGGGCGTGGTATCGCGGTGGACGGGGATTCCTGTGAACCGTATGCTGGCCAGCGAACGCGAGAAACTGCTCTTCATGGAGGACGAACTCCACAAACGGGTTATCGGTCAGGATGAAGCTATCCGGGCCATCTCGGATGCTGTGCGGCGGTCGAGGGCAGGTCTCCAAGACCCCCACAAACCCATCGGGTCGTTTATCTTCCTCGGCACCACCGGGGTCGGGAAAACGGAACTGGCCAAAGCCCTGGCGGAATTCCTATTCAACGATGCCAACCTCATGACGCGTATCGACATGAGTGAGTATCAGGAACGGCACAGTGTGTCGCGGCTTATCGGTGCGCCTCCGGGATACGTGGGCTACGACGAAGGGGGACAACTCACCGAGGCTGTCCGTCGCAAACCCTATTCGGTGGTGCTGCTCGACGAAATCGAAAAAGCACATCCCGATGTCTTCAACATCCTGTTGCAGGTGTTGGACGACGGGCGACTCACCGACAACAAGGGCCGAACGGTCGATTTCCGCAACACGATTATCATCATGACCTCGAACATCGGTTCGCATATCATCAACGAACGGTTCGAAGGGCTGGAAGATACCGGCATCACGGAGGATAAACGGAACGGGATTATCGAAGGCACGAAGACCGAACTGATGGAGCTGCTCAAACAGACCATCCGTCCCGAGTTCCTGAACCGTATCGACGAAATTATCATGTTCCTGCCGCTGACCCTGGACGATGTGCGTCAGATTGTGACGCTCCAAATCAATGCCCTGACCCGCATGCTGGAACAGAACGGTATCGAGTTGGCAGTGAGTGACCGGGCTATCGAATGGCTGGCCAAAGACGGGTTTGACCCGCAGTTCGGGGCCCGACCCATCAAACGGTCGCTCCAACGGAATCTGGTGAACGAACTCTCGAAACAGATTCTGAGCGGCAAGGTGAACAAGGAGAAACCGGTGACGGTGGATGCTTCGGATTTGGGCCTGACCTTCTCGAACTAAGGACGTTTGCTTGTAAGATTATTGCGCTGGCGGCGGAAGTTTCATCTTCCGCCGCCAGTTTTTTATGGATGTTTTGTCCGGCGTGCGACTCGGTGTCGGGTGGGATTGTCCTTCGCAGGGGTGCTCTCCCGTACCGCGAGCCTTGCCTGTGTCTGTAAAGGATGTTTCGGTAGAAACCGTGCCAGATTTCCACTATCTCCGGCATCTTTTGGCAAAAGAGCCTCCCGTGTTTACCTAACACGCTCCACGGGCTTTGACTTATGAGAAGGCAGACATTCCCGGAGCCGGCGGAGGCGGAATAAACGAACCTGGAATGGTGAGTTTTTTCAGCCCTCCGCACGGGGCGGCTTCGGGCTGCCGACTGCTTTGCAGTCGGTGCTGCTCGTCACATGAACCGATTGATACGAATCTCTATATTGCGTTTAAGCCTCAGACGAATTTTGCTCTTCAGCAACAGTTTCTCGCCTTTCTCGGTCGTGCGCCGCTCCCCCCGACGGCTGAAAGCCGTCCGGCGCTCGACCGACGGTTTCTGGCGAAACCGATTTCTTCAGACACGTGGTGGCTGGTGTGCTGCTCGGGAGAGTGGGCACAAGGTCGAGAACAGCGAAAAAGGTTATCCTCTATTCCGAAAATTTATTCCAAAATTCAGAATATTTGACTGAATTTTTGGCTAATTTTGCGCATAACGCTCTTAATGGATAGTTGCCTATGGATTCTATGGAATTGCTTGCTCCGTTATTTTTTGTTATCGTTTCACTGGTGGCCGGAGCTATCCTCAAGTATGCTCTCAAACGTACCGTATTGCCTTATACCGTGGGGCTGTTTGCCTTCGGCCTGATTATCGGGTTGCTCGACAGAATGGGGGTCTATGCCGATACCTCTATCTTCAAAGCATCTATCGACTTTGCAGGAAACATCGACCCGGACCTTATTCTATATCTCTTCCTGCCTATCCTGATTTTTGATGCAGCTTACGAGCTGGACGTGCACATCTTCCGAAAAACACTCGGAAATGCTACATTGCTCTCTGGACCCGGAATGGTGGTGGCCATGGGACTGACCGGACTGCTGATGATGGGTATCAGCCTTTTCGCACCCAATTATGCCCAATGGAACTGGACGCATGCCCTGATGTTCGGGGCACTGATAAGCGCAACGGACCCCGTGGCTGTGGTTGCCCTCCTCAAAGAACTCGGCGTCAGCAAACGCTTCTCCACGCTCGTCGATGGAGAATCCATGCTCAATGACGGTACCGGTATCGTACTCTTCATGCTCTTCTTCGGAACCTTCACCGCCAGCGGTGGGGTGGATGCTCCCATTATTGATTTTATTTATGTGGTGTTGGGGGGACTGCTGCTCGGAGTGATTCTGGGGTGGGTATGCTTGTGGTTTATCACCCGCAGCCGCGAAGACGCCGTGATGCAAAACAGTGCCATTCTGGTCTCGGCCTATGTGACCTTCTTCCTGGCGCAAAATTATATGGGAGTTTCCGGGGTCATTGCCCTGGTGGGATACGGACTGGTGATTACCTATTATGGTCGTCCGCGTATTGCGCCTGAAGTAAACCACTTTATGCAGGAGTTCTGGGAACTGGCTACCTACATGGCCAATACTCTGATTTTTATCCTGGTCGGGGTGGTTATTGCGTTGCAGGTACAGGCTACCCTGATGGATTTTGTGGTGCTGATTCTGGTATACATCGGGATTAATGTGGTCCGGATGCTGATGATAACCCTCTTCTATCCGATTATGAAGCGGTCGGGTTACGGACTCTCGAAACGCGAAGCGGTCATTCTCTGCTGGGGCGGTTTGCGGGGTGCGCTGGGGCTCACACTGGCGCTGATGGTGTCGTACACCCTCCCGATACCTGAACCCGTGCGGCGTCAGGTCCTTTTCCTCACGGCGGGGATTGTGACACTCACCCTGACCGTCAATGCTACGACCATTCGTTGGCTGCTGCGCAAGTTCGGACTCACCCGCGTCTCATCGGCAAAGGCCTATTTGAACTATACCATTCACAAGCAACTGTGTGAGAATACCGAAAAGTATTACCACGAATTGCAGCAGAATGAGGCGTTGCGGGCGGCCGATTGGGAAAAGGTGGCAGCCTTTTTGCCCGTGCCAGACCCTGCACCGGCGGAACGGGTGAAGACGCAGGACCTGGTGGAGGATATTCGGTTGCGGATTCTGGACAAGGAACGGACACGCTATTGGCAACTGTACGAAAAGGGGATTATCTCGACCGATTCGTTGCGGCGTCTGTTGGCCGTGGTTGAAGAGTTGTACGACTCGGACGGCAAACGGTCGTTGAGTGACCGGGCCAAGTTGCTCGAGATGCCCAAACTGCCGCTCTATTTGCGGTGGAAGAAACGGTCGCGTGAAGTACTGTATCGGTGGGTAGACCGTTACCATTCGAAGACCTTTGTGGCTGAGTATGACTTGGCGCGCGGGCTGATTCACTCCCAGCGCACCTCCATTACCCTCTTGGATGAGTTGGAGGCGTCCGGCTCATTCGACCAGGAGGATATCCGCAAACTGGAGATGCTGCGGCGCGAAGTGAAACGGAACATGGACGAAAGTCAGGCGATTATGGACCTGATTGCCAAACATTACCCCAGTTCCTATCGGTTGGCGATAACGCAGAAGACGGTGCGTATGTTGATAAGCAACGAGAAGGCGACCGTGACACAGATGTTGCACGAGGGGCTGGTGGCGCCGGATGATGTGCAGTCGATGCTGGCGGATATTAACAAGCGTTATCGTGACACGAGCCTTTCGCGGATTACGAAGAAGTAGCGGCTGGTTCTTGTAAGAGCAGAAGATATGCGCAGGTTGCGGGATGACTCTCCGAAAGAGTCATCCCGCAACCTGTTTTTTACGACCGTTGGAGGTAGCTGCGTACCGTGGCCAGGGTCACCACACTAATCCGCGCATCGGGTAGAGCCTGTAGAATGGCATCGGCACAGGCTGCTACCGTGGCTCCGGTCGTCAGTACGTCGTCTACCAGCAGGATGTGTTTGCCGCGCAGCCGCTCAGGATGCCGCAGACGGAATGCTCCCGACACGTTGCGGTAGCGGTCGTCGGCATGGCGATGACGGGCCTGGGTGCGGGTTCTGCGGATGCGCTTCAGGGCGCGAAAATCGTACGGAACCTGCATCGAACGACTCAGACCGATACATATCTCTTCCGCCTGATTGTAGCCCCGTTGCATCCGTTTGCTCCAGTGCAGCGGCACGGGAACCAACACCTCCACATCGGAGTAGAGACGATTGTCGGCCAGTTCGTGTCCGAACATCAGTCCCAGAGCGGTGGCAATATCGCGTCGTCCGCTGTATTTCAGGGCATGAATCATGGTTCGGTATCCGCTTTCGTGGTGAAAGTAGAGCATCGCGGAGGCCTCGCACAGGCGGGGAATCTGTCGGCCGAGCATTTGCCGGACAGGGTTCTGCGGGTCGGCTTCGTAGTGGGTCAGGGGCATATTCCACTGGCAGGCGAGGCACAGGGTTTGCTCGCCGTGTTGCAGAGCGCCGCCGCATACGGGACATACGGCCGGGTAGAGTTGGTTTCCCAGCCAGCGCAGGGCGGCATGCCATTTTTTCTTCACGAACAGGATTCCGCAGGTTAGAATTCGATGTCGGCAGCGGCTTGTTCGAGAGCCGTGCTGTCCGGAGGCAGTGCCGAGACGGGACTGTGCAGCAGATTGGCCAACGGCATCGACTCTTCGCGTACCAGCACGGCACTCGGGAAGGTCTCCCGCACGCGCCCAAGCAACATCGAGGCTTCGTTCATGTCGAGGCAGTAGCCGACCATGGTTTTGAAGGTGGGGTTGGCGTAGATAACCTGTCCCGGGATGCCGGGGAACTGTTTTTTGAAGGTTGCCAGTGCCCCGTTGGCCAGTGCGCGGCCGTTCTGGGTATTGTCGAAAAAGATGCAGATACGGTAACCGACCGTTCTACCTCCGTCGGGTGCGGTGTAGAGCCCCGCAGCCACGTCATGGTCGTTCATCACAACCACTTTGGCGCCGGTGGCGGCATCCGGAACGCGCATCCGCGCGATATAGGTGTTCACACGGCTTTGAGCCGAGGCTGCTGTGGCCGCAACAGCGAGCAGCAGGAGCAGGAATAGACGTTTCATCGGTCGTGCAAGGTTTTGGGAGGGTGTCGTTCGGGGCTACCTGAGGGTGCGCTGTGGACCCCGCCCCAAAGGTACGATTTTTCGCTGTGAATCCACGCGTCAAGGACGGGTGGCGGTGTAAACGGTGGCAATGCCGCCTGTCAGACGGTGAGCCTGAGGCGAACGGAAACCCGCCTCGGCCAGCAAACGGCAGAACCGTTCGCCGTAGGGAAACTCTCCGACCGATTCGGGGAGGTAGGTGTATGCACGGGCGTCTTTCGAGACAAGTCGTCCGATGGCGGGCAGCACACTCTTGAAGTAGAACCGGTATAGTCTCCCGAGCAGATTGCGCTGCGAGGGCATCGAAAATTCCAGAATATAGATACCGCCTCCCGGGGTCAGTACGCGGTGCATCTCTTCGAGGCCGCGGGTCAGGTATTCGAAGTTGCGTACCCCGAACGCGCAGGTCACCGCCTCGAACGAGGCGTCGGCAAAGGGCAGCTCTTCGGCATCGCCCTCCAGCATGGGGAAGGGACGGCCGGGGAAACGTTCGGCCACCTTTTCGCGGCCGATGCGGAGCATTTCGGGCGAGAGGTCCATGCCGGTCACTTCGGCCTCGGGCAGCGCGCGTGCCACGGCGATGGCCAGGTCGCCTGTGCCGGTGGCCAGGTCAAGCACGCGGCGCGGTGCCTGATGCTTCACGGCGCGAACCACCCGTGCGCGCCACCGACGGTCGATGTTCATCGACAGCAGGTGGTTCAGCAGGTCGTAACGGCGGGCTATGGCGTCGAACATGGCCCGTACCTGCTCTTTCTTGCCGGTCGGGTCTTCGTTGTGGGGTTTTATCATTGGAAGCGAATCGATTTGTCGGGGGTAATGCGGGCTACAATGGCCGCAGGCAGGGCCATCGAGAGGGTAATCACGCCCAGTGTGCCGAGGTTGAGCCACAGTACCTCATCCCAGTGCAGCAGAACCGGAACCGTGCTCATCATATAGTTTTGCGGGTCGAGGGTTACTACCCCCGTGTATTGTTGAATCAGACAGAGGGCGATGCCCAGCAGGTCGCCCCACAGCAGTCCGCGCAGGGTGATGCGCACCGACCGCAGCATAAAGATGCGTTGCAACAGGCCGTTGCGCATGCCGAGTGCCTTGAGAATGCCGATGTTGCGGGTCTGTTCCAGAACGACGATAAGCACCCCTGACGACATATTGACCACCGCCACCACCAGCATGATGACAATCACAATCGTCGTGTTGAGTCCCAGCATGGCCAGCCAGTCGAAAATTTGGGGATAGCGTTCCTCGACGGTCCAGACCTCCAGGTCGCCGGAGCCTGCGTCGGTGTCACTCTCCACGGCCATTTCGCCCCACCCGTCCAGTACGCGGGTCGGTTGCAGGTTCTCGGCCAGCCGTCGGGCCACCTCCTTACGGTCGGCTCCGCGTTGCACCAGCACCTCGTATCCGCCTGTCTCGCCCTGTTGCCAGCCGTTCAGCCGTCGGACAACACTTATGTCGCCGATAACGGTCATGCGGTCGAACTCCTCCATGCCGCTGTCGTAGATGCCCGCCACGCGCAGACGGTCACGGCGCGGGGTGTCGCCGCCCACAACCAGCACATCGAACTTGTCGCCCAACTGCAGCCGCATGGCGCGACTGATGGAGCGTGAGATAACTGCCTCGCGGTTGCGGGTGGAGTCGGTGTAGGTCGGGATATGTCCCTCGACCAGTTGCCGGTGCAGGAAGGTCGTGTCGGTTTCGGGGGCAAAGCCGCGCAACATGATGCCATAGATTGCACTGTCGTTGCGGATAATGCCCGCTTTGGCGGCGAAGCGCTGGACATGCGCCACCCCTTCGGTGGCTGCCACCTCGTCTACCAGCAATGAATCATAGGAAATGGCTGTCCCTTCATCGGCGTTGGCGCCGCCGAGCGGCAGCAACTGAATGTCGGCCGCAAACCCCGACACCTTGTCCGATACCGTATGCCGAAAACCATTGACCACCCCCAGGGCAATCAGCATCACACTGACGCTCACGGCCACGCACAGCGTGGCCACACGAAGCATCAATCGGCTTTTGCGGCCTGTTTCGCCCAGTCGTCGGGCCATGAAGGGTGCGAGCATCACGATTTCTTACGAGGTGTAACGTTCTGGAACAAAGTCGGCAGCGGCTTGGCTGCCGTAGCAGATTGCACAAAAATAGCGCATTTTTTTTGGAAGTTCGGAAAAGTGTTGTACTTTTGCCCCCGGTGGATGTAGTTCAGTTGGTTAGAACGCTTGATTGTGGTTCAAGAGGTCGTCGGTTCGAGCCCGATCTTCCACCCGCAAAAACAAAAAAAGAGGCTTGCACATTGGATTGTGCAAGCCTCTTTTGCGTTGAGGGCTTAAGCGGTGCGACTATTTAATCGCAATCTCTTTGGCTGCAGGAACCACCTCTTCTTCCTTGCGTTTCGGAATGTCGATGGTCAGCACGCCGTGTTCCACACGAGCCTCGATTTTCTCCTTGTCGATGTTGTCGGGCAGAATCATGCTCTGTTGGAAGTGAGAGTAGTAGAACTCCCGACGCAGATAACGCCCCTCTTCCTTTTCCGAATTGTTCTCGGTCTGTTTCTCCATCGTGACTACCAACTGATTGTCGTCCTCGATGCGAATCTTGAAATCCTCCTTGGTCAGCCCCGGTGCAGCTACCTCCACTTCGTATCGGTTTTCCGTTTCACGGATGTTGATGGCCGGAGCGTTGCTGTTGGCTTTGGCCAGCCATTCGTTGCCGAAGAAATCATTGAATATCGACGGCAGCCAGTTTTGTGTTCTTCTTGCAGGTATCATAATAGTTTATAATTAAAAGGTTTTACGTTTTTGTGGCGGTTGCTGTCCGCGCCTGCGGCGAACCGCAACCGAACGAAGATATCGCAAAGGGTGTGCCAACCCCGAAAAAAGGACACACTGGCAGAAAAACAAATGACATTCTGTCAGTTATCGGGTCTCGATTAAATCACTATCTTTGGGCGATTTATCGGCCTAAATAGATACTTATGATGCAGTTTTCCCGTACTTTCCCTCGGTGGGCAGCGGTGGTTCTGGCGGCTTTTGGAGCCTCTCTAACCCATGCCGCCTCGGTGACCGATACAACCGTCTCGGCTGTGCGCTTCTCGTATGATGTGCATATGGGGGCATTCCTCGACAACGGCGAGTACAGCTCCACGTATAAAGTGCCTCAGACCCTCTCGGGCGCCTATGTAACACCGACCGTCGGGCTGCGTTTCGGCGGTGGGGCGCATCGCGTCATGGCGGGTATCAGTTTCCTGCAACCCTTCGGGCAAAAACCCTTCGACCGCGTACCCGACTTCCTGGCATACTATAATTATACGGGGCGGATTTTTACGGGTTATGGCGGGCTTCTGCCCCGTGCCGACATGAAAGGCTACTACTCCCGTGCACTCTTTTCGGATTCGGTCGGCTACTTCAAACATACCCTGGCCGGGGCGCTGCTGCAGTGGAGCGGCGGGCACGGGACCATCGAGGCCTTCTTCGACTGGAACTCCTCCGACCTCCAAAGCGGCAAAGAATCCTTTATGGCAGGGCTGGCCGGCCAGTTGTACCTCGGCAAGCAGGAGCTCTTCCGGCTCGGAATGGCCGGATACATGTATCACTACCGCATCGGCGAAAAGAGTGTCGAAGAGGGGCTGGCGCCGAACTTCCTGGTCGATAATGTGATGTACCACGTCTATGGCGGGGTGGACCTCAGCTCCGTGACGCCGCTCGACAAACTCTGGCTCGATGTCGGTATCGTGGGGTCGCTCTCGCGCGGCCGCATCGCCGTGGACAATGCGGGCGGATGGACCCCGAGGGCGGGATTCCACGCCCGCCTGAACCTCGAATGGCACGGCTGGGGAGTGGAGGATACCTTCTTTGTCGGGAAGGGGCTGATGCCCTTGTGGAACATCTATGGTTCGCAGGTGTACTGGGGCGATGCCTTCTACAACGCTCCGCTATACAACCGAACCGACCTCTACTGGTCGAAGACGCTCGCCCGATGCCTCTCGATACGGGCTGCGCTGGTCTTCCACCAAACGGCCCAGGGGGTGGATTTCTGCCAACAGGCCACTCTTAAAGTGCACTTGTGGAAATAATCCGACGGGAACGCATACCTTGAATGAACGGAATTCCGTTTATATTTCTCATGCGATTAACAACACTCATAAATACCATGCTCATGAACAAAATCTGGATGGTTGCGCTGGCCGCCGTAATCGGCTGCGGAACAGTCGGTGCGGCAAGGGCTTCTGTTCCGGCTGCCAAAGCCAAAACAGAACAGGCCGCCGGCAAAAAAAATGCTAAAAAAGGGAAAAAGGCTGCCGCCGACACCTCGGCCAAAAAAGCCGCTCCCAAAGGAAGTATCGAAGCGGTCATCAAACCCGGCGCCAAACGGACCACGGGGCTTTTCACCGTCGTAGAACAGGAAGGAAAATACTATTTCATTCTCCCCACCTCGCTGCTGGGGCGGGATATGCTGGTGGTGAACCGCATCTCGAAAGCGGCGGCCGACATGCGTCAGGGCTTTTTTGGTTATGCCGGCGACCCGATTGGCGAAAACATGATTCGCTTCCGCCAGTCGCCCGACCAAAAAAGACTCTTTATCGAAAGCATCTCGACGCGCGAAATGCCGCGTGACACGACGGGCGACATGTACCAGGCGGTAGTGCGCTCCAACATGCAGCCCATCGTCTCGTCGTTCGAAATCAAGGGGACGAATGCCGCCAAGGACAGCCTGCTGATTGAGGTGACCGACTTTGTCGGGAGCGACACGGAACTGACCGGCTTCGACAACTACTACAAACTCAATATGAACATCGGGAACTTCCAAAAGGACAAGTCCTACGTGGTCGGTATCAAGGCTTTCCCGCAGAATATTGAGATGAAGAGTACGCGGAGCTACCTGATTTCGCCCAAAAGCCGCAATCCGAACTACAAACCGAGCCCGATGCCGGCAACTTATGAAATCAACAGCTCGCTGATTCTGTTGCCCGAGGTGCCGATGCAGCCGCGCTGGTTCGACCCGCGGGTGGGGTACTTCACCAACCGTTATATCGACTACGACAAAAATCCGCAGGGGGTAAAAAACGTGGAGATGATTACCCGCTGGCGGCTGGAACCCAAACCCGAAGATGTCGAAGCCTACAAACGCGGTGAACTGGTCGAACCGGCCAAACCGATTATCTTCTACATCGACCCCGCTACGCCGAAAAAATGGGTTCCCTACCTGATTGCCGGGGTGAATGACTGGCAGGTGGCCTTCGAAAAGGCCGGCTTCAAAAATGCCATCATGGGTAAAGTGGCTCCCACGCCCGAAGAAGACTCGACCTGGAGCCTCGAAGATGCCCGCTATTCCGCCATTGTCTACAAACCGTCGAACGTGGCCAATGCCAGCGGCCCTCATGTGAGCGACCCCCGCACGGGCGAAATCCTCGAAAGCCACATCAACTGGTACCATAACGTGATGGAGCTGCTGCGCAACTGGTACCTCATTCAGGCCTCGCCCAGCGATACGGGAGCCCGCAAAATGGTCTTTGACGATGCTCTGATGGGCGACCTGATTCGCTTTGTGTCGTCGCACGAGGTGGGCCACACGCTCGGCCTGCGCCACAACTTCGGCTCGTCGGCCATGACCCCCGTGGACAGCCTCCGCAGCGCCTCGTTCCTCGAAAAGAACGGCCACACGGCCTCGATTATGGACTATGCCCGCTTTAACTATGTGGCGCAGCCCGAAGACAGCATTCGTCGCGAACTGCTCTATCCGCGTATCGGAGACTACGACTTGTGGGCCATCGAGTGGGGCTATCGCCGTTTCCCGGACCTTACCTCGCCCGAGGCTGAAGCTGACACCCTGAATCAATGGGTTATTTCGAAACAGAGCAATCCGCGTCTCTGGTTTGGTACGGAGACCAACCCCGACGACCCGCGCGAACAGAATGAAGACCTCGGGGACAACCAGATGCGTGCCAACGAACTGGGTATCCGCAACCTGAAATTTGTCCTGGCCGGTCTGCCCGAATGGACCCGTACTCCGAACGAAGGATACGACAATCTGGAGGATATCTATCGCGAGGTGGTGATGCAGTTTATCCGCTACAACGGCCATGTGGCCAAATGGGTGGGGGGTATCTACGAAAATCCCAAAATGGTGGAACAGGAGGGGGTTGTGTACACACCGGTTGAAAAGGCCAAACAGAAAGAGGCAATGGAGTTCCTCGACCGTAACCTGTTCACTACCCCGACCTGGCTGATAAGCGAAGAGATTAATGCCAAAACCGGCACCACGGGGATTGCGATGATTCTGACCGCTCAGCGGGCGGGGCTGAACAGTCTGCTCAGCAACCGTGTGCTGGGGAACCTGATTGCTGCCGAAGCGGCTCAGGGGAAACAAACCTACACGATAGATGATTTCTTTGGGGACCTCAATCGCAGCATCTGGCGCGAACTCTCGACGGGTGCCGCTCCGGATGTCTATCGCCGCGGCCTGCAGAACCTGTATGTGGACCGTCTGATTTCGCTGCTGCCCAAACAGGGAACAGCCGGGGTCAGCGATGTGCCGGCGCGGGTGACCTATGAACTGCGGAGTCTCCAGAAACGGTTGAATCGGGCTTCGTCGTCCAGTGCGGCGGTGCAGGCTCACTACCAGTACCTCGCGAAAAAAATAGCCGATGCTCTGGACCCGAAATAGGATTCAGACTCTGTTGTGCTCGTGATAGCAGGCCTCGCTCATCGGTGGATGGGCGGGGCTTTTTTGTGGGAAGGTTGTTACATGGAGCGCAATCTGCAGAGGCGGCGTATGCCAGTTAATTGTGCCGAGAAACATTCGGATTGCCCTGCAACTGAGGGGGAGGTGTTTTTAGATTTTCGGGGCGCAGCCGACGAAGTATAGAGCCGACCTGTGTCTGTTAAAGCAAATGCGACTTTGTCAAAAGTCGCTCAGCCCGCAGCCACCCCGGGCGGAGGGCTGAAAGAGACCCGCTCCGGCGTGTCCTTTCTTCCCTCCGCTGGCTGCGGGTGCTGTTCGGCACACGAGACGGTACGTATCTCGGCGGTTTCACAAGAACCTGCTGTGTCCGGCGGCTGGCTCTGCCGGGGGCTCAACAGAGTCGCGCAACCGGATCTGCATTGGGTGCGCCAAAACGCCTTCCCGGTCTTAAAAATACCGCCTCCGCAGGTCACAATCCTAAAACTATTTCCTTACTCACTTGGAGTTTCCCGAAAAAGTGTTTACCTTTGCAGTCCAAATCACTTAATCACAAAGCGAAACAACATGTACGCTATCGTAGAAATTGCAGGCCAACAATTTAAAGTGGAAAAAGGTCGCAAGCTGTATGTTCACCGTCTCGCCGATGCCGAAGGTGCCGGCGTGAGCTTCGACAAAGTCCTGCTAATTGACAATGACGGAAAGGTTGCTGTTGGCGCACCTACTGTAAAAGACGCCAAAGTGGAAGCCACGGTGCTCAAACACCTCAAAGACGATAAAGTCATCGTCTTCAAGAAAAAACGCCGCAAAGGCTACCAAAAACAAAACGGGCATCGGCAGTGCCTCACCCAAATCGAAATCAAAGACATTATTGCCTAAGGTTTCCGACCGGGGGATTCAAGTTTTCACAACGATTAAAAGTAAAAGACAATGGCACATAAAAAAGGGGTAGGTAGTTCGAAGAACGGCCGTGAATCCGAAAGCAAACGCCTGGGGGTGAAACTCTTTGGCGGCCAGGTGGCGAAAGCCGGTAACATCATCGTGCGTCAGCGCGGTACCGTACACAACCCGGGTGAAAACGTGGGGATGGGTAAAGACCACACCCTGTTTGCACTGGTAGACGGAACGGTTTGCTTCAAAAAGAAAGCCGAAGGCAAATCGTACGTGTCGGTGATTCCGACGGTTGAGTAACAACACGGGGCAGGATTGTGTGCCCGGTGTGGCTCCTCTGAGGAGGGCTGACTCACCTTATTGTATCGAAGAAATGGCCTGTTTTCTCCACTCGCGAGAAAACAGGCCTCTTTTTTAGCCGAAAAATCGTAACTTTGAAAATTCCATTCCGCGGCGATGACAGTGGCTGCGGAAGATGATAGATGAACAAAGTAAAAATACGATAATATGCTTACACTCAAACAAATCCGTGACGAACGCGAAGTGACGGTCGCCCGATTGGCCAAAAAAGGGGTGGATGCCGCTCCGATTGTGGATAAAATCATTGCGCTGGATGACCGCCGCAAAGCCATTCAACAGATGCTGGACGGCAACCTGTCGGAACAGAACAAGATTGCCAAGGAGATTGGAGGGCTGTTCAAAAGCGGCAAGACCGACGAAGCCAACCAACTGAAGGAACGTGTGGCAAGCCTGAAGGAGCAGTCCGAGGCGCTGAAGAGTGAGCAGACCGAGGTGGTGAACGAGATGGAGGCGCTGATAGTGACCCTGCCGAACCGACCGGCCGAGATTGTGCCCGAAGGGAAAACGGCGGCTGACAATCTGGTGGTGAAAATGGGCGGCCCCGAGGCCAAACAACTCAAAGGCGAAGGGATTTTGCCCCACTGGGAGCTGGCCAAGAAATACGATATCATCGACTTTGAACTGGGGAATAAATTGACCGGGGCAGGCTTCCCTGTTTACAAGGGGAAAGGGGCGCGGCTGCAACGTGCGCTGATTAACTTTTTCCTGGATATCAATACCGCGGCGGGTTTCCAGGAGGTGGAACCTCCGATTATGGTGAACGAAGCCTCGGGCTTCGGAACCGGTCAGCTGCCTGACAAGGAGGGGCAGATGTACCACGCCACGGTTGATAACTTCTATCTGATTCCGACGGCAGAGGTCCCCGTGACCAACATCTTCCGCGACGAAATTGTCGATGAAAAGGAACTGCCCATCAAGATGACTGCCTATACGCCCTGTTTCCGCCGTGAAGCGGGGTCGTACGGAAAAGATGTGCGGGGGCTGAACCGACTCCACCAGTTTGACAAGGTCGAAATCGTGCAGGTGGTGCACCCGTCGAACTCCTACGAAAAACTGGACGAAATGGTGGCACACGTCGAGGGCATTGTCCAAAAACTGGGACTGCCGTACCGCATCTTGCGGTTGTGCGGTGGTGATATGAGTTTTACGAGCTCCCTGACCTACGACTTCGAGGTCTACAGCGAAGCGCAGGACAAATGGCTGGAGGTGTCGTCCGTGTCGAACTTCGAGTCGTTCCAGGCCAACCGCCTGAAACTCCGTTTCCGAAACGCCGAAACCAAAAAGACCGAACTGGCCCATACTCTGAACGGCAGCTCGCTGGCCCTGCCCCGTATTGTGGCAGCGCTGCTCGAAAACAACCAAACGCCCGAGGGAATTGTGATTCCCGAAGCGCTGCGGCCCTATACGGGATTCGATATCATTAAGTAATCGGCCGATTCGAAACAGGTTGCGGGGAGGTGTATGCAACGGCGACCCTCTCCGCAATCTTTTTAGATGAATACCGTGTGTGAGACACGGTTTATTCCTTGAGAACCATTATGTATATTGTCAATACCTCCTTTATGGTCGAACCGCCCGTGCACGAACGGTGGTACGACCTCTTTGTGCATCAGGTTATTCCCTTCCTGCGTGAAGCGGGCTTTGGGGAGAATGAAGAGCACCCGCGCCGAATTATCTTTAGCCGCGTACTGACCAACAGCGGAGACCCGCACTACACCTATTCGCTGCAGGTCGAAGTGCCCGATACGGCCGAATACCAACGCTTCATGCAGGAGGTGATGGGCGAGTACCAGACCATTGCCCTGTCGCTGTTTGGCGAGCAGGTGGTGCACTTCACCTCGCTGCTCAAAACGATTGACCTTTCATAAATTCCTTATCCATTCGCATGAATAAGAAACATATTTGTACAGCCCTTACTCTGAGTGTCTTGTCGCTGGTGCCCGCCGTACGGGCGCAGCACGTCAGTGAAATTGCGCTCCGTCCCGGCGAAAAGTGGTGGGGGGCGATGACCGCCCTGGGCGATGCGATGCCCTTCGAAAAAACTTCGGCTACCTATGACCTCGGACGGGACAACGCGCAGAACCAGGCGGCGCCGTTTTTGGTCTCCAATTACGGACGGTATGTGTGGAGCGATGCGCCGTTCCGCTTTACGTTCGACGGTGAGAAACTGGTCGTTGACTCTCCTGTGGGAGCGGTGACGGCTACGCAGGCCGGGAAAAACCTCCGGGAGGCTTTTGTCCTGGGGAAAGATGCGCACTTTGCCCCCAACGGACAGCTGCCGCCGGAGCTCTTCTTCAGCCGTCCGCAGTACAACACTTGGATTGAACTGCAGTACGACCAGACGCAGGAGGCCATTGAACGCTATGCGGAGGATATTCTGAAAAACGGATTCCCGGCGGGGATTTTGATGGTGGACGATAACTGGCAGCGTTACTACGGTAATTTTGATTTCAAGGCCGAGTCTTTCCCCGACCCCAAAGGGATGGTGGAGCGGTTGCACGACAAAGGGTTCAAGGTGATGTTGTGGATTTCGCCCTTTGTGAGTCCCGACAGTCCCGAGTTCCGTGACCTTCAGGCGCGGGGATACCTGATTCGGCAGAAGGGGAGCGACCGTGCGGCGATTGTGCCGTGGTGGAACGGGTATAGTGCCTGCTACGACCTGACCAACCCCGAGGCCTTTGACCACCTCCTGCAGCAACTCCGTCGGGTGCAGGAGGAGTACGGGGTGGACGGCTTTAAGTTCGACGCCGGGGATACCTACTTTTACGACCCTGCGACCCAAAGCTATGCCGATACGACGGCCCGTGCCGTGGACCAGCTCCAAAAATGGGGCGAACTGGGGGCAAAGTTCCCATACAACGAATTTCGTGCCTGCTGGAAGATGCAGGAACAGCCGCTGGTGCAGCGCCTGAGCGACAAAAATCACTCGTGGGAGGCACTGCGGGAGCTGGTGCCCGACATGGTAAATGCGGGGCTGATGGGGTACGCCTACACCTGCCCCGACATGATTGGCGGAGGACAGGTGGCCGACTTTACCCCCGAAGCGCAGGAGAACCTCGACCAGGACCTGGTGGTGCGCTCGGCACAACTGCAGGCTCTCATGCCGATGATGCAGTTCTCGGTGGCACCGTGGCGGGTGCTCGACTCCACTCATCTTCGGCTGTGTCGCGCGGCGGCTCAACTGCACGAGAAAATGGCACCCTATATCCTGGAGGTGGCCCGTCATGCGGCTGAAACCGGCGAACCGATTGTACGCCACATGGAGTATATGTACCCCAACAAAGGCTTCTCGAACTGCAACGACCAGTATATGCTCGGGTCGGACTACCTGATTGCCCCCGTGCTCTCGCCCGACGGCAAACGGACCGTCCGTTTGCCGCGCGGTACGTGGGTCGATGACCTCGGCAAACGGTATCGCGGGCCGGTAGTGCTCGAGGTGACCGCGCCGCTTGACCGAATCCCCTACTATCGACTCAAACGGTAGGAACATTCTGCAGGAGGGGGCTCCGTCCCGTTTTTCTTGCCTTGGCACTCGTTGTGTCAAGGCTTTTTTGTGCTGCGCGGGTTGGTGAATGCGTGTGCTGCCCAATTTTCGGAACGATTTTTGCGTTATAATCATATCATGAGAAAAACACGTATCTTTCACTCCTCGAATTCACCCGTAGCCCACGGCTGGCGCTGGGTGGTTCTGCCGGCTGTGCTGCTCGTGGCGGCCTGCTCGGTCAATGCACAAGACAATATGAAGAAAAAAGAACTTACACCCGAAGAGAAACGGGTCATTATCGACAAGGGAACGGAACGGCCCTTTACGGGCGAATATTACCGTTTCAACGAAAAGGGTACCTACCTCTGCAAACAGTGCGGAGCGCCGCTCTACCGCTCGGAAGACAAATTCGATGCGGGATGCGGATGGCCCAGTTTCGACGACGAAATTCCCGGGGCGGTCAAACGGACGCTCGATGCCGACGGGCAGCGTACTGAAATTACTTGTGCCCGTTGCGGGGCTCACCTGGGGCATGTCTTTGTCGGGGAGGGTTTCACCTCGAAAAACACGCGCCACTGCGTCAACTCCATCTCCATGGAGTTCCAACCTGCCGATACGACTCAGGAGGCTGCGCTCCAAACAGCTCAGGCCATCTTTGCCGGCGGCTGTTTCTGGGGCGTGGAGCACATGATGCAAAAAGAGCCGGGGGTGCTCTCCGTGGAGTCGGGCTACATCGGTGGGACGGTGGAGAACCCGACCTACGAACAGGTGTGTACCAAAACCACGGGCCATGCCGAAGCCGTCAGGGTGACTTACGACCCGTCGCGGGTGAGTTACGAAACGCTCGCCAAACTCTTCTTCGAAATCCACGACCCGACTCAGGAGGACGGTCAGGGGCCTGACCTGGGGCCTCAGTATCGGTCGGAGGTATTTTACCTGACCCCGGAGCAGAAGGAGGTCTCGGAGAGGTTGATAAAAACCTTGAAGGACAAAGGTTACCGAGTGGTAACGCGCGTGACGCCGGCAACGACCTTCTGGCCTGCGGAGACCTATCACCAGGACTACTACGAACGCAAGGGGACGGAACCTTACTGCCACGCCTATACGCGCCGCTTCTAACGCGCAGCGGAACGGCAGGCGGCTGCACGGAAGGGTGGCGTTGCTGCGCGTAGGGGCGGCGATGCGTGCCGAAATTTGCAGAACTATATAATATTACCTATCTTTGCAGCGTTACGGTTCTTGAAACTGTGACGGAGGATTGTGGAAACGGAGGTGAGTCACCTCCGTTTTCTGTTTTACAACAGACACTGACTATGGCATACGACAATATCGTGCGGGAGGTGGTTGCGGCAGTGGTGGAAGGAGAAGGCTCGGTGTGGGCCGAACGCGGCTTCTTTGTGGTGGAGGTCGCCTGCAAAGGGGCTGCGGGAGATGATATCGAGGTCGTGGTGGATTGCGATGGTCAGGGGCAGGGTGTCGGAATTGACGATTGCGCTCTCCTGAGCCGCGAAATCTCGGACCGACTGGTCGCTGCCTTGCCGCGCACGGTGGTGGAGGGTGTGGAAGAGGAACCCGATTTTTCGCTCACGGTGATGTCGGCCGGACTCGGACAACCCATTCGCCTCGGACGCCAACTCCAAAAACTGATTACACGCGCATTGGCCGCGGATAAGCTGCCGCAGGTAGACGTGCTCTTCAAAAGCGGTCGGAAACTTTCGGGCGTGGTGCTGAGTGGTGTGGGGTATGGTGTTGAGGGTGAGGTGCCGACAGCTATCGAGGTGATGTATGAGGTCAAGGAACTCTTGCCCGGGAAAAAACGCAAAGAGACCGTCCAAAAACAGGAACAACTCGCCTGGGACGACCTGAAAGCCGTAACCGAATACTTCGACTTCAAATAACGAACAAAACAAAAACAAATCATAAATCCTTAATCACTCTGCGGCTCGATTTTGGGAGAATCGCAGAGAGGACAGACCAAGAGCGATGGAAACAATAAACCTGATTAGCACATTCGCTGAGTTCAAAGAGTTGAAAAACATCGACCGCGCCACCATGGTGAGCGTTCTGGAAGATGTCTTCCGCAACATGCTGGTGAAGACCTACGGTTCGGACGAAAATTTCGACATCATCATCAACCCCGAAAGCGGTGACTTCGAAATCTGGCGGAATCGGCTGGTGATGGAAGATGGCGACGTGCTGGACGAAAATACCCAAATCAGCCTGAGCGATGCACGGAAAATCGACCCCACCTATGAAGTGGGCGAAGAGGTGGCTACGGAAGTGAAATTCTCGGACTTCGGACGCCGCAGCGTGCTGGCCATCCGGCAGAACCTCGCTTCGCGCATCATGGACCTCGAGAAGGCTAACCTCTTCCAAAAATACACCGAACGGGTCGGGGAGATTATCACCGGCGAAGTGTATCAGGTGTGGAAACGGGAGATTCTGGTGCTCGACGACGAAGATAACGAACTCTTGCTGCCCAAATCGGAACAGATACCCAGCGACTTCTTCCGCAAGGGAGATACCGTGCGGGCCATTGTCTCGAAGGTGGAGATGATTAACAACTCCCCGAAGATTATCCTTTCGCGGACGGCACCCGAGTTCCTCGAACGCCTCTTCGAACTGGAAGTTCCCGAAATCTTCGACGGGTTGATTACCATCAAGAAGATTGTCCGTATCCCGGGCGAACGGGCCAAAGTGGCTGTGGAATCCTATGACGAACGCATCGACCCGGTAGGGGCCTGTGTGGGGGTCAAAGGGTCGCGCATCTACGGCATCGTCAAGGAGCTGCGCAATGAAAATATCGATGTGGTGAACTACACCTCGAACCCCAGCCTGATGATTCAGCGGGCGCTGAACCCGGCCAAAGTGCTCTCGATAAGCATCAACGAAGAGACCAAAACCGCCGAAGTGCACCTCAAACCGAGTGAAATCTCGCTGGCTATCGGGAAAGGCGGGCTGAATATTCGTCTGGCCAGCATGCTGACCGGCTACGATATCGACGTATACCGTGAAACGGGCGAAGAGGACGAAGAAGATGTGGACCTGAGCGAATTCACGGACGAAATCGAACCCTGGATTATCGACCAGTTCAAGAAAATCGGGCTCGACACGGCGAAACGTGTTCTGGCACAGAACCCCGACGACCTGGCCAAACGAACCGACCTGGAGATGGAAACCATTCAGGAGGTTCTGCGCATCCTGCGGGCAGAATTCGAGTAGGGGGATTTCACGGGGAGACGGTGTTTCCTCTCCCCGTGCATAAGTGTTGAGCGAAGCTAAGGCAGCCGGGCCGAAAAGCCGGATTAACCATACAAAAACGAGGAAAGACAGATACATGGCAGAGAAACAGACAAAAGTCAGATTGAGCAGCGTTGCACGTGAGTACAACGTCGGCCAGGGAACCATCGTGGAGTTCCTGGAGAAGAAGGGTATCAAAGTGGAACACGGACCCAGTACGATTCTCGACCCGCAGGCCGTGGAACTCGTGCGCAACGAGTTTGGCGGCAAGGGTGTGGAGAAGGTGAACATTCGCGAGAAGATAAAACCCGTGAAGGAGAGTGTTTCGCTGCACGATGCAGAGACTGCAGCCAAAACCGCTGCCGATGAGGAGGAGGTGGTGAACGTGAAGAGCAATACGGTCTTTACGACACCCGTAGCGCCGTTGAGCGGACCGAAGGTGGTGGGAAAACTCGACCTGGAGGGTGACAGGAAGAAAAATGTCGCTCCGAAGAGTGATTCTGCGCCGAAAGCTCAGTCTCAGGCAGCCGAGCAACCGACGGTCAAGGAAACAGAGGAGAAGAAAACCGTATCTGTTGAAGAAGAGAAGAAAGCGGCACCTGCGACAGTTGTTGCCGAAGAAAAGAAGGCTGAGTCAGCTGTGGTTGAACCGGTACCGGGGGTGACTCCCGTGGAACAACCCAAAGAACCCGAGGTGTTCCGTGCCAACGACGATGCCAATAAACTGACCGGTCCGAAGATTCTCGGGAAAATCGAACTGCCGACCACCTATGAACGGGGACGAGGCGGTGAACGTGGCAAACGGAACCGCATCAAGAAAGGGAAAGTGGATGTGGCCAATACGCCGGGCACCTCGCGTCCTGCTGCCGGTGGCGGCAACGGCGCAGGCAATGGCGGAGCCAGTGGAGCAGGGCGGAATGGGCGTCCCGGGGCGAATGCCAATGCGAGCGGTGGACGGAAAAACGCCCGTGGACCGAAACCGGTTGTGCGGCAGGAGGTGAGCGATGAAGAGGTACAAAAGCAGATTAAAGAGACGCTGGCTCGTCTGACCAACAAAGGGAAGGGGAGCAAGAGCGCCAAATATCGTCGCGACAAACGCGAAGCCATCCACGGACGTATGGCCGAAGAGATGGAACAGCAGGAACGCGAAAAGTCGATTCTGAAGGTGACGGAGTTTGTGACCGTCAGCGAATTGGCGACCATGATGGACGTCCCGGTGACCGAGGTGATTACGGCCTGCATGAACCTGGGGCTGATGGTGTCGATTAACCAGCGCCTCGACGCGGAAGCGCTGGTGATTGTGGCCGAAGAGTTCGGCTTTAAGGTGGAATTTGTGACGGTCGATATCCAGGAAGCCATTGTGGAAGAGGAGGACAAACCCGAAGATTTGGTGCCGCGTCCGCCGATTGTGACCGTTATGGGGCACGTAGACCACGGGAAAACCTCACTGCTCGACTACATCCGTAAAACGAACGTGATTGAGGGTGAAGCCGGGGGGATTACCCAGCACATCGGGGCATACAGTGTGAAGATGGAGGACGGACGACGCATCACCTTCCTCGACACGCCGGGGCACGAAGCCTTTACCGCCATGCGTGCGCGCGGGGCCAAGGTGACCGACGTGGCGATTATCATTATCGCGGCGGATGACAGCGTCATGCCCCAAACGGTAGAGGCCATCAACCATGCCCAGGCAGCCGGGGTGCCGATTGTCTTCGCCATCAACAAAATCGATAAACCCGGAGCCAATCCCGATAAAATCAAGGAAGAGCTGGCCAACATGAACCTGTTGGTCGAAGAGTGGGGTGGTAAGTACCAGTCGCAGGACATTGCGGCCAAAAAAGGTATCAATGTCGATAAACTGCTCGAAAAGGTATTGCTCGAGGCTGAATTGCTCGACCTGAAGGCCAATCCCAACAAACGGGCCACGGGGACCGTTATCGAATCTTCGCTGGACAAGGGACGGGGGTATGTGGCAACGGTACTGGTGAGCGCCGGTACGCTGCGCGTGGGGGATGTGATGCTCTCGGGAACCTACTCTGGACGCGTGAAGGCGATGTTCAACGAACGCGGGCAAAAGGTGACCGAGGCAGGGCCGGCAACGCCGGTGCTGGTGCTCGGGCTCAACGGAGCACCGCAGGCCGGGGATAACTTCAACGTCATGGAAGACGACAAGTCGGCGCGCGAAATTGCCAACAAACGCGAACAACTCCAACGTATGCAGGGGCTCCGCACGCAGAAACACATTACGCTGGACGAAATCGGCCGTCGTATCGCGGTGGGCAACTTCAAGGAGCTCAACGTGATTATCAAGGGGGACGTGGACGGCTCCATCGAGGCGCTGACCGACTCCCTCGTCAAACTCTCGACCGAAGAGGTGCAGGTCAATGTCATTCACAAGGCGGTCGGACCTATCTCCGAAAGCGATATCCTGCTGGCAGCGGCTTCGAATGCCGTGATTATCGGCTTCCAGGTGCGTCCGTCGGCAGCGGCACGGAAACTGGCCGAAAAAGAGGAAATCGAAATCCGTCTCTACTCCATTATCTACGATGCCATCAACGAAATCAAGGATGCCATCGAAGGAATGTTGGCCCCCGAAACCAAAGAGGAGATTACCTGCTCGGTGGAGGTTATGGAGGTCTTCAAGATTACGAAGGTCGGGACGGTGGCCGGCTGTCTGGTGCGCGAAGGGAAGATTACCCGCAGCACGTTGGTGCGCGTGATTCGCGACGGTATTGTGGTCTACACCGGCAAACTCGGTTCGCTCCGCCGCTTCAAGGACGATGTGAAGGAGGTGGGGCCGAACATGGAGTGCGGTCTGAACATCGAAAACTACAACGACATCAAGGTTGGGGATATTATCGAGGGGTACGAGCAGGTAGAGGTGGCCCGCAAGTTGTCGTAGTGGGATTTTGGGACTTTCAGTCCTGTCTACGGGCGGTTCCCGGGTGCGCGGCACTCGGGAACCGTTTTTTTGTGAATGAGGGGCAGGTTAGGCCCGATGATGTCGCGAGAGAAAACGAGGATAGCGCACTTTACGTCGCAGGAGCGAGAGAATCTCGCCTGTCGGACACAGCAGCCGGCACCAGGGGCGACGAACGAAAAGCGACCCCACGAGGCTCAGCCCTGCCAAAACGAGTGACGAGAGGGCTGCCGAACGGAACAGAAACAGGGTAAACGGCTCCAGGTCGGCGAGCTCGACATGGGGCAGTATCAGGAGCAGAATCACCACTGTCACCAGGATACCGCGTCGTACCCAGCGAGCGACAGTCAGCGTCTGTGGGGAGAGTTTGAGCTTGCGTCGGGTGAGCACTCCCACCAGTTCTTGAGCCGCTCCGAAGGGACAGAGGTAGCGGCAATAAAATCCCCTGCCGGTGAAGAGCGGTAGCAGGAACGAGAGCAGCAGGATGATAAAGACTCCAAAATATGCTAGAGGAGGAAATCCCATAATCAGCCAGCGGTAGAGTCCTGCCATGGAAAGGAAGGTGCCTTGCCAGATGCCCAGCACTGCGACCGAAAGAATTAGCAGGGGGATACGCAGTCGGCGTGTGGTGTCGGGAGCGAAGAAACAGGCCAGCGACATGACCGTCACAAAGAGGACTGCCCATTGTCCGGCCATGGTATGGGGTGTCTCACGTACCATTACGGGGGCCGGGGTGCGGTCGAGCAGTGCCGCCAACGTACGATTGACGTTGGTGGCAACGGCGACCGAAGTTGCAGTAGCTCCGGTCGTGGCATCGATGGGCTGTTGGGGGTCGTAGAGATGGCGGCCGTTCCACCGTTCCAGAAAACGGGCCGTTTGCATACGCTCCACGAAACGTCGGGTCTCGTGCTCTTCCAACAGATGAACCCCACGGATAATCATCCCGTCGTCCAGAAAAACAGCCACCGAAACAGGTCCGTCGTGACCCCATGCGCTGTTGGTCGCTTCGCGTTCCACAATCACATATCCGTCGGGGTCTTCATGCGTGGCGGCAAAACGAACCTCGTACAGCACGGAGTCGGTGGTGGTCAGGAGGGTCGGTTGGTGGAAAAATTGCGAAACCAGTGCGGTGTCTATCCGCACCGGATTGTTTTGGTTGTCCGAGTCCAACGCCCGGCCGAACAACATCTCTCGATTCTGTGCCAAGGCATAGAATACCACCAGCAACAGCAGGAGTTTGGGAATGCGATTCACAAAGTTGTGCCACTGGGGAGAGAGGTTCATGGGCGGAGTGTTGGTGAGGCAAAGGTGTGCTGGGGTTTCGTTGCGAAAACCTGACACGACGAACAAAGATACGAAAAAACGGACCTCTCCGACTATTTTCTGCCTCCCGGGGGCTGTGGCCGCAAAGTATGGAATAAAGTTTGTATTTTCGCATATCTAAAAAGCAGACCAATCATGATGACCAACAGACCTGTTCGGGTACGTTTCGCCCCCAGCCCCACGGGGCCGCTTCATATGGGGGGCGTTCGCACTGCGCTCTACAACTACCTCTTTGCCCGCCAGCATGGCGGTGCTTTTCTGCTTCGTATCGAAGATACCGACTCGCATCGCTTTGTGCCGGGAGCCGAAGAGTATATCATCGAATCGCTCCGTTGGTGTGGTATCGAGGTGGATGAAGGGGTGGGTGTGGGAGGACCCCATGCGCCTTACAGGCAGAGTGAACGGCGCGAAATCTACCTCCAATATGCCGAACAGCTGGTTCGTGACGGGTGGGCCTATTACGCCTTCGATACGCCCCAGGAACTCGAGGCCATTCGCAAAGAGTATGAGTCGCGGGGCGAAACCTTTGCCTACAACTATGCGGTGCGGACACGGTTGGCAACGTCGCTGGCGCTGCCCGAAGCAGAGGTGCAGGCACGCATAGCCCGCGGCGACCAGTGGACAATTCGTTTTCGGATGCCCGAAAACGAAACCATCGAAATGGAGGATATGATTCGCGGCCACGTGACGGTGAACAGTTCGACGCTGGACGACAAGGTGCTCTACAAGTCGGCTGACCAGTTGCCTACGTATCATCTGGCCAATATCGTGGATGACTACCTGATGGAGATTACGCACGTGATTCGGGGTGAGGAGTGGTTGCCGTCGCTGCCGTTGCACGTGATGCTGTACCGCGCTTTCGGGTGGACGGAGCGGATGCCGCAGTTTGCACACCTGCCGCTGTTGCTGAAACCCACGGGCGGGGGCAAGTTGAGCAAGCGGGATGGGGATAAACTGGGTTTCCCGGTCTTCCCGTTGCAGTGGAAGCCGCAGGACGGCGGTGAGGGGGCGCGCGGCTACCGCGAAGACGGATATTTCCCCGAAGCCTTCGTCAATCTGCTGGCGCTGCTCGGCTGGAACCCCGGCAACGACCACTCCGAGATACTCTCCATGGAGGAACTCATTCAGCTCTTCTCGCTCGAAAAGGTGAGCAAGTCGGGTGCACGTTTCGACCCGGAAAAGGCCAAATGGTTCAATGCCCAATATCTGCATCGGAAATCGAACGAAGAGCTGGCGGCTCTTTTCCTGCCTGTGTTGGCTGAGCGGGGGCATGGCGATGTGCCGGTCGAAAAGGTGGAACGCATCATGGGGCTCGTGAAGGAGCGGGCTACGTTTATTACCGACCTGTGGGAGCTGTCGCGCTACTTTTTTGAAGCGCCAGAGACTTATGACCCGAAGGCCATAGCCAAGTTCTGGAAGGATGATAATCCGGAGCATCTCCAAAATCTCCGCCATCAGTTGGAAGTGGTTGAGGAGTTTACGGCTCCGATGCTGGAGGCGCGCGCACATGAGTGGATTGAAGCCAACGGGCTGCCGATGGGCAAGGTGATGAATACCCTGCGGTTGGCGCTGGTGGGGGCAAGTACGGGGGCCAATCTCTTCGACATTGCCGAGTTGATTGGGCGGCCGGAGTTCCTGCGGCGTATTGAGCGGGCGCACGAGGTGTTGGGATAAGCCACATCGTATGATACTGACTTAACGAGGCGGGGCGGTACATCATCCAGATGTACCGCCCCGCGGCCATATATTCGGTATGCCTCCTGCCGTTATGTGCTATATCGTCAAATCCAACTCATCCCGCAACTTCAGAATGTTCGGATTCATATTCACCAAATACTGCAACTTGTCCTCCATCGAAACCGGTTTATACTCCTGCGTCTGCTCCACCACCTCGACCTCAATCCGTGCCGCAGCACCTGTCAGGCTGCGCAGGTCGCGCTCTATCTCCCATTTGGCCTGGTTAATTTCATCGGCCAGCACCTCGTTCGGTACGGTTATCGTCACCACTTCACCCTGAATCGTTCCCGTTCCCAGGGCTGTGGCCAGTCGCGGCCGCTGGCGGTCGTTCCACATCCGAATCAGCTCCTCGTAGTGTGAACGGATAGCGGCCTCGGCCTCCTCGCTGCTCAGGGGTTGGACGATAGGGGTATTGTGTGGTTGTGACTGGTTGGTAACATCCGCTTGGGCAGAGGTTTCCGCACTCGCTGCAGGACTCCCCAGCTGCGAAATCGAGAACCCGCTGACCGAACGCCCCGTCTGGGGGACTTTCTGAGGAGCTGTCGCCTGCGGTCTCGCGGCCGCGGTGTTTGTCGCCGAGGATGGAGCCGGCGAGGCCGCGGAGGGTGAGATAGTGCTTTTCTCGACAGCAGGAACCGCCTTTGGTGCAGGAGCAGGTGACTCGGCCTGTGTTGCTTTTGATACCGCAGGAGTTGTTGCAGCGGCGCTTACCGTAACTCCGGCAGTGGATGGGGCTGCCCCAATGGCCGGCATCGGATACCGACCCGTTCCCGCCACCAGACGCAGTGCTTCCGCCTCGTCCGAAGCTACTCCGTCATCTTTTTTTTTTAACTCCCCCAGACCGCACAACTTAATCAAAGCCAACTCGGCATGAAGCCGACGGTTGGTAGCCGTGCGATAGCCCGTATCGGTCTGGGTCAGCAGGTTGATGGCATTGAACAGAAAACCCACATCACACGCCTCGGCCTGCTCCTTGTACCGTTCCGCCACATGGCCTGTCACCTCCAGCAGCGGTGCCGTCTGCGGATTTTTGCACACCAGCAGGTCGCGCATGTGCCCGTTAAGCCCCGCAATAAACAGTTGCCCCTCAAATCCTCGCCGTAGTACCCCGTCGAACAGGGTCAGCAACTCGGCATAGTTTCCCGCCAGAATCAAATCCGTAGCAGCAAAATAGGTGTTGTAGTCCAGTACGTTCAGACTCTCGGCCACCTTGTCGCCCGTCAGTTTTGTCCCGCAGAACGACACCACGCGGTCGAACATCGACAGGGCGTCGCGCATCCCGCCGTCGGCCCGCTGGGCAATGATATGCAGGGCTTCGTCGTCATACTCGATGCCCTCGTTGCCGGCAATGTATTGCAGGTATTGCACGGTGTCCTCCACCCGAATGCGGTTGAAATCGTAGCACTGGCAGCGCGACAGTATGGTCGGCAGTATCTTGTGCTTCTCGGTCGTGGCCAGAATGAAAATAGCGTAGTGGGGCGGCTCTTCGAGCGTTTTCAGGAAGGCGTTGAAGGCGTTGGCCGACAACATATGGACTTCGTCGATGATGTATACGCTGTATTTCCCCACCTGCGGCGGTATGCGTACTTTCTCGGTCAGGGCGCGAATGTCCTCCACGGAGTTGTTCGAGGCGGCGTCCAGTTCGTGAATGGAGAACGACCGTCCCTCGTTAAACGCCCGACACGACTCGCACTCTCCGCATGCTTCGTGGTCCGGGGTGGGGTTCAGGCAGTTAATCGCCTTGGCAAAGATGCGGGCACATGTGGTCTTTCCCACCCCCCGGGGACCGGTAAAAAGATAGGCGTGTGCCAACTGCCCGCGTGCAATGGCATTCTTCAGGGTTTCCGTAATGTGGCTCTGCCCGACAACGCTCCGAAACGTGGCCGGACGGTACTTGCGAGCCGAGACGACGAATGATTCCATACAGAGCAAAGATACACAATGGGGGCGTTTTTTCAAACACTGTGAGCGGCAGTGTGTGAAGTGTGGTTCGACGGTATCAGGTCAAAGCCTTGTGAGCATATTTAGTCAGGAAAATTTGTGTTATTTCGCTAACAATCTCTTTGCGCGTTCCGAAAAAAGCGGTACCTTTGAGCCAGTCATTCATTAAATACCTTAAATAGTCATGAGTAATATTCCGGCTAACCTGAAATACTCGAAAGACCACGAATGGATTCGCGTCGAAGGCGACGAAGCCTATGTGGGAATTACCGATTTTGCCCAAAGCCAACTGGGTGATATCGTCTTTGTGGATGTCACCACGGAAGGGGAAACCCTCGCCCAAAACGATGTCTTCGGGACGATTGAAGCGGTCAAAACCGTTTCGGATGCCTTTATGCCGGTGGGCGGCGAGGTGCTCGAATTCAACGGCGAACTCGAAAACGCGCCCGAAACCGTGAATAAGGACCCGTATGGCGCCGGCTGGATGATTAAAATCCGCCTCAGCAATCCGGCTGAACTCGACAGCCTGCTCTCGGCCGATGAGTACGCTGCACATATTGGGTAATCTTTAATTTTGTTGGGGGCGGGCATCGCCTACAAAGGAAAAACAGCATTCAAAAACGACTCTTAAAACAATAAACAATGGCAAAAGTAACCGTAGTGGGCGCCGGTAACGTCGGTGCAACGTGTGCAAACGTACTGGCCACGCGCGAAGTGTGCAGCGAACTGGTGCTGCTCGATATCAAGGAAGGTTTCTCGGAAGGGAAAATCCTCGACATTTTCCAAACCGCTACCCTGATGGATTTCGATACCAACATGGTAGGGGTAACCAATGACTATGCCGCTACTGCCAACTCGGATGTGGTGGTGATTACCTCGGGGATGCCCCGCAAACCCGGTATGACCCGCGAAGAACTGATTGGCGTGAATGCCGGTATCGTGAAAGGGGTGGCTGAAAATATCCTCAAATATTCGCCCAAAGCCATTATCCTGATTGTGTCGAACCCGATGGACCCGATGACCTACCTGGCTCTCAAAGCTACGGGGCTTCCCAAAAATCAGGTGTTCGGGATGGGTGGTGCGCTCGACTCGGCTCGTTTCAAATGCTACCTCTCGAAAGCACTCGGCGTGAACTCGAACGACGTGGACGGAATGGTTATCGGCGGTCACGGCGATACGACGATGATTCCGCTCGTGAGCAAAGCCTCGGTGAAGGGTGTGCCCGTTACCGACCTCTGCAAAGACAAAGCTCTGCTCGACAAAGTCGTGGCTGACACGATGGTGGGCGGTGCCACGCTGACCAAACTGCTCGGTACCTCGGCCTGGTATGCTCCGGGCGCTGCGGCTGCCATGGTGGTCGAATCGATTGTGCGCGACCAAAAGAAAATCGTTCCTTCGTGCGTATACCTCGAAGGCGAATACGGCCAAAAAGACATCTGTATCGGTGTGCCGACCGTTATCGGGAAAAACGGTGCTGAAAAGGTTGTCGAAGTGGCTCTGACGGCCGAAGAAAAAGAGGCTTTTGAAAAGAGTGCCGAAGCTGTGCGTAAAACCAATGCCATCCTGAAAGAAATCGGGGCGTTGTAGTCGCTCGATTGAGATTGCTTTTATACATGTGTCGGGTTCCGTGTGACGGAGCCCGACACGTTTTTTTTTGTGGGAGAGTCTTTCGATAGGTTCTGTCCGGTGATACTTGTCTGAATTTTTAATGTAGGCAGGCTTTTGAAGAACGCCGTCAGCGAGGTTGCTTGGATTTTTGGGAATGGATGCTGAGTTGAGTGTATGTACGGAACACATTCCGAAGGGCCGAAGCCAGCGGGGGCGGTGCTGCCGAAAGAGGCGGGAATGATTCTCCGAGCCGCAACGGTTTCATGAGAAACCGTCAGCCCGCAGGTGCCGCTGGCACTCCTGCCGACTCGTCTCTGAGAAAATGCGAATGGCTTGCCATTCGTGTCAGGCCGAAACCATCCCCAGCGGAGGCCTGGTGCCGCTGGGCACTCCAACCGAGCCGCCTCTACCCTAAACTCCGCCGGCTTCGACCTGACGGTGCTCTGTTTTCGGAGCGCAGCCGCCCGGATTCGAAACGCTCTGATTGCGCAGGCCGTCGTCAGCCCTCCGCATTTGAGACCGAGCATTCTCTTATTCGGAGTGCCCGCAGCCACCCCCGGGCTGACGGGTTGCCTCGGCAACCCGGGCCACTGAGTTTCCGCGCCGCGCGGTTTTGTAAAAACCGCCGACCGTTGCGCCCAGCGGCTCTGCCGCTCGGGGGGGTGGGCGCAAGGTCGAGAAGGGCTGAGATGAGGAGTCGAGCCGATGTGGTTTCGTGAGAAACCGTCAGCCCACAGGTGCCGCTGGGCATTCCAGCCGAGCTGCCTCTACCCCATATCCCGTTGGTTGCCTGTGTTGTTTGGCGCTCGAAATCTTATCGCCTTGGGCGAGGGATTGATGGGAAAGTTTTATACTTTTGACCCCACGAACGAAGTTGGATTGATTATGTCGACAGAAGGAAAAACAAGAGCCGTGACCACGTTTCGTCTGAGCGAAATGAAGGCGCGGGGCGAAAAAATATCGATGCTGACCGCCTATGACTATACGATGGCGGGAATTATGGATGCTGCCGGGATTGACGTGATTTTGGTGGGGGATTCGGCGGCCAATGTGATTGCGGGGTACAAGACGACGGTGCCGATGACCCTCAATGACATGATTTACCACGGGAAAGCGGTGGCTCGGGCAGTGGAACGGGCTTTGGTGGTGGTGGATTTGCCTTTTGGGAGTTACCAGGGCAATTCGAAGGAGGCGTTGAATTCAGCCATTCGGATTATGAAGGAGACGGAGGCCGATGCGGTGAAACTGGAGGGAGGAGCCGAAGTTATTGAATCTGTGCAGCGCATTCTGTGTGCGGGGATTCCCGTGATGGGACACTTGGGGCTCACGCCGCAGTCAATTAACAAATACGGAACCTATGCCGTCCGGGCGAAGGAGGAGGCCGAAGCAGAAAAACTCTATAACGATGCGCTGTTGTTGGCCGAAACGGGCTGTTTCGGCATTGTCCTCGAAAAGATACCGGCGGCGCTGGCCGGGCGGGTGGCCTCGGCCGTGAAGATTCCGATTATCGGGATTGGGGCCGGGAATCAGGTCGATGGACAGGTGCTTGTGTCGTATGACATGTTGGGCATTAACAACGGCTTCTCGCCCCGTTTCCTGCGGCGTTATCTCAATCTGCACGAGCAGATTACGGCGGCCGTAGAGCAGTATCGGGAGGATGTGAAGAGCGGTGATTTCCCGAACGAGAGCGAGCAGTATTAACAGGTTATTCACAATCTGCAAACAATTCGGGGGTGAACTTTTCCACAAGTTCACCCCCGAATGTTTATAACTCACGCTGTCAGGCGAGAACGACGAACACACGTCCGTGAAAACGTCTCAATTCTGCGCAGGGAAAAGAGCCAGAAAAGCCTCCCCGTCATCCGGCGTCACCACCCACACCTCACACGCAGGCTCAGGTGAGGAGTATATCATAATCCAGTCGGTCTGCCGACGTTTGGCGTAGCAGTGTATCTTCGGGTAGCGTTTCGAGGCGAAAAGGCCGTATTCGCCTAAAATACCTGACGCGCCGAACTTGCGCCACAGCCCCTTCAGGTCATCGTCGCGCATGCGGCGTGCTCGGGTGGTGGAAGTGCGCGGAATTCGTTTGGTGTGAAACGGGCAGTGCAGCACGATGCTGTCTGGGGTGACCTCGATGCGGCGGGGTTGGAGCCCGTAAAGAATGACGACGGAGAGCAGGCAGCATAGCAGGATAACGAAGGCTCCTGCATGGAGGGATAGGGCCCACAACAGCACTGCGATACCCACAAGCAGCAGCGTGACGCCACAGGTGACCCACATCTTGGTGCGGTCGAACGAGGTGGTGAAGGTTTGGGGTTCCATGGTCGGATGATGGATAAGATGGTTTAGAGTTTGTCGAGCACCTCACGCCGAATATCGGCACAGCAGGTGCGTATTTGTTCCTCGGTGATGACCAGCGGCGGCGAGATGCGGAAAGCCGTGTCGCAGAAGAGGAACCAGTCCGAGAGGTATCCTGCCTCTTTGAGCAGTGCCATGGCACGGAATAGTCGTTCCGAGCTACCCAACTCAACAGCCAGCAGCAGTCCGCTGCGGCGAATCTCGACCACCGTGGGGTGGTCGCCGAGTAATGCTTCGAAGAGTGCCCCTTTGGGCTCCGCTTCGGCAGCCAGGTTGTGCTCCGTAATGTAGTTCAGGGCTGCCAAACCCGCAGCGCAGCAGACGGGATGGCCACCGAACGTCGTAATGTGTCCCAGCGGCGGGTCGCTCTGCAGCCCGGCCATGATTTCATTCGAGGAGACAAATGCGCCGAGCGGCATCCCGCCTCCCAACGCTTTGGCCAGACAGAGGATGTCGGGAGTAACCCTGTAACGTTCGAGGGCGAACATCGCTCCGCTACGGCCGAAGCCGGTCTGAATTTCGTCGAAAATCAGCAGTGCCCCCACCTCCGAGCAGCGTTGGCGCAGCGCATCCAGAAACCCGGGCAGCGGCGGTCTCACGCCGCTCTCGCCCTGAACGGGTTCGACCAGTACGCAGGCCGTGCGCTCGGTGATTTGGGCGAGGTCGTCGAAACAGTTGTAGTGCAGTTTGCGCGTGTCGGGCAGCAGTGGACGATAGGCTCCGACAAACGTTTCGCCCCCCATGACGCTCATCGAACCGTGGGTCGAGCCGTGGTAGGCATTCAGGAACGAGACGATTTCGGTGCGGTGGGTGTACCGTTTGGCCAGCTTCAGTGCCCCTTCGACCGCTTCGGCTCCTGAATTGACGAAGTAGACACTCTCGAGCGGTGCGGGCAGCAGCGACGCGATGGCAGCGGCGTATTTGACCTGCGGCCGTTCGACCATCTCGCCGTAGACCATGATGTGCATGTAGTCACGCGCCTGTGCGCAGACCGCTTCGACCACGGCAGGGTTGCCGTGTCCCACGTTGCTGACCGAAACCCCAGAAATTAAATCGACATACCGTTTTCCCTCGGGGCAGGCCGCCGTACCTGGCTCGTAGAAGTAGATGCCTTCGGCCCGCGCCACCTCTATCATCAGCGGGGAATCGGAGGTCTGTCCGACGTGTTGCAGAAATTGTTTTCGCAGAATTTCCATGGTCACTTGTTGCTAAATGGTGTGGGAGTTGCCGTCCGGCGGGAAGGGCAGTCCGATGATATGAAAACTATAAAAGCTAAGATATTGCTTTGTTGTGCCTCACGGTTGCGCCTCAAAGCCGCCGCGTCGCAGGATGCCCCGCCAGTCGCGTATCGAGTGGCAGAGCCACCGCAACAGCAGGCGGTCGCGGTCCTCGGCGTCCAACGGCCACTGCACCCCGCTCTGCGGCTCCCGCAGCCGTTCGGTCAGCCGTTGTGCCACGATAGCCGCCGAGACCGAGATGTTAAGGCTCTCGGCAAATCCCACCATCGGAATGGAGATGACCGTATCGGCCGCTGCCATCAACTCGGGCGAAATGCCGCTCTTTTCGGTCCCCATAAAGAGGGCGAAGGGGCCTGCCGTCAAGTCGAAGTCGGACGGGGTGCTGTTCTGTTCGGGTGCATCGGGGCGAGGCGGTGCCGTCACCACAATCCGATAGCCCCGCTCCCGCAGATGAGCCACCAGCGACGGTGTGTCGTGCCACTTGCGCAACTCTATCCACTGGTCAGTGCCCCGCACGATATGTTTGTTCGGTGCGAAACGCACGGTATGCTCCACGGCGTGTATCTCCTGCAGCCCGAAAGCCTCCGAACTGCGAATGACGGCACTGGCGTTGTGCGGGTAGTAGATGTCCTCGAGGCACATCACCATATAGCGGGTGCGCCACGCCAGACGGTTCTCCAGCGAGGCGTACCGCTCGGGCAGCACAAACTCCCGCAGGTAGGCAATTTTTGCCCGTACCTGTTCCAACGGCTCCATCGGTGCCTGGGGCTGGGAGAGGGTAGCCCGACGGTCGCCCGGCTGCAGCGACGCGTTCAGGTCGCGCAGCTGCTGCTTCGTCGGAATATGGTTCTCGCGGAAGTAGTTATTTTCGGTATTTCCCGTTTTTGTAGTCATCCTCTAACATTTTCAGGTAACTCACATAGCGCGACTCGGCAATCTCCCCCCGTGCCACGGCCTCCGTCACGGCGCAGTTGGGCTCGTGGGTATGGGTGCAGTTGTAGTACTGGCACTGCGAAGCGTAGCGGAAGAGGTCGGGGAAGTAGCGCGCCAACTCCTCCGGGGCAATCTCCACCAACCCGAATCCCTTGATGCCCGGGGTGTCGATAAGCAGCCCGCCGCCGCTGAGCGGAAACATCTCGGAGAAGGTGGTCGTATGTTTCCCCTTGTGGTGGTAATCCGAGATGGCTCCCGTCCGAAGGTTCAGCCCCGGTTCGAGGGTGTTTATCAGGGTCGATTTCCCGACTCCCGAATGGCCTGAAAAGAGGGACACGCGGTTCCGCATCCGCTCTCGAAGCGCATCAATGCCCATTCCTGTGGTGGCCGAGATTTCCATGACCTCATATCCCGCGTCCCGATAGGTGGCACAAAAGGGGTCTATCACCTCCCGAGAAGCCGGTGCTACAAAAAGGTCCATCTTGTTGAGCAGCACGACAGTCGGAATATGATATGCCTCGGCCGTTACCAGAAAACGGTCGATAAACTCGGTACTGGTCGGCGGGTTGTCGAGCGTCACGACCAGGTAGGCCGTGTCGATGTTGGCGGCGATAATGTGGCTCTCCTTCGAGAGATTCGAGGCGCGGCGTATAATATAGTTCGTCCGGGGGAATATTTCCGTGATGACGTTGTCGCCCTCCTCCTCGCCCAACTCCACCCGCACGCGGTCGCCCACGACTACGGGATTCGTGGTGCGCGACCCCCGCAGCCGAAACACTCCCCGAATGCGGCAGCGCACCGACTCGCCGCTTGCCGCATCGAGCACGGTGTACCAGCTGCCGGTACTCTTCGTAACGATTCCTTCGATTGTGGTTGCCATTACGACAAAGGTAATCTTTTTCGGCGGCTTTTCGCGCGGCAGACGATGTGAAGCCTCCGGGTGACGGCAGGCAGGGGCGGGCCTTGCGGTGGCCGGGAGAAAAAAGTTCGGCCGACGGAAATTCATTCCGTCGGCCGAATCATAGGGTAACGGGTGGCGGCAGCTCGTCCACGGTCCCTTGTGCTGACGAGCCGCTGTGCCTACTGCCGCTGCTCCTGCCGCATCGACAGCGGGGTCATGCCAAACTCGCGCTTGAAAAGCTTGATGAAGTGCGAGATGTTGTCGAAACGGCATTCATACCCGATTTGCGAAATCGCCTTGTTGGTCGATACCACCAGCAAACGGGCATGCAAGAGGCGCTGTTTGATAATCCATCGGTGAGGGGTCTCGCCGAACACTCGCTGAAAATCGTTCTTGAACGAGGTCAGGCTCTTGTTCGTGCGCACGGCCAGCTCTTCGATGGTGAGGTTTTCGAATATCGAGTTGCGGATGATGCTCTCGAAGGGGTCGCTGAGGCGGTCGATGCACTGCAGGAGCTTGTGCTGGAGCCCATACTCCTTGTGCGTAATCACCATGTAGGCGAACTCGGCCAGCTTCAACCGCAACAGTTCCTTGTGCTGGTTCAGGTAATCCGTATCCAGATAGGGTGCCAGCGAGTCGAAAAAGAGTTGCATCTCGGGCCATACCTTGACGTGGACATGAGCCAGCGTCGGGTCGGGCCGTCCGCTTCGGGAGTGGCGTATCTCCATTCCGTAGAGCGATACCAGTGTCGAGAGGGCATCGGCCATCTGCCGGTTGTCGAACCGCAGGCAGGTCTCTTTGTAGGGCCCGTCCGAGGCCGGCAGGTTCTCGACATAGTGTTTGCCCGGCACCAGCAAAAACAACTCGCCGCTTTCGACGGTGTATTCGCTTTGTGCGTAACGGATACGTTTGCGGCCGCTCTCTACGATGCCTATGAGGTTTTCTCCGAGCTCGACCCATTCGGCACCCTGGTGGGTGTGGGTCGCGTACTGCCACAGGGTGGGCGGCTGGCCGCTGATGTTTTCAATTCTTTTTGTTTGTAACTCCGACATAAATTGGACAAGAATAATTTTAAAATATAACTTTCCGTCACAAGGGACGCAAATATAATCCATAAATAGGGCTAAATATTTCGTATTTAGCCTCTTTGTGTTACATAACGGACTTTTTTGAATATCATTATGCGCTTTTTGCGGCATCCGCTCCGGCATGCCTCGCGGAATTATCCCGGGAAAATCGTGCCAAATGTTTGCAAAACCGGGAATTAAGCTTACCTTTGTGGCTCGAAATTCTCCGTGGAGGATTCCGTAAACTACCTAAAACCAACCAATTATTCATCAATTACGGACAACTTTATGAACCGTTACGAAACCGTTTTCATTGCGACCCCCGTTCTCTCGGATGTCCAACTGAAAGAACTGGTCAGCAAATTCCAGGGTGTTATCACCGAAAACGGCGGCCATGTGACCTACACCGAAGAGTGGGGTCTGCGTAAGCTCGCCTATCCGATTCAGAAAAAAACAACCGGATTCTACACCCTCATCGAATTCGAAGGTGAAGGCAACCTGATTGAAACCCTCGAAACGCAGTACCGTCGCGACGAACGCGTCATCCGTTTCCTGACCTTCAAACAGGACAAATACGCCACCGAGTACGCCGAAAAACGCAGAAACCTTAACGCAGCTAAAAAACAGGACTAATCATGGCAGCACCGCAATCTGAAATCCGTTACCTGAACCCCGTATCGGTTGAGGTCAAAAAGAAAAAATATTGCCGCTTCAAAAAAGCCGGTATTAAATACGTCGATTACAAAGACGCCGAATTCCTCAAAAAATTCCTGAACGAACAAGGGAAAATCCTGCCCCGCCGCCTCACCGGTACCTCGCAAAAGTACCAGAAAAAAGTGGCTACGGCCGTCAAACGGGCTCGTCACTTGGCTATCCTGCCCTTCGTAACCGACCTGCTCAAATAATTGTTTAACCGAGGAGATATACTCAACTATGGAAATTATCCTGAAACAAGACGTCGATAACCTCGGCAACAAAGACCAGATTGTAAATGTCCGTCCGGGGTACGCCAATAACTACCTGATTCCGCAAGGCTATGCTACCGCTGCTACGCCTTCGGCTAAGAAAGTGCTGGCCGAAAAAATCAAACAACAGGCTCACAAAGAGGCTAAAATGGTGGCCGATGCACAGGCTGTGGCCGATAAACTGAACGGTGTGGCTGTCGCTATCGCTGCCAAAGCCGCTGAAGACGGTAAAATCTTCGGCTCGGTGACCGCGGCGCAAGTGGCTGAGGCTATCGAAGCCAAAGGCTTTGTGGTAGACAAACGCAACGTGAAAGTGGATGCCATTAAGGCTGTCGGCGAATATAAGGCCGTTGTGAAGATTTACAAAGACATCAAAGCCGAAGTGGCTGTCTCGGTGACGGCTGATGCGGCTGAGTAGTCTGCCAGCAGGGGCGAGGAGGTTTTATCCTTCCCGTGGGGCGGACGACTGATTATGGTCGTGCGCACTTTTCCCTCAAACAAAGGCTCAGGGAGTCGGTCGAGATGTTGCACTCCATGATGGATAGAGGGGCTGTAACAATACGTTCTGCTGATATGTAGGTAAAGCGGTCGAGTATTACCGTCTCCGAGCTTTCAAAATCAAAAAAAGGTGCTTGCCCCTTATGGTGGGGCAGACACCTTTTTTCGTTATGGGGGAATCAGAGGGTGACCCGAAAATCCTGTGTGATACACGCTATAATTATTTAGGGCCTACTCCCGTGATTATCCGCCTCAGTCTCACCCTGTTGTATCGCACAGGTTTGAGGACGAATACCCACAAACGACACGATATGTTACTGAAGAGTTACCTTCCCTACTACCGTGCCAATTTTGCGCTGGCACTCCCTGTGATAATCTCGCAGGTCGGACAGTACATGGTTCAAATTGTCGATACCGTGATGGTCGGCCACCTGGGCGAAGCAGTCCCGCTGGCGGCCATCTCGTTTGCCTACGCCCTGTCGTGGCCCGTCCTCTTCCTCGGAACGGGCGTGGTGATGGGGCTGACACCGCTCGTGGGCAAAAGTTTTGCCCGCGGCGACCGCATGCGCAGCGCCTCGCTCTTCAAAAATGCCCTGCTGCTCGGCGGTGTGGTCGGCGTAATATTGATGGTGCTGTTGGGGGCGATGATTCCTGCCATGAGTTACATGGGACAGGACCCTGCCATTCTGCCCATTGCCCGAGGCTATATGGCCTATCAGCTCGCTTCAGCGCTGCCGATGGTCTTCTTTGCCACCTGCAAACAGTTCCTCGAAGGGGTAGGCAACACAACCCATACGATGGTTATCGCCATCGTCGGCAACCTGCTGAATGTGCTCCTGAACGGCGCCCTTATCTACGGATGGTGGATATTTCCCGAAATGGGGGCGGTCGGGGCTGGCGCTTCGACCTTTATCTCCCGACTGGTGATGGTGGTGCTCTTCTTGCGGCTCTTTTGGCGTAATCCCGATTATCGGGAGTATGTGGGACTTTTCCGAAAAGTCGAGATTACCCGTTTCCGCCTGCGGAGACTGCTGAATGTCGGTGTGCCGATTGCCATGCAGCTCTTTATCGAAATGACTGCCCTCAGCCTGCTGGCCATTGTCATCGGACTCTTCGGCGCCGTACCGCAGGCCGCTCATCAGATTGCCGTCAATCTGCCGTCGCTCAGCTTTATGGTGGTGACGGGGCTGGCTGCCGCAACCACCATCCGGGTCAGCCAGGACTACGGGCTGAGGCTCTATCCCTCGATGCGACGAGCCATGAATGCCTCTGTGCACCTCATTACCCTCTTTACGGTGTGTGCCTCGGTGGTGGTCTTCTTCCTGGGACGCCCGATTGCAGCCCTCTTTACCGACGAACCTGAGGTGATTGACATTGCCGCCAACCTGCTGCGTTATGGCTCTCTCTTTATGATTATCGACGGTTTCCAGGGGGTTATCCTCGGGGCATTGCGCGGCCTCACGGAGGTCAAACGACCGATGTATTACGCCATCTTTACCTACCTCTGTGTGTCGGCTCCGGTGGGCTATCTCTGTGGTTTTGTCCTGAAGATGGAAGCCGCCGGCATGTGGATTGCCTTTATTGTCGGCCTGGCTGTGCTGGGGTTGCTTTATTACCGCCGTTTTCGGCTGCGATATGCGCAACTGACCGCCTCGCAGGGGAGAAGCTAAGCCGACGGCTTAGTGCGGGATAACGGCGAATATCCAGTGCTGTCCCGGGAATACCTTGCGGGAGCAGAGACGAATGGTGTTTTTGCCCGCACGCAGCGGCAGAGCCACCGACGGCCGTGTCCAGAAGAGTTGTTCGGCGGTGTAGGGCAGCTCCTCTTCGGGTTTGGCCCACGTGTTGAACGGGAAGGCATAGGCGCCCGGCTCGTTCCATGTGGGGGGAGCTATTCGCTCGCCGTTGACCCATAGCTCGCTCCCCGTCTCCCACTGCCCTTGCTGGCCGATACCGTTCGAGATGCGGTTCGAGCGCGACGGGGCTTCGAAACCCACCTGGGCGCGAAGCACCGTGTTGCGCGGGACGGTCAGCGTCATTTCGGCCCACACCACACCGCTGTCGGGTCGTTCGATGCCGAGTGTCGAGAACAGCGCATCGACATCCACCACACCTCCATACACCGTGTGCCACTGCAACCCACTGGTGTCGCTTCCGACCGTGGTCGGTTCCGATACCCGCCACGTCAGTGACGCATTCGGCCACCAACAGAAGGGCTCGTCGCGCAGCAGGTCGCGTTTGTGGGCCTCCATGCGTGTCTCAAACTCCCTCAGCATCTCTCCCGCAGGTGTCTCGGGGTCGGGGTAGAGGCTGGGGTGTGCGGGCACTCCAGCGGGCATCTCTCCGCCGTGCCAGAGTCGTTCGGCAAAAGGCAGCAGCCCCGACCAGGCGCCGTTGTTGCGCAGTACCTCCGCCACGCTCGGCGCTTTCGTATCGTTCCACAGACAGAGGATACCACCCAAGGCCAGCGAATCGCCCTGAGCCTTTCCGCAGGGGGCATGGAGCAGCATCCGCGGCACGAACGACAGCGGGTCGTAGTTGTTCAGGTAACCCATGTAGGAGTCTACCATCGGACCTCCACCTGCTATGGTTTCAAGGTAGCCGGGGGCTTCGGACCATACCTGACGGATGGTCGCAGCGGATGCGGGTTTGAGTCCCGGGTCCCATACCATCGGGGTGCGGCCGTGTGCCCGCACCAGACTGTCGGCCCACTGCATGAACTCGGTCGGGTTCGAAATGTGTACCTCGTCCGAGCCGATATGCAGACAGGGCGCATCGGCAGCCGAAATTTCGCGGCAGAACTCCCCAACAGCCTCCTCCAGTATCTTCATCCCCCGCGGGTCGGACATCCCGAAGCCAAACGTGCGTTCAAAATAGGTGCTGTGGCCCGGCATGTCAATCTCGGGAATCACCAGCATGCCGCGTTTGCGGGCATGGGCTATCACGTCGCGTATCTCGCCGTAGGTGTAGAACTTCCCTTGGTCGCGTCCTGCCCGCTGATAGAGCGGGTCGTTGAGTTGAGGAAAGGCGCGGGACTCGATGCGCCAGGCCGGATAGTCGGTCAGGTGCCAGTGGAAGAGGTTAATCTTATACTGAGAGAGAAGGTCAATTTGGCGTTTCAACTCCTCGACGGGAATGAAGTTGCGCCCCGTATCGTGCATAAAGCCGCGCCAGCGGAACGCCGGCCAGTCGATAATCCGCACGTTCGGCACCAGGCCCCGACTGTCGGTCAGTTGGCGCAGGGTCTGGTAGGCCCAAATTTCGCCTTGACGGTCTTTGGCCGTGATGCGTACTCCGCGGCGAAAAGTCTCCAAAATATACCCTTCGGCAGGCAGGTCGAGCGTGGTGTCGATGGTACTCTTAACCTTGAGCAGCGGCACGAGATAGGGGCCTGTCACCTCGACCTGTTGGGGTGCGGGTATCAGGGCGGGCAGGGTCACTTCGTACGGGGTGTTTTTTGCGGTCAGCGGTGCGGCGCATGCGGCCGTCAGCAGCAGGGTGAGAAGAATCCGTTTCATGTGTCGCAAGTTATCGATTTTGCGGCAATGGTGGTGCTGCGGTATGGGTAAATTATTGGGGGTGGGGCAGAGGTGAGGTGAAAAATGTGGAAAAAATGTTGGAAAAATGTCGAAAACGTGTTGAAAACCCAAAATCCCGCCTTAGGTTATTCACAATCTTTCGACGGCTGACCCGAGGAACCCTCGGCCAAACCGACACCATCACTCCCCGAACGGGAAACCGCCTTCGACCGACCCTCCTCGAAACGGTACGACTGCGTCACCAAAAAGACCCCCGCGAAAACCAACAGCGCCGCCAAAGCCTTCACCCAGTCGGCCTTGTCCTGCCCGCGCAAAATGGCCGCCACCGAGGCAATAACCGGTTGAAGATACATGTAGATGCTGACGGTGGTGGGCTTGAGCCGCTTCAGGCTCCCCGCCACCAGCAGGTAGGCCGTCACCGTGGCCCCCAGCACCACAAAAGCGAGACTGCCCCAGGCTCCGGCGGTCAGCCGACCCCATTCGGTCGTGAAGACCGACCCACCGAGAAAAGGCAGCATCGCCAGTGTCGAAAGACCGAACATCCAGGCAGTCACCGTTATCGGGTGGTAACGCATCATCAGGTTCTTGACCACCACCAGATAGCTCGCATAGGAGAGTGCCGCCAGAAATACCAGAATGTTGCCCGTGAGGTGGCCGCTGCCAAAGTTGGCGATGCCGCCGTAGAGAATGGTCAGCAGTGCGCCGCTCGCCCCCACGGCAATACCGATGCTCTTGAACCACGTAATGCGGTCGCGTCCCAGTATGGCCGAGATTACCAGCACCAGCACGGGCCCCGTGACCGAGATAATGGCGGCATCGACCGGCGAGGTGTACTGCAACCCCTGCAGAAAGATGTACTGGTTGCCGCCGGTGCCGAAGAGTGCCGCCAGGGCCAGCCATCCCAGGTCACGCCAACGGATGCGCTCCCGCACCATCGTAACGCCTACCAGCGCAAAGACCACGGCGGCACACCCGATACGGACCATACACAGTGTCTCGGGCGCCAGAAAACCCGGAATCAGGGATTTCGAATAGGAGTAGTTGAGCGAAAAGAGAATGTTGGCGACCAAAATGGCCATGTGTGCCTGAAGACGACCCATACTGCTTCGAACCTTTTACGGCTGCAAAAATAGAATTTCTATGCGCTGGGTGTTCACTCTTTTTTGGGGAAGGGAAATACTTTCGTAGACAAGTCGGCAAGGGAACGTTTCTCAGGATGATTTTCGCTTCGAGAATCATCGTGCCGAATGACCGACAATCCCGAAAAGAGGCTATCTTTGTCTACGCTATGGAAAACTTCATCACCCTGTCGGCCCTGCAAAACCACCTGCGTACGGTTATTGCCCGTTATGCGGGCGGTGAACAGTGGGTGGTGGCCGAGGTGAGCGAGTGTAAGGTCAATTACGCCGGCCACTGCTACCTCGAGCTGGTCGAACGGCCCGAAAACGGAAAAGCCCCCGTGGCTCAGGCACGAGCCGTGATTTGGAGCAGTACCTATAAACTGATTGCAAGCTACTTCCGCCAGCAAACGGGGACGGACCTCACGAGCGGAATGAAGATTTTGGTGCAGTGTACCGTGTCGTATCATCCCGTGTACGGGCTGAGCCTTGTGATAAGCAGCATCGACCCCGCCTACACCCTTGGCGAAACCGAACGACTCCGACGGATGACCATCGCCCAATTGCAGGAAGAAGGGGTCTACGACATGAACCGCGAACTCGAACTGCCTGCCGTGGTACAGCGGTTGGCGGTCGTTTCATCGCCTCAGGCGGCCGGCTATCGCGACTTCTGCCGCGAAATCGAGGTCTCGCCCTATCGGTTTGATATCGAGCTCTTTCCGGCCGTCATGCAGGGCGACGCGGCCGAAGATTCCATCGTCGGAGCGCTCGAACAGATTGCCGAGCGGGCCGAGGAGTTCGATGCGGCCGTGATTATCCGCGGCGGCGGCTCGACCAGCGACCTCGGCTGCTTCGACAACTACCGTATCTGTGCCTATGTGGCGCAGTTCCCGCTCCCCGTGGTGGCGGGTATCGGGCACGACAAGGATATCAGTGTCACGGACATGGTGGCCCATACCTCCCTCAAAACACCGACTGCCGTGGCAGCCTTCTTTGTCAATCTCGCCGAGGAGATGGACCAGACGCTCTCCTCACTGCATGCGGAGGTGACGGCCGTCGCTCGCCAGACGCTGATGGCCGAAACCAATCGGCTGGAACACGCCGGCCTGCAACTGGCTTCGGCCGTCACCGGGCTGTTGCACGGCGGCATGGCGCGGCTCGAACGTTTCCGTACCGACCTGCGGTATGCGGTCCACGACCGACTGACCCTCGAGCGGCGCCGTTGTACGGCGTGGGGAACACTCCTCGGGCAGGCCTCGGGACAGAGACTGGCGCAGGCCGGCGCTTGGGTCTCGTTCGCAGGACAACGTTTGGAAACGGCGGCTGCGCAGGCACTCGAAAAACGACAAACACAACTCGAGATGCTGACCCTGGCCGTGGAGGCAGCCAGCCCCCGACGTATCCTGTCGCGTGGTTATGCCCTGGTGCGCGGCGTGCGCAGTGTCAGGGATGCGGCCCTCGGAGAGCAACTCACCATCGAGCTGCACGACGGGCAGCTCGGTGCACAAGTGATTTCGAAATCAACACACTCCAAATAATGGCTAAAACCAATACCACAGAATCCATTACCTATGCCCAGGCGGTGGCCGAAATCGAGGATATCCTCGAGAAAATGAACGATGCCGAACTCGACATCGACCAGCTTGGAGCCTACGTAGAGCGGGCAACGACCCTGATTACGCTCTGCAAGGAGAAACTTCTCAAGGCGCAGAAGCAGGTCGAGAAGGTGATGAAATCCGACGAAGCGTAACGGGTACTCTGCATGGCTGACACATGGCTAATCTACCTAATACTCAACTAACTCAAACTCAAACCATGAATCGAATCACAACGGTTCGGGCGGTGCTGCTCGTAGCGGCTGCCGCTCTGCTTATCCCGACAGCGGGGGTGGCCAAAACCAAGGAAAAAACACAAAAATGGCGTCTGGTCTGGAAAGACGACTTCAAGAAAACGGGCTGTCTCGACACCACCAAGTGGTCGAAAATCCCCCGCGGAGGCTCCGATTGGGACAAGTACATGTCACCGCGCGAAGACCTCTACGAAGTCAGGGACGGTCACCTCATCCTGCACGGCATCATCAACGACCGTCCCGACCAGGACACGGCACGCTATATTACGGGCGGGGTGTGGACCAAGGATAAGTTTGCCGTGAAGTTCGGTAAAATCGAAATCCGTGCCCGTTTGGGTGAGGCACAAGGTTCGTGGCCCGCGTTCTGGATGTTGTCGCAGGACGAAAAATACGGTCGCTATCCCATGAACGGCGAGGTGGATATTATGGAACACCTGAGCTACGACAGTATCGTATATCAGACCATCCACTCCCACTATACGCTGAACCTGAAACAGGAGACCCCGAAACGCTTTACCACGGCTCCCATTGACCGTGAGGGGTACAATACCTACGGGGTGGAGTTCTATCCCGACCGCATTGTTTTTACCCTGAACGGTGAGCCTACGCTGACCTATCCCAAAATCGAAACCGACCTCGAGGGGCAGTTCCCCTTTGACCAGGCCTACTACCTGCTGATGGATATGCAGCTCGGCGGTAGCTGGGTAGGGGCCGTTGACCCTGAGACGCTGCCCGTCAAGATGGAGATTGACTGGGTGAAGGTGTGGGAACCCAAAGGGAAACGATAGAATAGAGGCGGCCTTCGATGCCGTATGAAATGGGCGCGGTCGGGTTGAAATCTGTTTCAACCCGACCGCTGCTTTTTTAGGACGTCCCCGATGCCCTATGCTGCTGTGCGGCGACCCAGAAACCGCTGCCGCAACCATGCCCGTACCGGCTCGTCATACAGACGCATGGCTCCGTAGGCCAATGCCACACATCCGGCTCCCACGGCAATCATCAGCGGCCAACTTTCGCTGACACTCAACTTGTGCTCCGTTACATAAGCCATAAAGAGGTAGACGAACGGATAGTGGATGATATAGAGCGGGTAGGAGATGCGGCCCAGAAAACGGCAGATGCCGACCGATACTTTGCCGCGAATGGGGCTCCCGGCTCCCGTCAACACAAGCAACGGGAAAAGAAATAGGATAATTCCCGCTTCATAGAGCCCGTTTTGCCATAACTGTTCCGTACCGCCCAGCCGCGGAAAGGCCAAGGCCAGTGCCAGCACCAGCGCGCACCACCAGAAACCGCCCCGCAGCCGAATGAGCCGCCCGAGACGGAACAGCAGTATGCCGCAGAAGAAGGGGTAGGCCAGACGGGTCATGCCAATCAGGAACTGTTCGCCGGTCAGCATGTGTCCTCCGAGCACACTGCCCATGCCACCCCACACGGCCAACCGCACGAGGGCCACGCCGCACAGAGCGACTACAATCGTTAGAATCAGTTTGGGAAGGCGTCGGACAATCAGGGCGTAGAGGATGTTGCCGATGTATTCGTAGAAAAGTGACCAGGCGGGGCCGTTCAGGGGGAACATTTCGCCCCATACCCGTACATCCCAAGCGGGAGGTATCGGCAGCAGCAAACAGCCGATGACCGCTACCAGCAGCAGTTTCCACCACGGGGTTTCGGCAATCAGGGGGAATTGTTCGCCTGCCCCGAAATAGAAGCACACGGCACCGATAATACCTCCGAGCACGACCATCGGTTGGAGACGAATGATACGTCGTTTGAAGAATTCCCGGAGGTTCATTTTTCCCCAGCGGTCGTCATAGGCATAGCCGATAACGAACCCCGACAAGACAAAGAAAAAATCGACGGCCAGGTAGCCGTGCGGAATAAAGGGGACGACATAGAGGTCGCCCACGGCATAGATTTCGAGCAGGTGGAACGCGACGACCATCAATGCGGCGACACCGCGCAGGCCGTCCAGTATCTCGTAGTGGGGTTTCGAAGGGAAGAGCAGGGGAGTGGAGGTATTCGACATAGGGTAGAAATAGGATGGGTGAGTGCCGCAAAGATAGTGTGGGGGCGGCACTAAAAATTTGTCCTACGTCAAAAACAGCCCCTTATCCACTGGGGTGCTCCCCAATGGTAATGCGGGCCCGCCACCTCAGGAGGTATCTTCTCTGTTATTCGTCTGAAAAATTTTCGGCACCCCGCAAACGGCTCAGCGTCGAGAGCGTAATGCCCAGATAGGAAGCGATATAGCTTAGATTGGCTCGCCGACATACCTCCGGAAACTGTTGCCGAAAAGCCTCGTAACGTTCGCGGGCCGGCAGTGTCAACCGCTCCTGGTGGCTTCGGTGAATGCGCCGATACTCGTTCTGGTGGGCTATCCGACCCCAGTTGCACAACTCCAGGTTGGTCTCCCACAGCCGACGCAAATCCTCCACCGAAATCCGATAGACTTCTACCGGTTCCAGCGTCTCGACCACCTCTTCGCTTGGCTTGCCGTAATAGAGCTCGTCCATGCTGAAGACAATCCCGCCCTCGGTCGAAAACGAGGTCGTCACCTCCTGGCCGTCCACAGGCCAAAAGGAGCGCGTCATTCCCTGCTCCAGAAAGTAGGCGCAGCGGCTGTACTCTCCGGCACGTATCAACTGATACCGTTTCGGGAAACGGCACGGCGTGACGCACGCCTCCAGGGCGGACACGGCATCCTCCGATATCGGATACATCGAGCGGATATAGGCAATGACGTTTTTCATGGTGCGGTACGGGGAAAGGCGTGTGGTGCGGGTGGGCGTAAATGGTCGGAAATGAAAAACGGGGATATGCAAAGCCATTTACATATCCCCGCCTCCCTCGAAAAGGTGAGGGCTTTAGGTGGTTGCGATTACGCTTCCGGAGCGATAGCTTCTGCCGGGCAAACGTCTGCGCAGGTACCGCATTCGGTGCAAGCCGTCGGGTCGATAACGTAAACATCACCGGCCGAGATTGCTCCTACCGGACATTCGTCGATACAGGTGCCGCAGGCAACGCAGGTATCGGGATTGATTTTGTAAGCCATGGTTATAGTTTAATTAGAGTTGGTTTTACTTTACAAATGTATAATTATTCCCCGAAACCTCCAATTTTCTTTACTCCTCCTGCCATCCGCGGAAGTCGGCGGCTCGTAGCCCCATAAGGGCCAGGATACGGAGGATAACCGTATCGACCGCCTCTTCGAGCGATGCGGGGTGGGTGTAGAACGAGGGCATGGCGGGCAGGATAACGGCTCCGGCCTCGCGCAGCGCGGTGAGGTTGCGCAGGTGGATGAGCGAGAGCGGTGTTTCGCGCGGACAGAGAATCAGAGTGCGGGGGGCATGGGGCGAGTTCTCCTTGAGCATCACATCGGCTGCACGAGCCACCAGGTCGGGCGACGTGCCGACGGCCAGTCGCCCGACCATCCCCATGCTGCACGGAACCACCGCCAGCACATCGTACCCTGCCGAACCCGATGCCGGAGGGGTGAACAGGTCGTTGTCCTGATACTCGATGACGGTGCCAGCGGTGACCTGCGCCGATAACCACTCCACAAACTCAGGCCGCTCGTATTGTGCCACCTCACGGCCCCGGGCGGTGAAAATCACCGCAGGAACCGCAATCGTGCCCTGTGTGTGCAGGGCGACCAGTCGCTGCAACAGCCGCTCGGCATATATCGTGCCGCTGGCTCCGGTAATGGCAATGGCTATCTTTTTCATCGTGTGGACGGTCGGACGCGAGTCCCCAAATCCGATTCAATTCACTATTTCCCGTAATAGCGGTCCAGCAACTCCCGTGCCGCAGCAAACGAACTCATCTTATCCTCCAGCACGCGCTGTTCGTACTCGGCCAGCAGAGGCTCGATAACGGGCGATTGATAAAAATTCTCCCGCAACTCGGCGTTTATCGTTTCGTACATCCAATATTTCGCCTGTCGGCTGCGGTTCAGGTCGAAGTATCCGTTCGACTTCGTAAACTTCAGGTAGTCCTCAATCCCCCGCCACAAATCGGTCAATCCTGTCCCCTCGGTCGAAGAGGTGGTGTAGACACGGGGCTTCCACTCCGACTCCGGCATTGGGAACAGCGCCAGCGCATTCAAAAACTGGCGGCGGGTCAGCTCTGCCCGCTGCACGTTGTCGCCGTCGGCCTTGTTGATGGCCACCATGTCGGCCATCTCCATAATGCCCCGCTTGATGCCCTGCAACTCGTCACCTGCCCCCGAAATCTGAATCAACAGAAAGAGGTCTACCATCGAGTGTACGGCCGTCTCCGACTGTCCCACGCCCACCGTTTCAATGAAAACCACATCGAACCCTGCCGCTTCACACAAAATCACGCTCTCTCGCGTTTTGCGCGCCACACCCCCCAATGACCCAGCCGAGGGCGAAGGGCGAATAAAGGCATCGGGATTGTGCACCAGTGTTTCCATGCGGGTCTTGTCCCCCAGCACCGACCCTTTGGTACGTTCCGAACTGGGGTCGATGGCCAGCACGGCCAGTTTGTGACCCAGTCCCGTCACCTTGCCGCCCATCGCCTCGATGAAGGTCGATTTGCCGGCTCCCGGGACACCGGTTATCCCGATGCGTACCGAACGGCCCGAGTGGGGCAGGCACCGCTCGATAATCTGCTGGGCCAGGGCGTGATGCTCCGGCAGCAGACTCTCGGTCAGCGTTATCGCCTGGCTCAAAATCGTGATGTTTCCCGCCAAAATCCCCTCGACATATTCGTCGAGGCTCAACCGATGGCGTTTGGCGCGACGGTAGTGGGGGTTGACGGCCGGCGGCTGCTCAATGCCTGCCGCTACGGCCAGCGCACTCTCCTTAAAGGTCTCTTTATGATGCTCTTCGTAGTGTTCCACGGTGTGCTGTGACTTGGTGTTACTTGGGGTAAAGATACAAAAAAGCGGGTTTTCCCCGTATGGGAAAACCCGCCTTTTCTGAAACATATCGTAGCCGATGAATCTACTACATCGGGTCGGCCATGTTCTGAATCGGTTTGTGGTATTCGCCGGCTTCCAGTTTTCCGCGGCAGGCCTTAAAGGCATTCAGCGTGTATTCCACATCCTCCATCGTGTGAACGGCGGTCGGGATGATACGCAGGATGATTTCGCCCTTCGGAATCACCGGGTAAACCACCACCGAGCAGAAGAGGTTGTGGTTTTCGCGCAGGTCTACCACAATGTTCGTGGCATCTTCCACGCCACCCTTCATATATACCGGCGTCACGGGCGACTGCGTCACCCCGATGTCGAACCCGGCATCCACGAACCCTTTTTGCAGGGCACGGACAATGGTCCACAGTTTTTCGCGGTATTCGGGGTGGGTCTGAATCAACTCCAGACGTTTCATTGCACCCTTCACCATCGGCATCGGCAGCGATTTGGCGTAAAGCTGCGAGCGCATGTTGTAACGCAGGTAGTTCACAATGTCCGGGTCCGAAGCGACGAATGCCCCAATACCGGCAAACGATTTGGCGAAGGTACCGAAGTGAACGTCAATCTGGTCTTCCACGCCGAAGTGTTCAGGCGTACCGGCGCCGGTTTTCCCCATGGTACCGAGGCCGTGGGCATCGTCTACCAGAATGCGGAAGTTGAAATCTTTTTTCATGGCGGCAATCTCGTCGAGTTTACCGAGGTCGCCCTTCATCCCGAAGACCCCTTCGGTAATCAGCAGCACCCCGCCGCCCTGTTTTTCGGCCAGGCGCGATGCCCGTTCGAGCATCTGACGGCATTTGGCCATGTCGTTGTGGTGATATACGAAACGTTTTCCGCCCTTGGCCTTGTGAATGAGCAGACCGTCGATGATGCAGGCGTGTGCCTCCGAGTCGTACACAATCACGTCACGAGCCGAAGCCAGACAGTCGATAATCGACACCATCCCCTGATACCCGAAGTTCAGCAGGAAGGCATCCGGTTTGTGTACGAAGGCTGCCAGACGGCGTTCCAACTCTTCGTGGTACTTGGTCTGTCCGCTCATCATGCGGGCGCCCATCGGAGCTGCCATCCCGAACTCCCGAGCCGCTTCGGCATCGGCTGCCATCACTTCGGGGTGGTTGGCCAGCCCGAGGTAGTTGTTCAGGCTCCAGTTCAGCATCATTTTGCCGCGGAACATCATCCGAGGACCTATCGGACCTTCGAGTTTCGGGAAAGAGTAGTAGCCGTGGCTCAGTTTCTGGTACTGACCAATGGGGCCGCCGGCGTCTTTTTTAATGCGTTCGAAAATATCCACTGTATGGTAATTTTTTGATGATTGCTCGAAAATTTTGCGACAAAGGTAGCCTTTTTTCCGTTCCGCTGTGTCGTCCGCGGCTAAGTATAAAATCGTATTTTGAACTCCCAATCATCTTTTTAACCCCCTCTTGTGGGCTTTCTTCCTGCAAAACGGGAACTGCAAACCCGTTTCTTTCGCCCACTCACGGGCTGACCCGGAAATGCTTGTTTATAGCGGTGGGGCTGAATGCTTTTCAAAAAAGTATTACCTTTGTAAATTAATACAGCACGTACACGAACCAATTTTCGTATGAAATACTTACGACGGCCTCTCCTCCTGCTCGCCGCACTCGCGGGGACCATCACCGGAATCCATACCGCTGCGGCTGAGGGTATCAACAAACTCCTCAAAAGCAAGGATACCGAAAAAATATACCAGGCCGCTATCGACGCCTACCGAAATAAAAAATTCAGACGGGCAACGGACCTCTTCGATGCCGTCTATAACGACCTCTACAGCTCCGACCGAGTCGATACCATCCTCTTCTACGCCTCCAAAGCATACTATTATCAGGGGCTTTACAGCGTGGCGGCCGAAGGGTTCGACCAGTACCGCAAGAACTTCAGCCGTAGACCCTTTGCCGAAGAGGCCGAGTTTCTGCTCCCCATGTGCTGGTACAACCTCTCGCGACCGGCCTCTCGCGACCAAACCGAAACCCACAAGGCCATTACCACGTTTAATGAATACCTGAACCGCCACCCCGAAAGCATCAAGGCCGAAGATATCAAAATGATGCTCGAAGAGCTGCAGCAAAAACTCTATGAAAAGGAGTTTATCAACGCCTCGCTCTACTTCAAAATAGGCCAGTATCCGGCCTCGGTGGCGGCACTGCGTTACTCCCTGAAGGATACCCCCGAGAACCCCTATCGCGAAACCATGATGTTCCTGATTTGCAAATCGTGGTACAACTATGCGAAGAACAGTGTTCCGGCGCGTAAACTCGACCGGTACATGAAAATGGTCGATTCCTATTATAATTTCAAAAGCGAATATCCCGAGAGTCAGGATTACCTCAAGGAGCTCGATAAGATGTTTCTCGATGCGCAGGCCTATGTCGAGCAGAACAAACAGGCAGCCGTCGATATCGAAAAAGACCGTATCGGAGCCGAGAGCCTCAAGGAGAGCATCAAACAGCAAAAGGAAAAGCTGCGCACCATCCGCGACCAGGTGGAACGCAGCCAGGCGCAGTTGAAACTGAAGCAGGACGAGGCTACCCTCAAGGCGCAGCAAAAACGCATCAAGGCGGAAGCGAAGAAGTTGAAGAAAAACGATGCGAAGATGCGGCGGAGCGACGAACGGCTCGACAGCGAGACCAAGGAACAAATAGCTGAAATAAAATAAATTACGCCATACATAACCATGGAAATCAAAACGCAAAACGTCCCGAACAATACGGTGACCCGTACCCTGAGCGACCTGGATGCCGCTACCGGCAACATTTACGAAACGGTCAATGTGATTGCCAAACGCGCCAACCAAATCAACAGCGAAATCAAACAGGAGCTGACGGCCAAATTGTCGGAGTTCTCCTTTGCGTCGGACAACCTCGAAGAGACCTTCGAAAACCGCGAACAAATCGAAATCTCGAAACATTACGAGAAAATGCCGAAACCCACCCTTATCGCCATTGAAGAGTACCTCGAGGGTGAAGTGGGGTTCCGCGAACGCAATCCGAAACAGGCCGATAAATAAACCCCTTTTCTCCGGCTCGGGGTGCCGCTGCCTTTGTGCGTAGCGGCCAACCCTCGAGCGGTGAACCTACGTACCGCCACTATGACTCTGAACGGGAAACATATCCTCCTGGGAGTGACCGGAAGCATAGCCGCTTACAAAGCGGCTATGCTCGTTAGATTGCTGGTGCGGCAGGGTGCCGAAGTGCGGGTCGTCATGACCGAGGCCGCCAAGGACTTTATCACCCCGCTGACCCTCGCCACACTCGCAAAACATCCCATCCTGGTCGAAAACTTCGACCCTACGAACGGAGCATGGAACTCCCATATCTCGCTCGGAGAGTGGGCCGACCACTTTGTGGTGGCGCCCGCTACGGCAAATACCCTCGCCAAAATGGCACACGGGGTGGCGGATAATCTGCTGCTCTGCACCTACCTCTCGGCGCGATGTTCGGTCAGCGTGGCACCGGCCATGGATCTCGACATGTACCGTCACCCCGCCACACAGGAGAACCTGCGTATCCTGCGGGAGAATTACGGAGTGCGGATTATCGAGCCGCAGGAGGGGGAACTGGCCAGCGGACTGGTGGGCAAGGGGCGTATGGCGGAACCCGAACAGATTTGTGAAGCGTTGGGTGCCTTTCTCGCCGAGGAGGAGGGGCAACCCCTGGCCGGAAAACAGATTCTGGTGACAGCCGGGGCAACAGTGGAACCGATTGACCCTGTGCGCTATGTCAGCAACTACTCCACGGGCAAGATGGGTTATGCGCTGGCTGAGGCGTTGGCGCTGCGGGGGGCGCGGGTGACGCTCGTTACGGGGGCGGCAACGGCCGCACTGCGAAATCCTCTCGGAAGAATTGAACGGGTGGAGGCACTCTCAGCCGAGGCCATGTACCGGGCCTGCGCGGAGCGTTTTCCGCAGATGGACGGCGCGGTCTTTTGTGCCGCCGTGGCCGACTACACGCCGGCACACCCCATGACCGAGAAATACAAACACGAGGAGGGAAAACCGTTCCTGCTCGAACTGGCTCCGACGCACGACATCGCAGCCGAAATGGGGCGTATCAAACGACCCGGTCAGATTACCTTCGGCTTCGCCCTCGAAACCTCTGCCCGTGCGGAAGAGTATGCCCGACACAAACTCGACGCGAAAAACCTGGATGTCGTGGTGCTCAACTCGCTGCGTGACCCCGGGGCAGGTTTCGGTACGGATACCAACAAGGTGACCCTTATTGACCGCGATGCCGAAACGGCAGCGGTCGTGCTGCCGCTCCTCTCCAAAGAGGAGGTCGCGGCGAAAATCGCCGACCGAATGGCCGAAAAATTCAATGCCATCCAAACAGAGTAATACGGACCCATATTATACAGCTCGCTATCCGCTATGTTACGGGAACTCAAAATAGAGAACTACGCCATCATCGAGCATCTCGACATCGAGCTCTTCCCGGGGCTGAACATCATCACCGGGGAGACCGGAGCCGGGAAATCGATTCTGCTGGGGGCGCTCTCCCTCTTGGGCGGAGCGCGGGCCGATGCGGCGGTGATTCGGGACGGCGCCGTTTCGTGTGTCGTGGAGGCGGTGTTCGAGGTGAGTGCTTACCGCGAAGCGTTGCAATCCGTTTGGGACGAGAACGACCTGGAGTGGGAGGATGAGATTACGGTGCGCCGGGTGGTGGCGGCAACGGGCAAAAGTCGGGCTTTTATTGACGATGTGCCGGTGACGCTCACGGTGTTGAGGGCGGTGGCCGACCGTTTGGTGGATATACACTCCCAGCACCAGACGCTGCTGCTCGGGGCGGCGGGTTTCCAGACGCAACTGGTGGATGCCGTGGCGGGGCAGCGACCCATAGTGGCGCAATACGGAGGGCTGTATAAACAGTTGAACGGCTGTCGAACGGAGTATGCCCAGGCCTTGCAGACCCAGCAGGAGGCGACCAAAGAGCGGGATTACCTCCAATTCCAACTTGACCAGCTGCTGGGGCTGAAACTGCGTGCCGGTGAGGTCGAAGAGCTCGAAGCCGAACAAAACCTGCTGACCCACGCCGAGGAGATTGCCCAGGGGCTGGACTATTGTGCGGGGATGCTGACGGCCGACAACGGGCCGCTCGAAGGGGGTATCAATGCGGGGATTAAGGGTATGGTGGGGACGCTCACCCGCCTCACGAAACAGTATCCCGAGGCGAAGAGCCTCGAAGAACGGCTCGCGAGTGTCTATCTGGAACTGAAGGACCTGGCCGATGAGTTCGAAACCCAACGAGACCGAATCAACATGGACCCGGCCCGTTTGGCCGAGGTGACCGAACGGCTCGATGCGATATATACCCTCTGCCGCAAACACCACATTGACGAGACGCAGGCCGATGCCGAGCTCCGACGGTTGCAGGAGGAGCTGGATGCCAAATTGCAGGCCTTCGAAGCGGTGGATGCGCGGGTAGAGGAGTTGAAACGACAAATTGCGGAACTTGAAACGCAAGCGACAGCTCTTGCGGCGGAAATCTCAGCCGGACGGCGGAAAGCGGCTCCGAAAATCGAAAAACACGTGGTCAAGACGTTGGCCGACCTGGGGATACGCGGGGCGACCTTTACGGTGCAGATTGAATCGGCCGAGGGGCTGACTCCCACCGGTGCGGACCGCATTGCGCTGCTCTTCAGCGCCAATGCGGGCATGGCGCCGCAACCCATCGAACAGGTGGCTTCGGGCGGGGAGATGGCGCGCGTGATGCTCGCCCTCAAAGGGCTTGTGGCACGTAGCATCCACATGCCGACCATCATCTTCGACGAAATCGATACCGGCGTCTCGGGCAAGGTGGCCGACTGCATGGGGGAACTGATGACCGCCATGGGAGAAGGAATGCAGGTGCTCAACATTACCCACCTGCCGCAGGTGGCGGCCAAAGGAGCACACCACTATTTTGTCTACAAGACGCCGCAGGGCGGAACCCAAATGCGGCTGCTCTCGGACGATGAACGCGTCGAACAGATTGCCGCCATGCTCAGCGGCAGTGCCGTCACCGAGGCGGCTCGAACACAGGCAAGAGCGCTTTTGGGACGGAACCAGGGGATGTAAGCTCTATGGCCTTGAAACTTTTGACTTGAAAATTTTGAGTGAATGCAGGGAGTGCAAGGAAAACCCAGCGAAAACGGAAACTGATAAAACGAATAACTCTTACGCATACGAAACCATGAAAAGATACCCGATTCGGGCGGCCAAATATGCCGTGTATCTCATTATCCTCTTCTTTATCCTTTTCGCCCTGATGCGAGCCTTCGGCAGCGCTTCATCCATAGACATCCTCTGGACAACCTCCCGCGGATGGATGTTCCTGGTGGTGGTCGTCATCTTTGCCCTGCTCTATCCCTTCTTCGGATTTACGCAGAAAAGACTCTCCTTCAATGCGGCTTCGCGTGCCGAAGATGTCGAACGCATCATGGCCATGTGCGGCTTCAAACGTATCGATGCCGAAAATCACGGTGCTGACCGGATGCTTTTTGAGGCTGCCTCCACGGCGAAAAAGATAACCATGATGTGGGAAGACAAAATCGAAATCATCACCGATGCCGACGGAGCCTCCTTCATCTCGGGCAATCGCAAAGAGGTGGTGCGGGCCGCTTTCCGTATGGGGACTTATATTGCATAGCGCGGTGGAACAGGAGGAGGGGAGTGTACATATCATGATGACAAAAAGACGATACTTTGCGGGAGCCTGCGGGCTCATGCTGGTGGGGATGCTGACCCTCCACGGAACGGCTGCACCCAAACGAAAACCGGCTGCGGCGGCTGTGGCGGCGGATAGTGCTACCCTGGCGGCTCAACGACGCGACCTCGAAATAGGACGCTCGATGGAGACCTTCTTCAACATCTTCCGCGAGGTGAACCTCTACTATGTGGATACCACCTCGCCGGCGCGGATGGTGGAAGAGGCCGGAAATGCCATGCTCGAAGGACTCGACCCCTATACCGAATACCTGCCTGCCGACCAGATGGCGGACTTTGAAACCATGACCACCGGCACATACGCCGGACTGGGTGCACTCATTCGACAATCGACCGACCGGCGGTGGGTGGAAGTCTCGGAACCCTATCGCGGAACCCCCTCCGACAAGGCGGGACTCAAGGCCGGAGACCGTATCCTCTCGGTAGACGGGGTCGACATGCGGGGACGCTCGGTAGACTTTGCCAGCGAACGGATGCGGGGCAAGGCCGGAACGGTGGCAACGCTGGTGATTTGCCCGGTCGAAGATACCACCCAAACCCGTACCGTACGTATCAAACGCGAACGTATCACGATGCCTTCCGTCCCCTACTACGGCTGGATAAAAGACTCCGCAGGACGCGACTCGGTGGGGTACATTCGGCTGAACGGATTTACGGAAAACTGTGCCGATGAAGTCCGAAACGCCCTGCTTGACCTGCAACAACAGGCGGCTCCGAATGCGCTTCGGGGGCTGATGCTCGACCTGCGCGACAATACAGGGGGAGTGCTGGGAGAGGCGGTGAAAATCGTCGGCTTCTTTACCCCGCGCAATACCGTTGTGCTGGATACCCGGGGGCGGGTCCCTGAAATGAACGAAACCTACCGCACCGTAGGGGAACCGATTGCCCCGACGGTGCCACTCGCGGTGATTATCAACAGTGCCTCGGCCTCGGCCAGTGAAATTGTCGCCGGTACGCTCCAGGACCTCGACCGAGCCGTGGTGGTCGGCACCCGTAGCTTCGGCAAAGGACTCGTGCAGTCCACCCGACCCGTTGGCGAAAACGGTTACGTCAAACTGACCACCGCAAAATACTATATCCCCAGCGGACGTTGTATTCAGGCGGTCGATTACAGCCACCGCAACGAAGACGGCAGCGTGGGAGCCATTCCCGATTCGCTGATTCGCCCGTTCCGCACCGCGGCGGGGCGTGTCGTCTATGACGGCGGCGGAATTATGCCCGATGTGCGCATGGAACCCGTATATTTTGGTAAATTTACGCTGATATTGGCGGCTTCGGGCTACATCGACGACTTTGCAAACCGCTATGCCGTGACCCACACCCCGACCCGACAACTGGTGATTGACGATTCGACCTATGCCCGTTTCTGCCGCTCGATGCAGGGACGAACCCTGAATTTCGAGTCGGGCACGGAACGAATGCTCGGGCAGTTGAAACGGATGGCCGAACGCGAAAAATATGCCGAACGGATTGCTCCGGAACTCGAGGCAATCGCCAAAAAAATTCAGGACGACCAACAGGCCGAATTGCAGACCTTTGCCGAAGAGATACGCGAGGTGATGGCCGACGCGGTCATTACGCGGTGGTACTACGATGCCGGACGGCTCGAATTTCTCCTGCGGCGGGACGACTGGGTGAAACGGGCGGCGGACATCCTCTTGAACCGCAGCGAATACACCCGCATCCTCACCCTGCAGGATACGGAGCGGAAATAACTGGTTGGGGCAGGATGGAGTGACCGTATGCGTCGGTTCACTGCTCCCTCAAAAAACACAAATACGAAAAACATTACAACCGACATAACCCTATGGAATACGATTTCAGAGCGATTGAACAGAAATGGCAGAAACACTGGGCCGAAGCGGGAACCTATCGGGTCGAAGCTCAACCCGGAAAACCGAAATACTACGTCCTCGACATGTTCCCTTACCCCTCGGGAGCAGGGCTGCACGTGGGACACCCGCTCGGATATATCGCTTCCGATATTTACAGCCGCTACAAACGGCAAAAAGGTTTCAACGTACTCCACCCGATGGGTTATGACGCCTTCGGACTGCCGGCCGAACAGTATGCCATCCAAACCGGACAGCATCCGGCCGTAACCACCGAACAGAACATTGCCCGTTACCGTGAACAGCTCGATAAAATCGGCTTCTCGTTCGACTGGAGCCGCGAGGTGCGCACCTGCGACCCCGCCTACTACAAATGGACCCAGTGGGCCTTTGAGCAGATGTACGGACACTATTATGATACGGCGGCGGACAAGGCGATGCCCATCACCGGGCTGATACAGCACTTCGAAACGCGGGGTACCGATGGGGTGACGGCCGCTTGCGGCAAGGAACTCTCCTTTACGGCCGAAGCCTGGAAAGCATTTTCGCCCAAAGAACAGTCCGACATCCTCATGAACTACCGCCTGGCGTTCCAGGACGATACGCTCGTAAACTGGTGCGAGGGACTCGGAACGGTATTGGCAAACGATGAGGTCAAGGACGGACTGTCGGTGCGGGGCGGCTTCCCGGTCGAACAGAAACTCATGCGCCAATGGCTCCTGCGCGTCACGGCCTATGCCGAACGCCTGCTCGAAGGGCTCGACAAACTCCAGTGGAGCGAATCCCTCAAGGAAATCCAACGCAACTGGATTGGCAAATCGACCGGCGCGACGATGTTTTTCCCCATCAAGGGACAACCCGACGACCGAAAACTCGAAATCTTTACCACCCGTGCCGATACGGTCTTTGGGGTGACCTTCATGGTGCTGGCGCCCGAACACGCCATTATCCCCGAAATCGTGACCCCCGAGCAGCGCGCGGCCGTGGAGGCCTACATCGCCGAAACCAAAAAACGGAGCGAACGCGAACGCATGGCCGACACCAAACGGGTGAGCGGCGTCTTTACGGGAGCTTATGCCGTCAATCCGTTCAATGGCGTCGAAATACCCATCTGGATTAGCGATTACGTACTGGCAGGGTACGGTACCGGCGCGATTATGGCCGTGCCGGCCCACGACAGCCGCGACTGGGCTTTTGCACGCCATTTTGACCTCCCCGTTATCCCCATCATCGAATGCGACGTGACCGAAGGCAGCTACGATGCCAAAGAGGGGAAACTCATCAACTCCGACTTCCTCACGGGAATGGACGTCAAGGAGGCCATCCCCGCCATGTTCCGCGCCATCGAAGAACGGGGAATAGGACACAAGAAGGTGAACTATCGTCTGCGCGATGCCATCTTCAGCCGCCAACGCTACTGGGGAGAACCCTTCCCCGTATCGTATGATGCGGATGGAGTGCCGCAACTTCTCCCCGCCGACCAGTTGCCGCTGCGACTGCCCGAGGTCGATAACTTTACCCCCACCAAAGACGGACAACCCCCGCTGGCGCGTGTGGACGGCTGGAAATACGAAACCAGCACCATGCCCGGATTCGCCGGCTCGTCGGCATACTATCTCCGATACATGGACCCGCACAACGACAAGGCTCTCGTGGACCTCGAAATCAACCGTTACTGGGAAAACGTGGACCTCTACGTCGGGGGGATTGAACATGCCACGGGGCACCTTATCTACTCCCGCTTCTGGAACAAATTCCTCTTTGACCTCGGCTATATCTGTCAGGACGAACCCTTCAAAAAACTGGTCAATCAGGGGATGATTCAGGGGCGTTCGAACTTTGTCTACCGCGTGGTGGACAAACCCAATACCTATGTCTCCCTGGGACTTAAAGACCAGTACCATACGCAGGAAATCCATGTCGATGTCAATATCGTGAAAAACGATATCCTGGACCTCGATGCCTTCCGTGCCTGGAGACCCGAATTCCGCGAAGCCGAATTTATCCTCGAAGAGGGGAAATACGTCTGCGGTTGGGCCATCGAAAAGATGAGCAAATCGATGTTCAACGTGGTCAATCCCGACATGATTGTCGAAAACTACGGCGCTGACACCCTCCGTATGTACGAGATGTTCCTCGGACCCCTCGAACAGTCCAAACCGTGGGATACCAACGGGATTGACGGGGTGCACAAATTCCTGCGCCGCCTCTGGCGGTTGGTCGAAGCCGCCGATGACGCCACACCGACCGACGCCGAACGCAAAACACTTCACAAAACCATCAAAAAAATCGGCGAAGACATCGAAAACTTCTCGTTCAACACCTCGGTGAGCGCCTTCATGATTTGTCTGAACGAACTCTACGACCACCGAACCACTTCGCGTGAGATTCTCGAACCGCTGGTGGCACTTGTGGCACCCTTCGCGCCGCATATTGCCGAAGAACTTTGGCACGGCCCGCTGGGACATCCCCTCAGCGAATCGGTCTGCGACGCTCCGTACCCCGTCTACGACGAAAAGTACCTCACCGAATCATCGTTCGAATATCCGGTCTCGTTCAACGGGAAAATGCGATTCAAACGCACCTTCGACCTCGCCATGACGGCCGACGAAATTGCCGCTGCCGTCAAGGCCGACGAACAAACCGCCAAATACACTGACGGAAAGGATATCCGAAAGGTTATCGTCGTCCCGGGTAAGATTATCAACGTCGTGTGCTGACCCGCGTCCCAGCACTCGATTAATATCGATACCTGCCATGAATCAACTACCCAAACCGCACATCTCGAAAACTGACGTGTTCCACGAAGTCCGCGCATACCTCATGATTTCCATCGGATTGCTGATGTATGCCTTCGCCTGGACGGCTCTCCTTATTCCGGCCAAAATGGTCGGCGGGGGAACCGGCGGGCTCGGAACCATCATCTACTACGCCACCAGCGATGCCGCCGGACAGGGAGGTATCCCCGTCGGGGTCACCTATCTGGTGGCCAACATCATCCTCCTTATCTTTGGATTCTGGATTATCGGACCCCGTTTCGGTGCAAAAACCATTTATGCCATCATCTTTACCTCGGTTGTCCTCACCATATTCCAGGAGAAAATCCCGCCGGACCTCGTCGGACTCGAAAACGATAAACTCCTCTCCGCCATCCTCGGAGGCGGACTGGCCGGTGTGGGCATAGGGATGTGCTTCTCGGTTGGGGGCTCATCCGGCGGTACCGATATCATCGCCATGATTATCAACAAGTACCGAAACGTCAGCCTCGGCAAACTTATCATGCTTATCGATGTCGTCATCATCGGGTGCTCGTACTTTGTCCTCAAAGACCTGCCCAGTGTCGTATACGGCTATGTCATCATGTTCACCATGGGAACATCCATCGACATGTTCCTCTCCGGCAGCAAGTCTTCGTCGCAAATCATGATTTTCTCCGCCAAACACGAAGAAATAGCCGACCGAATCATTCATGACGTCCATCGGGGTGTCACTATCCTCGATGCCACCGGAGGATACTCCAAAACTCCCCAAAAAGTCGTAATGGTCGTCTGCCGCCGCGGCGAAGCATCCGGTATCTATCGCATCATTAAAGAAATCGACCCCAAAGCATTTATTACGCAAGCCAGCGTTATGGGGGTCTTCGGCGAAGGTTTCGACGCCCTCAAAACCAAATAATCCCATACTTCCCACCATGACTCCTCCTACGCCTGAGAACAAATCGCAGTCTTTCTCCATGATTTTCAGGAAAATCGTAAAAAGACACCCTTTGGTACTGGTCTTTCTGACGCTCCTCCTGACTATCCTTATCCTCGGAATACTGCTCTGCGTCAAACGATGCTCACACTCACTCGGGGCGGAAGCCTATGCAACCTCCGGGACTGCTCCTGTCGAGGCATATGCCCGACTCGATTCCATTGTCATGCGTTCCCAGGAGCGGGTCTATGGACTCCCGGCCGAAGACTTCGATGTGGAACGGGGCGAAATCGAAAGCGGAGAAACATTCTCCAGACTCCTCAATCAACGTTACAACGTCAATATCTCCATTGTAAACCGGCTTATCGAACTCTCCAAAGGCAAATTTGAACTCCGCGATATTCGGGCTGGCCATACCTATACCGCCTTCCTGACGCCGGACAGTACACAAACCCTGTGCTATCTGGTATACGAACGCAACAAAACAGACTACGTCACCTTCGGGCTCTGCGACAGTGTTTATGTGAGGGTCGATAAAAAAGAGGTCATCACCGAAGAACGATACGCCGAAGGGGTCATTACCAGCTCCCTCTTCGCCACCATCTACGATAACAACCTCCCCGAGGACCTCGCTACACGGATGTCCAAAATCTTCGAATACACCATCGACTTCTATGCCCTCCAAAAGGGCGACAAGTTCCGGGTGGTCTACGAGGAGATGTTTATCGACACCGTCAGCATCGGTATCGGTACCATTCACGGGGTCGATTTCCACCATGCCGGCAAAGAGTATCTCGCATACCGATTCTATCAGGATAACGAATGGGGATACTGGGACGACAAAGGAAACAGCCTCAAAAAGGCCATCCTCATGTCGCCCCTCAGTTTCAACGCACGCGTTACCTCCAAATTCGGGTCGCGTGTCCATCCCATCAAACGCATCCGACGCCAACACAACGGGGTGGACTATGCATGTCCGGTGGGGACACCGGTGCGGGCGGTGGCTTCGGGCGTGGTCACCAAACGCGGCTGGGATGCCTTTGGCGGCGGGAACCGAATCTGGATTAAACACTCCAACGGCTATGAGTCGGCATACCTCCACCTGAGTCGCTTTGCCGTCAAACAGGGGCAGCGCGTCACTCAGGGACAGGTGATTGCCTACTCCGGTAACACCGGAGCCTCGACAGGGCCTCACCTCGACTACCGACTCAAGAAAAACGGCAAATACATCAACCCGCTGACCAATACTTCGCAGCCCAGTACGCCCATCAAGGCCGGGAACAAGGCGGCTTTTAACCGCATGAAACAGGACGTGGACAAGGTGATTGCAGATTATGCCAAACGAAACAAATAAACTGTCGGTGGGCGTTGCTGACGCAGGTGGAGCAGGGGAGGCGCCCGATGAACGCATCCTGCGATTCATCGGGCGGCACCGCGTGATGACCTTGGCCGCCACGTCGACGGAAGGAGAGTTGTGGTGCTGCAATCTCTTCTATGCCAGTATCGCTCCGGGGAAGGCATTTCCCGGCGGGGCGTTGGTCTTTACCTCGCCGGAAAAGACGCTGCACGCTACTTACATGACCGAAAATCCCTCCGTGGCAGGCTCGATAGTCCTCGAATCGAAAGTGGTCGGCAAACTCCAGGGACTCCAACTGCAAGGTACCGTAATACGTGCGGATACAAACCCGGTCCTCTGTGAAACGGCTAAAAAAGCCTACCTCAAACGCTTCCCCTTTGCGGCGCTTATCCTCAGCGACCTCTGGGTGCTCGCCATCTCCCGGTTGAAATACACCGACAATACGCTGGGCTTCGGAACCAAACTCCATTGGCCGGCTGAGGCGGGAAACACTGTCCGATAGTTCCCCTGCCTATGAACACTTAGCAGACAATACCATACCCAATAATACCCTCTCATTTGACGTTACCTACCATGAAACACGTTACGGGCCTCACGGCCACACTGATTATGACAACACTCCTCGCCACCGCCTGCGGTGGAAACAAAAACCAAAAGACCGAAGCGACTGCGGATAACTTCCAATGGCAGATTGACCGCTTCGACGACATCAACGTCCTGCGCTATCAGGTGCCTGCCTTCGACAGCCTCTCTCCACGACAAAAAGAGTTTATCTACTACCTCAGTCAGGCCGCAGTCTCGGGACGAGACATCCTCTTCGACCAAAACTGCAAGTACAACCTGCCCGTGCGCCGTACCCTCGAAGCCATCTACACAACTTACAACGGCGACAAAACCGCTGACCAGTGGAAAGCCTTTGAAAAGTACCTCAAAAAGGTATGGTTTGCCAACGGCGTCCATCACCACTATTCGGGCGACAAGTTCAAACCCGAATTTACGGCCGAATATTTCGACGCTCTGCTGGCCGCTACGCCCGCCGAAAAACTCGGCGACATCCAAGGGACGCTGCTCGACACCGTAAAACTCGTCATCTTCGACCCCAACCTCTACCCCAAACGGGTGGACCAAACGGCCGGTGTCGATATGGTGGCTGCTTCGGCCTGCAACTACTATGACGGTGTCTCGCAGGCGGAAGCCGAAGCATTCTACACGGCGCTGACCGACACGACGGATAAAACCCCCGTCTCCTACGGGCTCAACAGCCAGCTGACCAAGGATGAAAACGGGAAACTGGTGGAACGCGTCTGGTCGGCTCAGGGTATGTATGGCCCGGCTATCCGGGAGGTGGTCAAATGGCTCGAAAAGGCCGCGAAAGTGGCCGATACTCCTGAACAGGAGGCTTATACCCGTACCCTTATCGAATATTACAATACGGGAGACCTGGCACTCTTCGACCGCTACAACGTAGCCTGGGTACAGGATACCGCCTCGACGGTGGACTACGTGAACGGCTTTATCGAAAACTACGGTGACCCCCTTGGATACAAGGCATCCTGGGAATCGACCGTCAATTTCAAAGACTTCGAAGCCACCAAAACCACCCAAATCATCAGCGACAATGCCCAGTGGTTCGAAGACCATTCGCCCATCGACTCGCAATACCGCAAACCGAAGGTCAAAGGCGTGTCGGCCAAGGTGATTACCGTGGCCATGCTCGGCGGCGACTGCTACCCTTCGACACCCATTGGTATCAACCTTCCCAACGCCGACTGGATTCGCCGCGACCACGGTTCGAAATCAGTGACCATTGCCAACATCACGGCTGCTTACGATGCGGCGGCTGCCGGAAACGGATTTGCCGAAGAGTTTATTCTGCGGCCGGAAGACCGTGCGCTGCGGGCTCTGTGGGGTACCGTCGGGAACAACCTTCACACCGACCTCCACGAATGTCTCGGACACGGCTCGGGACAACTGGCCGAAGGGGTGCGCGGCGATGAACTGAAAAACTACGGCTCGACACTCGAAGAGGCACGTGCCGACCTCTTTGCCCTCTACTACATGAACGACCCCAAAATGGTGGAACTCGGAGTTATCCCGACCCTCGATGTGGCCAAGGCCGAATACAACAACTACATGATGAACGGCCTCATGACCCAGCTCACCCGCATCGAACCGGGCAAGAACATCGAAGAGGCGCACATGCGCAACCGTGCCCTGATTGCCGGATGGGTCTACGAACAGGGTAAGGCCGACCGCGTGGTGGAACTGGTGAACGAAAACGGGAAAACCTATGTGGTGGTCAATGATTATGACAAGTTGCGCACCCTCTTCGGGAAACTCCTCCGCGAAATCCAACGCATCAAATCGGAAGGCGACTTCGAGGCCGGCAAACAGCTGGTCGAAACGTATGGTGTCAAAGTAGACCCCACGCTCCACAAAGAGGTGCTCGAACGCTATGCGGCTCTCGACATCGCCCCCTACTCGGGCTTTGTCAATCCGCAATATACCCCCGTGCTGGATGCCGATGGGAAAATCGTGGACGTGAAAATCGACTACCCGACGGACTACGTACAGCAGATGCTGACCTACTCCTCGGACTACTCCTTCCTCCCCAACCGCAACTAAGCGGGAAAATGGGGTTGCAAACCTCAGAAACTTGACCATTACCAAAGGAAGAGGGGAGTGGCATTCGGCGTGTCGGTGCCCCTTCTCTGCCGATAAGACGGGCGGCATCGGAAATCTTTTTTCCGATGCCGCCTCTCGCTTGCCCTCTGCATGCTGTCCTTCGTGGATGCCTTGTGTGCTGGGGCTGGCAACCTCTTTATCTCACAAAACTGACCGACCGTGAACCGGAAAATACTCGCCCTGGCCATTCCCAACATCATCTCCAACATCACCGTTCCGCTGCTTGGCATGGTGGACCTTGCCATCGTCGGCAGGCTCGGGAACGATGCCCTTATCGGGGGTATCGCCGTCGGGGGAACCATCTTTAACTTCCTCTACTGGAACTTCAGTTTCCTCCGAATGGGAACCAGCGGATTTACGGCGCAGGCCTACGGCGGCCGTGACCTCTACGAAGCGGCGCGTGTGCTGGTGCGCGCACTCTCCATCGCGCTCCTCGTGGCGCTCGGTATCTGGGTGCTCCAGGTGCCTGTCGTGCACCTCGCGCTCGCCGTCATGGACGGAAGCCCTGCCGTCGAAAACGCAGCGCGTGACTACTTCCTCGTGCGCGTATGGGCCGCCCCCGCAACCCTCTCCCTCTATGCCTTTACCGGCTGGTTCATCGGGATGCAAAACTCCCGTATCCCCATGTGGATTTCCATCTCCATCAACCTCGTGAACATCGCCTGCAGCCTCGCGGCCGTCCAACTCCTCGGGATGGGCATCCGAGGGGTGGCGCTCGGAACGGTCATTGCCCAGTGGAGCGGGGTGCTTATCGCCCTCGTCATCATTCGTCGATACTACGGCCGATTCTTCAGCCGACGGAACCTCCAGGGTGAGGGACTCTTCGAATGGAAAACGCTTCGGCGGTTCTTCCGTGTCAATCGGGACATCTTCCTGCGAACACTCTGCCTGGTGGCCGTATTCACCTACTTCACCGTAGCCTCCACCCGTATGGGAGATACCCTGCTGGCCGTCAATACCCTCATGCTCGAACTATTTACCCTCTTCTCCTACATGATGGACGGCTTTGCCTACGCCGGAGAGGCCCTCGCCGGAAGATACTACGGAGCCGGTAACACACCCATGCTCCATAAAGCCGTGCGCGGACTGCTGCGCTGGGGGACTGCCCTGATGCTCCTCTTCACCCTGCTCTACGCCCTCTTCGGAGAGCAAATCCTCGGCATCTTCACCTCCAGCCAAACCATCCTCACCGCTGCACACGACTATGCCCTCTGGGCCGTCCTTGTCCCCGCCTGCAGCTTCCTCGCCTTCCTGCTCGACGGAATCGTCGTCGGCATTACCGCCACCTGGATAATGCGGAACGCCATGTTCGTGGCCACCCTCACCTTCTTTGCCCTTTACTTCATCCTCCAGCCGCTGCTCGGAAACGCCGGCCTCTGGATAGCCTTCCTGGCATACCTCCTGATGCGCGGCCTGATGCAGTGGCTCTGGTCTAGACGACGTATAGTGGGTTAGATGTCGGGGATTTTATGTGGTTAATTTTTTGATTTATAGTGTAATAAATAATTATAAAAAGAATTTGCCATCGTAGAAACCTTTTGGGGTAATGATAGAGGTCGCTTTTCTAAAAGTACCTTTACGTGCTCTAAAATTCGAAAACGATATGGCAGATAAACTTTATGTCTTCGACACGACGCTGCGCGACGGTGAACAAGTGCCCGGCTGCCAGCTCAATACGGTCGAAAAAATCGAAGTCGCCCGACAACTCGAACTCCTCGGGGTCGATGTGATTGAAGCAGGATTCCCCGTCTCCAGCCCCGGCGACTTTAACTCTGTCCGCGAAATATCCAAAGCCGTCTCGCATCCCACTATCTGCGCCCTGACACGCGCCGTCGAAAAAGATATCGAAGTGGCGGCAGATGCCCTCAAGTATGCTGCCCGGGGACGTATCCATACCGGTATCGGAACCTCCGACGAACACATCCGTTACAAATTCAACTCCACCCGCGAAGAGGTGCTCGAACGGGCTGTCGCGGCTGTCAAATATGCCAAACGGTTCGTCGAAGATGTTGAATTCTACGCCGAAGACGCCGGACGCTCCGACAATGAATACCTGGCTCGCGTCGTCGAAGCTGTTATCAAGGCCGGGGCTACGGTCGTGAACATCCCCGATACGACGGGATACTGCCTCCCGGCCGAATATGCCGCCAAAATCGCCTACCTCATGGAGCATGTGGACGGGGTGCACCGCGCCATCCTCTCGACCCACTGCCACAACGACCTCGGAATGGCTACGGCCAACTCGCTGGCCGGTATTGCAGCAGGGGCGCGGCAGGTGGAATGTACCATCAACGGTATCGGGGAACGTGCCGGGAATACGGCCCTCGAAGAGGTCGTCATGGCTCTGCGTTGTCACAAGGAGCTCGGTATCGATACCGACATCAACACCAAACGCCTCACCTCGACCAGCCGCATGGTCTCAAGCCTCATGAACATGCCCGTACAGGCCAACAAGGCAGTAGTGGGGCGAAACGCCTTTGCGCACTCCTCGGGTATCCACCAGGACGGGGTGCTCAAAAACCGCGAAAGCTACGAAATCATGAACCCCGAGGATGTGGGGCTGGCCGATAACGCTATCGTCCTCACGGCGCGCAGCGGACGTGCTGCCCTCAAGCATCGCCTCGAACAACTCGGATACCTCCTCGAAGGCGACGAACTGGCCAAGGCCTACGAAAAGTTCCTCGTCATGGCCGACAACAACAAAAATATTCAGGACGAAGACCTGCTGGCGCTGGTCGGGGCTAAAGAGAAAAAGGACCGACATATCCAACTGACCTACCTGCAGGTGCTCTCCGGAACGCTTGTCCCGACGGCCACCGTGCGCGTGCAAATCGGCGGCAGTGAAGTGACCGCTACGGCAACCGGGAACGGACCTATCGATGCGGCCATTAATGCCATCCGGACCATTATCAAAGACAAAATCACCCTCCAGGAGTTCCTTATCCAGGCCATGACCAAAGGCTCGAACGACCTCGGACGCGTACACATGCAACTCGTCTACGGCAATGTCTCGGTACACGGCTTTGCCATCAACTCGGATGTCATTATGGCTGCCGTGGAGGCCTATATTGACGGGGTGAACAAGGCACTCGCCTAATCCGCTCCCGCATCGCTCCTTATCCTTTGATAACGATACACTGAACTACGAAACAATTACGATAAACCATGCCTCAGACACTCTTTGATAAAGTTTGGGATGCACACGTGGTCCGGCAGCTCGACGGCGGACGCTCGGTGCTCTACATCGACCGACACTATATCCACGAAGTCACCTCGCCCGTGGCCTTCGGCGGACTCCGTAAACGCGGACTCACTATCTTCCGCCCCGACCAGACCACCGCTACGGCCGACCACAATACCCCGACCCTCAATCAGGACAAACCCCTCGAACCCGGTGAGTCCAAAACGCAGCTCGACCAGCTCGACCAAAACTGCAAGGAGTTCGGAATCGTCAATTACTTCGGCCTGAACAACCCCCGAAACGGGATTGTGCATATCATTGGTCCCGAGTACGGTTTTACGCAGCCCGGTATGACCATTGTCTGCGGCGACAGCCACACCTCGACCCACGGAGCCTTCGGTGCCGTGGCATTCGGTATCGGAACCTCGGAGGTCGAAATGGTCTTCGCCTCGCAGTGTATCATGCAGCCCAAACCCAAAAAGATGCGCATCACGGTGGATGGGGTGCTCGGAAAAGGGGTGACGGCCAAAGACGTGGCCCTCTACATCATCTCCCAAATCACGGCGGCCGGCGGTACGGGACACTTCATCGAATTTGCCGGCTCGGCCATCCGCTCCCTCTCGATGGAGGGGCGCATGACCCTCTGCAACATGAGCATCGAGTGTGGCGCGCGCGGCGGCATCGTCGCTCCGGACGAAACCACCTTCGAATATGTCAAAGGGCGTGAACACGCTCCCAAAGGCGAAGCCTGGGACAAGGCGCTTGCCTACTGGAAAACCCTCTACAGTGACCCCGATGCGGTCTTCGACAAGGAGTACCGTTTTGACGCGGCCGATATCCAGCCGATGATTACCTACGGGACCAACCCGGGGATGGGGCTGCCGATTCCGGGCGTAATTCCCGAACCGGCCTCCGAAAGCGATGTCAAGGCCCTCGAATACATGGGATTCCACGCAGGAGAACAGATGATTGGAAAACCGGTGGACTACGTCTTCCTCGGCAGCTGTACCAACGGGCGTATCGAGGATTTCCGCCTCTTTGCCAACGCCGTCAAGGGACACAAAAAGGCGCCGAACGTAACGGCATGGCTCGTCCCCGGCTCGCACATCGTCGAACGGCTCGTCCGTGAAGAGGGACTCCTCGATATCCTCCACGAAGCGGGATTCGAACTTCGCCAGCCCGGCTGCTCGGCCTGTCTGGCCATGAACGCCGACAAGGTGCCTGCCGGTAAATATGCCGTCTCGACCTCCAACCGAAACTTCGAAGGGCGGCAGGGACCCGGAGCCCGTACCATGCTCGCGTCGCCCCTTGTGGCTGCCGCTGCAGCCGTAACCGGACGTGTCACCGACCCGCGTGAACTCTTTTTGAAATAAACACATAGCTGCTCCTACTGCAGGGCGCTCACAGACCATTCACACAAACCCATGGCAAGAGAAAAATTTGTCAAATTCGTCTCGGCGGCTGTCCCCGTCCATGTCGAAAATATCGATACCGACCAGATTATCCCCGCCCGATTCCTCAAGGCAACCGAACGAAAAGGATTCGGCGACAACCTCTTCCGAGACTGGAGATATACCAAGGATAACCAACTCATCCCCGACTTTCCGGTCAATGACCACGCCCACTACGAAGGAACCATCCTCGTCGCAGGGTATAACTTCGGTTGCGGCTCCTCGCGCGAACACGCTGCTTGGGCCATCTACGACTACGGATTCCGTGTCGTGGTCAGCAGCTTCTTTGCCGACATCTTCCGCAACAACGCCCTGAACAACGGCTTGCTGCCGATTCAGGTGACCCCCGAATTCCTGGCCGAAATCTTCGACACCATGGCCAAAGATTCGCACGCCCAATTCACCGTGGACCTCGAAAACCAAACCTTTACCAACAATACCACCGGACGCAGCGAAACCTTCGCCATTGACGGATACAAGAAAGAGTGTCTGCTCAACGGCTACGACGACGTGGACTACCTCGTCACCCTCCGTCCCGAGGTCGAACGTTTCGAACACGAACGTGCGCGATAGTTTGTTGCTCCTTTATTGTTGTCGAGGGGATGCTTTGTCCTTTTTGTTTATAAAACCGTATCTACTCCGCTGATCTATGCCCCGAGTCGAGATAATGGATACCACCCTGCGGGACGGCGAACAGACCTCAGGGGTCTCGTTCGCTCCCCAGGAAAAACTGAGCCTCGCACGGCTCCTGCTTACCGAAATGCGCGTGGACCGCATCGAGGTCGCCTCGGCGCGCGTCAGCGAAGGCGAACGGCAGGCCGTTCGTAAAATCATGGACTGGGCCGAAAAAAACGGATACCTCGACCGGGTCGAAGTACTCGGTTTCGTGGACGGCGGTGTCTCGCTCGACTGGATTCAAAATTGCGGGGGAAAGGTCATCAACCTCCTCACCAAAGGCTCCGAAAAACACTGTACCTACCAGCTTCGGAAAACCCTCGAAGAACATGTGGCGGATATCCGTCGTGATGTGCAGATGGCGCGGGAACGGGGAATAGAGGTGAACCTCTATCTCGAAGACTGGTCGAACGGCATGCGCCACTCACGTGACTATGTCTATCGCATGGTCGATGCCCTGAGCGACCTGCCCATTCGGCGATTCATGCTCCCCGATACACTCGGAATCTACGAACCGTGGGAGTGCTACGAAGCCTGCCGTGCCATGGTCGAACGCTATCCCGACCTTCACTTCGACTTCCATGCCCACAACGACTATGACCTGGCTGTGGCCAATACCGTGGCGGCCGTGAAGGCGGGGATTCGGGGAGTGCACACTACCGTGAACGGCCTCGGCGAACGGGCCGGAAATGCGCCGCTCTCCAGCGTGATTGCCGTGCTTCACGACCATCTCAAAGCCGATATGGCGGTCGATGAGGCCCGCACCAATCAGGTGGCTACGGTGGTAGAAAGTTATTCCGGTATCCGCATCCCGGCCAATAAACCGGTCATTGGGGAGAATGTCTTTACCCAGTGTGCGGGTATCCATGCCGACGGCGACAACAAAAACAACCTCTACTTCAACGACCTGCTCCCCGAACGCTTCGGGCGGACACGCCAGTACGCCCTGGGCAAAAGCTCCGGCAAGGCCAATATCCGCAAAAACCTCGAACTGCTCGGCATCGAACTCGACGAGGAGTCGATGAACCGCGTGACGCAATATATCGTGGAGCTGGGCGACCGCAAGGAAATTGTGACGGCTGAAGACCTCCCCTATATCATTTCCGACCTGCTCGGAACGGCCGAAGAGCGGGAAGCGGTGCGCATCCTGAACTACTCCCTCTCGGTGGCACAGGGGTTGAGGCCCGTGGCGACAGTTAAAATCGAAATCCACGGAGAGGCCTACCAACAGACTTCGGCCGGGGACGGACAGTATGACGCTTTTGTATCGGCGGTAGAGGCTATCTATAAACAGCAGCTCGGGCGGGCATTCCCTGAACTGGTGGATTACTCGGTCAGCATCCCGCCGGGAGGACGGACCGATGCCTTTGTGCAGACCCTTATCACCTGGGAGTGGGACGGCGTGCGTTTCAAAACGCGGGGCCTTGACGCGGACCAAACCGTGGCCGCCATCAAGGCTACGGTCAAGATGCTCAACAAAATCGAAAACAATATCAATACCTCGAAAGTATGAATCTGAATATTGCCCTGCTGCCGGGTGACGGCATCGGGCCTGAAATCATTGCCGAGGCGGTCAAAGTGCTCGATGCCGTCGGCAAAAAGTACGGACACTCGTTCAACTACAAAAAAGGATTGGTCGGCGCCTGTGCCATCGATGCTACGGGTGACCCCTATCCGGCGGAAACCCATAAAATCTGCGAAGAGGCGGGCATCGTCCTCTTCGGGGCCATTGGCGACCCGAAATATGACAACGACCCCTCGGCCAAAGTGCGGCCCGAACAGGGACTCCTCCGCATGCGCAAGTCGCTCGGACTCTTTGCCAATGTCCGCCCGCTTGTAGTTTTCGACTCGCTCGTGGACCGCTCGCCCCTCAAAGCAGAACGCGTCAAGGGTGCCGACTTTGTCTGCATCCGTGAGCTCACCGGCGGTATGTATTTCGGACGCCCCCAGGGACGCTCCGAAGACGGAAATACGGCCTACGATACCTGTGTCTACTCGCGGGAAGAGGTGGAACGCATCCTCCGCGTGGCCTTCGAACAGGCGCGCAAACGCCGCAAACTCCTGACGGTGGTCGATAAGGCCAACGTAATCGCCACCTCGCGTCTCTGGCGCCAGATTGCCAAGGAGATGGCACCCCAATACCCCGACGTGCAGGTCGATTACATGTTTGTGGATAACGCGGCCATGCAAATCATCCAACGACCGACCTATTTCGACGTGCTGGTCACAGAAAACCTCTTCGGCGATATCCTGACCGACGAGTCGAGCGTCATCAGCGGCTCACTCGGCCTGCTCCCCTCGGCTTCACTGGGTAGCTCGGTGGCGCTCTTCGAACCGATTCACGGCTCCTACCCCCAGGCGGCCGGCAAAAACATTGCCAACCCGATGGCCACCATTCTCAGTGCGGCCATGCTGCTCGAACACGTGGGACTCCAGACGGAAGGGGCGGCCGTTCGTGCGGCGGTCGAAAAGGCCATTGCACAAGGGGTCGTTACCGAAGACCTTGTCGATGCCAATCGACCCGAACAAAAGGCCTGCTCCACGTCGCAAGTGGGCGACTTTGTGGCGGCTAATGTGTAGCGCATTTTATCCAGAGGTAAAGACTCTTGTATGTTTGTTACAGGCGATGGGAACTTCTGTTTCCATCGCCTTGTTTTTTTGACTTGTTTTTCTGGTCGTTTTGCTTATATTTGTCCTAATCCAACCAAAACTCCTTCCGATATGAAAAAACATCTCCTTCTGATGCCTGCACTGGCCGGCTCGCTCTTCCTGACTGCCTGCGGTGGCTCGGGCACCTCCAAAATGAACGACGACCAAGCCAACAAAATCATTGAGTACTACAACCTCACTATCGAGGCATTCCGTGAAGGGTACTCTCCGGACCAAATTTCCCGGGTGGTCGATTTCATGAATGCCAAAGCCAACCGCTTTGCCATCAGACCTGTCATGTCACTGTCCGACATGTACGATGACTCGGCTACGCTGGTTGCTCCCGGGAATCTCTTTGGTAAACAGGCGGGAGATTCGCTCACCATGCTCTTCCGGCAATATTACGCCGCCTGCAAAACCATTGACGATAACTTCGAAGCCTTCAAAGCCTACAAAGAGGCCGAAGACTACAAAGATGACAATTGGGCCAAAGGGGTTGAACTGACCCAGGGTGTCGAAGCGGCTGCGGCCGTTATCGAACAAATCAAACCCCAGGTCTACGCAATCATTACCCCGGCTGCGGATGCGGCCGAAACCTACTTCCTGGCTGACAATCCGCTGAAAGAGCATATTATCCTCTCGAAAAAGATTTTTGTGCAAATGGAGAGTATCCTTGGAACGGTTGCTGACGAGAACGTCAATGAACAACTCCTCGATACCCAATATGCTGAACTCGAGCAGATGGTCAAAATCGGGCGTGAACTGCCTGCGGTCGATGGAATGGATGTCCAAATGACCTGGTATGGGAAATTCCTGGACGAGGTGGATGCTTTCCTGGGCGAAGTGCGCAAAGCTAAACGTGACAGCAGCTATACCCAATCGGCGCTCGAAGATATGAACGAAGAGTACGGGGATGCGGTGACCATGTATAATTACTTTGTGGATTAATTTTTCGGGTATGAACTCGGGCCGACCATCCACAGATGGTCGGCTTTTTTATTGTTTTGGACGCCAGGAAACGAAAAAAAGTTTGTCAGGCAAGTGCTTGATTAATGGCACAATAGCGCTCCAAATGAAAAAAATATTAAAAAATAGTTTCGAAAATATTTGCAGAATCAGAAAACGTGCCTACCTTTGCAACCGCAATCGCGATAAGGTTCGCCGCTTAGGGGAGTGAGAGAGGAGGGGATGAGAGTGATGGGGGAGTGAAAGCAGGGAGGTGGTGAAAAAAAGGTTTTGCGATAAGAGTTTTTTGAATTA
>DXHL01000038.1 GCA_019113395.1 Candidatus Rikenella faecigallinarum | reverse complement strand
TTCAATTATATGCCGTTATCGCAGGCGCATGGATGATGGTTGGCGGTTTGGTTCCGACAGTGTCGGCTCAGAACCGGGAAGTGACACCGGAGATGATTCGCCAGGCACAGGCCGCCGGATACAATCCCGATCTGCGTCAGGGGCTGGAAGGATTAGATGTGGAGAAGTTGCAGGGGGCAGTCTCGTCGTCGTCCTCTTCGCAAGGTTCGACTTCGGGAAAAACCACCACTACAACGACCAGTGACCGTACGCGCAAAGATTCCGACCTGGGTAATCTGGAGTACGACCGCCGCAATAACGGTGTGGATACGCGCAGTGCGGATTACCAGCGGGAGCAGGCGCGCCAAAGCGACTATCGGAAGCGGACCATTCGGGATGCCAAGGGTAATTTGGTGGATGCTGAAACGGGCGAGATTTTTGAGACGGCTGACGGGACGGTGACCGCCGCCGGGCAGCAAAATCGAATTACCACCGCTACGGGCAATACCATTGTGGACCCGCGGTTGAATGCGGTGGGAGAACTGACCCCGGCCGAAGCCAACCGCCTCAAGGAGGAAGAGAAACGCATTCAGGACTCCATTTTGCGTAACAGCGTCTTCGGGCGGGAGATTTTTTCGGCCCGCAACCTGACTTTTGCACCGACCTACAACCTGCCGACGCCGGCCAACTATGTGTTGGCGGCCGGCGACCGGTTGTTTATTGACCTGTGGGGGGATGCCGAAGCCAATTACGACTTGAAGGTTTCGCCCGACGGATTTATTACGGTGCCGAATGCCGGAGTGATTCACGTGGGGGGGCTCACTGTCGAAGCGGCGGAAAATACGATTCGCAACAAATTGGCTGCCACTATCTCCGGGTTGAATAACGGGACCGTGAACATGAAACTCTCGCTCGGGGATATTCGCTCCATCAAGGTGAATATCATCGGGGAGGCCTCGATGCCGGGTACCTATACGCTGCCGTCGCTGGCAACGCTCTTCAATGCCTTGTACGAAGCGGGCGGGGTGAGTGATATCGGGTCGTTGCGCAGCATCAAACTGATTCGCGACGGCAAACAGATAGCAGACTTGGACGTGTATGACTATCTGTTGGGGGGTGACCAGTCGGTGAATGTCGGTCTGCAGGACAACGATATGATTCTGGTGCAGCCTTACGAGAATCTGGTGAAGGTCACCGGTAAGGTCAAACGGCCGCGTATCTACGAACTCAAGAAAGGCGAAACGGCCAAACAACTTATCGATTATGCGGGCGGCTTCATGGGCGAAGCCTACAAAGACCTGCTGACGGTCAATCGCAAATCGGGACGCATGATGAGCGTTCATACGGTTCCGGTCGAAGAGTACGAGAGTTTCACGATGGCCGACGGGGACAGCATTGCCGTGGGTGAGGTGATTCGCCAGTATGCCAATCGGGTGACCATTGAAGGGGCCGTATGGCGTCCCGGGGATTACGAGTTGAGCGATAGTGTCACTACGCTTAAGGCTCTGATACGGAAAGCGGAAGGGATACGTGGTGATGCGCTGATGAGTCGGACGCAGATAGTGCGGCTGAACGACGACTACACCTTCACGGTAGAGTCTGTTGACCTGCAGGGGCTTCTGAACGGGACGGTTCCCGATGTGCCGTTGAAGGCGGAGGACCTGGTGCGTGTCCCGTCCATTAATTCGCTGCGCGAGGGCTATACGATTGAAGTGAAAGGGGAGGTGAATACGCCTCAGACCCTGCTCTATCGCGACAATATGACCATTGAGGATGCCATTGTGATGGGCAACGGGCTCAAGGAGTCGGCCTCACTGGCACGTATCGAAGTGGCACGTCGGGTCAAAAATCCCAACTCGACGGAGCCCTCGGACCGTATTGCCGAACTCTATCAGTTTACGATACCGGCCGATTTGGGTCTGTCGAGTGAAACGGCTTCGTTCAAGCTGCAACCTTTTGACCAAGTCTATATTCGTCGTTCTCCGGGTTACAGCGAGCAGACCAGCGTATATGCCGACGGGGAGTTTCTGTTCGATGGCGAGTATGTCCTTTCGACCAATAATGACCGTCTGAGCGACCTGGTGACTAAAGCGGGCGGGTTGACCCCCGAGGCCTATATCGAAGGGGCTTACCTCAAACGGCAAATGACCGAAGAGCGTCTGGCGCGTCAGGAAACCCTTAATGACCTCTCCTCGCGTGGTTCTTCGGTGGTGGGTGATACGGTGGTGATGAAACGGATGATGGTCGGTGATTACTATCCGATTGCCATTAACCTGGCGGCGGCCATTAACGACCCCTCCAGCCCTGACAACCTTGTGCTCGAAGATGGGGATATGCTGGTGGTGCCGAAGTTCAACAATACGGTGACCATTAGCGGAGCGGTGCTCTATCCCTGTACGGTGACCTACGTCGAAGGACAGAAAATCAAGGATTATATTGCTCGTGGCGGGGGCTATGCCGCGCGGGCCAAGAAACGTCCCTTTATTATCTATGCCAACGGATTGCCCGATGCCAAAAAGGCGGGACGATGGCCCAAAGTGATGCCGGGGTGCGAAATCGTGGTGCCCTCCAAACCGCCCAAAGGGTCGGGGATGAGCGCGGCTGAGATTATGAGTCTGGCGACCAGTGCCGTCTCGATGAGCGCCATGATTACTTCGCTGATTAAATAATCGACAACCATTATCGTCGGAATGAAATTCCTCTATAACTGTTCTATTCACGCCTTCAGCCTGGCTATCGGGCTGGGGGCTCTTTTTCATCGGAAAGCGCGGCTTTTGTATCGGGGGCGGAGAGGCCTTCTGGCCCGTATCGAGGCGGGAGAAGCGCAGGCCGAGCGCGGAAGGGGTACCGTATGGGTGCATTGTGCGTCGCTCGGAGAATTTGAGCAGGGAAGACCGCTTATCGAGGAGTTGCGGCGCAGACATTCGAAAGGAACGCCGCACTATCGGCGGATTGTGGTGACCTTTTTTTCGCCCTCGGGGTACGAGATACGCAAAAATTATGACCAGGCCGATGCCGTCTACTATCTGCCGTCGGATACGCCGCGTCATGCCCGGCGATTTGTGGCGGCGGTACGGCCCGAGCTGGCGATTTTCGTGAAGTACGAGTATTGGCACAACTACCTCTCGGCATTGCGGGCCGTGGGGGCGAGAAGCTGTGTGGTGTCGGCCATTTTTCGACCTGATGCGGTATTCTTCCGCCAGTCGGCCATGGGACGCTTTATGCGGCGTACATTGGGACTCCTGGACCGTTTTTTTGTGCAGAACGAGGCTTCGCGAGCGTTGCTGGAGTCGATTGGTTTCGGAGCGGAGCGGGTGACAGTGAGTGGGGATACCCGTTTTGACCGGGTGGTGGCTTTGGCAGAAAAGGCTCCGGTGTTGCCCCGGGTGGAGGCTTTTGTGCGGGGGACGGAATCTCCGGTGATGGTTTGCGGGAGCACCTGGCCGCCCGACGAGGAGATACTGCTGGCCCTGATGGAGGCTCACCCTGAGATGAAGTTTATTGTGGCCCCCCATGAAATCGACTCGGCACGGATTGATGCGTTGATTCGTCGCAGCGGACGGCAGGCTCTGCGCTATACAGCACTCTCGGAGACAACCCCGGAAACCGATTTGCAGCAGGCCTCGCTGTTGGTGATTGACACCATCGGGGTGTTGTCGGGGGTGTACCGTTACGGGCAGTTGGCCTATATCGGCGGTGGCTTCGGTCGCGGCATTCACAATACGCTGGAGGCGGCTACCTGGGGGATGCCGGTGCTCTTTGGTCCGCGTTACGAGGCCTTTGCCGAGGCGGTGGAGTTGATAGAGGTCGGGGCAGCGGCTTCGGTTTCGTCGGCCGGGGAGTTGCTGAACGTGGTGGGACAGTGGTGCTCGACGTCGGGTGACCTGGCTTTTCGGGGAGCGGCGGCAGAATCCTATGTCCGCAGTCGGGCCGGGGCCACGAAAATCATTCTCGACTCGCTCGGAGAGTAGTTCCCCGGGGCGGGATTTCTATTTTGTCAGTAATCCTGAATTCACTACATTTGTTCTTACTAAAGCGATTACATCATGGCAAAACATGTCATAAAATCAGGCTGGTGCGTGTTGGCGCTCGGCGTACTGTCGTTGGGGGCAGCGGTGAATCCAGCCGAGGCACAGAATCGAAAAGCGGAAAAACAGCGGGCCGAAGAACTCAGTTACCAGCGGGCGGCAGGGGGAACGACAACCGATTCGAAGGGCGGGTCGGAGTGGGTGGACCCCAATGCGACGGTTGTGAGAGGAACGCCTCGGTCGCAGTTGAGTCCTGCTGAACAGTTGGCCTGCAGCCTGAACGAACGTAAGGCAGAGTTGCAGAAACAGATAGACCTGTTGGGAGCCGAACTCAAGACAGCACGGGGTTCACGGGCTCGCAAGATAACCAAGGAGATGGGGGTGCTGGCTGACCAGATAGCGGTTATTGACCGTAAACTGGAGGCGCTGCCCAAGACGCCGACCATTCCGGAAGCTTATTCGAGCGGCAAACCGTTCAAGCAGTTTGTCGATTCGTTGGTCGATTTGCGGATAGAGGAGGAGGGCTATGTGAAAGGGCCGAGTGAGACCCCGGCTACGGATAGCTATCAGGCCCCGAAGCAGACGGCACAGCAGCAATATGGGGATATGTATAAAGTGGTCTATCGGGTGCAGTTGGCTGTGACGATGCGGCCGAACGAGGAGGCTTTTTCGGAATTGGCCGGGGTGAAGATTGTTCGGCGTCCGGACGGGCGATATGCTTATTACTATGGTGAGTTTTCGAATTATACCGATGCACAGGCGGCGTGCAAACGGATGCGGGCCAATCCGAAGTATCGGGATGCTTTTGTGATAGCGACGCAGGGGAGCGAGCGGATTAGCATTCAGGAGGCTGCACGGCTGTTGTCCACGATACGGTAGGGGGGTATATCCTTCCGTAGCCTTTTCCCTTGTGCGGATATTTTCAGGGGCAGGAATTCCTTAGGATTCCTGCCCCTGACTTTTTGTTTTGCCGAACCTTCCTGTCTGCCTTTAGAGGTCGAGATAGAGGTAGTCGTAATGTACCACGGGTCGCCCGCCGCGAGTCCCTGCCAGTGCCGCTACCGCCTCGTTGTCGGCCGTCACCAACCCAACGCCTATCTGGTGCCCGTCAGGGGCTACCAGACGGACGATATCCCCCTCGTCGAATATCCCCTCTACCGAGACGATGCCGACGGGCAGCAGGCTCGTTGCCGACGGTCCGAGCAGTGCCTCGACAGCACCTGCATTGAGATGCAGTTCCCCTTTGGCAAAGCTCTCCGAATGGGCTATCCACCGTTTGACGCTCGAGGGGGCTTTTTCGCTCGGGACAAAACGGGTGCAGACAACCGCTTCGCGCTCGGCTGCGCTGCCCAATAACAGGGACGGAAGGATGTTGTCCCGTTTGCCGTTGGCGATAATCACCTCGACCCCTTCGGAGGCCACCTTGCGGGCGATGTTGCTCTTGGTCAGCATCCCGCCGCGGCCGAATTGCGATTTGCTGCTCTGGATATACTGTTCCAGGGAGGCCTGCGGTTCGACACGGCGAATGACCTCAGCTCCTTCCTGCGCCGGATTCCCGTCGTAAATGCCGTCGATGTTGCTCAGGATAATGAGCGCCTCGGCATCCATCATCGTGGCAATCAACCCCGACAACTCATCATTGTCCGTAAACATCAACTCGGTGATGGAGACGGCGTCGTTCTCGTTGATAATCGGAATAACCCCTGCGGCCAGCATCGTGGCAATGCAGTTTTTCTGGTTGAGGTAGAGGTTGCGGCTGCCGAAGTTGTCCTTGGTGGTCAGCACCTGCCCGCAGGCAATGCCGTAGCCGCGAAAAAGGTCGTAGTAGCGGTTAATCAGTTTGGCCTGTCCCACGGCGGAGTAGAGCTGTCGCGAGGATACGTCGTCCAGTTTCAGGCCGCTGCCCAGTTCGCTGCGGCCTGAGGCCACGGCCCCTGACGAGATGAGAATTACCTCCATCCCGGCCCGCCGCAACGTGACCATCTGGTCCACCAGAGCCGACATGCGGGTTACGTCCAGGGTGCCGTCGCTGCGGGTCAGCACGTTGCTGCCCACCTTGACAGCTATTCGTTTGTATTGTTCCATTTTTTCGTGCGTTGTGAAAGGGGCTGCCGAGCGGATATGGGTGGCTCTCCTCTGCGGCATTCCGTTACTAAAAGAGCGCCTCGACCTCTTTGAACCAATAGCGGCGCTCGGTGCCGTTGGGGAGTCGGAGAGTCATCTCACCGGTGAGGGGCTCCACGTCGGCAATAAGGGCTTCGAACACTTCGCCGGAGGCCGCATCGCGGTAGCGATGCGGCTCTCCGTCGCCCCGCCACAGCCGAGCCATAAAATCGGCATGGAGTTCACCGGCGGGTTGGCCGTAGCGGAACGGAAAGGCTGTGCAAAAGGCTTCCAACACCTGTTCCGGAGCGGGGAGCGGGACTTTGTCCGTTGTCATTTCCCGTGCGAGGGAGGTCGGGTTGGGTAGCGCAGGGTCGAACTCCCGCTGTGCCACATTGATTCCGATACCCAGTACCGAACGGCTCAGAAACTCGCTGTGCAGGGCATGTTCAATGAGAATGCCCCCTATCTTGCGGTCGCCGACGTAGAGGTCGTTGGGCCACTTGATGCGGCACGGTACGCTTCCGCCGCTCACGGCCCGAATGGCATCGCTTGCGGCCAGAGCGGCCATTTCGCTAATCAGAAACTGCTCCTCGACCCGAATGTGGGTCGGCTCCAGCACCAACGAGAAGAGCAGATTCTCGCCGGGAGCCGTCACCCAGCGGTTGCCGCGTTGTCCGCGCCCGGCGGTTTGCTGGCGTGCCGTGACAATCGAGCCGTGGCCGTAACGGGCCGTGTCGCTCATCACCACGTCGTTGGTCGAGGTGACGGTGTCGAACGGAAAGATATGGAAAGACATCGTATTCATCTTATCGACAGAGCGTAGTACCGCCGTATCCCGGTCGGGTGAGGCACTCGGCCGCACAGATAACCACCTGTTTTACCCCTGCGCCAATGGCTTTGAAAGCGTTGTCGAGTTTCGGGAGCATGCCGTCAGCCACCACACCTTCGGCCTTGAGTTGCACATAGAGCGACGGGTTGATTTCCGGGATAACCGACTCTTCGTCATTCACATCGCGCAGCACGCCGCGTTTTTCGAAACAGTAGACCAGTTCGACCGGGTAACGTTGTGCCAGCCCCACGGCAACCGTTTGTGCTACCGTGTCGGCGTTGGTGTTGAGCAGCGCCCCACTCTCGCCGTCGTAGGTGATGGGGGCCACAATGGGCACCAGTCCCCCCTCCAGCAGGGTAGTGGCCGTTTCGAGTCCGAATTCGACGGGGTCGCCGACAAAACCGTAATCAACGGGCGTAGCGGCCCGTTTTTTCGACCGAATCAGAGCTCCGTCAGCCCCGCACAACCCCAGTGCCCGACAGCCTGCCTTTTGGAGGGCTGCGACGATGTTTTTGTTAATCAGCCCGGTGTAGACCATCGTGACGATGCGCAGTGTCTCGGCATCGGTCACGCGGCGGCCGTCAATCATTTGGGTCTCGATACCGAGTCCTTTGGCAATGGCCGTAGCGACCTTTCCGCCGCCGTGTATCAGCACTTTGGGCCCTTCGAGCGAGGCGAAGTCGGTGAGGAATTGTTGCAGTTTTTGGGGGTTGTCGACGACGTTGCCGCCGATTTTGATGACTTTGACAGTGGGTTGCATGGATGGAATGTATCGGTCGAAAAAATGTATCTTTTAGAAAAAGCGCACACTACCTCCACGGGTGTTCATCCGAAACGTGTGGGGATAGTGTGGAAAAAAGAGTTATTCTACGTGCCACGAGCCGCGTGCCCGTACGAAAGTGCGTTTGTCCTTGTAGGAGCGTCCCTGCGTAAAGCCCTGGCACACACCGAACGGGGTAATCTCCTGTTCCTCGAAGCGGTAGCTGCACTCCACCACGCGCCCTTCGGTCACCGTGCGGAACTCCTCAATCTTGACGGGCACCATGCGGCACACCTGCACATAAGCCTCGCGTTCCGTGGTGCGGCGTCCGTCACACATGGCACGACCCTTGGCCGTGAGCTGTACGTCGATAACCGTGCGCCAGCTGTTGCTGTCGGCCTTTTTGACCTCGACAAGTCCCGCATCTATCAGGGAACCGTAGAGTTTGCGGATGTATTGGTCGGGATTTTTGTGGTTGTCGCCGGTGAGCACCTGCTCTCCGATACGCATCGGGGCGTAGTACGGCATCTGGAACTCGTCCTGTTCCTGGATGATGGTGAGGGCCTTTTCGGGGGTCAGTTCGCGGTTGCAGGAGGTCAGCAACCCGGCTCCCAGGGTCAGTATCATCACGCCTGCGAAGAGACGAATAAAATCTTGATATCTTTTGTAATCAACCATTTCTATGGATATTTAAGCCAAATGCCGCCCGTGTCGGGCAGCCAAACAAGTGCCCGCAAGATAGCCATTTTTTACCAAACCCGTGTGGAGTGCGGGTTACTCCTGCAAAATGCGTTGGATGTCGGCCCGTACCTTCGCAAAGAGGGGGCAGGAGTGGAAACCGGTATTGATTTTCAGCAGTTCGTCCACGTCCGAGAGGGCGTTGTTGTAGGAACTCAGCTCGTTGTTGAGCGGGAGTCCCTGTCGCGAGCTGCCGAGAATCTGTCCGACGGCAATCTTGCGCAGGGCGTTGCAGACGGTTCCCACCACCACCGAAACCACATTGTCCAGCAGCGTGTGGCCCTGCATATAAAGATGGGTCTCCTCGGGCCGTACCCCGCGCTCGCGCAGGTAGGCCTCGAACTTCTCCACCTCGGGCAAACGGTGTGCCTGTTTCGTGCGCAGCATTTTTATCCGCTTGTTCACCTGTTTGCTGAGCCAGGCCAGCGTCTCTTCGCCGTTATCTTCGATATTGATGAAGTTGATTTTAACGGTGTTGCGAAAGTCGCCCAGCGCGAAGATGGTCGGGCGGTCTATGCGTGCCGCATAGGCATACCACACGAAAGCCGGATAGATAATCCGCGAGTATTCGCTCATGAACTCCTCGAAGTCGAAGATATGCGAGTCGCGTTTGGTGGCCCGCACACACACCGAATGGAGCGACGGCGGGTAACAGAGGTAGTTTTCGATGGCGTAGGTGTAGGTCTGTACCAGGTAGGGGGTGTGGTTCACGGTGCGCGACTGAGCCGTGAGTTCACCGAACAGATAGTCGAAGTCGGAATCGACACACAGTATCAGATTTCGTCCCGCCTGGCGGGCAAACTGCATCACGACCTTTTTCCCCTTGGCCAGGTCGCTGCGGGCGGGGGTGGAGATTTCGAATTGGCGGTCGGGGGTCTCGAATTCGTCGAAAATGGCGCGCCAGAAGGGGATGTCGTCATACCCTTCGACATAGACCATCACGCGGTTCCGTTTGTGCAGCGCCGCGGTGGCCTCGAAGTAGTCCGAGGTGATGTTCTGAACGAGTCGTCGCCCCATGCGTGTCGGGTGGTTTCAGGTAAGGTTTTCGGGTCCCGCGGACGGGACCCGAAAACCGCAGGTCAGCAGGAGCGAGGCAAAAAGGCCCCGCACCGGTCATTACAAATTCGAGAATTTATCGGCAATGGCCTTCGGAACGGCATTGCGGTGAACCATGATGTTCATCGTCTTATAACGTACGTAGGGTTCCGAAACGTAGAAGAAGCCTTTGTACTTGCCGCGTTCGCCCCACGAGTTTTTCACCTTGTAGAACTTGTTGCCCCACTGGTCGCGGGCCGTACCCACAATCACCATCCCGTGGTCGTCGGTGGTTTCGTAGTTGTCGAAGGCCTCCTGGCGCATCTCCTGGGTAATGGTTTTTTCGGGCATCGGGCCGGTGATTTTGCTCGACATGCGGCTCAGTTGTTCGGCGGTGAGGCCTGTCCAGCGGGCCATGTCCGAACCGGTCATCTGTTCGGGTTTATCGACCGGGATGATGGCAAAACCTTCGTTGTAGCGGAATCCCTTTTCGCTCACGTCGGCCGACCAGTTGACGGCATATCCGTTGGCCAATGCCGTGTCAATAATGGCGATAAGCTCATCCACGGGGACGTTGGCCGAGGTCTCCCAGGCCCAGTTGTCGGGGATTTCGACCGCAAAACGGGTGTAGAACGGATGGTGGGTGTATGAGGTGAACGAGACGAAGTCATCGGCATTCAGCCCCATGGCCCGGGCAAAGGACTCAGGGGTGTACTCTTTCCCTTTGTAGGTGAATTTCTCGGGACACGACCCCAGATAAGCGTCCAGAATACCGTTCAGTCCATCCTGCCATACGGGCGAGAGGGTGCGGTTCGGCGCCGTGATGACAGCCTGCATGTATTTGCTCAGCACGGCATCTAGTTCGCCGTGGCGATGGATGCTGTCGCGGCTGTAGCGCAGCCCTTCGTAAGCCTCCTGCGGTACGGCACCGTGGGTGCGCAGGATGGTCATCACGTCGTGGGTGTTACCCCCTGGTGAGAAACTGCTCGCCCCGTGTGTACGGGCATATTTAATTGCTTTGTCGAGGTAGGTGTGGCGCACTATCCACATCTCCGACAGATTGACCGTGTCTTTCCCCTGCCGCAGCATCTCGCTCTCGAGCAGCCCCGTGCCGGCAAAACTCCAGCAGGTGCTCGAGCTGCTCTGGTTGTCAATCGGGCTCACCGGCACCAACTGCACATCGGTGAAGACATAGGCGGTGTCGGCTTTGTTCGTTTTTTGTTTTTTGGCTTTGGCAGCCTCGGTCTGTGCGGCGGTGCTTACCCCCACGGCGAGGGCCAGCCCTACGGTCAGAAAAAGTCGTTTCATGCGTTTTATGGTCGTTTAGATTAGTTGATTTTTCAGAATGTATTGGGTTCAGGAGGGTGTCGAGGTCCTGTTCGAAGAAAGGGCTATTCAAAGTAGCTGTTGATGGTGAAACCGCCCGCCTTGAGGTAGGCATCGCGCTTAAAGAGTTTCACGTCGCTCTGCACCATCTCGGCTACCATTGAGGCCAGGTCGTACTTCGGTTTCCACCCCAGCACGGTGCGTGCCTTGGTGGCATCGCCGATAAGCGCTTCGACCTCTGTGGGGCGGAAGTAGCGCGCATCGACGCTCGCCACGCGGCTGCCGATGCGCGCACGTATCCCCGCCAGATAATCTGCTCCAACGACCTCGCTGAAGCGTGCCTCGTCCACAGCCGTTATTACGGCCTCTTCGGCAAGCCCTTCGCCACGAAATTCGACCGTGACCCCCATCTCGGCAAAAGTCATCCGCAGGAACTCCCGAATGGAGGTCGTAACCCCTGTGGCAATCACGTAGTCGTCGGGCTGTTCCTGTTGCAGGATAAGCCACATCGCTTCGACATAATCCTTGGCATGGCCCCAGTCGCGCGTGGCGCTCATGTTGCCGAGGTAGGTCTGTTGCTGCATCCCCAGTGCGATGCGTGCCGCCGCGCGGGTAATCTTGCGGGTCACGAAGGTCTCGCCCCGCACCGGCGACTCGTGGTTGAAGAGGATGCCGTTGCTGGCATGCATGCCGTAGGCCTCGCGGTAGTTGACCGTAATCCAGTAGGCGTAAAGTTTGGCGCAGGCATAGGGCGACCGCGGGTAGAACGGGGTCTTTTCCGACTGGGGCACCTGCTGTACCAACCCGAAGAGTTCGGAGGTGGAGGCCTGGTAGATACGGGTCTTATGGGTCATCCCCAGCAGCCGTACTGCCTCCAGCAGCCGCAGGGTGCCGATTCCATCGGCATTGGCGGCATATTCGGGGGTGTCGAACGACACCTTGACGTGCGACATGGCCGCCAGGTTATAGATTTCGTCGGGCTGTACCTCCTGGATGATTTTGGTGAGGTTCAGCGAGTCGGTCATGTCGCCGTAGTGGAGGATGAAGCGTTGGCCGTCCACATGGGGGTCCTGGTAGAGGTGGTCGATGCGTTCGGTGTTGAACGACGAGGCGCGGCGTTTGATGCCGTGCACGAGGTATCCTTTTTTGAGCAGGAACTCGGCCAGATAGGCTCCGTCCTGACCGGTAATCCCGGTAATCAGCGCAACTTTTGCCATACGAGCGGTTATTGTATTCCTTTCGGGCAGCGTGTCCCGAGCGTGAAAAGTATTCTTACGATTTGAGCGACCCGTTTAGGGGAGGGTTATTTGACGGTCGAGGCTTTGAGACCCTCGATAACGGCGTGACTGAATCCGTGGGCCTCCATGGCGTTCAGGCCCCGAATCGTCACTCCGCCCGGGGTGGTCACCCGGTCAATTTCGACTTCGGGGTGGTTACCCGTCTGCAGGAGCAACTCGGCTGCCCCAATCAAGGTTTGTGCCACCATCTCCTGTGCTGCGGCAGGCTTCAACCCCAACTCGATGCCCCCCTCCATGGCAGCCCGCACATAACGCAGAGCATAGGCAATTCCGCACGAAGCCACTGCCATACAACTATCCAACTGAGCCTCCGGAACCTCCATTACCCGTCCCAGCGCCTCGAACAGCGCGGTCATGGTTTGGCGTTGTGCCTCCGTGGCACCTGCTGCGGTCAGGAAGGTCATCCCCTGCCGCACCCGCACCGCGGTGTTGGGCATGATGCGGAACAGAGCCCTGCCGCCAAACGATTTAACGAGCGTCTTCAGGTCAATTCCGGCAGCCACCGACCCCACAAGGGCATGGGACGGTACACTGTCGGCAATTTGTTGTGCCACTCCCTCCACCAGCCAGGGCTTGACGGCCAGAATCACCACCTCCGCCTCCCGCACAGCCTCCACGGCATCGGTCGTAGCCGTCACCCCCAATGTGCGCATTGCCTCAAGGGTTGTTTCGTGTACCGCTACGGCTGTCAGCTCCTGCGGCGTGACGTGGCCGCTCTCTATCCATCCGCGAATCATGGCACCGCCCATGTTGCCGGCACCGATAACAGTGATTTTCACAGCAGAATCAATTTTCTACAAAGATACTTTTTACGGACGAGAAACCACACGCTCCGCGGGTGGTTTTGATGCGATATTTTTTGCCCGTATAAGGGAATACACAAAAAGACCGCTCCGAGAGCGGTCTTTTCGAATAGAATGAAGAATGAATTGAGAGAATGCCTTCTCTCCTCTTGTGAAATCTACACTGCTTCGGCCACCACCTCCGCGAGGTCTACGACCCGTACCCTGTCGTTGCCTGCCGAGCGTTGCAGCGATTTCTTGCACTGCGGGCAACTTGTCACAATGGTTTCGGCTCCCGTTGCCAGCAGGTTCCGCACAACCGTCTCGCCCACGCGGGTTTGTGCCGAGGTGTCGAGCGTCAGGTTGGCCAGGCTGCCGCCGCAGCAGTGGACGCGGTCCTTTTCGTGCGGTTCGGCGTTGGTGAGCGTTGCCACGTGCGAGAGTACGTACCGCGGTTCGGAGTAGACGCCGCGCAGTTCGCACGGGTCGTGGTAGGCATAGGAGGCTTGCAGTACCGAGGTCTTCAGACGTCCTCCCGCAATCAGTTCGGCAATGTATTGGGTGTGGTGGAGCACTCGTATACCCATTGCCTGCAGCTCTTTGTATTCCTGCGTGAAACTTTTGTAGCAGATGGGGCAGCCCGTCACCAGGGTGGTAATTCCGTGTTTGCGGAAGAGGTCGGTATTGTAGCGTTCCATACGCTCGGCAGCCGGCAGGTTGCCGCTGAGGCGCATGGGCCGACCGCAGCAGACGCCGCCGTTGCGGTCGGCCCACCAGACATCGACGCCTGCCGCCGCAAAGATTTTCTCCATCGACCGCAGGATACCGGGGGTCATCTGGGTCATGCAACCGGCAAAGAATCCCACTCGGCCCGTCCCCGACGAACGGTCGTCGGTCGTGGCCAGAAACTCATATCGAGGCGTATTGTAGAGCGAGCCCTGTCGGGCGAACGCCACGCGGCTGCTGAGGCGCAGCGTGGCGTGGTCGATGCCTACGGGGCAGGCCGCGGCACAACGGCCGCACAGCAGGCAGGTGTCGGTCACCTGTTCCGTCAGGTGGCCGTAGCGACGGTCACGCAGGAAATAGGCCGGTTGGATGTTGTTGATGTTGAGGTCTGCGGCCAGCGGACAAGGGTCGAGACAGATGCCGCAGCGCGAACAGGCCTGAATCTGGAAGTTGTCGAACGACGACCCCTCGGGGCGCGACTTCACCTTGTAGGCCCGCAGGAAGATAAGCGGCACTTCGGTGAAGATGTGCATGTATCGGGAGTAGGGCAGCGCGACGAAAAAGAGTCCCAGTACGATGGAATAGGCCCACCAGGCGGGGTACTCCATGGCCGAGAGCACACCCCCAGGGAGTGCCGAGGTGAGCAGGTCGCCCGTGCCGCCTGTGAAGAAGCTGCCGCTGTTGTGGACGCCGCAGGTGACCGATTCGGCCAGGTAGCGTAGCGGGAAGATGAGCCACAGCGTCGAGAGGGCAATGCGGTCGAAGGGGGTGTGGTGTGTCGTGCGTTTCATGCCCATCATGCGGGAGTAGGCCCGTTTTCCCCAGGCCAGCGCCACGCCGCACAGCACGAAAATTAACAGACAGTCCATCAACAGGGCATAGTTGAAGTGTCGGGCATAGGAGGCGGGCTCTTCGGGGAAGAAGTATCGGAAGAAGACATGGACATGCGGCGGATTGACCGCATCCCGGATATACGTTGAGGTTTCGAGTTTGCCGACCACAATAAGCAGGAACCACCCCAGAGCCAGGCTCATGTGCATGAAGCCGAGCAGGGGATTGGTTTTCCAGATTTTCCGGTGGATAAGGCATTCGAGGACGGCCTCTTTGAGGGCTTTGAGGCTTCGGGCCGAGAAGAAGTTGTGTCGGACGAGGGCTTTGTCGTCGGCCGGCAGGGCGACGAACCATCGTGTCCATTTGTAAATAATGGCACTGAAGAGCCATACCACACCGATGGAGAAAGGGATAACGAAGGGGTCGAAGAACCAGGGTGAACCGGCTGACATAACGGGGTGAAGTTTTGAATATCGGGTTGGGTATCAGGATAGGGGCAGGGGGCTCTGCCAAGGAACAGGGGTTAAAGCTCCTGCAGCAGGGTATGCACCACGGCGCGCGTATTCACACCCCGCGGACAGGTCATGCGGCACTTGCCGCACATCATGCAGTTTTGAACCGCCTCTTTGGCTGCGGCGTATTCCCCGCGGCGTATCAGGTGCTGTACCTTGCGGAGGCTGAAGGGAGTGAACTGTCCGGCGGTGCAGGTGGCTGTGCAACTGCCGCAGCCGATGCAGAGCAGGGTAGTCCGTTCGCGGGCGATGATACGGTCGCGCAGGGTAGGGTCTATCTTGTCGAGGTAGATGGCTCGCGGAGCGTTGATGGTGAATCCGAAGTCCATGAGGTAACGATGTGACTGAAACAATGATTTTTCCCAAAGGAGGAGTTTGTCCATAGCTTTTTCGGCCTTGCGCCCACCCCCCGAAGCGGCAGAGCCGCTTGGGCGCAGAGGCCGGCGGTTCTGCGAACCGCATGAACTAAAGCATTAGGAATATATGTGAGTATTATTTCCCTAAATCCATCCGGATGCGGCGCGCCACGGCAACCGCCTCATTGACCGTTTCGCCGATGGTCTTGGGCCCGGTGGCTGTCCCCGCCAGGTAGATGCCCGGCACCGTACTTTGGACATTTCCCGTGTAGGGGTCACGCGGGGCGAAGAACCCGTTGGCCTGGGTGGGGAGCCCGAACGACCCGCAGCATTGCGGCGCACGCATCCCGACCAACAGCACCAGCAGGTCCACCGTCAGGCGCAGGGGACGGCCCACCAGCGTATCTTCCACCTTGAGCTGGATGCGTTTTTCGTGGGTTTCGCCCGCTTCGGAGATACGGCCGCGGATATAGGTGACGCCGTTTTCGATTTGCGAACGGCGGTAGAGCTCTTCATATCCGTTGCCGAAGGCGCGTAGGTCCATGTAAAAGTTCATCACCTGTACGCCCGGTATCGCCTCGGTCAGTTCGATGGCCTGTTTGATGCCGGTGATGCAGCACACTTTCGAACAGTGGTTTTGTCCGACCTTTTCGTCGCGCGACCCCACGCAGTGCAGAATGGCCACCCGTTTCGGGGTATCGCCGTTTTTCATGGTGACACGGCCTGCGCGGAACATTGCCTCCAGTTCGGCCGACGTAATCACATTCTCGTACAGACCATAGCCGTACTCCTCTTTCAGCCGTGCGTCGAAGAGGTCGAACCCGGTGGCCACTACGGCTGCCCGACCCGTAAAACGCTCTCCGGTGGTCGTGGTCGCCGTCACGCGGTCAGCCTCGGGGGTCAGCGAAACGATTTCTCGGTCGGTCACCGACTCAATTCCCGCCGTGGCGGCCGTCAGCTCCTCTATCACCTCCCGAGCCTGTTTCTGAGTGGGGAAGAGTCGGTCCCATCGGGATACGTGTCCTCCGGTGGAGCTCTCTTTCTCGATGATAAGCGGCTCGAAGCCTTCGTCGCGCAGGGCGGCTGCCGCCTGCAGACCGGCAATGCCGCCGCCGATTACCAATATTTTTTCCTGTGTCATGGGCGTATGGGTCTCTGTTGAGGGGGTAGTTCGGATGGATTTAGAGTCGTGCGGAGGTATAGTCTGCCGGCGTCAGCGGGCGACCGATGAATTTGCCGTTCTTGCCGAGGTATTTGGCCGAGGGGTCGTATTCGACTCCGAGTTTGTCGAGCAGCGGTTCGACCGGCACCTGGTGCATCTGCAGCCCCAGGTCCCAGGGGTCTATGCCCAGCACCAGTCCGGCCATCTCTTCGTAGGTCAGCACCGGTATGGCATAGTGGCTGCCGGTCATGGCGTTGAGGGTGAATTGCCAGCGGTCGAGGAACATGGCGCAGCCCGGACAGTTGGCCACGATAAAGTCGGGGTTGTAGGGGGCCATGGATTCGAGTTTCTTTTGGGAGTTGGCGACCGAGTATCCGCGGTTGGCCTGTACGAGGTAGTTACGGAAGCCGAAACCGCAGCAGTGGCGGCGTTCGGGATAATCGACCGACTGTCCGCCCCAGGCTTCGACCATACCGGCCAACACGTAAGGGAATTCAGCTCCGCCGATGCCTTTTTTAGGGAATACTTTGGCGTAGTGGCAGCCGATGTGGTCCACCACTTTGAGTGGTTCGCCGGTGGTGACGTTCACCAGGCGGCGAACGCTTTTTTCAGCGATTTTGTTTCGTACGTGGAACATCAGGTCCGAGGTGTGGACCAGAATTTTCGGTTTGCGAAACTCACGCCCCGTAGCTTTGAACAGGTTTTCGCGGGCTTTTTCTTCGAGTTCGGGGAAGTGGTGCCACATATCCAGCACCTCACTGTAAATCCCGAACGAGGTGATGCACGAGGCCACATAGTTTTCATACCCGCACTCGGTCATCAGCGAGAATTGCCGTGCCACGATGGCCATCGTGGTGTCGAGCGGCACCACGTCGGAGTGATATCCGATACCGGTGCAGGTGGTGTGGCGCGGGTCTTCGACGATGTCCATCCCGAGGTCGTTGCGCAGGATGTCCAGAAAGGCTTTTTCGGAGCCGGGGAAGAAGTTTTGGCGGATGCAGCTGCGGGCGTAGTAGTAGTGGTCGTCGGCAATCTCTTTGCTGTACTCCTGCCAGTTGGCGTATCTGTATTTCATGGTCGTTCGGGTGTTAGAGGGTGTGGTTGCCGCTGTTGTAGGTATAGACATATTCCAGGTATTCCTCCCGGGTCATGCCCAACTCTTCGGCTTTTTTCATCGAATGACGCTCGATGTTCTCCAAAAATTCCGTACCTCCGCTTACGTCGAAAATGCGCCGGAACTCCTCGAGACTCTCCGGGTCGATGGCCCGTGCCGGCCCGGGCCCCGGTTTCATGTAGTTGTCCGTGAAGCGTGCAAAGAGCTCTTTGTCGTGTTCATGCACCCAGGCCCATACCGGTCCCTGTTCGGGGTGCATGCTGGGAACCACACGGGTAGGATGCACGCAGTAGCCTAATTCACGCATGTTGTCTCCCAATATTTTACCGAGGGCATACTGTTGCCGCCCCTTTTCGGAAGCGGTAAAGAAGCCGTATTTCTGGGATAGTTTGCGCAAGGCTTGTACCACATATGCCGGGGTGTTTCCCCGCGGGCATCGCGGCCGGCACGACATGCACTCTCCACAGTACCATATCGTATCGCTTTTCAGGAGGGCTTCGATGCTGGCGTCATCTTTGGCCTGAACGTCGTCCACGATTTGCCGGGGGTCGTAGTTGTAGTATTCGGCTGCAGGACACACCGCGGTACACGCTCCGCAGTTCATACAGGCGTTGAGGCCTTCGCGGAAACGGGGGTCCTGCATCAGTTCGTCGAAATATTTTCCCATGGAAGGTTGTTGTCGAGGTACTATTTAGCGAAACAAAGGTAGCAGGGAACAGAAAACGGCCGAATAGTGTTATCACCTATTTTGCATAGGTATTTATACGTAAATGTGTCGGTTTTCGGAAGGAGGTCTGGAGTGACAAAGAGAAGCGGTTCTGCCGTTTCGGGGCTGGGCGCGAGGTCGAGGAAGGCCGTACAAACTTTCTGCGTACAGACCGCAGCTGCCCCATGTGAAAGGAAGACAAGTGGTGCCATAACGTGCTCTTCGCTTCCGGTGGCAGCAAACTACGCGGAGTCTGAATACATGAATTTTTATCAAGACGGGTAGTCCCGACAGAAGAGCCTGTTATAGAATTTTGGTGCGTTTGCGCGACTTGCCGACGCCCGCTTTCGATTCGCGGGGTGATGAGGTGCTCTCCTTGTGAATCGACGGGGAGACCTTGCCACTCCCCGTAGCGGCCTGCTGGCGCTGCTGGAGGGCGAACATTTCGTCGCGATAGCGGGCAGCAGCCAAAAAGTCCAGCTCTTTGGCCGCCTGTTCCATCATGCTGCGGGCCTGGGCAATGGCACTCTCCAGGTCGGAGGCCGACATGTACTCCATGACTGGGTCGGCGACCATCGACAGTGGCGCATCCATGTCGTAGACCACCCCTTCGCCTTTTGTCTGCGGATGCCCGAAGGGACGTTCGATGGTAGTGGCGCCGGCCGCAGCCGCTTTGGCCGAGGGCAGCGACGCTGCCAGCGGCGAACCCTCGCCGAGGGTCGATTTGCTCATCTTGTGAACCGCCTGCGGGGTGATGCCGTGTGCGAGGTTGTAGTTCATCTGTTTTTCGCGGCGGCGTTCCGTTTCGTCGATGGTTTGGCGCATCGAGTCGGTGATTTTGTCGGCATACATGATGACCCGTCCTTCGAGGTGTCGGGCGGCGCGACCGGCGGTTTGGGTCAGCGACCGTGCCGAACGCAGGAAACCCTCCTTGTCGGCATCCATAATGGCCACCAGCGAGACCTCGGGCAGGTCCAGCCCCTCACGCAACAGATTGACACCCACCAACACATCGAAACGGCCGGCCCGCAGGTCGTCCATAATCTCGATGCGCTCCAGCGTATCGACATCCGAGTGGATATAGCGGCAGCGGATACCCACCTTTTCGAAATATTTGGTCAGCTCTTCGGCCATCCGTTTGGTGAGGGTGGTCACCAGCACACGCTGGTCCTTTTCGGCGCGGATTTCGATTTCGCCAATCAGGTTGTCGATTTGGTCGGCCGTGGGGCGTATCTCGATTTCGGGGTCGAGCAGCCCCGTGGGACGAATGACCTGTTCGACCACCACCCCTTCCGACTTGTTTAGCTCGTAGTCGGCCGGGGTGGCGCTGACGTATATGGCCTGGGGTACCAGAGCCTCGAACTCTTCGAACTTCAGGGGGCGGTTGTCGATGGCGGCCGGCAGACGGAACCCGTATTCGACGAGGTTTTTCTTGCGGGCGTTGTCGCCGCCGTACATGGCTCGGATTTGGGGAATCGTCACGTGGCTCTCGTCGATGATGATGAGAAAATCGTCCGGGAAGTAGTCCAGCAGACAGAAGGGACGCGTGCCGGGAGCGCGGCCGTCGAAGTAGCGCGAGTAGTTCTCGATACCCGAACAGTAGCCCAACTCCTTTATCATCTCAAGGTCGTATTCGACGCGTTGTTTGAGCCGTTTGGCGTACTGTTCTTCGCCGCGCTGCATAAAAAAGTCGTACTGGGCCGAGAGGTCGTGCTGGATTTGAATCACGGCCGAGTTGATACGGTCGCGGGTGGTGACGAAGATGTTGGCCGGGTAGATGGTGACGCGGTCGAGTTGTCCGAGGCGCTGGCCCGTGAGGGGGTCGATGGCATGAATCTCCTCAACCGTGTCGCCCCACTGGACGATGCGGTAGGCTTTGTCGCCGTAGGCCACGTGGATATCGACCGTGTCGCCCGAGACGCGGAAGGTGCCGCGGCTGAACTCGATGTCGTTGCGCGAGTAGAGTCCGTCCACCAACTGGTAAAGCAGCTTCTGGCGCGGGAAGTCTTCCCCCTGTTTGATGTGAATGGTGTTGGCGTGGAAGTCGGAGGGGTTTCCGATACCGTAGAGACACGATACGGAGCTGACCACAATCACGTCGTTGCGGCCCGAGAGCAGCGAACTGGTGGTGCTCAGGCGCAGTTTCTCGATTTCGTCGTTTATCGAGAGGTCCTTTTCGATATAGGTGTCGGAGGTGGGGAGGTAGGCTTCGGGCTGGTAGTAGTCGTAGTACGAGACGAAGTACTCCACAGCATTCTCCGGGAAGAAACTGCGGAACTCGCCGTAGAGTTGTGCGGCGAGGGTTTTGTTGTGGCTGAGGATGAGGGTGGGTTTTCCGACGTTGCGGATGACGTTGGCCATGGTAAAGGTCTTTCCCGAGCCCGTTACCCCGAGCAGGGTGTTGTGGCGTGTTCCCTCCTGAATCGAGCGGGTCAGTTGGGCGATGGCTTCGGGTTGGTCGCCCGTGGGGGCAAAGTCGGAGTGCAGTATGAAATCCATGGCTGACGGATGCAACAATTGACGGCAAGATGGCAGCGGTACGGACTCTTGATGAGGGCCGTACAGGGCCTGTTTAAGTCTTTTTACCGTGCCGAAACGGTAAAAATGCGTAGTATACCCTGCTTACAAAAGTATTACTTTTGCACATCATTTTGACCTGTACGCAATCATGAAACGTTTTCTGGCGGTATTTATTTTGGCACTGACGGTGCTGCCCCGGGCCGAGGCCGATGGGGAAAAGAAAGAGTCCCGGGTGAAACTCAAGTTTGGGGGGCGTATCGATGCGCAGGTGTTTACCGACACCTATGAGTCGAAATCGGCCAACAGCGGCATCTTTTACTATTTCCCGTTGGCTCCCGAGTATACCGACGGAGGGTATGACATGAACAGCGAGAACACGTTGCGGTTTGGGGTGGCCAGTTCGCGTTTCCACCTGACGGCCACGGCCGATGATGTGCTGGGCGGTCAGGCCGGGGGATATGTGGAGACCGACTTTATGGGGGTCAATGGCAATCTGGGGGTGTTGCGCCTGCGGCATATGTATGTGAACCTCAAGTGGAAACGGAGCAGTCTGCTGATAGGGCAGACCAACAACCTCTCGGTGCCCGAGGCGGGCTTCCCGAACACCGTGTCATTCGGTTGCGGGACCCCGATTAACCCCCTCTCGCGTATTCCGCAGATTCGTTTCTCGCACAAATTGGGAGGCTGGGGCGAACTCTCGGCCGCACTGGGCATGTATGCCGGTAGCGAGGGAGAGTCTCAGGCCTACGGTCTGGTGCCCGACCTGGCGGTACGGTTCACCATTGGCGACGACCAGACGGCGCTGAGCCTGAGCGGCTCCGTCAAATCGATACGGCCGCGCAACATGACGGCCGATTCGATGCGGACGACAGAGCGTATGACCGCCTTTACGGCCTCTGTTTTCGGCGTGCATACCTTTGGCGGCGGTCACCAGCTTACGGCCTTCTGCATGTGGGGACAGGACCTCTCGACCCTGAACATGCTGGGAGGATATGGTCCCCTGTTGCGTGACGTGGAGAGCGGAACCCGAGACTACGGCTATGTCCCGACTCAGGCGCTGGCCGTATGGGTCGGTTTTGAAACCAAAATCATGAAAGGGTGGCAGCCGGGTATCTTCACAGGCTGGATTAAAAACCTCGGAACCTCACAACCCATTGACCTTACGCAGGCCTCCATTCCTGACCAGGGTATCGACTGGTATTACCGTCTTTCGCCGCGTATCTGGTACCACTACAAACAACTCTCCTTCGGGCTGGAGTATATGTACAGTCTCGCTTCGTGGGGACGCTCGTTCAATGCCTACTATCGTCCCGTGGAACGGTATGCCAATTCGCAGAACCATCGGCTGACGCTCTTGGCGCGCTTCAAGTTTTAATCGTTGGCCTGCGGAATGTTACCCCTTAGTTTGTATGGTGGTGTGGAGGTGGGGCTCGACGAGGCGGGACGAGGCCCTTTGGCCGGTTCGGTCTTTGCCGGGGCAGTGCTGCTGCCGCCCGACTTCTGTGATGAACGGCTCAACGACTCCAAAAAGATGACCGAACGCGACCGCCTTGCGGTACGCGAGGTCATCAAACGCGAAGCCGTGGCGTGGGGTGTGGGCGAAGTGACGGCGGCCGAAATCGACGAAATCAATATTCTGAACGCCTCGTTTCGCGCCATGCGGCGCGCCTATGCCCAACTGGTGGAGCGGCTGCCGCAGGGGATGACGGTCGAACGGCTCCTGGTGGACGGCAACCGTTTCCGTCCCGGAACGCTGGTCGTGCCCTACGAATGTATTGTCAAGGGAGATGGCAAGTTGGCCCCCATTGCGGCGGCCTCGGTGCTGGCCAAGACCTGCCGCGACGACTATATGTTGAGGCTTCACGAAGAGTACCCCCGCTACGGTTGGGACCGCAACAAGGGCTACCCCACGGCCGAACACCGTGAGGCCATTGCCCGCTATGGCCTCACGCCCTACCATCGGGTCACCTTCTGCCGCCGCTTCCTGCCGGCCGATGAGGTGCTCTAAAGATTTTTTTCCGGCCTTTTCCTGTTTGGGATAACGGGGTTGCCAAGAACGCATTGGCAACCCCGTACATTTTTTTACCTCTTTTATATTTTTTTTCATAACTTTGCCCCGTTATTTCTCAAAAACCGGAAACTGAGGACCATCGTGAACTCCTGCGCACTCTCTCTGCGACGACGACGATAGTTCCCCTGCATGATGCCTCCGACAGGGCTCCAGAAAGCCCGCGGATGGACAGTATGACAGAGGAACGCCTCCTTCCATGTGGTGTGGTCTGCCTCGATACTCCCTTGTTCGAAACCGTACGGCGCTTTTCGCCCACCGCACCCTTCCCCTAACCGGAAAAATAACTCAATACATTTACATAAATCTTGCAAACAAGATGACAATCAATGATTTTGATGTCCTCGTTGCAACCGAAGAGCATACCCGTTTTGCTCAGGAAATCTGCACCGAGATGGCCGAATCCGCCAAAGCACGTGGTACCGGTATCGCCAAACGTACCCCCGAGTACGTGGCCTCCAAAATGCGCGAAGGAAAAGCCGTGGTGGCTTTCCACAAAGATGGCCGCTGGGCCGGTTTCAGCTACATCGAAAGCTGGGGCCACAATGCCTATGTAGCCAACTCCGGCTTGATTATCAATCCCGAATTCCGAAAACTCGGACTCGCCAAAGCCATCAAAACCAAAACCTTTTTCCTCTCGCTGGTGAAATTCCCCGGAGCCAAACTCTTCGGGCTGACCACCGGGCTGCCCGTGATGAAAATCAACAACGAACTGGGCTATCGGCCGGTTATCTTCTCGGAACTCACCGACGACGAGACCTTCTGGAAAGGGTGTGAAAGTTGTGTCAATTTCCCCATCCTGCAGAGCAAACAGCACAAAAACTGTCTCTGCACGGCGATGCTGTTTGACCCGGCCGAAGACAAGATTCGTGTGCCGTGGCCCGATGACCTTCCCAAACCCGATTACTTGAAATAATTAATCCCCCACACAACCTCTTTGAACCATGGAAAAGAAAAAAGTAGTGCTCGCCTTCAGCGGCGGTCTGGATACCTCATACTGTGCCATCTACCTGGCCAAGGAAAAAGGACTTGAAGTCTATGCTGCGCTGGCCGATACGGGCGGATTCTCGCCCGAAGAGCTCGACAAAATCGAAAAACGGGCCCTGGCGCTCGGCGTGAAGAGTTACGTGCGGCTCGACGTCTCGCACACCTACTACGAACAGAGCATCAAATACATGATTTTCGGCAATGTGCTCAAAAACAGCACCTACCCGATATCGGTCAGCTCGGAACGTATTTCGCAGGCTACGGCCATCGCCCGTTATGCCAAGGAAATCGGAGCCGATTACCTTTGCCACGGTTCGACGGGGGCAGGGAACGACCAGGTACGGTTCGATATGATTTTCAACATTATCGCTCCCGAAATCGAAGTGATTGCCCTGATTCGCGAAAAACGGCTCTCGCGCGAAGAGGAGATTAACTACCTGCGTTCGCACGGGGTCGATTTCGACTTCAAAAAGGCCGAATATTCGATTAACCAGGGGATTTGGGGTACCTCGGTCGGCGGTAAGGAGACCCTGACCTCGAGCGAAACCCTGCCCGAAGAGGCCTATCCTTCGCAACTGAAAGTAGCGCATGATGCTCCGGCCAAACGCATCACCCTGACCTTCGAAAAGGGCGAACTGGTGGGCATCGACGGCAAACACTACAACGACAAGGTGAAAGCCATTCAAGACCTGCAACACATCGCAGCACCGTATGCCATTGGTCGCGACATGCACGTCGGCGATACGATTATCGGTATCAAGGGGCGTGTCGGTTTCGAAGCTGCTGCCCCGATGATTATTATCAAGGCTCACCACATGCTCGAAAAACATGTGCTGGCCAAATGGCAGCTCTTCTGGAAAGACCAACTCTCGGCCTTCTACGGCAACTATCTCCATGAAGGACAGTACTATGACCCTGTGATGCGTGACATGGAGGCTTTCCTCGAAAGCTCGCAACGCAACGTGACTGGGGATGTCTATGTGGACCTGCTGCCCTATCGCTTTGTGGTGGTCGGCATCCACTCCGACCATGACCTCATGTCCAACAAGTTCGGTGCCTACGGTGAAACCATGAGCAACTGGACCTCGGACGATGTGAAGGGCTTCGGTCGCATCTTCGGTAACCAGAATGCCATCTATTACGCGGTCAATCCGTCGGAAATCGAAAAATAATTAACCGTTCGTTTTCGGTACTTGAGGTTGGAGGGTACTGTTCTCTTTGTGAACAAAGAGAACCAGAAAAACTTTAGAGCGCATCCCTGCGGGATGCTACCTTCCGTACTGCCTCACTGTTGGGGCGTGGTGGAGAGGTGGCTAAATCTTATCTACATAATATGCCACCCCTCCACCACACCCCAAACAACGGGTAGATACCAAACGTAGTCCCACGGCAGCCTCTGGAAAGTTTCTTTGGTTCTTTCTTTTCAAAGAAAGAACGGTTCCGGCAAACCCAAATACTCAAAAAACGAACGATTAAATACTATTTAGATTCATGAGCGACATGAAACAAATCAAAGTCGGGATTATCGGCGGGGCTGGATATACCGGTGGGGAGGCAGTGCGGCTGTTGATAAACCACCCGAACGTGGAATTGGTCTATGTCCACAGCAACTCCAACGGTGGAAACCGTATCAGTGATGTGCATACCGACCTTTTGGGGGATACTGACCTGCGCTTTACCGATGCGCCGATTGACCAGTTGCCGCCGGTGGAGGTGATGTTCCTCTGTGTGGGGCATGGCGATGCCCGTAAGTTTATGGAGGCCAACCATATTGCGCCCGAAGTGAGGGTTATCGACCTCTCGCAGGACTTCCGCATTGCTCCGGATACTGCCATCGACGGGCACGAATTCGTTTACGGTCTGCCCGAACAATACCGCGAACAAATCAAGGCGGCTCGTAATATTGCCAACCCGGGGTGTTTCGCTACCTGTCTGCAGTTGGCGCTGTTGCCGTTGGCTGCCAATGGGCTGATTCTGGGCGATGTGCATATCTCGGCCACCACGGGTTCGACCGGTGCCGGACAGAAACTCGCCTCGACCTCCCACTTCTCGTGGCGAGCCAATAACCTCTCGACCTACAAAGTCTTCGAACACCAACACCTGCGGGAAGTAGGGCAGATGATTCGCTCGTTTGAGCCGGCCTATGACGGGGCTGTGAACTTCATTCCCTATCGGGGTGACTTCACTCGCGGGATTATCGCCTCGGTCTACACCGATTTTGCCGGTACGCTGGACGAGGCACAACGCATCTACCGCGACTATTATGCTACGGCGGCCTTTACCCATGTGAGCGACACGCCCATTGCCCTGAAACAGGTGGTCAATACGAATAAATGCCTCGTTCATCTCACGGTGCACGAAGGCAAACTGTTGATAATGTCCGTCATCGACAACCTGCTCAAAGGGGCGTCGGGTCAGGCGGTGCAAAACATGAACCTGATGTGCGGTCTTCCCGAGACCGCCGGCCTGCGGCTCAAACCGCTGGCATTTTAATAGGGGTTACTGTATGGTACCGTTCTCTTTGTGAACAAAGAGAACCAGAAAAACTTTAGAGCGCATCCCTGCGGGATGCTACTTTCCGTGCCACCTCACTGCTTGGTTGTGGTGGAGGGGTGGCATATTAGCAGTTTGTAATTAGGCCACCCCTCCACTACAACCAAATAAAAGGTAGTAACAGAACGTAATGTCCGCCGGCAGCCTCTGGAAAGTTTCTTTGGTTCTTTCTTTTCAAAGAAAGAACGGTTCGGTACGGAAAACCATAAAAATGACAAAAGGATGAAACTGTTTGATGTATATCCCTTGTACGATATGGAAATCGTCAAGGCGCTCGGTTCCACGGTGTGGGACGAGAAAGGACAAGCATATTTGGATTTTTACGGCGGCCATGCCGTGATTTCCATCGGTCATACCCATCCGCACTATGTGGAGCGGCTGACGGACCAAATTCGTAAAGTAGGGTTTTATTCCAACTCCGTGCGCATCGGGTTGCAGCACGAACTGGCCGATAAGCTCGGGAAACTCTCCGGACATGATGACTATCAGCTCTTCATGTGCAACTCGGGGGCCGAAGCCAATGAGAATGCCATGAAACTCGCTTCGTTCCACACGGGGCGTAAGAAAATCGTGGCGATGCACGGGTCGTTCCACGGGCGTACCTCGTTGGCAGTGGCTGCGACCGACAACCCGAATATTGTGGCTCCCGTAAACCGGACGGACAATGTGGTGTTTGTGACCCTGAACGACGAGCAGGAGCTCGAAGCGCTCTTTGCAGCCGAGGGGGAACAGATTGCAGCAGTGATTCTCGAAGGGATTCAGGGCGTGGGCGGTATTCGGATTGCCTCGGAGTCCTATCTTCGGAAAATCCGTTCGTTGTGCGACCAGTATGGAGCGGTTTACATTGCCGACAGCGTGCAGTGCGGGTGTGGTCGGACCGGGAAGTACTATTCCCACGATTGGGCAGGTGTCTCGGCCGATATTTACACCATGGCCAAAGGTATTGGGAACGGTTTTCCGGTAGCGGCTATCTCGATAGCCCCGCACATTGCCCCGAAATACGGGATGCTCGGGACCACTTTCGGAGGGAATCACCTGGCGTGTGCAGCGGCAGTGGCCGTGGCGGAGGTGATGTTGCAGGACAACCTGGTGGCACAGGCCAAAGAGACGGGCGATTACCTGTTGCAGGAGCTTAAAAAACTCCCCAACGTCAAGGAGGTACGTGGAAAAGGGTTGATGATTGGCATCGAATTGAACGAAGAGAGCGCGCCTTTCCGCAAACGGCTGCTCTTCGACGAACATATCTTTGTCGGTTCGTCGTCCAACAAAAACACCTTCCGCCTTTTGCCGGCACTCAATATCAGCCGCGAGAACTGCGACCGTCTGCTGACCTCGCTTCATAAACTGTTGGCATAGGGCGGGCGCGATATGCAATCTCCTAAGGCAACCGACGGACATCAAGTCCTCTTGCTGTTGGGCAGTAACCTCGGCCCCCGCGAGGCGGTATTGACCGCCGCGCGGGGGCTGATTGCCGAACGGGTGGGGGTGCTGGTGGCGGAGTCTGCCTGTTGCGAAACGGTCCCCGAAGGACGATTTGTCGAGACGGAACCGGTGGAACCCTTCCTGAACCAGGCGTTGGTGGTCGAAACACGGCTCTCGCCGCTGGAGGTGCTGGATGCTACACAGGCCGTTGAACAGGAGCTGGGACGACCTGCCCATGCTCCTGAATATGCAGCCGACGGAGAACGAATCTACCGCGCACGGGCTATCGATATCGATATCCTGCTCTACGATGCTGAAATTGTTGAGAACGAACGGCTTACTGTTCCGCATCCCCGTTTTCATGAACGGCGCTTTGCGCTGGAACCAGCCGTGCAAATCGCACCCCATTGGGAGCATCCGAGCCTGAAAATCAACCTGAAAGAATTATTAAATTCATTTTTGTTGAGCGATTCTCAATAATTTACCCTATATTTGCAATCCATTTGCGACGTAAATAAATAGTAATCACACAAATAAATAAAACGACATTCGTCATGACAAAAGCAGATATCGTCAACGAAATCGCGAAGAGCACAGGCATCGAAAAAGTTCAGGTGCAGCAGGTGGTGGAATCCTTCATGGAAAACATCAAAGAGACCATGATGGCCGGGAACAACGTCTATCTGCGCGGCTTCGGCAGCTTTATCATCAAACGCCGCGCACAAAAGGTGGCGCGCAATATCTCGAAAAATACCACCATCACCATTCCGGCTCACAACATTCCGGCTTTCAAACCCTCGAAAACCTTTGCCGGTGAGGTGAAAGCCAAATCCATCGACAAAAAATAACGATTCTTTTCGAGTCCTGCTGTCGCCGTCGGCCTGTCCGCTCACCGGGACATAACGCCGCTCCGACAAACCGCTCCGAAAAAACCGAAATAATTAACCCGATTGTCAAACCCTTAATACCACGTAGTTATGCCTAGCGGTAAAAAAAGAAAACGGCACAAAATATCTACCCACAAGCGTAAGAAACGTCTGCGCAAGAACCGTCATAAAAAGAAAAAATAGGTAGATGATTCCGGGGGTGTCCCTCGAGGGGGCCTCTCGTTACATACGGTGGTTCCGCTATACGGAGACCCCGGATACATGATTTCAAAACCTAAAGTCCCCGGACCCTCATGCGCGGTGGCCTTTAGGTTTTGTTGTACTCTCACAGACGCACCTCACGGCCAAACCCCGGCGAACGCATACGCCGCAGCGCATTTTGTGCGTTATTATACCGTATTATACCTTATTACCTCATGACAAAAGAGTTAGTCATCCACTCCACCGGGACGGAAATTGAAATCGCCCTGCTGGAAGACGGCCAACTGGTCGAGCTCAATCGCGAAAAAACGAAAAGCTCGTTTACGGTTGGTGACATCTACCTCGGGAAGGTCCACAAAGTGATGGGGGGACTCAATGCCGCTTTTGTCGATGTCGGCTACCAAAAAGATGCCTTCCTTCACTACCTTGACCTCGGGCCCGCTTTCCACTCGCTCGAAGAGGTGGTCAAGCAGGTTCATGGCAAACACCAAAAGATAGACTTTTCGGCACTCAAAGTGCAAAACGACCTCGGGAAAGAGGGAAAAATTGCCAATGTACTGACCAATGGTCAGGCCATCATTGTGCAAATCGCCAAAGAACCCATCTCGACCAAGGGACCCCGTATTACCAGCGACATCTCCATAGCCGGTCGGCACCTGGTGTTGATACCGCTCTCGAATAAAGTCCACATATCCCAGAAGATACGTTCCAACGAAGAGAAAAAACGCCTTCGGGGAATCGTCGAAAATATTTTGCCGCGCAACTATGGCGCCATTGTGCGCACGGCGGCCGAAGGCAAATCGGCCGAGGATATCGAGGCCGACATTGTCTCGCTTATTGCCAAGTGGGAGGGGGTTCTTTCGAACCTCCAGCAGGCACAGCCGCCGCAACTCCTGCTCAGCGAGGAGAGCCGTACGACCACCATCTTGCGCGACCTGCTCAACGACTCCTTTACCCATATCCACGTTGATAACGAACAGATTTATCACGAGGTGAAGGAGTATATCTCGGCCATCGAGCCCGAAGCGGAGAAGATTGTGAAGATGTATCGGGGGAACATCCCGATTTTCGACCAGTTCGACGTCACGAAGCAGATTAAGCAGCTTTTCGGTCGGACGGTGGTATTCAAGCGGGGGGCATACCTGATTGTGGAACATACCGAAGCCCTGCACGTCATTGACGTGAACAGCGGCAAACGCGCCAAAAGCGACGAGTCGCAGGAGGCCAATGCGCTGGAGTGCAACCTCAATGCGGTGCCGGAGATTGCGCGGCAGTTGCGGCTCAAGGATATGGGCGGGATTATCGTGATTGACTTTATCGACCTCCACACGGCACAGAACCGCAATGCGGTGCTCGAGGCGATGCGCAAGGCGATGGCCAATGACCGCGCCAAACACAACATCCTGCCGCTCACGAAGTTCGGGCTGATGCAGATTACGCGTCAGCGCGTGCGGCCCGAAACGCAGATTGTCATCAACGAGAAGTGCCCCACATGCCATGGGACAGGCGAGATTGCCCCCTCGGTTCTGCTGGATGCACAGATTGAGAACCAGGTGGCCTATTACGTACGCGAGAAGCATTATAAACTTCTCAAAATTCACGTCCATCCCTATGTGGCGGCCTATATCAACCGGGGAGTCATTAGCAAGCGCCTCAAGTGGTGTCTCAAATACGGGGCTGTGATTAAGGTGATTCCGAACGACTCGCTCGGCATGATTGACTACAAGTTCTACAACGCCTTGGGAGATGCCATTTAGCGTCCTCTGACAGGCGTGTCACGCTTGTTGATGGATTGTTGGTAGAAACTTCCTTTCAGGAGCCCCGCGGGGCTCCTTTTTTGGCTATTTTTGCTCCGTTAAAAACCTTTTTGCCATGACTGAACAAAAAGTAGAACTCGATATTGAACTCAACGAAGAGGTGGCACAGGGTATCTATGCCAATTTGGCGGTGATTTCGCACTCGGCTTCGGAGTTTGTGCTCGACTTTGTCCGCATGATGCCGGGGATGCCCAAGGCGCGCGTCAAGAGCCGTATTATTCTCACGCCGGAGCATGCCAAACGGCTCCTGATGTCGTTGCAGGAAAACATTGCCCGCTATGAAAGCATGGTCGGGAAGATTGAAATGCACACCCCGGATACTCCGCCCATTGTCGGTTTTGGCGGGGGGAGCATGGGACAGGCGTAGTTTTGAGGGGGCGGGATAGCGCGCCCACCCATAGGGTTGAAATAAAGCCGCAGGGAGGTGTCAAATTGATGTTTGACACCTTCCTGCGGCTTTAGTATGTATAGCCCCCTGCAGGAGCCTACTGAATGTTCGCAATCGACATAATGTCTGCAAAAACCCCTGCCGCCGTCACCGATGCACCGGCACCATAGCCCTTAATCTGCAACGGATATTCGTTGTACCGCGTGGTGGTAATCAGGATAATGTTGTTGCTCCCCTCGAGGTCATAGAACGGGTGTCCCGCCTCTACTTCCTGCAACCCTACGGAGCAGACGCCGTTATCGAGCGATGCCACAAAACGCCACTTCTTCCCCTCAGCCGCCAACGCCCGCCGTTTCTCCTCAAAAGCAGCATCCAGTTCCGGCACCTTGGCCCAGAAATCTTCGGTCGAACCCTCGAAAATATAGTCCGGCACAAACAGATTCTTGACCACATCTTCCTGTTCCACACGGTAGCCCGATTCACGTGCCAAAATCACCAGTTTCCGCACCACATCCGTGCCGCTGAGGTCGATGCGCGGGTCGGGTTCGGCATAGCCCGCCTCCTTGGCCATCGCCACGGCGCGGCTGAAGGGGACATCCTCGGCCAGCACATTGAAAATGTAGTTGAGCGTGCCGCTCAGCACCGCCTTCAGCCCCAGTATCGTGTCACCGCTGTGGCGCAGGTCGTTGATGGTGTTGATGATAGGCAGTCCTGCCCCCACATTGGTCTCGAAAAGGAATTTCACGCCGCGTGTCCGGGCCGTATTCTTCAGTTCGGCATAGTGGGCAAAGTCCGAAGAGGCGGCAATCTTGTTGGCCGTCACCACCGATACGTTGTGCGAGAGCAGCTCTTCATAAATCTCGGCTACGTCGGGGCTGGCCGTGCAGTCCACAAAGACCGAGTTAAAGATGTTCATCTCCACAATCTTGTCCCGCACCACCTGCGGCGTGCTGGGAATCCCCTCGTTTTCGAGCAGTTCCCGATAGTGAGCCAGGTCTATCCCCTCGCGGTTGAAGATGCTCCGCCGCGAATTGGATATCCCTACTACGTTAATCTTCAGTGCATTGGTCCGTAGAAGCTCCGCCTGCTGCGACCGTATCTGTTCAATCAGCGAGCCCCCGACCAGCCCGATGCCGGTCAGAAAAAGGTTCAACACCTGGTACTCCGACAGAAAAAACGAGTCGTGAATTACATTCAGCGTCTTGCGTAGGCTTTCGACCTTCACCACGAACGAAATATTTGTTTCGCTGGCCCCTTGGGCGCACGCAACGACGTTAATCCCGTTGCGTCCCAGCGTTCCGAAGAGTTTTCCGGCAATCCCCGGATAGCCCCGCATGTTTTCGCCCACAATGGCCACAGTGGCCAGGTCGCGTTCCAGCATAATTTCGTCAATCTCACCCATCGTAATCTCCTGAGCGAACTCTTGACTCAACACCTCGCGGGCATGCTCGGCATCGTCGCGCCGAACGCCTATCGAGGTGGTATTTTCACTCGAGGCCTGCGACACCAGAAAGACGCTAATCCCTGCTTTGGCCAGTGCCTTGAAGATGCGGTAATTGACCCCGATAACCCCGACCATTCCCAGTCCGCGGATGGTCAGCAGGCAGCTGTCGTTAATCGACGAAATCCCCTTGATAGCCTTCCGCAGGTCGCCGTCTGCGGCCGATTTGGTCCGCGAGATGTAGGTCCCGGGGCACTCCGGACGGAAGGTGTTCTTGATGTATATGGGGATGTTGTGGTTGTAGGCCGGGAAAATCGTCGGCGGATAAATCACCTTCGCTCCGAAGTTGCACAGCTCCATGGCCTCCAGGAAGGTCAGGCTCTCAATCAGGTAGGCCTTATCAATCACGCGCGGGTCAGCCGTCATGAAGCCGTCCACGTCGGTGTAGATGTTCAGCACTTCGGCTCCAAGCGCTGCAGCGATAATGGCCGCCGTGTAGTCCGAGCCGCCGCGCCCCAAGGTGGTCGCTTCGCCGCTGGTTTTGTCCGACGAGATGAAACCCGGCACGACGCTTACCCGGGCGTTGTCGGCAAAGGTGCTCCGCACCAGTTCGTTGGTCAGCGTGAAATCGACGATGTGTTTGTTGAAGTAGGGCTCGGTCTTGATAAAGGCACGCGAATCGCGCAGAACCGCCTCATCGATAATGCGACTGATAATCAGCGAACTTAACCGTTCGCCGTAGCTCACTATCGTGTTGGTCGTTTTGGGCGAGAGGTCCTGAATCAGGAAAACCCCGCGCAGAATATTCCCAAGTTCTTCCAGCAGGGTCTCGACCGCTTTCAGGGTCTCGGCCCGATAGTGTTCCGGTACGCTCTCCTCAATCGTCTGGCGGTGGCGTTCACAAATGGCATCGTACACCTTCAGGTATTCCGTATCGGCGTGTGAGGCCATTTCGCTCATCGCCAGCAGCTGGTCGGTAATGCCGCTCAGTGCTGATACCACCACCACAACCCGGTCATGCTCCTGACCGATGATTTGACGAATATTTTGCAGTCCTGCGGCACACCCCACCGAGGTGCCGCCGAATTTGAAAACTTTCATGGATTTTTCGGTTGTTCCGTTTTTTAAGCCCGCAAGATAGTGATTTTTGCGCGATTTTTTATGGAGCAGGAGCGACTCTCCCGGCAATGTGTCGAAAAAATCAGAAGGGGCGCAGTTCCATCTCCCCGTCAGCGTCCAATCGGCCGTACATCGGGTGCTCCATCCACTCGCCGAGCACGACCACACTGCTGCGGACGTTCATCCGATAGACGATGGGGGTGTGCAGGTGGCCGCATACGAGATAGTCCGTATCGGGATGTTCGGCCAGATAGACCCGCGCAAAACGGACTATCGGTTCCTCTTCGCCCCGAAAGGTATGTGCCACGCCCGTGATTCGTCCGTGGCGGTTGTGCGACGACCACCAGTGACCGAAGCGCATCATGACATTGGGATGCAGCACGGCCGAAACGATACGTCGCAGGCAGCGGCTGTGGAAGATGCGTCGCAGCAGGGCGTATTTCCAGTCGCCGCTCTTCCCGAGTCCGTCGCCGTGGGCGACGAAGAGGGTGCGGCCGCAGAGTTCAAAGGTGGCCGGGGTGGTGTGCACGGTCATGCCGATTTCTCGGGCGAAGTAGTCGCTGACCCAGAGGTCGTGGTTGCCGACAAAAAAATGGACAGGAATCCCGCTGTCGCAGAACGAGGCCAGAGTGCCCAGCACCCGCACAAATCCCTTTGGAATGACCCGACGGTACTCGAACCAGAAATCGAAAATGTCTCCTACCAGAAACAGTCCCTCGCAATCGGGTCGGATGGCCTCGAGCCACGCCACGAAACGCGTCTCCCGCTCCCGCGGCTCGTCGCCGCGGTAGCTCAGTCCGAGATGAACGTCCGATGCAAAATAGTAAGCCATGGCGCGAAAAAAAGGGCGCGTCAATAGAATGAAAAAACAGGGGTTATAAAAGTTCCGACACCGCAGCCTCCAACTCCCGCGTCGGGATGTTCCGACGCACGATGTTTCCCTCACGGTCAATCAGGAAATTGGCCGGAATCTTTTGTACGTTGTAGAGCGTTACGGCCGGCGAATTGCCGCCCTGAAGGTCATTGACCGAAATCCACGGCAACCGCTGGTTCGAGACATTCCGAATCCACTGCGCCTTGTTGGGGTCGAGCGAAACCTGATAAATCTCGAATCCCTGTGCCGCATGGCGGTTGTATATCTGCAACAACTCCTGGTTCAAAATCTTCAGTTCCGCAAAATTGGATGCCGTGAACGACAGCAAAATCACTTTCCCCTTCAGGGAGGAGAGTTTCTGCCGCTGTCCCAGTACGTCGGGCATATCCAGTTCCGGGAAACCGACTACATTGTCCATGTTCTCAGCCACCATGCGCGTGCCAGCCGCCACATTGTCGATGCTCTGCACGTCGGCTGCCAGAGCCAGGGCATAGGGCGACCCCGGATAGAGCGCGTTCAGCGAGTCGCTCACCATGCGGAAATACATCACATCCGCCACATCATCCACAAAGACATAACTCCCGTCCACAGCCAGCTGGTAGAGCGGCACGATGGCTGCCAGTGACCCGGCATGGGCGCTGATAAACTGAGCGGCAGCCTGTTTGCGGGCAATGGGGTCGCTCCGGGTCAGGATGCTGTTGGCTTCCTGCACTAGCAGCGAGCCTTCCGACCCGCTTACGGTGTATTCGCGGGCAGTGCTGTCGGCCACCCGAACCACAATCTTTTCCGAGGCTTCGGCCAGCAGCGGCACATTGCCGCCCGTGGCGATATGCAGGTTGTAGAACTCCGGAACACCCGGCTGTTGTTCGATAAAGAACGTGAAACGGCCGTTGCGGTCACTCCGCACGGAGTCCAAGAAACGGGGTCCCGAGGGCAGGATGCGTTCCACGACTATCGTTTTGTCGGCCCCGCCTACGGCTACTTCGCCGCGGATGGTGACGCCGACTTTCGAGCAACCGGATAAAACGGCCAGCAGGCCGAGCAGGAGAGTTATCTGTTTCATGGTGAAGCGAGGGTTTGCTGAATAAACGTTCCTAAAGATACAAATTTAACTTTTCCCGGTGAGTTTTCCGCCTACTTCTTGAACATAAAGTAGACCGCCAGGACCAGGAACATCGCTCCGAAGAGGTGGTTGAGCCGCAGCGATTCGGTTTTGAAGAAGAGAGTGGTGAAGACCGCAAAAACCAGCAGGGTGACCACCTCCTGAATCACCTTGAGCTGCAACAGACTGAACGGTCCGCCGGTACCCTCATACCCCAGGCGGTTGGCCGGAATCATAAAGCTGTATTCGAACAGGGCGATGCACCAGCTCACCAGAATAATGGCCCAGAGGGGGAGGCTCTGAAAAAATTTGAACCGCAGCTGACCGTACCAGGCCAGCGTCATGAAGGAGTTGGAGACCACCAACAGCAGAACGGCGTAGATTCCTTTCATCGAGTGTCAGAAAAATTAAGCATTAGTATCTTTTTGCGGAGTGTCGGCGCTGTCGAACAACTCCGCAATCACGTAGTCCGAAATCAAAAAACGCTCCGGGGGTACGGCATAACCGTCGGCTGTCGGCCGCAGCAGGCCGCCCTCGGCCTGCGCGGCACAACGCTCGCCGATGCGGGCGGCCTGTGCCGCTCCGAAACGGGACGCGATGGTCGAAAGCGAAATCCCCTCCACGGTACGCAGGCGGGTCATCAGGTATTCATTGAGGCGGTCGGTGTCGCTCAGCCACTCCTCGCCACCCGGCTCGCCCGCCAGATAGGCCCGATTGCTCGACACGTTCCACCGGCGGCGGCGCAACCCGTCATACGAATGAGCCGCGGGACCCACGCCCAGGTAGGGTTTCCCCTGCCAGTAGTTCGAGTTGTGGAGCGCGCGGAACCCGGGTCGGGCAAAGTTCGAAACCTCGTAATGCTCGTAACCTGCGCCGCACAACGCCTCACGCAACATCCGAAAATGCAGCTCCGACACCGACTCCTCGACCGGCTGCAACCCCTGCTTCCCGAACACGGTTCCCGGCTCAATGGTCAGGTGATAGGCTGAGATATGCTGCACTCCCAAGGCCAATGCCTGCTCCAAATTATATTCCCACTCCTGCGGGGTCATCCACGGCAGGCCGTATATCAGGTCGATGGTCAGGTTTTCGAATCCGACCTCCTGTGCGGCCCGCACCGCCGCCACCGCCTCCCGTGCCGTGTGGCGGCGGTTCATCCGTTCCAGATGGGCATCGCAAAAGGACTGTATCCCGATGCTCAACCGATTGACCCCCGTAGCACGCAACCCCTTCAGGTATTCCGGGGTGAGGTCGTCGGGATTGGCCTCCAGGGTTACTTCCCGAAACTTGGATACACCCCATAACGCGCTTACCTGCCCTACCAACCCTCCAATCTCCTCCACCGAGCAGAGTGACGGCGTCCCGCCTCCGAAATAGAGCGTCTCGACCGTTCCCTGTACCTCCTCCCGCCGCGCCGTCAGTTCACGACTGATGGCCTCAAGCACAGCCTGCTTGTCCGACAGCGACCCGCTGCGGTAGAAGTCGCAGTAACGGCATATCTGCCTACAAAAAGGGATATGGATATAGATACCCGCCATATTCGGAGCACTGTCGTGCGCCACTTGCCTGTCCGATGCTTAAAACTGGAAATAGATAAAGGGTTGTACATCGCCGTTGCGCAGCTGCATAATCAGCCAAATCAGCGCCGTCATCAGGAGGGCATAGACGACCATGGGCAGTTGTTGTACCACCTGCAGGGTGCGCCGTTCGAGGCGGGCACTGGCGAAGTGGAGCAGGTAACCGACAGCCATCAGCAGCAGAACCCATTTGTACCCTACGACGAAATCTAGGAAAATCTCGGGGTGGAAAGCCGTAAATATTTGTGAGAAGACCTGTCCGGCCACCTCCATGGAGGGTGCGCGGAAGAAGACCCACGTGGTGCAGACAAACGCGAAGGTAAAGAGAATGCCGATAATTCGTCTCCAGCGCGGCATTTCACTGCCCAGAGGTTTGAAACTGCTGAAGCGATTGAGGGTCCACTTGTGGAGGGCGAGTCCGGCCCCGTGCAATCCGCCCCACACCACAAACCGCATGGCGGCTCCGTGCCAAAGCCCGCCCAGGAGCATGGTTATCATGAGGTTGAGGTAGGTGCGCAGACGTCCTTTACGGTTTCCGCCCAACGAGATATAGAGGTAATCCTTCAACCAGCTCGACAGCGAGATGTGCCACCGCCGCCAGAACTCGGTAATCGTGGCCGACTTATAGGGGGAGTCGAAGTTGGCGTTGAAACGGAACCCCAGCAGCAGCGCAATCCCGATGGCCATATCGGAGTACCCCGAAAAGTCGCAATAGATTTGCAGGGCATATCCCAGGACGCCCATCAGGTTCTCCAGCCCGGTGTAGAGCATCGGGTTGTCGAAGATTCGGTCCACGAAGTTGAGGCTGATAAAGTCCGAAATTACCGCCTTCTTGAACAGCCCGCAGAAAATCAGCCAGAAACCTTCGCCAAACTGTGCGCGGCTGACGACAATCGGCCGTTGGTGTATCTGTGGGATGAAGTCTCGTGCACGCACAATGGGGCCCGCCACCAACTGCGGGAAAAACGAAATGTAGAACAGGTAGTCAATCCAACGGTGCAGGGGGCGTACCTTGCCGCGATAGAGGTCGATGATGTAGCTCATCGACTGGAAGGTGAAGAACGATATCCCGATGGGGAGAAAAATGTTCTGGAACTCCAGCGGGTCCTGCACGAAGTCGTTTATAATCTCAATCAGGAAGTTGGTGTACTTGAAGTACCCCAGCATCCCCAGATTGATGCAGACGCTCAGCGCTACCAACCATCGGCGGACACGGCGTGAGGTCGCCTCGGCAATAAAGTGGCCGATAAAGAAGTCGCTCGTGGCCGTAAACATCAGCAGCAAAAAGTAGAGGCCGCTGGTCTTGTAGTAGAAGTAGAGCGAAAAAAGGGTGACGTACACAATCCGCAGGGTCACCGTACGGCGCATGAAACCGTAGAAAAAGGTGAAACCCAGGAATAGAAACAGAAACAGACCGCTGGTGAACAGCAGCGGTTCGTCGGGATTGTATCGTAGCAGTTCGAGCAGATTAGTGAGCTGTTCGGCCATATCCTATGTATCCGTTATAAAATGCGTTGTAAAGAAGGAGTCCCTGCAAGTTGTATCCCTCTTCGGTATAGTGTATTTTGTCGCGAGCCAGCAGGTTTTGGTCGGCCCAGTGAACGGCGGACCCTTCGCCGCCACCCATGGCGTACAGGTCGATAAAGGCCACCCCTTTCTCCTGAGCATACCGTTTTAGGGTACGGGCCACACCTTCGTAATTGGTATTGGGCTCTCCGCGCTTAAAGGCCTGGACTGGTGAGGTCAGCACTACGGCCGCTGCGGGATTGGCCTCGCGCAGCGGCCGGACAAAACGGTCCACGCTGCGATAAAATACCGCTTCACTGAATTGATTGTCGGCGGCTTCGTTGGCTCCCATCGACAGAATGATAAGGTCGGGTTCGAGGGCCGTGCTCTGGCGGATAATCTCCGTCTGGCGCCCCCAATGCAGGAAACAGGCGCTGTTGATGCCCATAGCGTGGTAAAGTACTCCGTTGTCTCCGTTCTCCAGCGAAAAACCGTATATCGGACCTCGGGCATACTCGCCGTCGGCATAGGTGCGTAATTCCAGTGTATCGACCAATTGAACCAATTCCAGGTCAGTGTTGAAATCGTAGAGCATATCTCCTCCGTAGCCGTCGGTTGAAAGGCTGTCCGATGCCGCGATAATCGGGGCATAACGACCATGGAAAACGCGTACGCGATTGAAACGGTAATCGAGACCCTCTGGGGAGAAGGTGCACAACAACAGCCGGTTGGTGGGCGAAGAGCTTTGGATGGCCAGTCCGCTGATGCCGAGGGGCAGGCTGGGGCGGGAGTTGACAATTCGGCTCGACGACCATTCTCCGCCCGAGGAGGGCAGGGAACGGATGGCATAATCGTAAGGTTCGTTGCTGCCCCCCAGTTTGTGCGGGACAATCATGCCCCGGCCGGCATTGCCGAAACGGCGGTGGAGGTGGTGCATCAGGGTGCCGCTCAAGAAGCCTGCCTGAATATGGGAGTCCCCGAAGTGCAGAATATTGACCCGAAAGGGCTCCTCTGCAGATTGATTCTCTCCGCCGCTGTTACGATGCAGATTATCCAGCTTACGCAGCTTGGCGTAAAAAGGCTTCATACTGTTCGACGGGTCGTACACCGTGTCGGCCGAAGAATTTACAAAAGCATACGAAGCAATCAGGGTTGAATCGGCCAACGCGTTTTCCGTCTCCTCGGGCTGAGGTGAACGGTTGCCTGCCCCGCAACTGCTGAAAATAGCCGTAGCGGCCAGTATCGTGTATTTTATCTGTTTTATCATCATTCCTCAAGGTGCCGCTGGAAGAGGGTCTCTCTTCTTTGTTCGAAAACCTCACCCGGGATTATTGAACGGGTGCTGTAATGGCTTCGAAAAGGGCTGTGGCGATTTTACGTCCGCCACGGGCCGAGATATGGGTGTAGTCTTTCGCTGCCCACCCGTTTTTTACAAAGGTGCTCATACCACCCTGGGCACGCATGGCCTCGTAGGTGCTCCAGAACATCACACCGCAGTCGCGAGCCAGTTGTTCCTGGGTCTGTACCATAGCACGGATACCCGGCATGGTCACGAAAACGCCGTTGCTCCGTGTGGCGCGGTCACCGACACTCATTATCAGAATTGCTACGCCCGGGAAACACCGTTTGATGTGGTTTACCACGGCGGTCATCTGTTTGTGGTAGGTCGAGTAGTTGGTCACCTGGCTCTGTACCACGTTCAGACCGTATTGCAGCACGATTAGGTCGTAGGGGGATAACTTTCCGAACTGACGGCTCAACTCGGGATTGATACGGCCCATTGCCGTTCCCGGATTGCCCCGAACCGAGAAGTTGTCGACGCTCACTCCGGTCGGATTCTCCAGATAGACTCCGTAAGCCCGGAAACCCTCCACGTCGCTTATCTGGTAGCGGATGGACCGAATGTCGCCGTCCAGCTGCACCTCCTGCAATACCGACTTGGGCTCGGTGTTAAACAGAAACTCCTCCTCTCCGTTCACCGTGGCACGAATCACCGACCGTCCCTCGCTGACGAACAGCAGACGGGCGCGACCGAAGTGGTCCAGGTGTTTACGGTTCGACGACCCCTTGTACTCCACATAGCTGTTTTCCGACGGGGTGAAGTGAAAGGCGGAAATGGTAAACGCGCCACTCTTGTTATTGACAATCGAACTCTGTTTCCACTGGTTGAATTTATGCCGTACGGTTTGACGGAAACCTGCTACTTGCGAGGTGATGGGCACAAAGCCTACACCGCCGCCGCCGTATTTGTTCTGCATCAGTTCCCGGAAATCACACGTCATCAGGTCGCCCTCGATGAACGAGTCGCCCATAAATCCGATGCGCAGCGGTCGGCGCAACCCCGGTACATTGCTGAGTTTTAGAGCAAATGCCCGCAGCATGGTTCCTCCGGGCGAGTAGTCGCGAATGGGGACGAGTGTGCCGTTTGAAGGTAAAGGTGATGTGGGTAGTGTGTCGGAACCTGCAGTTTGGAAACCGACACTGTCGGTTGGTGGTAAGGTGTCCTCTGTCTGAGGGAGAAAACTCTCCACGATAATGGTACTGACCGACCGGGTGCTGTCACCGGCGGCTGAGGCCAGGGTGTCCGGCTCGGTCACCGAACGTACTGCATAGCCTTCAGTGGAGTCGGCAACCGGAATACCTGCTCCGATCTCGGCATCCAGAGCATCCAATGCTTCGGGGGTGTTGCCTTGGTTGAGGTCGGCCAGGATGTCTACCGGTTTCAGTCCGGCCTCTTCCACCCAGGGGAGGGGAAGATAACCCAGACCGAATATCAGCAAAACAACCAGCAGGACCAGCCCAAAGGCGTAGCGGAGATAGTTTTTCATGGTTTATTTTCGAACGCAAATTGCTGCAAAAGTAGCTAATTTCTCGGTTTTAACGGAGAGCGTGACGGGCTTTTTTACAGCAAGTCATGACAAAACGCACCCTCGGGATAGACTCCCGAGGGTGCGTCTGTTTGAATTGGGCGGGGCTTCTGTCTTCTCCCGGCATCGTGACCGGGTGAAGGCTTATCGGTCGCCGTCTACAGCTCCTTGCGAAGCCGTGAGGTCGGTATCCCCAGCATCTCCCGATATTTGGCCACCGTCCGACGCGCTATCTTATACCCCTTGGCCGTCAGGGTGTCCATCAACGCCTCGTCCGTCAGCGGGTCCCGCTTGTCCTCCTGCTCGATGGCCTCGGCCAGTATCCGCTTTATCTCGCGCGTGGAAACCTCCTCGCCGCTATCGGTCATCAACCCCTCCGAGAAAAAGTATTTCAACAGAAAAACCCCGAAATGGGTCTGGATATATTTGCTGTTCACCACACGCGAAATGGTCGAAATGTCGTACCCCGTCGCATCGGCAATGTCCTTCAGTATCATCGGCTTCAGCTTCGACTCGTCCCCCTCGACGAAATACTCCCGCTGAAACTGCAATATCGCCCGCATGGTCTTCATCAGCGTCTCCTGACGCTGCTTTATCGCTGAAATAAACCATTTCGCGGACTCTATCTTCTGGCGAATGAACTGCAACGCCTCCTTGTCCGCTTCACTCTGTGCACCGCCCCCCATCGCCTTCTCGGCCATCCGCAGGTAGCTGTTGTTAATGCGCAGTTCCGGCACATTCCGCGAGGTCAGCTGAAGGTCGAACATCCCGTTGTTGTAATCCAGCGTGAAGTCCGGAATGATGTTTGGCGAGGCGGCCGAACTCTCGTCCGAATAGCCGTTGGTCGGCTTCGGATTCAGGTGCATAATCTCTTCCAGTGCCCCCCGAAACTCCTCCTCGCTCACCCCGAGGCGGCGTATCAGACGTTCGTAGTGCTTCTTGACAAAAGCCTCATAATGCTCGGTCAGTATCCGAATGGCCAGTCGCACGGCCGGGGTTTGTTGCCGCAAGGCTTTCAACTGTATCACCAGGCATTCCCCCAAATCCCGGGCTCCGATGCCCGCAGGGTCCAGCGTCTGGATAATGCCCAGCACGTGTTCCACCTCCGCATCCGTCACCTCGACCCCCTGCGTAAAGGCAATGTCATCCGTTATCGAAGGTATCGGACGACGCAGGTAACCGTCGTCGTCCAAGGTTCCGATGATAAACCGTGCAATGGTCAGTTCCCGTTCGCTCAAGTTGTGGTACGAGAGCTGTTCGAGCAGGAAATCCTGAAGGGACATTCCCTGAGAAAGCGTCGGCGAACGATGCTCGTCGTCTTTCGAACTGTTGTTCACCTTCAACTTATAGGACGAGGCGCTCTCTTCGTTGCGCAGGTAGTCCTCCAGGGTCAGCGAGGTCTCGTCGGGGTCGCTCTCCCGCTCTTCCTCCTCCAAAACCGGGTTCTCCTCTATCTCCTGCTTGACACGCTCCTCCAGCTGAAGCGTTGGCAGCTCCAGCAGCTTGATGCCCTGTATCTGTTGGGGGGAGAGACGTTGTTGTAATTTCTGCTCTAAACTTTGACGGATAGTTGCCATAATACTTATGCGTGGGGTCGGTGTGAACACCTCTCTACAAAGGTAGCGTTTTTGTCGCGATATGCCAATGGAGCGGCAGTGGACGGCGGGCAGGCACATGAAAAAGGGCGGTGCTCCTTGTGTGTATGGAGCCCGCCCTTTGAGAAAGTGATGTATCCCGGAGGATTGCCTAAAACTCGGCGTTCTTCGGTGTACGCGGAAACGGTATCACGTCGCGAATGTTGGTCATCCCGGTCACAAACAGCACCAGGCGTTCGAAACCCAGCCCGAAACCGCTGTGGGGTGCGCTCCCGAAACGACGCGTGTCCAGATACCACTGCATCGACTCCACGGGAATGCCCACCTCTTCCATGCGTTGTACCAGTTTGCCGTAGTCGGCCTCACGCTCCGAGCCCCCGATGATTTCGCCAATCTTCGGAAACAGCACGTCCATCGCCCGAACGGTCTTCCCGTCGTCGTTCTGCTTCATGTAGAAGGCCTTAATCTCCTTCGGATAGTTGGTCAGTATCACCGGACGCTTGAAGTGCTGTTCCACCAGATAACGTTCATGTTCCGAGGCCAGGTCTGCCCCCCAGAATATCGGAAACTCGAACTTCACCCCATGTTTGTCGCGGGCCTCTTCCAGTATCCGTACCCCCTCGGTGTAATCCAACCGCACAAAATCGTTGGCCGTCACGAATCGCAACCGCTCGGTCAGCTCGCTGTCATACATCTTTTCGAGGAAGGCCAGGTCGTCGGCACAGTGCTCCAGCGCATATTGCACGAGGTACTTGATAAAGTCTTCGGCCAGGTCCATGTTCTCCTCGATTTCGTAGAAGGCCATCTCGGGTTCCACCATCCAAAACTCGGCCAGGTGGCGCGGCGTATTGGAGTTTTCGGCGCGGAACGTCGGACCGAAGGTGTAAATCAGCCCCAGGGCCATTGCCCCCAACTCACCCTCCAACTGCCCGCTCACGGTCAGGTTGGTCGAACGGCCGAAAAAGTCCTGCGCGTAGTCCACACTCCCGTCTGCGCAACGCGGCGGGTTGGCCACATCGAGCGTCGTCACCTGAAACATCGCTCCCGCCCCCTCGCAGTCCGAACCGGTAATGAGCGGTGAGTTCCAATACACGAACCCGCGGTCGTTGAAATATTTGTGAATGGCGTAGGCCATCGCATGGCGTATCCGAAATACTGCCCCAAACGTGTTCGTGCGCGGACGCAAATGGGCTATCTCCCGCAAAAACTCCAGCGTGTGGCCTTTCTTTTGCAGGGGATAAGTCTCGGGGTCAGCCCCGCCGTAAATCTCTATCGTTCGTGCCTGTACCTCGACCGGCTGGCCCGAGGCCGGAGAATCCACCAGCGTCCCGGTTACCTTCAGGCAGGAACCCGTCGTGATGGCTTTCAAGGTCGCCTCGTCGAACGAAGCGGTCTCGGCAACCACCTGAATATTATGGATAGTCGAGCCGTCGTTCAAGGCGATGAACGCCACGTTCTTGTTGCCGCGCTTGGTACGTACCCACCCCTTGGCCACTACCTCGACGTTACGCTCGCTGCTGGCGAGCAACTCTGCTATTCTCATGATAAAATCGGTATGTGATTATGGTTTATACTTCCGTGTGATTGGCGAAGATATGCAAAATTTCCGTATCTTCGTCTGTTGCCGACTCCCTTTTTTCGTGTCGGCCCCTCTGTGCCATGCTGTTTAAGGACATTGTCGGTCAGGACGATATCAAACGTCATCTCAGGGAAATGGTCCGTCAGGGACGCATCAGCCATGCCATGCTCTTTACCGGTGCCGAAGGCTCGGGGGCTTTGCCGCTGGCGCTGGCCTATGCCCAATACGTGAATTGCCGGAACCGCTCCGACGATGACTCCTGCGGTGTCTGTCCCGAGTGCTACCGCATGCAACAGTTGGAACATCCCGACTGCCACTATATCTACCCCGTCAATACCTCGAAAGAGGCCGTAGCCACCGGGCGAGCCGACGATAAACCTCGCAGTGAACAGTTCCTTCACCTGTGGCGGCAACTCATTCCCGAAACGGGAGGGTACCTGACCGAACGCGAGTGGTACGCGGCGCTCGGCATTGAAAACCAGCAGGGCATCATCAACAAAAACGATGCGAATGAACTGGTGCGGCAAATGGGATTCAAATCGTTCGAAGGGGGTTACAAGACGGTTATCATCTGGCTGCCCGAACGAATGCACGAAGCGGCGGCCAATACGCTCCTTAAACTGGTTGAGGAACCACCTGACAAAACGCTTTTTCTTTTTGTCAGCTTCGAGCCTGAAAAAATCATCTCTACCATCCGTTCCCGTACCCAAATCGTGGCGTTGCCGGGGGTGCCGGATGACCTTGTTGCACAAGAACTGGTTGCGCGTGAAGGGCTCGCAACCGACCGGGCCGAACAAATCGCTCATCGGGCGCAGGGTAGTTGGGGCGCAGCGCTGCGGATGGCCCGACAGCCGCAAAACGGACCACAAGACGATAATCAGGACCGTTTTATCCGCCTGATGCGCCTTTGCTATCAGCAAAAGTACCTCGCACTCTTCGATTGGGCTGAGGAGATGGCGCCTTTGGGACGCGAAGCGCAAAAGCAGTTTTGTGTGGCTGCGCTCACCACGATTCGGGAGTGTTATCTGACGGGTATCGGCATGGAGCATATCGCCTATACGGACCCGGCACGGGAACAGTTCTGCCGCAATTTCGCTCCTTACGTTTCGCACGTGACGGTGGAGGCTTTTGTAGCAGAATTCGAACTGCTTTTGGCTCAAATACGCCAAAACGGTAATCCGCGTATTCTGTTTACTCACTTTGCCATGAGTATCTGCAAGATTATCGGTGCTGCTCGGGCTGCGCTGAAAAAGTAGCTGGCTGCACTTTGAGGTGCGTGTCGCTCGGCACTCGAGCCGCCTTGTGTCTACCCCATACTTCGCAGGCTGCGATTCGAGGGAAACGTGTTTGCCAGTAGAATGCGACTTCGTCAGAAGTCGTGCAGTCCGAAGGTGCCACGGGCACTCCGACAGGGTGTTTGCTCGACGAATAAGCGGCGGCCTGCTCTGAGGCGAGCAAGCTTCGCCGGCTTCGACCTGAGATATTAGTTCCGCACATCCAAATAATTCATATTCGGCAAAAGCGGTTGCGCAAGCAACCGTTGCGGTTCGCAGCCGCCCGGATGCGGAGAACCGCAAAAATGCGCTACCGCACATTGTTGCATTTCTCCGCCGGCTGCTCCCGAGGTGCCATTTGGACAACAAGTCGCTCTCCCGTCCCGTATTAGGGCTTCCTCGCTTGGGGTTTATCTTCTCTTTGCGCTCTCTTCCCTCCGGGAGAGCCTGAGCTGCTCCCTGCACCTTCCCCCTCTTCCCCTACACGGATATCCCTGCGGATTACTCCCCCTTATCCCGCTCCTTCGATTCCCCTCTCGTTACTCCTG
>DXHL01000037.1 GCA_019113395.1 Candidatus Rikenella faecigallinarum | reverse complement strand
CTTCCCATTCCGAACAGAGAAGTTAAACCTGCCCGCGCCGATGGTACTGCATCTTTATGTGGGAGAGTAGGTCGCCGCCTCCTTCAAGCGCCTTGATTGTTATCAGTTATCTGTAATAATCAAGGCGCTTTTCTTTTTGCATCCCCTTGTCTTGGGGACCTTTTCTCTTTTAGGGCATTGGGTGGGGTGTTCTGCTGTGGGCTTCTCTTTTCTATTTATGTGTCTTCCTGCCTTCTCTTTAGCTGGGCATCGGGGGCGACTTTGTCTCCTCCTCTATTTCTCCCTCTTGCTTTCTTCGCCTAACGATCACTAAAAAAGGGCCGCAGCACGGCTGCGACCCCAACGTCATCAGTAACTTATGGTTGCTACTTCTTGAATAGGGTTGTACCTTCAAGCGTGAAGGTGTTACCCTCAATGCGTCCTACCATAACATATCCGTCATTGTAGGTGAGGGTTACTACCGGAGGATTGTAAGTGTAGGTGCCATAATCATAGCTTTCTTGATATTGATTATTGCTGCCCCTGTATACATAGCGTTCCGTAAATTTATTGTTTGCATTAAATGTAATGCCAAGGTCTTCATAGGTTGATGTGGCTTCCCATGAGGTGCCTTGCAAACTATTTGCGGCATTCTTGTCTTCTTTTTTGCAGGAGCTGAGCGCTACAAGGCATACAATCAGTAGATAAAGTACTTTTTTCATTTTTGTGTTTGTTGTGTAGCCGCGTCCCAGCGGCGGTTTGCTTAGGGTACATACATAAAAAACGTGGGACAATACCTTTATCTGTCTTTCGAGGTCTTCGCATTACCCTGCAGTCAAATAAATGAGTAAAGCCCACGTATGGCTACGCAGGCGTTACACTTTACTCTTGACTGCTTTGGAAAGTTGCGAAGTTTCGAAAGACAAGAAATAAAGCTAACGCTTTTTATGTCGTCTTCCCCGAGCTCCTATTGCTCGGGAAAGGTTAAGGTTTCAAAAAATGGTCTCTTTCTGGTTTACATCATAGGCATTCTTGTTTTATTAGTTCATGATGCAAAGATAGACCATTGATGGCAATATCCAAACGAACCGTACCCCTCTTTTGCGCCCCTCACACACCCCCTCTGACATTTATTCCTGTCCCCGCATACTATTTTCTCTCCAATTTTCGTATATTTGAATACACAAACCCTCTAAAACGCTTGCCTTATGAAAAAATGGTTAGCTATCTTGGCGTTGGCACTCCCAGTGGCGTGCCTCACCCCTGCCCACGCGCAGGACTATAATACCGCTGTCAGCGTAAATATCGGGGCGGATATGGGCTTCAGCTTTAAGCACTTTGTCGGCGAACACGGCGCTTTCGAAGCGCAATTCGGATACAATATTCCGTGCGACGGGGTAATGCTTTCGGCCGTCTACCAATACCACGTACCGCTTGCACAGGGATTCAACTTCTATGCTGGTGGTGGTCTGAATATCGGGGCGTTGCACCTGGGAAGACCGCACGAAAATGCCGACTTTGCCATCGGTATTGACCCGACAATCGGTTTTGAGTATAAGTTTAACACGGCTCCGATTGCTTTGGCTGTCGATTACAAACCCAACATTAACTTTACGGTGCATTCGCAATGGTCTGTTGCGGAGTTTAAAGTGCGCTACACCTTCTAACTGAGGGATAATCGGATTTACGCTTTTAACGGGGCGGCAAGGAAAAGATATTTCCTTGCCGCCCCGTTGCTTTGTAGGGTGCAAAATCGGGCCATATGCACCATTGAATTTAACAAGGCAGACAGAGGAGTGGTTCTTTGTGTGTGGAGTAGTACATAGAGCCTGAAATGGGGCTTATATACGTTGTTGTCCCATCTTCTCCGTAGTGACCTCTCCAAAAAACGCGGGCGGTTGGAAACCCCTTCCAACCGCCTGCACTGCGTAGGCTAACAAGAGATGCACCCTAATGGTGATGCCCGCTGCAGGAACCCGTATAGTGATTCCCGTAGCAGTACATCAATATCGGCTCCGGACGCTCATCCGTGATTTCATACGTGAAATTCTCCAACAACGCCTTGGTAGCCGACGAGCTGCGCGGTATCCATGGACTGTAGGCCATCACATGCTCTATCCGTTCCTTCTGTTGCGGAGTAAGGTTGGTGCGGTAGCTGTCGTAGTAGTCCATGATATTGGTCGAAGTGAACAGCGCGCTCCCGTCGCATGGCTGACGCTGGTAGGAATCGTATGGGAGCGACCCTGCGTACAACATCGTCTGGTAGGTGTCCCGGTCGTATTTCGGCGTATCGCTGCAACCGTCGTCGCTGGCATTATCCGGATTTGTGCAGCCGCTTCCATCTTCGCTAAAGGCGTGTAACAGCCCCAAATAGTGCCCCATTTCGTGGGCGAAGGTAAACATCCCTTCGTCATCCGTAATTTGCGTAGTAGGGCGGAAATAGGCATTGTTCAGGGTAATTCCGTGCATATAGTACGGTTCCAGAGTGATTGCCGCATCCCATGTGACCAGTTTATCCAGCGGATGGGCGGAGGTGCAGTAGGGCAGGTATGAAATCCCCGTCACATAGCGTTCGTCCTGGTTCGGGTCATTCGACACCAGAAAACCGAACAACCAGACATTGACATATCGATTGGGGTCCCACAGTATGGATTTATCTTGAGGCGTGAGGGCGCGACGAGTACTCAGGAAGTTGGCCGCACTCATATTGCCTGAACCGTAATATGCCACACGGTTAATACCCGGTTCGGCCAGGGCATTCCCATCCGGGTCATGCGTAGCCAGCGTGAATTTTATATTCACCGCTGAGCTTCCGGCTGACGGGAACAGGGTCGAAGCGTAAAACTCATTCAGCTGTTCGATGCGTTGTTCAAAGATGGCCTGACGAGGATTTTGAATCACGTTGTTGGCATTTTCATACAGCACGTGGAAAATCACGGGGATAGTACCTTCCGGGATGTCCGTAGGAGTTGGGGGCGGCGTTGGCGTACCACTCTCTTTTTTACATCCGACCAAGGTCAGGGGAAGAAGTACAAGCAACCAGAGAAGAGTTCGTTTCATACCGTTTGGTTAAGAATTTTTGTAAAGATAAGAAATTCATCCTTTTCGACCTATTCTATCAAGGAATATGCCAAAAAAGGCTTGTTTTGTCCCGATGGACAAAACAAGCCTTTTTGCTTGGGTGGGTATCGGCATTCCAACCGTACACGGTTGGAATGCCGTACGCGATAGCGTGATTAGTCTTTCAGTTTGGCGCACAGGAACTCGCGGTTCAGGCGGGCGATATGCGCAATGGAGATGCCTTTCGGGCATTCGGCTTCGCAGGCGCCGGTGTTGGTACAGCCCCCGAAACCGAGCTCATCCATCTTGGCCACCATAGCTTTGGCACGCCGGGCGGCTTCGACTTTCCCTTGGGGCAGCAGCGCCAGCGAGCTGACACGAGCCGCTACAAACAACATGGCCGACCCGTTTTTGCAGGTTGCCACGCAGGCACCGCAACCGATACATGCGGCAGCATCCATCGATTCATCGGCATTCTTTTTGGGAATCGGAATGGCGTTGGCATCCGGCACCCCGCCGGTGTTCACCGAGATGTACCCCCCGGCCTGCAGAATCTTGTCGTAAGCCGAACGGTCCACCACCAGGTCCTTAATCACCGGGAAGGCTTTCGAGCGCCACGGTTCGATGGTAATCGTATCGCCATCCTTGAATTTGCGCATGTGGAGCTGGCAGGTGGTGATGTCATCGTCCGGGCCGTGGGCGCGACCGTCGATAAACAGCGAGCACATCCCGCAAATCCCTTCGCGGCAGTCGTGGTCAAAGGCTATCGGTTCTTTCCCTTCGTGAATCAGGTTGTTGTTCAGGATGTCGAGCATTTCGAGGAACGAACTCCCTTCCGAAACGTTCTCCACGTGATAGTCTTCGAAGTGACCTTTATCGTGTGCGTCTTTCTGACGCCATATTTTTAATTTCAGGTTCATGGATTTTCTCTTAAAAAAACGTTGTCAGAAATGATTAGTCTTTGTAGTTGCGCTGAGCCAGGTGTACGGTGTCGAAACGCAGCTCTTCCTTGTGCATGACGGGTTCCTGGTCCGGGCCTTTGTATTCCCAAACCGCTACGTAGGCGTAGTGTTCGTCGTCACGTTGCGCTTCGCCTTCCGGAGTCTGGTACTCTTCGCGGAAGTGACCCCCGCACGATTCGTTGCGTTGCAAGGCATCGCGGGCCATCAGTTCGCCCATCTCCATGAAGTCGGCCACACGAAGGGCTTTTTCGATTTCCTGGTTGAACTCACCCTCTTTGCCCGGTACACGGACGTTGCTCCAGAACTCTTTGCGCAGTTTCTGAATTTCGACAATCGCTTTTTCGAGGCTCTCTTTCGTACGGGCCATACCGACATTTTCCCACATGATGTCGCCCAAGGCACGATGCAGGTCATCGACCGAACGTTTCCCGTTGATGGCAAACAGTTTGTTGATTTTGTCCTTCACGGCTTGTTCAGCTTCAGCGAAAGCGGGGTGGTTGGTGTCGATTTTCGGGGTTTGAATGTCGTGCGAGAGGTAGTCGCCCAGGGTGTAGGGAATCACGAAGTAGCCGTCGGCCAGACCCTGCATCAGAGCCGATGCCCCCAGACGGTTGGCACCGTGGTCCGAGAAGTTGGCTTCACCCAGGGCATACAGACCCGGGATGGTGGTCATCAGGTTGTAGTCCACCCAGATACCGCCCATGGTGTAGTGCACGGCCGGGTAAATCATCATCGGTTCTTCGTACGGGTTCACGTCCACGATTTTTTCGTACATCTGGAAGAGGTTTCCGTAGCGTTGTGCGATGACATCTTTCCCGAGACGGGCGATGGCGGTCGAGAAGTCGAGGAATACGGCCAGCCCCGTTTCGTTCACGCCGTAGCCGGCGTCGCAGCGTTCTTTGGCGGCACGCGAGGCCACGTCACGCGGTACGAGGTTCCCGAAGGCCGGGTAGCGGCGTTCGAGGTAGTAGTCGCGGTCCTCTTCGGGAATCTGCGACGGTTTTTTGGCGCCGCTGCGTACGGCTTCCACGTCTTCTTTCTTTTTCGGCACCCATATACGTCCGTCGTTACGCAGCGATTCGGACATCAGGGTCAGTTTGGACTGTTGTTCGCCGTGTTTGGGGATACAGGTCGGGTGAATCTGCGTGAAGCAGGGGTTGGCAAACATTGCCCCCTTCTTGTAGCACTGCCAGGCGGCCGAGCCGTTGGAGTTCATGGCGTTGGTCGAGAGGAAGAAGACGTTGCCGTAACCGCCCGAGCAAATCAGGACGGCGTGTGCTCCGTGGCGTTCGATTTCGCCGGTGACGAGGTTGCGGGTGATGATACCGCGTGCTTTGCCGTCGATGAGCACCACGTCAAGCATTTCGTGACGCGGGAAGGATTTGACGGAGCCTTTTTTAATTTGGCGGTTCAGGGCAGCGTAGGCACCCAGCAGGAGCTGTTGTCCGGTTTGACCGCGGGCGTAGAAGGTACGGCTCACCTGAGCCCCCCCGAACGAGCGGTTGTCGAGCAGTCCGCCGTAGTCGCGTGCGAAGGGTACTCCTTGAGCGACGCACTGGTCGATGATGGAGTTCGATACTTCGGCCAGACGATATACGTTGGCTTCGCGGGCACGGTAGTCGCCCCCTTTGATGGTGTCGTAGAAGAGGCGGAATACGGAGTCGTTGTCGTTTTGGTAGTTTTTGGCGGCGTTGATACCCCCCTGTGCAGCGATGGAGTGTGCACGGCGGGGCGAGTCGCTGATGCAGAATACCTTGACGTTGTAGCCGAGTTCGCCGAGCGAGGCGGCTGCCGAGGCGCCTGCCAGCCCTGTTCCGACGACGATGACGTCGAGTTTGCGTTTGTTGGCGGGGCTGACTACTTTGATGTCTGCTTTATGTTTGCTCCACTTCTGGGCCAGGGGTCCTTCGGGGATTTTGGAATCGAGTATGCTCATTTCTTTCAGTCGAAATTAAGGGTGAATGGAAAGGAGTGTCCGCCGCGCGAGGGTGGCGGCACGGTTGTTGCGTTCCGATTGCGTGTGGGTTAGCAGCAGAAGCAGCGCATCAGCAGCACAGCTACCGGTATCGAGATAAAGCCTACGGCCACGATAAAGGCATAGACTTTGGCGATGCATTTCCAGCGTTTAATCCAGATTTGGTTGTCGAGTCCGATGGTTTGGAATGCGCTCCAGAAGCCGTGGCGCAGGTGGAACCAGAGGGCGATAATCCAGATGATGTAGAGGATGGAGATAACGGGGTTGGCGAAGGTTTCCACGAGCAGGACGTAGGGGCTGGCTACGGCTTCGCCGCCGATGAAGTGTTGGAGTTGCATGTGTGCCCAGAAGTCGGAGAGGTGCCAGGCGAGGATGCCCAGGACGATAATTCCGAGGACGTACATGTTACGCGATTCCCAGGCCGATGATTTGCTGAGGTCCTGGACTTTGTATTTCACCGGGCGAGCGGTTTGGTTTTTGAGTGTGATAGCCGTAGCCCAGGCGATGTGGATAATGAATCCGAGTGCGAGGACGGGGACCATAATCCGGATGAAGGGGTTTGTGTCCATGAATACGCACATGGCGTTGTAGGCGTCGGGACCTCCGTAGAAGAAGAGGTTGGCGACCAGGTGGACGAGCAGGAAGATGACCAGGAAGAGTCCCGAGAGGCTCATCACCAATTTCTTCCCGATGGAAGAGCTCCAGAGTTTACTCATAGGTTTAGAAGGTTTAGAGTGATTATTTTGTAAGCCAGTGTATTCTTCCAGAAGGGTTTTGCAGGCGGGGATTGTGGTGTGGATGGGGGTAGTCGGGTCTGCGTTTCCGTTCCCGGAGTGGGTTTGTGTAGGCCGTGTTCCGGGAGCGGTTTAGGGCAGGGTATACATAAAAATAGTTATGGCACCATGGGGTACGGCGCCCGTTAGGGGGTATGGTTTGATTCGTCAGGGAATCGGGTTCTGTTTTTCCGCTAACAAAGGTATCTTCCTTTTTCGGATTACACAAATTTTTTTCAATAGGGAGAAGGGATGACAGCGTATGGGGTATGACGGGGGGATTAGTTTTCAGAGTGAGGTAAGTCAATAAAGACCATGTAGAGCCATAATGGTGAAGAGGTTGTTTTTATATATTGGGATTCGGCCCAGTCATAAGCTACCATAACGTGTAATTGATTCCCTTTTTCGATTTCTTCAGGAGTGACTGGACGGAAATCAGGGCCAATTTTCATGTTAGAAGGGTAAGTTGGAGAATTCTGCACCAGTGCATTGTTTAGGTCTTGTAATTTTAAGGAAGCATCAGGCCACGCACGGCTAATGGTATCCAGCACGCACTGGTAGGCGAGGGGGATGGTGACCATCAGCGCGGTGTCTTGCCCGCTCATCCCGGCCAGCAGGGCGCGGTCTATGCGCAGCTCCTTCGTCGCCTCTACAAACGCAGGCGCCACATTGGCCCCGATGTGGTTGGCATTGACACGGGTCATTTTTTCTTTCACCTTGCCATTCTTTCCCACGGTGATATGGAGGTAGATTTCGGGCTTTTCATCGGTTGGTAGTGAGAGCGCAAACAGCGTGTCCCGAGTCGAAAAGACTATCGGATTCTCGACACGGCTTACCACTGCTTTCTGGAGAGCAGCTTCGAGGCTTTGTGCGGAGGCCGTTGGAAGGGCGGCACTCATTCCGAGTACCGCAGCAGTCAGGATAAGTACTCTTTTCATTGTGTCTCGTCTTTAGGGGGTGATTATTCTTTATTGGCTATGAAGGCCATATAGTACCAAATTGGAGTTGGCTCTGAGAGCCTATAGCTGGACAGTGCACTTGAGTAGCCGCCTCGTGCCCAACCCTCCATGGTCTCTTCGCGTGTAGCGCGGGTATTGAGTGGAACTTTCGGATGTTCAAAGTATGTATAGGGCCTGTAAAGGACGTTCAGAGCCTTTTCACTCGCATCGGGCCACGCTTTGCTAACGGTATCCAGCACGCACTGGTAGGCGAGAGGGATGGTGACCATCACTGCGGTGTCGCGTCCGCTCACCCCGGCCAGCAGGGCGCGGTCTATGCGCAGCTCCTTTGTCGCCTCTGCAAACACAGGCGCTACATTGGCTCCGATGTGGTTGGCATTGACGCGGGTCATTTTTTCTTTCACCTTGCCATTCTTGCCCACGGTGATATGGAGATAGATTTCGGGCTTTTCATCGGTTGGTAGTGAGAGCGCAAACAGCGTGTCCCGAGTCGAAAAGACTATCGGATTCTCGACACGGCTTACCACTGCCTCCGTCAACGCTGTTTCCAGTCTCCCGTCCGCCGCGGAACCCGCCTGAGCGAACGCCTGTCCTGCCATCATCGCAAAACAAGCCGCTAAACCAAATGCTGTGAGTCGTTTCATAACGTGGATGTTTTGGGTGAATAAGAAGAAAATCGCACCAATCTAAGGTGTGGTTGCGATAAATATATAAAATTCGGTTAAATAATGCAAATATTTGTCCTATTTCTCTGTTTTCTTGCGTGACTTCTTCAAAACACACAACTCCCACTCCCCTCCCCAAAAATATTTGCTCATTCGAAAAATATCCGTATATTTGTGTTCGTTATAAAATTGTAATCAATACAAAAAACGGTGCAAGCCCTTTCCAATACAGCATCTCTCCTCAAAAAGCACGGCATCCGACCCTCCCTCCAACGGATGGCGGTATTGGACTATCTGGCTACCCACCGTACCCATCCGACGGCCGACGAGATTTACGCTGCCCTGGCTCCGCAAATCCCAACCCTTTCGAAAACAACCGTCTACAACACGCTGGCCCTCCTGGTTCAGCAGGGGGCAGTGACACAACTCACCATCGACCCGCGCGAGGCGCGTTTCGACGGAGATACGACCCTCCATGGCCACTTCTACTGCGAGGAGTGTGGCACGCTTTATGATATTCCTTTTAGTGCGCTGCCCGAGTTGCCGGCTCTGCCCGAAGGGTATGCCCTCCGCGAAACGCAACTCTACTATCGCGGCTTGTGTGCTGCCTGTCGCTGCGACACCTCGCGGCGGCCGAGCGAACGAAAAACCATAACAGTAACGCAATAAATAACCATTAACCCATTAACCAAAACAAGCAATGAAAAAGAAATTCATCTGCACCGTCTGCGGTTACATCCACGAGGGTGAGGAAGCACCCGAAATCTGCCCGCAGTGTAAACAACCGAAAGAAAAATTCAAGGAATACGTCGAACAGGAAGGTGCCCTGCACTTTGTCGATGAACACGTGATTGGCGTAGCCAAAGGCGTGGACAAAGAGGTATGGGACGGTCTGAAAGCGCACTTCGAGGGCGAATGTACCGAAGTGGGTATGTACCTGGCCATGAGCCGTCAGGCTGACCGCGAAGGGTATCCCGAGATTGCCGAAGCCTTCAAACGTTATGCCCTTGAAGAGGCTGACCACGCGTCGCGTTTCTGCGAACTGCTCGGCGAAGTGGTTTGGGACACCAAAACCAATCTCAAAGCCCGTATGGAAGCGGAAGCCGGTGCCTGCGAAGACAAAAAACGCATCGCTACCCGTGCCAAAGAGCTGGGGCTGGATGCCATCCATGACACCGTACACGAAATGTGCAAGGACGAAGCCCGTCATGGTAAAGGTTTCGAAGGCCTCTACAACCGTTACTTCAAAAAGTAGTTTTCTCCACTCGGGAGGCGTGGCCTTTGACCGCTCCATGCTCCCCGACTGTCGGCCCTTTTGATTAGGCTTACAAAAAGGCAATATATGGAAAGTGGGGTTCGGATTCCCGAGGGAGTCCGAACCCCACTGCTTTTTGGAGGGGCGCTCGTTGCCATAACTCAGCCGATGCTGTTTCCGGATTTTCCCGAGCGACCCTACCCCGATTGAGTATCTCTTCCCCGTCATTGGGATGCCTCTTGCCGGCAGCCTCTCCCTTTTCGGTCTGCCCTGCACAAAAAATCCCCTTTTCCGCTATCTTTGTAATCAGCGTAATTCTCTCCGACATGAAAAACATCGACATGGCGCTCGTAGCCCGAAAAATCGAACAGGCTACCCAAGCTGCCGCCACACCTCAATATGCCTCGCGCGATGCGCTGCTTGCCTGCCTTGCCTCGACCGACTATACGACCCTCAAGGAGACCGATTCGCCCCGCAGCGTCTCGCTCTTTACCCGCCATGCCATCGAACTGACACAGCGCGGGCTTCCTCCTGTAGCCTCCATTTGCGTCTATCCGTCGCTGGTCGATGCCGTCGGAGTGGTCTTGGCCGAGGTACCTGCCGACTCTCCGGCCGAAAACATCGCGATTACAGCAGTCTGCGGTGCTTTCCCGTCGGGACAGACCTATCTCGAGGTGAAGATGCTCGAGTGTGCCATGGCCATTGAAAACGGGGCCGACGAAATCGATGTCGTTATCAATGTCGGGGCAATGCTCTCGGGTGATTACGACCTGGCGGAAAGCGAGCTGGCCATGATGCGTGAAGAGATTGGCGGTGATGCCCTCCTGAAGGTCATCTTGGAGACCGGCTCGCTGGCCGACCCTGAAATTATCTACCGGGCGGCGATGATTGCCATGGAGGCGGGAGCCGATTTTATCAAAACCTCGACCGGAAAAACGCCCATATCAGCCACTCCTGCGGCTGCCGTGGTCATGTGTCGCGCCATACGGGATTTCGAGCGCTCCTGCTCCCGAAAAGTGGGTATAAAGGTAGCGGGTGGCATTCGCACTCCGCAGGAAGCGCTGCTCTACCGGACGATTGTGGCGCAGGAACTGGGCGAAGAGTGGCTAAACCCGTTGTTGTTCCGTATTGGTGCCAGCCGCTTGGTCGATGCCTTGGTACCGATGGTGGAGTAGTGTCCCTTTGAAGATAGTATGCAACGTGGGGTGAGAACACATTGTTCTCGCCCCACGCTGCTGTCTTGATGGGTGGTCTGTCTACCAATCAGAAGAAACAGCAATCAAAAGAAATTGCGTGAATAGGGGCCATACTTGGTATTCTGTCCAGTCCCCCCCCTCTAAAAAATAACAGGGGTCGGATGTATGATTACATCCGACCCCTGTAGAAGATACATATGCCTGTCAAAAGAGAATAACGTCAGCAACAGTATAGCTGGTGCCAAAAGTCGTCATCCTCCCCGTCAGCATAGGGAAATTACAAACTTTGGTTGCTGTTGCCCTTGTCTTTCGCAGCGGCATAGCTGATGGAGAGCGCATTGGCACGTCTAAGCTCCTGCTTAATGTCCGTTACCATCCCCATCTTCGTCGCAGCGTCGATTTTGAGGCTGACCGTCATATCGGGACGGTCTTTTTCGCTCAATTTATCGCGTTCGGAAGCGATGAACTCAGTGATGTTCGTCAGGGAGCTGTAAGCCCCATTCAGCTGGATACGCGGAGCCGTCCCAAACTGAGCAGCCAGAGCCTTGGTGGGCGGCCCTACGTAGATGTAGCTGACCAACGATTTTTTTTCGAGTTTTTGCGCTTCGCTGGCTTGAGGCGCAGTTACCTGCACCTTCAACTCCGCCTCACGCATCGTAGTAGTGGCCATGAAGAAAAAGAGGGCCATGAATACGATATCGGGAAGCGAAGAAGTGGATAATGCCGGGGTCTCTTTAGAACCTTTTCTTTTGATCTGTGCCATAACAATTACCTCCCTCCTGTCAAATCGCGTGGTTCAGCTTCGGAAATCTTAACGGGAATAGCCTTATTGACCGCCTGTTTCTGTGCGTCACTCAAGTCTTCGAGCGGACGGCCAAATCTTTGGAGAGCCAACTCGTTCTTAGCCTCGTTAAAAGCCTTGGTCAATTCATTCTGTACTTGTATGTACGTGTCGTAGCTGGTACTGCGGTCGTTCTGGAGAGAAATCAGACCCTTGCTTACCGGGTAATTACCCAGCAGAGGGATCTCGGTCATCTCTTTTTCCGGCATACTGGGGTCGTTAGTTGGATTGGTGATAAAAGCTTTGGCTTTTTCACACAATCCACTAATGTCCATACGTTGACCTGCAACCATTAACTGGTTATTACCACTGACAAACACCATGAGCACATTCCGCTCACGGGCGTCCATCCCGGGGTCGTTTTCCTGCTCGACCAGAGGAGGCAACTTCCGCGCAATGCCCGAATCGACATTCATGGAGGTTGTCACCAGCCAGAAGATGAGCAACAGGAACGCGATATCGGCCATCGAACCGGAATTAATTTCTGGAGTTTTTCTAGCCATCGTGCGACCGGTTATTTTTTAAAGACTTTATAAAATTCAGTGGCAAGGATGCTGATGATCACTCCCGCAAACGTGATATACAAGGCCCACAACGCGGTATCGCTGAATATCAGGTCGAACGAATCGTCCATCACTTTGCCGCTTGCCAACTTGATCGGCTCGTCGGTTGCCAATGCATAGGAGACAAGCACGACAACCACTAATGCTCCCAAGCCTACCAAAGCGCGTTTGGCGCTTTTGGGGTTTTGCGCTACGCCAAGCAGCGGCATCAGGATCACCGCCACAACGGCAAGCACCACCATAACAAGCCCCCAGATCAGCATCGTATCCAGCCCCGAGTTCACCTCGGCAACGTCCGAGAATGTAACGGTTCCGATGATCACCAGCACGGTGGAGACAATCAGCAGTGCGTATTTAATTATTGAAAGGTACTTCATGTTTTTGTCTTTCCGAAAACGCGTTACAGAGAACGCTGGTTACTTATTTTTTCAAATATTTCGTCAGGATATCTACCAGCGAAATGGAGGCGTCTTCCATCGAGATCACCAGACCGTCGATCTTAGCCAACAGATAGTTGTAGAACAACTGCAGAATCATGGCTGCGATCAAACCACCCACGGTCGTCAACAGGGCCACCTTCATACCACCGGCAACCAGACTCGGAGCGATATCACCGGCAGCTTCGATGGCATCGAAAGCCTGAATCATACCGACTACCGTTCCCAAGAAGCCCAACATCGGAGAGAGCGCGATAAAGAGTGAAATCCAAGTCAAACCATTTTCAAGACGACCTGCCTGAACCGACCCGTATGAAGCGACGGATTTTTCCACTACGTCAAGGCCTTCGCCGGCGCGGTCGAGACCCTGGTAGAAGATCGAGGCAACCGGACCACGGGTATTGCGGCAAACTTCTTTAGCTGCTTCAACACCACCGTTGTTCAGTGCGTTTTCGACTTTCTCAAGCAGTTTTTTGGTATTGATAGTGGCAAGGTTCAGATAGATAACGCGTTCTATCACGATGGCAAGACCCAGCACCAAGCAGAGCAGAATCGGCGCCATCCAGGGCACCCCACCTTCGATGAATTTTTGCTTCAGAGCCTGGTGCATCGGTTGACCGCCCAGGTCTTCTTCAGCAGCAACTGCTGCGTCTGCCGTAGCCGGAGTGGCCGGAGTAACAGCAGTCTGCTCGGTCTGCGCTGCAGCAGCCGAATCAGCGGCATCTTGAGCGTACAGGTTCGCGGTGCCGAAGGTCAGCAGACCTACCATGGACACGATTGTCAGAAGTTTTTTCATAGTGACGGTAAAATTTGATTAGTTGTTTTTGTTTGTGTGTGTCGTTTGTTAGTGTTGTGAGCAGGTGCAGGGCTGTTGAGCCTGCGGATGGTGTGCCTTGTCGGAAGCGCAGGGGCGCGTTGTGTGCGGACCCGCCTATCGCAAGGCGTTGCGGAGGAAAAGGGATTCGAACCCTTGATACCCTTTTGAGGTATACACACTTTCCAGGCGTGCTCCTTCGACCACTCGGACATTCCTCCCTGGTGTGATATGCGGCTTCAAGTTGCCCGGCAGTAAATTGATTGTCAAAAAGTTACTTGCCAAGTCCTTTGTCATAGCCCCCATGGTGATGCGGGTTACGGAGCCGTTTTAACGCGTTAAAGTTAGAATAAATATTTGGAGTGCACAACATTCGGGCAAATTTCTCGCTTTTGCCGCACTTGCCGAACCCCCCGATTAGAGGGTGATTTCGCCGCGGATGGGGGTATGGAGGTAGTGTTCGAGTTGGCTTGGGGGGAGCGCCTCGCCCAGCAGGTACATCAGTTTGGCCAGGGCGGCTTCGGTGGTCATGTCGCGTCCGCTGACCACGCCGGCCTTGAGCAGCGCACGCCCCGTGTCGTAGAGGGCCATGTCCACGCTCCCTGCGGCACATTGCGTGACGTTGATGACCACGACGCCGCGGCGGACGGTCTCCGCCACTGCCTCCACAAACCACGGTTCGGTCGGGGCGTTGCCTGCCCCGTAGGTCTCCAGTACCACGCCGCGAAGAGCCTCGATGCCCAGCATCGCCCGAAAAATCTCGGGTTGCAAACCCGGAAAGATACGAATGACCGCCACACGGGTCTCCAGCGAGGTATTCACCTTGAGTGACGGCAGAAAACTGTCCACTTTCCTTATATAAGGGGTGTTGTATTTGATGGTGATGCCGGCCTCGGCCAACGGCGGGTAGTTGGGGCTGCGGAAGGCGTTGAAGTGTTCGGCGTTGTACTTTATCGTGCGGTTGGCGCGCAGCAGGCTGTTCTGAAAGTAGATGCAGACCTCGGGCACCTCGCCGGCTGCCGCTATCTCGATGGCCGAAATCAGGTTTTCGCGTCCGTCCGTCCGCAGGACACCTATCGGTATCTGGCTCCCGGTGAAGATAATCGGTTTGGCCAGGTTCTCCATCATGAAACTCAGTGCCGAGGCGGTATAGGCCATGGTGTCGGTGCCGTGGAGTACCACAAAACCGTCGTGGTGTTCGTAGTGGTCGCGGATGACCTCCGCCAACCGTATCCATTCCGTAGGGCTCACGTTCGACGAGTCGATAACCGGGTCGAAGGTGATGGTCTCTATCCGTACGCCGAATTTGCGCAACTCGGGCACTTCGGTGTCGATTTGGCCGAAGTCGAACGGGGCCAGGGAGCCTGTTTCGGGATTGGTCTTCATCCCGATGGTTCCGCCGGTATAAATAAGGAGTATCGAGCGTTCCATCATAGGACAAAGCTAACACTTATTTTGTTCGGTTGGTTCGGGGCGGTGCGGAAGCTGCCGAAAACAGTGCGCCCGTTCCGCCTTATGGCGGAACGGGCGCAGGATAATAGCATCGTGGGCTGGGAGGCGTTCCCTACCGCACGATGGTCATTTCGTCAATCAGTCGGCGGCACCCGGCATACTTGTCGATGATGAAGAGCACGTAGCGAATATCCACGGCAATGGTGCGTTGTACGTCGGGTTCGAAGGCGATGTCGCCGCTCATGGCTTCCCAGTTGCCGTCGAAGGCGAGCCCTATCAGGCGGCCGTCGGCATCGAGCACGCCGCTGCCCGAGTTACCGCCCGTGATGTCGTTGTTGGTGAGGAAGGCCACCGGTACCTCGCCATCCACGGCATATTCGCCGAAGTCTTTGGCTTCGTACAACGCTTTGAGGCGTGCCGGAACGATAAAGTCGGGGTTGTTCGGGTCCTCTTTCTCCATCACGCCCTTCAGGGTGGTGAAGTAGTTGTAGAAGACGGCATCGGCAGCCCAGTAGGGCAGCACCTGTCCGTAGGTCAGACGCAGCGTGAAGTTGGCATCCGGAGCGAAGGCCTTGTCGGGGTTCATCTCGAGGAGCCCGGCCACCCAGAGCCGATGGCCACGGGCAAATTTCTCAGCCGCAGGGGTCAGGGCGTTGCTTCTCAGCTCGAGGTCTTTGGCAGCCACCGAGGCGGCAGCCACGACGGCCGGGTCGGCAGCCCATTGGGCGCGGTCGAAGTTTTCGAGGGCGGCGTAAAAGCGGGTCGTGTCGGTCAGCAGCGACTTATCGGCCAGCGTTGCGGCATACCCGGCAATGTCCGGGCGAACGGCCGCAAAGAACGACGGTTCGTCGGCTGTCGAGATGCTGTCGGCAAAGATTTGCAGCATGCGGAGGGTCACCTTGCGGTCGGTCGAGGGGCTGTAATCCTTGAAGAAAGCCGTGCCCATCTTGCGGATGGTCTCTGCTGCTTTGGCATCGTCTTTCTGGTTGTTCAGGATGGTATTGATGTAGGCTCCGAGGGTGAAACTTTCTACCCCGGTGCGCAGGGCTTCGTTCATAAACTGCTGTACGCGGGCAGCGGCACTGCGCTGTTGCACGGCGCTGTCAATCAGCGCCAGCGCCTCACCATACTTGGCCTGACGGGCCGGGTCGGCATTGACCCATTCGGTGAAGGCAGCCTGTTGTGCCGCTTTTTTGCCGCGGACGTCCAGTTTGCGCAGCCCGCGGCTCATCCCTATCGAGTTCTTCCAGTAGTTCGACGAACGGGCATATTTGCTGGAGTACTGGATGCGAATCTTCGGGTCGGCCATCATGTCTTCCCAGAGCAGTTTCTGGCGTTCGCCGCGCACGAAGATACGAATCGGGTTGTCCTGTTCGAGCACCTGGTCAATCTCGTAGGTGGTCATGTAGCGGTTGGTGCTGCCCGGGAAACCCATAATCATGGCATAGTCCCCCTCTTTGTACCCTTTCAACGAAATCTCCAGGTGTTTTGGAGCCTTGTAGGGTACGTTCTCTTCCGAGTAGGCCGCCGGTTTGTTGTCGGGCGAAGCGTAAACGCGGAACAGCGAGAAGTCACCCGTGTGACGCGGCCACATCCAGTTGTCGGTGTCGCCGCCGAATTTGCCGATGGACGACGGCGGTGCCCCGACCATGCGGACATCGTTAAACGTTTCGGTGACGAACAGCAGATACTGGTTCCTGCCGAACATGGCCACCACGCGTGCGCCGCGGAACTCTTTGTCATTGCTGTTGGCCTTCACAATCTTGTCGGTGGCTTTCCCGATGGCCGCAGCACGCTCAGTTTCACTCATTCCCGGTTTCACCTTGGCCAGTACTTCGGACGTTACATCCCGTATCTCGCGAATAAACGTAACGGCCAGTCCCGGAGTCGGCAACTCTTCGTCCTGCGTGGCGGCCCAGAAACCGTCCTTCAGGTAGTCGTGTTCGACGGTACTGTGCTGCTGAATCGCCCCGTAACCGCAGTGGTGATTGGTGGCAATCAGCCCGTTGGGCGAGATAATCTCACCGGTGCACCCCCCACCGAAAATCACAATCGCATCCTTGAGCGAAGTGTGGTTCAGGTCGTAAATATCCTTGGCATCCAAACGAAGCCCTTTGGCCTTCATCTGCTCGATGTTGAGCTTCTCGATGAACGGCAGCAGCCACATCCCCTCGTCGGCTGCCGAACGCAACGGAGCGGCCAGTGTCAGTGTCAGGGCCATCAGCCCCAGCAGTGGTCTTTTCATAAATGTGTGTTTGTGGGTTTATTTGTTCGGCCGCATTGTCGGCCGCGCCAAAATTAGCTATCTTTGCGGGGTTAAAAAAATCCTGCACGATGAAATTGCCTCAAACGGTCAATATTTTGCTGCTCGGCAGCGGCGGACGCGAACACGCCTTTGCCTGGAAAATCGCACAAAGCGAACGCCTCGAAAAACTCTATATCGCTCCCGGGAATGCTGGAACCCGCAACTGCGGGGTGAATGTGGACCTCGACCCGGCGAATTTCCCCGCCCTCAAGCAGTTTGTGCTGAACAACTACATCAACCTGGTGGTGGTGGGACCCGAACAGCCGTTGGTGGACGGGGTGAAGGACTACTTCCTGAACGACCCCGAGATTCGTCATATTCCGGTTATCGGGCCGTCGCAGGAGGCTGCGCAGCTCGAGGGAAGCAAGGAGTACGCCAAGGCCTTTATGGCCCGCCACGGGGTGCCCACGGCCGCCTATTTTACGGTGACGCCCGAGAATGTAGAGCAGGGGTGTGCCTTCTTGGCCGAAAAGGTGAAGGCTCCCTATGTGCTGAAGGCTGACGGGCTGGCGGCCGGGAAAGGGGTGTTGATTCTGAACGACCTGCAGGAGGCTCAACAGGAACTGCGAGCCATGCTCGACGGTAAATTCGGAGCCGCCTCGAAAAAGGTGGTTATCGAAGAGTATCTCTCGGGCATTGAGGTGTCGGTGTTTGTGGCGACCGACGGCCGCTCGTACAAGATTTTACCCGAGGCCAAAGACTATAAACGGGTCGGTGAGGGCGATACGGGACTCAATACCGGCGGGATGGGGGCAGTCTCGCCCGTGCCTTTTGCCACGCCTGAATTTATGGAGAAGGTGCGCACGCGCATTGTTGAACCCACCGTGCGCGGGATTCAGGAAGAGGGGCTGGACTACACCGGTTTTATCTTTATCGGCCTGATGAACTGCGGCGGAGACCCCATGGTCATTGAATACAACGTGCGGATGGGGGACCCCGAGACCGAAGTGGTGCTGCCGCGAATTACATCCGATATCATTGACCTCTTCGAAGGCATTGCCCACCAGACCCTCCACGAAAAAACGCTCGAAATTACGCCGCAAACCGCTGCCACGGTGGTCTGCGTTTCGGGCGGGTATCCGGGCAGCTATCCCAAGGGGATGGTTATCGAAGGGCTGCCCGAAGGCGAAGCCTCGGCTCCCAACGGCAGTGTGGTCTTCCATGCCGGCACGGCGCTCAAAAACGGCGAAGTGGTGACCTCCGGAGGACGGGTGCTGGCCGTGACCTCCTTCGGAAACTCCATACCCGAGGCGACACAGCACTCCTATCAAACCATCGACCGCATACAGTACGACGGGAAATATTGCCGTCGGGACATAGGACGGGACTTGCTCTAACAGCGGACAACCTGCCCTGACTACCCGCCAGCGCCTTGCAAGGGCGGGTAGTCTCGACACGTGCCCCGCGCAAAACCTCTCCTCCTCCTCGGAATACCGTTCCCTTTACGAAACCCTCGAAACACCCACGGCAATGAGCCTCGACCTCACCCGACAGAGCCTCCTCAAAACGCTCCTGTATTTCGTCCTGCTCGCTGTCATCTTCTGGGGGGCCGAACTCCTGCACCCGGTCCGCTCGGGGCTGGTGGCGGCCGGACACGATACCCGTGCGGTGACACCCATGGCCGGGGTGCCCCTCGGCTCGCTTATCGACCACTGGATTAGTTTTGTCCCCGGTGTCGGTATCCTGCTCTCCTCGCTCCTGGTCTTCATCAACTCCTTTTTCGTCACCCGGGTCGTTATCCGAAACGTCATCTTCCTCGAGAGAACCTACATGCCCGCCATCATCTACCTGCTGGTCAGCTCCGGGTACTACAACTCCTACATGAGCTTCCGACCCCTGCTGGTGGCCTTCCTGCTGCTCGTGGCACTCGAAATCATCTTCCGAAGCTATAACTACAAACCCCTCGCCTCGGGTGCCTATATGACCGTCGGCTTTATCTTCGGGCTGGCCGGAGTCATCTATGCGCCGGCCCTGCTGCTGGTGGTGCTGATTCCGGTCGGACTGGTCATCTTCCGACTCTTCGACCTCCGCGAATGGGTCGCTGCACTGGGAGGCTGGCTTATTCCTGTCTTCTTCAGTGCGTATGGTGTATGGCTCGCCGGTGGCGATTTCCTCGGAACCTTCGAAAATATCCGAACAGCCCTCCTTACACCCAGAACCCTCCCCTCCGTCAAACTCTTCAGCAGCTTCGAGTGGACCTTTATCGGGTGTGTCGCCATCCTCTTCATCCTCTCGATGATTACCTTCTTCGGACGAAGCCGAAGCTACAAACTCAAACCCTTCAAAGTCTACATCTACTTTATCTGGATGTGGGCCGTACTGGTGCTTATTCTGGTCTTTCTGCCGGCACGGTCGCTTTATCTGCTCCCGATTCTGGCCATCCCTCTGGCGGTCATTATCCCTACCTACTTCAACAATCGAAAGCCCAACTTTGTCTCAAATTTCCTCTATGCCCTGATGATGGGGTGTACCGTGGTTATTCACCTGCTCCCCTTCTTCCTCTAAACCCCGACAAAAGAGCACGGGTCTGCAGGTGTATGCCTGCAGACCCGTGCTAAGGTGCTCCCTGGGGGAAAAAGAGGCTGAGCGTTATTGCCCCAGATGCTGGATGGGGTTGTCGCCCAGCAGACTGTTCGTCGTAACCTTCTCCATAATCTCCGCAAACTCATCCCGCCCCTTCTGGCTCAGGGTCGGGTAGAGGGCATGGAGCGTCAGCAGAGACAGATAGTCGAGCTGTGACTCCACCTCCTCCGGCGTATAGGCCTGATAGGCAAAGTTAATCCCCCACCGCATCATAATGTAGTGGTAGGTGTTAATTCCGTCCACAATCTCGGCCGTGGCATCGTCATTCAGGTATCCGTTTTGTGCCAGCAGTTGCATGACACGACGCGCAATGGTGAAGTGTTCCGCTTCGTTTTCCCGTCCCGCCTCCAGGTCACGGCGCATCGCTCCCAGGTCAGCACTGCGGAAGACGACCACGCCTCGATACTTGTAGTTGAGGTGGATGTTGATGCGGTTCAGCAGAAAGAGCTGTTTCATGTCGAGCAGCGTGGTCAGCGAGCGAACCACCTGGCCGTAATCTTCCAGATACTGTTCCCACAAGGCTACGCAGATATCTTCCTTGCGCGAAAAGTGGTAAGTGATGTTTCCCGGGCTTAATCCCAGCGATTGAGCCAGCGTGTCGATGCGGAAATCGACCATCCCCCGGGCGTTAATCAACTCCAGCGAGCGACGGAGTATCATTTCCCGCGTCGAGACTTCATCATCGGTCAACGGAGCCGCTACGGCAGCTTTGGGCTGAACTTTGGTTGTCGTTTTCGTTCTGGGCATGGTCGGTTATTTTAACAGGTTGATAACGTGGGTAAATTGGCGGCGACCCGATTCGGTCAGGTAGGGTAGCAGTTGCAGCAGTGACAGGGATATGTAACGGTCCATGACAGACCCCAGTTCAGATTGTGAACATTTGGTCAGGGCATGGTTTATCCACCACCGTAACATGGTCATCTGGGCATTGAAGGTCAGCTCTTTTAGCTGAGGGTCTTCGATGGGGACCATATACCCGTTCCGTGCCAGGGTGTCGTAAGCTGTGAATATAAGGTCCCGCGCGTGTTGAATCTGGTAGCGGAAAGTCTCGTTCTCGCGAATCAGAGCCCCCATGTCGCCGAAATAGTAGGCCGTTACACCCACATAGTTAATGGCTTTGGCGGCTGCCGTCCGAAAGTAGAGGTACAGCTGTTTGATGTCCAGCAGCGGGGTGATAATTTCGCTGGTGGCATCGCGCATGGTAGCGGTGTACTCGTCCCAAATGGCGGTAATGATGTCCTCTTTTTTCGGAAAGTGGTAGGTGATGTTGCCGGGGCTCAGACCCAGCGATTGCGCCAACGTCTCTATGCGCAGGTCGACTACGCCGGTCCGGTTGATAATCTCGTTGGCCCGGGCGATAATCAGTTCGCGGGTTGAGGTTCCGGCCCGTTTGGCGGCCATGCGTGTCTGACGGGCAGTTTGGGTCTTGGCGGTCGGGGTCCCGGACTCACTCTTGCGCGGTCGGCCCGGGCGACGTTTGACCGGAGTAGTGGCTGAACTTTCGTTCTTCGCGCGACGGGGCGCTTTCGACTGTGTGCTCATGCAGGTATATGTATATTTTATGTGGTTCGTGTAGAGGATGAGAACGCTAAATCTGTTTAAGCAAAAATGAAGCCATACTTTTATAAACTCTATATAATCTTGATTATATGCTGTAAAACGATTTCAATCGAAATACTATTGTTCTGTTTTCTTGAAAATACAAAATTAATTAAATAAATTTTCAAACTTCCCGCTCTCTTCTTTTTCTGTTCCAAAAAAAACCGTATCAGGATATGTTCCTGTTTTGCCGGGAGAAAAGTAATTTTTCCCGGCCACGATTCGCTTTCGAACGATGCAGTTGTTTTTATGGAGCCAATCCGGTACCTTTGTAATAACTAACCTTTTTTCTTACCAAACCATGTACGGTAAAATCAAACAATACCTGGCACAGGAACTGGCTGCTATCGATGCTGCCGGACTCTACAAGCGTGAACGCATTATTACCGGACCGCAGCAGGCCGAAATTACGGTTGCCGGGACCGACAAAGTGCTCAATTTTTGTGCCAACAACTACCTGGGTCTGTCGAACAATCCGCGGCTTATCGAAGCGGCCAAACGGGCCATGGATACCCACGGGTTCGGCATGTCGTCGGTACGCTTTATCTGCGGGACGCAGGACATTCACAAGCAACTCGAAAAGGCCATCTCCGACTACTTCGGAACGGAAGAGACGATTCTCTATGCGGCCTGTTTCGATGCCAACGGCGGGGTCTTCGAGCCGATTCTCGGCGAAGAGGATGCCATTATTTCGGATGCCCTGAACCATGCTTCGATTATCGACGGGGTGCGGCTCTGCAAGGCCAAACGCTATCGTTATGCCAATGCCGACATGCAGGACCTCGAAACTCAGTTGAAACTGGCGCAGGCGCAGCGTTTCCGTATTATCGTGACCGACGGGGTCTTCTCGATGGACGGGAATGTGGCTCCGATGGATAAAATCTGCGAACTGGCCGAAAAATACGATGCCCTGGTGATGGTGGACGAGTGCCACTCGGCAGGCGTTGTGGGACGCACGGGACGTGGGGTGACCGAACTCTTCGACGTGCGCGGCAAGGTCGATATCATTACAGGAACCCTTGGTAAAGCGTTTGGCGGTGCTGTCGGCGGTTTCACGACCGGACGGAAAGAGATTATCGACATGTTGCGCCAGCGGTCGCGGCCCTATCTCTTCTCGAACTCCATTCCGCCGGCAGTGGTCGGTGCGGGTATCGAACTCTTCAAGATGCTGGCCGAGAGCGATGACCTGCATACCAAACTGGCGGAAAACGTTACCTATTTCCGCGAACGGATGATTGCTGCCGGGTTCGATATTAAACCGACCCAGTCGGCCATCTGTGCGGTGATGCTCTACGATGCCAAGTTGTCGCAGGACTTTGCGGCCAAACTACAGGATGAGGGGATTTACGTGACGGGCTTCTACTACCCGGTGGTTCCGAAGGACCAGGCCCGTATTCGGGTGCAGGTTTCTGCGGGGCATGAACGCGAGCACCTCGACCGTTGTATCGCTGCCTTTACGAAGGTGGGCAAGGAGTTGGGCGTGTTGAAGTAGGGGGCTTGCGATTGGATAGATAAGGCGCAGGGTGTCGCACCCGGGAAGGTGCGACACCCTGCGAAAAGATTCGGGGGCGGAGAAAAACACATCGGTGTTTTTCTCCGCCCCCGCTGTATCCGCCTTCGGCCGTACTTTTAACGTGCCGAAATCAATCCCCTACTTATACTGTTCAATCGCCTGCACAAAGGTGGCCGGGTCGTCGCAACTCACCACATACTGCTCCTCGTAAATGTCCTCAATCAACACAAAATTGCGCCATTGCGAGGCCGCCAGACGAAACACTTTCCGTTCGCGCAAACTGAAATAGTATCCGTAGTATCCTCCAATGCCGTAAATTCCCCAGATAGGGAAGCAATATCTCATTTGGCTGCGTTCGATGAAACGGACATAGCGAATGTCCCGCACGGGAATCTTTATCAGCTCCATCACGCAGTGTATCTCGACCGAGTGGGGCGATACGCGCATAAAACGCGGAATGGAGAGAGCGGCCAGGAGCAGCAGCGCTGCCACCACGGTGGTAAACCAGGCCGGCAGGTAACTCCCCCCCGAGCTGTAGAACAATGCCCCTACTCCGCAGGCAATCACCGCCAGCGCCCCCAGGGTAAACCATCGGGTACGTCGGTCGATGCGGAATCGGAATTTATAGTTTGCGTCTACTCCTGCCATAATCGATTAGAAAAAGAGTGACCGGGCGCGGGTTGTGGTAGATTCCATGACCGTTTCGACCGAGAGGCCTTTGATTTCGGCAATCTTGGCCGCAATGACCGGAATGTGCGCACTCTCGTTGCGTGTCCCGCGGTAGGGAACCGGGGTCAGGTAGGGGGAGTCGGTCTCCAGCACAATATCTTCAATCGGAATCTGCTCGATGACTTTGGCCGTTGCAGAGTTTTTGTAGGTGATAAATCCGCCGATGCCCACGGCAAAATTCCCCAGCTCCTTGATTTGATAATAGTCTTTCAGGGTTCCCTGGAAACTGTGGAAGACCCCGCGAATCTGTCCGTGGAGCGGTTCGAGCAGCGGGAAAATCTCGTTCCACGCATCCCGCACATGCAAAATCAGCGGCAGGTCGTACTCAATGGCCATCTGCATCTGAATCACCAGCGCCTGACACTGTTCGGTGAGGGAGCTGGTGCTCCAGTGGAGGTCGAGTCCCACTTCGCCGATGGCACACCACCGTACGGGCGGTTCTTTCAGCATTTGGCGAACCCGTTGCAGCTCTTCGCGCCACTTGGTGTTTTCGTTAATCGAGGTGGGGTGTATCCCAATCGCGGCATGGCACACGTCGGGATAGGTGCGAACCGTCTCAAGCAGAGCAGCGTGGCTGTGGGAGTCCACGGCGGGCAGGATAACCTTGCGCACACCGGCTGCCACGGCTCGCTCTATCGTTTCGCGTCGGTCGCTGTCGAAATCGGCATCGTACAGATGCGCGTGTGTATCGATGTAGTAAAGCTCGTTCATCGCCATACTATAGTTTGATGAGTCTGTTATATACTTCTCGGGCCATCCGTATCGGGTCCTGTTCGGCGCTGGTGGCGTAGGGCTGGGTGCCCGCCGCCCAGGCCGCCTCCATCGGATAGTAGTCGACGGGCGGTACCTCGCCCGCATTCATTGCGTCGAAAAAGGCTTTCCAACGCGGATAGTAGTAGTCGCGCAGCATCCCGGCCCACTCCCGATGGGCGTAATCGTGCAGCCCGCCCACATTGGCCGCGTGGCGATTGCCCCAGGTGGTCAGCAGCGTGCGGGCATTCCAGCGGTAGAACTCCTGCTGCTCGGGATAACGCCCCCAGCGCATGGCTGACTCTATCCACCCGCCGACCATAAATTCGGGACGGGAGGAGAGCAAACTGTCCTGTAGCAAAATCAGTTCCAAAAAACGGTTCGACCGTTCGCGAAACTGCTCGCGGTCGCCCCGGTCGTAGGCCGCCTCGACCTCCTTGAGCAGGAGGTTGGCGCGGTCAGCCAGAGCCTGACGCGCCACATCGACCAGGTCGTATTCAAAGTTGTTGCAGCCGCGGAAACGGTCGGCCACCTCCAGCAGCAGGCCTAAAGCGCGCTGTGTTTCTTGTGCGTCATAGGCCAATGCGGCCGAGCCCCACGACGAGACCCGTTCGACCCGCAGCGCCGGCCGGGCACACAACACCGACTCGGTGGTTCCCTCTTGCAAACTCGTGTAGGGCGGGTCGTAAACCGTGTTAGCCAGTATCTTCCACGCTTCGGTCACTTGCGGCAAGGTGTGCCCGTAGCGTGCCGTCACATATTGGTTCAGCCACTCCGTGCGGTCGAACTTCTCGGCCCGCCACGGCAACTCATAGAGCAGCTCGAACATCACGGGGTTGTTTTCAATCCCTTCGGCCGTGGCCCCAACACCTTTCATGTACAGGGCCAGCGGATTTCCGTCGGCTTGCATCTCCCGTGCCTGATAGTATCCGTTAATAACCCGCTGCATCTTGCCGTACATCCCCACGTTGCCCCCGAAGTTCAGCAGCATGCAGTATACCCAGTCGTGCCGTCCGTATCCCTTGTTGCGTCGCCACGGCGACTGCGGGTCCCCCCACTGCGGCCTCGATTCGCTGAAGAGGTCGAGCACCAACACATCTCCCCCCGGCAGGTCCTGTATCATCTCGGGGTGGGGACACTGTTGCCACGCCTGTACCACCCACACGGCACCCGGATTGGCTGCCTTCATCGCTTCGTAAATCGCCGCACCGGCTGCTCCCAATTCGACACCTGCCGTCGAACCGCCCTCGTGGAACGGGTCGATGGCAAAATATTTTGCTCCATCGCCGTACAAGGCTTTTAAGTTACGGTAATATACCTCCGCAATCTTGGGGAACATCGGGTCGGTCGGTTGCAGAAAGGCCGGGCGTTGATACCCGTTCCATAACCCCGGATTCTGCACCCGGGTCAATCCCAGTTTGCGCCACATGGCCGTGTCGCTCGGCACCATCCCCGAATAGCCGGCAAAAACTGGCTCAATGCCCCACTCCCGATACCGTTCCACGATGCGTTGCTCCAGCTCGGCCGTCTGCTCGTACCACGAGGGCAGGTTGGGCCCGCCCCATCCCTCGAGGTTGTTCATGAGCCACCATGCCTGGTGTGCCGGTCCTGCGATAAAGCGGTCAATCTGTTCAGCACTGAATCCTAACTCCAGCAGGGTATTGCGCCACACCGTGGCGCTCCCGGTCAGCGACAGTGGCAGGCTCACCCCGTGCAGCGCCATCCAGTCTATCTCCTGTTCCCACCGTTTCCAGTCCCAGAAAGCCGTGGAGTAGGAGAAGGTGCAGTAGTTCATGTAGTACCGCACCAGCAGGTCGGTCTGGTGCCTTTCGACCTGTTTGGGTTTTGGAAAGCGGATATTGCTCAGGCGCGGGTGGGGGTTGTTCCAGGTGATGTGCACCCCCGCGTAATATTTGAGGTACCAGTTCAATCCCACGGCTACCGACAGGTAGTTATTTCCTCGTACTACCACTTTCCCCGCCCGCGAGTCCAGTTCAAAAAAGTCCTCGGGCGACTGCTGGTCGGCCAGCTCAAAAATGAATCGCGAACTCTGGCCGGGCTGTATCCGTTCGACGAGTGCCGCTACGGGATTCTCTCCACGCGCCCATACGGCGACAGGTGCCGCCCCCAGCAGCACCGCGAAAAGTCCTATCGCAAGCAGTCGTCGCATAACGGTTAAATATGGGATTGGATAGTGTTGTATGGTGAAAGAGTGAGCCCGTGAAAATCGGTAATGGGCAGCAGCAGAACGAACGACTAATTAGATGTGGGCATTGTTGAACGCCTGGGCAATCTGTTCGGCAATCGAATCGACCGCATCCTGCATCTTGCCCCCCACCATCATCTTCATCATCGGGTTAAGCTCAATGTCCAGCACCAGCCGCATGTGCGTATTGGGAGTCGTCGAACCCTCCGGGGTGGTGTCTTTCATCTGCGCCCAAAACGTAAAGGGAATAGGCATCCCTCCTGCCGCCTCGTCTGCGCATACCTTAATCAGTTTGTTCGGTTGGCGCTCGACCATCTTTAGTCCCACGGTTATCCCCTTGGCGCGAAACTTGCACCGCTCTTCGGTCGCTTCCCACCCTTCGACCTTGTCGCCCAATATCGGGGTGAAGTTTTCGAAGTTCGACAAGACCCGATAAATCATCGCGTCGGGACGGGCAATCTGCACCTGTTTGCTGGTGTATCTCATCGGTTTGAATTTCTTAGGTGGATAGTGGCGCGGAGCCTGTGTCTCCCCGCGCGCCGTATTCGTTTCGGAACAGGGAGAGCCTATCGGTTCCATGTATCGGGCGACTGGCGCCACTCCCGCAGCGTGGCCAACTCATCGGCATGGATGTAGTTCTGTTCCACGGCCAGCTCCAGCAGGGTGTTGTAGTTCGAGAGGGTGTCCAGTTGCACTCCCGCCTTTTCGAAGTTGGCTGCCGCCGTCGGAAAACCGTAGGTGAAGATAGCCACCATCCCCAGAACCTCACATCCCGCCGCGCGCAGCGCCTCGACCGCCTTCAGCGAACTTCCCCCCGTCGAAATCAGGTCCTCGACCACGACCACTTTCGCTCCCGGCTCAAAATACCCCTCTACCTGATTGGCCATCCCGTGGTCCTTGGGCGCCGACCGTACGTAGATAAAGGGTTTGTTCAGCGCTTCGGCTGTCAGCACCCCGCACGCAATGGCTCCCGTAGCCACCCCAGCTATCACTTCGGCCTGAGGGTATTTCTCTGCGATAATTTTCGCAAAAGCCTCGTATATCTGTTTGCGTGCCGCCGGATAGGAGAGCGTCTTGCGGTTGTCGCAGTATATCGGGGAGTGCCACCCGCTCGCCCAGGTGAACGGATTTGCAGGGCTGAGTTTTATTGCCTTAATTTGCAATAATGTTTGTGCAATCTGTTTGCCGGTTTCCATGTCTATGAGAAAAGTCTATTATTTGGATAATGTCGTTGCCTTCGGTAATCCGCAGGAGGGTGCCGCTCTCTCGAGTGCTGCCGATGTCTCGTGGCTCGTTATCGATGCCAAAACGCTCGGTGACGAGGCGGTTGCAATGCTCGGATTAACAAATTTGCAGAGAATTTTCGAGACTGCCAAATCCGTCGCCTTCATCGCCCCCACGGACGAAGAGGCTGACCGGCTCTTTGCCCGTTTTGCCGAAGCCTTCGTGCCGGTCGAGGCGGGTGGGGGACTGGTGACCTCGCCCCGCGGCGAGGTGCTCATGATTTACCGCAACGGACGCTGGGACCTCCCCAAAGGAAAACTCGAACCGGGCGAAGAGATTGCCGATTGCGCCCTGCGCGAGGTACAGGAGGAGTGCGGGGTGAGCGGCCTGACGCTAGGAAAACTCCTGACCCGTACCTATCACCTCTATGAGATGCACGGACGGTGGATGCTCAAACGCACGACGTGGTTCGCCATGAGCCACAGCGGAGCAGGCGAGCTGGTGCCGCAGGTCGAGGAGGGCATCACGGACATTCGTTGGATTGCCGGGGTGAACCTTCGGCTTTACGTGGACAATACCTACGCAACGATTCGGGAGGTCTTTGCGGCGGCTAAAAAGTAGCGCTCGTGGGTGCATGACGGGAGGGTAGAGAAACTTCCGGCGGTTGAGGTTTTTATTAAGGCAATGTTTGTCTAAAAAAAGGCCTTCCCGGAGGCGGGAAGGCGCAGATAGATAAACGCGAATAGATAATAGTTGGGGCGATAGTTTTCCGAATAGGCTCTTATATAGTCGGAGTATCTTGTTTCATTCAGCCTGGTTAGAAAGGTGGCCCCGGGTAAAGGTTTTTGCAATAAATTGTAATTATTTATTGCAAATATACAATGTAAAATTGAAATACAAAAAATAACCTGCAAAAAATGACGGACTGGCAACGGTTGGAACAGGTAATCAAGTGGACGGGACTCTCCACCAATGCCTTTGCGTCCGCCATCGGGCTCAAACGCAGCGAAAACCTCTACCAAATCAAACGGGGAAACAACCGCATCAGCAAAAACCTCGCGGAACTGATAGCGGCCAAATATCCGGCAGTCAGTCCGGCGTGGCTGCTGACCGACCAGGGGGAGATGCTGACGGAGCAGAGGTCCCTCGCCGGGGCTGCCCCCGCCTGCGGGATACCTTATTATCAGATGGATGTGTTGCGGGTGGTGGCCGCCGCAGAGACGCCCGCCCCCACTGCGCACCTCAGCCTGCCCGGCTTTGAAGAGTGTACGTTGGCGGCACTGGCTCCGGCAGGTGACCTCGATGCCGCTCTCCCGGCAGGGGCTATTCTTCTGCTGCAGCCTGTCGAACCGTCGGCCATGCTCCTCCCCGACGAAATCTATGTCGTCGCCACGGAGGACTTTGCCCTGCTCCGCTACCTGAAACCCGACCCGACCACAGTCGGCGGCCTGCTGCTCGTCACCCGAAATGCGGCTCGGGACCCGCTCCCCGTCCGACGAGACCAACTCAAAAAACTATTTCTCGTCAAAGGATGGGTGGTGCGAAAAGTGCTCTGAAACCCCTTTTTACAGCGAAATTCACCCTAATGGATTGAAAAAAACGAAGATAAAGGACGAAAAAGTTTGTAAATTCAAAACCAATGCCTATCTTTGTCGTCCGAAATGCCCTTTACGGGGTGTGCTCTTTGGAGGTTTGACTGTTGATTTCTGGGCGGATACCAGAGTGGCCAAATGGGGCAGACTGTAAATCTGCTGGCGTACGCCTTCGGTGGTTCGAATCCATCTCCGCCCACAACAACTCCCCGAAAATAACCGAGGCTTGTCTTTACAATAGGATGAGCGTTCGGCAGTTGGAGGGGTTGGTCGTTACGGTGCTCTTTTCGGAGCGGCTCAACGACTCTCACACAACAAAAAGTAAGCGGAAGTAGCTCAGTTGGTAGAGCATTAGCCTTCCAAGCTAAGGGTCGCGGGTTCGAATCTCGTCTTCCGCTCTTTTTTATAACGTGTAAAAACAAAACAACACTTAAAACGCTTACAACCCATGGCAAAAGAAAAATTTGACCGGTCGAAACCGCACGTGAATATCGGTACCATCGGCCACGTGGACCACGGTAAAACGACGCTGACTGCAGCTATCACCACCGTGCTCGCTAAAAAAGGTCTCTCGGAACAACGCTCGTTCGACTCTATCGACAACGCTCCCGAAGAAAAAGAACGTGGTATCACCATCAATACCGCTCACGTAGAGTACTCTACCGCAAACCGCCACTACGCTCACGTAGACTGCCCGGGCCACGCCGACTATGTGAAAAACATGGTTACCGGTGCTGCCCAAATGGACGGTGCCATCCTCGTTGTGGCTGCTACCGACGGTCCGATGCCCCAGACCAACGAACACGTCCTCCTCGCTCGTCAGGTGAACGTTCCCCGTATCGTGGTCTTCCTGAACAAATGCGACATGGTCGATGACCCCGAAATGCTCGACCTCGTTGAACTCGAAGTGCGCGACCTGCTCAACAAATACGAATTCGACGGCGACAATACCCCGATTATCCGCGGTTCGGCTCTGGGTGGTCTCAACGGCGAACCCCAGTGGGAAGATAAAATCATGGAACTCATGGATGCAGTTGATACCTACATCCCGATTCCTCCGCGCGAAAACGAAAAACCGTTCCTCATGCCGGTTGAAGACGTATTCTCGATTACCGGTCGTGGTACCGTGCTCACCGGCCGTATCGAAACCGGTGTGATCCACGTAGGGGACGAAGTCGAAATCGTCGGCCTCGGCGAAAAAGCTAAAAAATCGGTATGTACCGGTGTCGAAATGTTCCGTAAACTCCTCGACGAAGGGGAAGCTGGGGACAACGTCGGTCTGCTGATGCGTGGTATCGACAAAAAAGAAGTGAAACGTGGTATGGTTGTTGCCAAACCGGGTTCTATCACTCCTCACACCAAATTCAAAGCTGAGGTCTACATCCTCAAAAAAGAAGAAGGTGGTCGTCATACTCCGTTCCATAACAAATATCGTCCGCAATTCTATCTCCGTACCCTCGACGTAACCGGTGAAGTACAACTCCCCGATGGCGTTGAAATGGTAATGCCGGGCGACAACGTGACCATCACCGTGGAACTTATCTACCCGGTGGCTCTCAACGTCGGTCTCCGCTTCGCTATCCGCGAAGGTGGTCGTACCGTCGGTGCAGGTCAGATTACCGAAATCATCGCGTAAGGACTTTCCTGAAATGGCTCTCCGTTGCGTAACTGCTGCGTGACCCCATTTCCACCTTACCCGAAATAACAGGCGGCATATCCACCATGTGCCGCCTTATTTAGGGGTGTAGTTCAAGGGCAGAATAGCGGTCTCCAAAACCGTTGATGGGAGTTCGAATCTCTCCACCCCTGCCAATAACGCTTGTCATGAAAGCTACTTACGTTAAAGAAGCATATAACGAACTGGTTCACAAAGTGACCTGGCCCTCCTGGAGCTCGCTCCAAAGCAGTGCGATTGTAGTCATGATTGCTTCCCTGATTCTCGCACTCGTCATCCTGGCCATGGACCTCAGCTTTGAAACCATCATGAAGGGCATTTACAGTATCCTCTACTAAAGACTCCCCCTTTCGGTCGTCCCTTCCTTTGCACCTAAACCTATGAGTAACGGAGAAAAACCTATTCTGGAATGGTACGTCATTCGTGCCATCGGCGGTAAAGAAAAAAAGGTCAAAGAGTATCTCGAATCCGAAGTTCGGACACTCCACCTCGAAGACTATATCGCCCAGGTGCTTATCCCGACCGAAAAAGTCTATCAGGTGCGTAACGGTAAGAAAATTACCAAAGAACGCATCTCCTACCCCGGATACGTATTGGTCCAGGCCGCCCTCGTGGGCGAAATACCGCATATCTTGAGAAACGCTCCCAACGTGCTCGGCTTTCTCAGCGACACCAAAGAATCCTCCCTGCAGGCCACACCTCTCAGACCGCAGGAAGTAAGCCGGATTCTGGGTCGTGTGGACGAACTCGCCACCCAGGAAGAGGAAAATGAAACCCCCTTCGTGGAAGGTGAAGCCGTTAAGGTCATTGACGGACCCTTTGCTTCCTTCGTCGGGACCATCGAAAAAGTCGATAACGAACGGAAAAAACTCCAGGTTTCTGTCAAGATATTTGGGCGTAAAACTCCGATGGAACTGAGTTTTATGCAAGTAGAAAAAGAGTAATTAACCATCTTAACGATGCACCCTGACGATTTTCATCACCAATGAAAATCGTTCTTCGTGTCTCAAAAAGAAACAAAACTATGGCAAAAGAGGTTGCAGGTTTTATCAAACTGCAAATCAAAGGTGGTGCCGCCAACCCCTCGCCCCCCGTCGGGCCGGCGCTCGGGTCCAAAGGCGTAAACATCATGGAGTTCTGCAAGCAATTCAATGCCAAAACGCAGGACAAAGCCGGTAAAGTGCTGCCCGTTGTTATCACGGTCTATAGCGACAAGTCGTTCGACTTTATCGTTAAACAACCCCCGGTAGCTGTACAACTCAAGGAAGCAGCCAAAATCCAAACCGCTTCCGCTGAACCCAACCGTAAAAAAGTAGCTTCTGTCTCCTGGGAACAGATTGAAGAAATCGCTAAATCCAAAATGGAAGACATGAACTGCTTTACCGTCGAATCAGCCATGAGAATGGTCGCCGGTACGGCTCGCAGCATGGGGATTAGCGTGACCGGCGAATTCCCTAACAAATAACCTAAGGAGTAAAGGCTAATACGATGAAACTGACCAAAAATAGAAAAGCTGTCCTCGCCAAAGTCGAACCCGGAAAGGTTCACAAAGTCGAAGAAGCAGCCGCGCTCCTCAAGGAAATCACCTTCACCAAATTCGACGCTTCGGTCGATATCGACGTCCGTCTGGGTGTGGACCCCCGCAAAGCCAACCAAATGGTACGCGGTGTCGTAACACTCCCCCACGGTACCGGTAAAACCGTCCGGGTCCTCGTGCTCTGCACCCCCGACAAAGAGGCTGAAGCGCAAGCGGCTGGTGCTGACTTTGTCGGTCTCGATGAATATGTCGAAAAAATCAAAGGCGGCTGGACCGATGTCGATGTGATTATCTGTACCCCCAACGTCATGGCTAAAGTCGGTGCCCTCGGTCGTATCCTCGGGCCGCGCGGACTCATGCCCAACCCCAAAACGGGTACCGTAACCATGGAAGTGGGCAAAGCTGTCGAAGAAGTCAAAGCCGGGAAAATCGACTTCAAAGTCGACAAGTTCGGTATCGTACACACCTCTATCGGCAAAATCTCCTTCGATGCCAAACAAATCGAAGAAAATGCCAAAGAGTTCATGAGCACGATTCTCAAACTCAAACCCGCTGCGGCTAAAGGGACTTATGTGAAGAGCATCTACCTCTCCACGACCATGAGTCCCGGACTCCAAATCGACCCCAAATCCGTTGACTAATCGACTAACATTCCATTGAGATGAGAAAGGAAGAAAAATCCGAAGTAATCAAAAGTTTAGCCGATCAGCTCGGGTCCTATACGCACTTCTACCTGGCAGATATCTCCGGCATGAACGCCGAACAAACCGCTGCCCTGCGTAAAAGCTGCTTCGAAAAAGAGATTAAGCTCATCGTGGTGAAAAACACCCTCTTGGGCAAAGCTCTCGAACAAACCGGTAAAGCGGATGCTGAACTGGTCGCTGTTCTCGAAGGCTCGACCTCTATCATGTTTACCAACACCGGTAATGCTCCGGCTAAACTTATCAAGGCTTTCCGTAAAGATAAGGGCGGTGACAAACCGATGCTCAAAGCGGCTTATGTCGATGAGTGTGTCTACGTGGGCGAAGGCTCGCTCGAACAGCTCGTCAATATCAAGTCTCGCGAAGAACTTATCGGCGATGTTATCGGTCTGCTCCAGTCTCCGGCCAAGAACGTTATCTCCGCTCTTCAAGGCTCGGCTGGCGGCAAAATCTCCGGACTGGTCAAAGCACTCGAAAATCGGGCGCAGTAATTCCTTTTGCGGGGTGGGAGTTGTCGAAAGGAGTTCGATACTCTGCTTGACCCTCCATGCCGCGTGAAAGAAACAAAACAACCAACAAAAACAAACCCGTTTGTTACCCGAAGAAGAGGGGCGTGACACCGAGTAGCGCGTAACAACCGTGACAGGTTTTTTTGACACCCGCTCCGCGACATACACCCTATGGCGCAGGCGCATCGAAAAAATCGGAAGTGCGACACGAAAGGTAACGGTAAGAGCCCTCGGAAGGAGGCAAACAAGTCATTTTAATCACTTTTTTAAACAATAACCAAGATGGCAGACATCAAAGCACTGGCTGAAGAGCTGGTAAACCTGACCGTAAAAGAAGTTAACGAACTCGCTACCATTCTCAAAGAAGAATATGGCATCGAACCCGCAGCTGCTGCTGTTGCCGTTGCTGCTCCCGCAGCCGGTGGCGAAGCTGGTGGCGCCGCTGAAAAATCGTCGTTCGACGTTATCCTCAAATCGGGTGGCCAGGCTAAACTCCAAGTAGTGAAAGTCGTAAAAGAACTCACCGGTCTCGGCCTCAAAGAAGCTAAAGACCTCGTAGACGGCGCTCCCAAAGCTGTGAAAGAAGGCGTTTCGAAAGAAGAAGCTGAATCGCTCAAAGCTCAGCTCGAAGAAGCCGGTGCAGAAGTAGAACTGAAGTAAGACAGTTCACAACTCAAGGTCAGACCAACCCCCTAACGGATTGGTTATAAAAACCTTGGGAGTCAATAACGGTGTAAGGCTCACTGCCGGTGAGCCTTGCGCCTTTTTCTGGTTTTTGGCATCCTCCATTGTCGGGGAACCCAAAAACCTTGAGGATTCCGCGTGCTACTTATCTGAGAGTGGCCGAGTTTGGTACTACTCTTAGAACTGGAGAAACCTCCCCAACTGGGCACCTGCAAAAAACCTCTAAACTGCCCTAACAGGCCGCACGGTGAAGAGCAGAGTTGTGACGCCGTTCCGCTAAAAACGGCCGAACATGAAACACTCCATAACCGCTCCGAAACAGCCTGTACCCTGACAATCGTTTCGGAATCTCTTTAGCGCTGTTCAGTCACATGTATCATTCGCAACACGAACATGCCAAACAACTCGAAAAACGCTGCTGTGGTATCTAGCGCGCCACAAAAAACTCAGCGCATCAGCTTCGCTTCGTCGAGCCTGAGGATGGACTATCCCGACTTCCTCGAAGTACAACTCAAATCTTTCAAAGACTTCTTCCAACTCGAAACAACCGCCGAAAATCGGCTCGATGAGGGACTCTACAAAGTCTTCATGGAGAACTTCCCCATCACCGATACCCGCAATAACTTTGTGCTCGAGTTTATCGACTACTATATCGACCCGCCGAGATACTCCATCGACGAATGTCTCGAACGGGGTCTCACCTATAGCGTGCCCCTCAAGGCCAAACTGAAACTCTACTGTACCGACCCCGAACACGAAGATTTCGACCCGGTCATCCAGGACGTATACTTCGGCGCAGTACCCTATATGACGCCCCGCGGTACGTTCGTTATCAACGGTGCCGAACGCGTTATCGTCTCGCAACTCCATCGCTCGCCCGGGGTCTTCTTCGGCCAGAGTATGCACTCCAACGGGACCAAACTCTACAGTGCCCGTATCATTCCGTTCAAAGGCTCGTGGATTGAATTCGCCACCGACATCAACAATGTGATGTATGCCTACATCGACCGGAAAAAGAAACTGCCCGTAACGACCCTGCTGCGGGCCATCGGGTTCGAAAGCGACCGTCAAATCCTCGAAATCTTTGACCTCGCCGACGAAATCAAAGTCACCAAGGCAAACCTCAAAAAAGCCGTCGGCCGTAAACTGGCTGCACGTGTGCTGAAATCGTGGACCGAAGACTTCGTGGATGAAGATACCGGCGAAGTGGTGTCGATTGAACGAAACGAAATCATCATCGACCGCGAAACGGTACTGGCCGAAGAGCACATCGACGAAATCCTCGAATCGGGTGAAAAGACGCTCCTGCTCCACAAGGAACAGGCTGCGGCCAACGACTATTCGATTGTCTACAACACCCTCCAGAAAGACCCCTGTAACTCGGAAAAAGAGGCCGTTGTCTATATCTACCGCCAGCTGCGCAACTCCGAACCGCCGGATGAAGCAACGGCGCGCGATGTGATTGACAAGCTCTTCTTCTCCGACAAACGCTACGACCTGGGCGATGTGGGACGTTTCCGCATCAACAAGAAACTCAACCTCGACATCCCCAGCGAAGTGAAGGTGCTGACCCGTGAGGACATGATTGCCATTATCAAGTACCTCATCCAGCTCATCAACTCGAAAACCGACGTGGACGATATCGACCACCTCTCGAACCGTCGTGTGCGTACCGTCGGCGAACAGCTGGCCAATCAGTTCAGCGTGGGCTTTGCCCGTATGGCACGCACCATCCGGGAACGCATGAATGTGCGCGACAACGAGGTGTTCACCCCTGTGGACCTGATTAACGCCAAAACCCTCTCGTCGGTTATCAACAGCTTCTTCGGGACCAACCAGCTCTCGCAGTTCATGGACCAAACCAACCCCCTGGCCGAACTGACCCACAAACGGCGTCTCTCGGCACTCGGGCCGGGCGGTCTCTCGCGTGAACGCGCAGGGTTCGAGGTGCGTGACGTACACTATACCCACTACGGGCGTCTCTGCCCCATTGAAACCCCGGAAGGTCCGAACATCGGGCTTATCTCGTCGCTCTGCGTCTTTGCCAAAATCAGCGACATGGGCTTCATCGAAACCCCCTACCGGACGGTGACCGACGGTAAAGTGGATATCGATAACTCGCACATCAAATTCTACAGCGCCGAAGAGGAAGAAGGTCTCGTGATTGCGCAGGCTGAGGCTACCGTGGCCAACGACGGTACGCTGACCGACGAACAGATTAAGGCGCGTCTGGACAGCGACTTCCCGGTGGTTACGCCCGACCAGGTACAACTGATGGACGTGGCTCCGAACCAGATTGCCTCGATTGCCGCTTCGCTCATCCCCTTCCTCGAACACGACGACGCAAACCGTGCCCTCATGGGTTCGAACATGATGCGTCAGGCCGTGCCGCTGCTGCGCTCGGAAGCGCCTATCGTGGGTACCGGCCTCGAAGGGGCTGTAGTCGGTGACAGCCGTACGCAAGTGGTTGCCGAACGCGACGGCGAGGTCGTTCACTCCGACTCGACCGAAATCCACATCAAGTACGACCGTACTGAAGAGGAAAAATTCGTCAGCTTCGACCCCGAAGTCACGGTCTACAAACTGCCCAAATACCGCAAAACCAACCAAAGTACCTCGATTACCCTTAAACCGATGGTACGCAAGGGCGACCGCGTGACGGCCGGACAGATTCTGACTCAGGGCTATTCGACCGAAAACGGCGAACTGGCTCTCGGACGAAACCTCAAGGTGGCCTTCATGCCCTGGCAGGGGTACAACTTCGAGGATGCTATCGTGATTTCGGAACGCATGATGCGTGAAGACATCTTCACCTCGGTGCATGTCGATGAGTACATCATGGAGGTGCGCGACACCAAACGCGGGGTCGAAGAGCTCACCAGCGATATTCCGAACGTCAGCGAGGATGCTACGAAAGACCTCGACGAAAACGGTGTTATCCGCATCGGGGCCAATGTGAAACCGGGCGATATCCTCATCGGGAAAATCACCCCGAAAGGGGAGAGCGACCCCAGTCCGGAAGAAAAACTGCTCCGTGCCATCTTCGGTGACAAGGCCGGTGATGTGAAGGATGCTTCGCTGAAGGCGCAACCCTCGCTCTACGGGGTGGTTGTGGACAAGAAACTCTTTACCCGCGCCGGCAAAGAGAGCGGCAAAAAAGGAAAACAGAGCGAAAAAGCCCAACTCGAAAAAGCCGAAGCCAACTTCCAGAAAGAGGTGGCTGCGCTGCGGGAGATTCTGGTGTCTAAACTCTGGACCCTGCTCAACGGAAAGACCACTACCGGGGTACAGGACTACTTCGGGATGGAGGTCATCGAAAAGGGAACCAAGTTCACCCAGAAGATGCTTCAGGAGCTCGACTACCTGAACATCAACCCCACCAAGTGGACCTCGGACAAAGATAAGAACGAGTTGATTAAGGCACTTGTCAACAACTTCATTATCAAGTATAAGGAACTCGATGCGCACCTCAAACGTGAAAAATACAACATCACGAACGGGGATGAACTGCCCTCGGGGATTATCCAGCTGGCCAAAGTCTACATCGCCAAAAAACGCAAACTGCGCGTCGGCGACAAAATGGCCGGTCGCCACGGGAACAAAGGGATTGTCGCCAAAGTCGTGCGCGACGAAGATATGCCCTTCCTGGCCGACGGTACCATTGTCGATATCGTGCTGAACCCGCTGGGTGTGCCCTCGCGTATGAACCTCGGGCAGATTTACGAAACCGTCCTCGGATGGGCCGGCAAAGAGCTCGGACTCAAGTTCGCTACGCCGATTTTCGACGGGGCCAGCCTCGACGAAATCAACGAATATGCCGAAAAGGCAGGTATCCCCCGCTCGGGACGTACCTACCTCTACGACGGCGGTACCGGCGAAATGTTCCACCAACCGGCGACCGTGGGCGTTATCTACATGCTCAAACTCGGACACATGGTTGATGACAAAATGCACGCCCGCTCGATTGGTCCCTACTCCCTTATCACCCAGCAGCCGCTCGGCGGTAAGGCCCAGTTCGGGGGTCAGCGTTTCGGGGAAATGGAAGTGTGGGCCCTCGAAGCCTTCGGCGCGGCCAACATCCTCCAGGAAATCCTCACCATCAAGTCCGACGACGTCGTAGGACGAGCCAAAGCCTACGAAGCGATTGTGAAAGGCGACAACCTGCCCCAACCCGGTATTCCGGAAGCCATGAACGTGCTCCTGCACGAACTCGGCGGTCTGGGGCTCAATGTCAAATTGGAGTAAAACGCATGCGGGAGACGCTGCCCGCATTACTGTAAACATTCTTTCACACTCAATTAGCACTCAAAACAATTATGGCATATAATAAAGAGAACAAGGCTCCCGGTAATTACCACAAGATTACCATCTCGCTGGCTTCGCCCGAACAAATCCTCGAAAAATCGAGCGGCGAAGTCCTCAAGCCGGAGACCATCAACTACCGGACCTACAAACCGGAACGAGACGGCCTCTTCTGCGAACGCATCTTCGGGCCCGTCAAAGACTACGAATGCCACTGCGGCAAATACAAACGTATCCGCTACAAAGGCATCGTCTGCGACCGTTGCGGCGTCGAAGTGACCGAGAAAAAGGTGCGCCGCGAACGCATGGGACATATCCAGCTGGTGGTGCCCGTGGCACACATCTGGTACTTCCGAAGCCTCCCCAATAAAATCGGTTACCTGCTCGGTATCCCCACGAAAAAACTGGACATGATTATCTACTACGAACGGTATATCGTGATTCAGAAAGGGGCGGCCGAAGGGGTCGAAGAGGGTGACCTGCTCACCGAAAAAGAGTACCTCGATATCCTCGATACCCTGCCCAAAGGAAACCGTGCGCTCGAAAACGACGACCCCAACAAATTCATCGCCATGATGGGGGCCGAAGCGCTCGAACTGATGCTGCAACGCGTGGACCTCGACGAACTCTCCTACTCGCTGCGACACAAGGCTTCGACCGAAACCTCCCAGCAACGCAAAAGCGAAGCCCTCAAACGACTCAATATCGTAGAGGCGTTCCGTGCATCGCGCGAGGTCAATAAACCCGAATGGATGATTATGCGTGTCATCCCGGTGATTCCGCCCGAACTGCGCCCGCTGGTGCCGCTGGACGGGGGACGCTTCGCCACTTCGGACCTCAATGACCTCTACCGTCGCGTGATTATCCGCAACAACCGCCTCAAACGGCTTATCGAAATCAAAGCTCCCGAGGTGATTCTGCGCAACGAAAAACGTATGTTGCAGGAGGCTGTCGATTCGCTCTTCGACAACTCCCGCAAATCGAACGCCGTCAAAACCGAAAGCAACCGACCCCTCAAATCGCTCAGCGACTCCCTCAAAGGGAAACAGGGGCGTTTCCGTCAGAACCTCCTCGGGAAACGTGTGGACTACTCGGCACGTTCGGTTATCGTCGTGGGCCCCGAGCTCAAAATGCACGAAATGGGGATTCCGAAAGACATGGCCGCCGAACTCTACAAACCCTTCGTGGTGCGTAAACTCATCGAACGCGGTATTGTCAAAACCGTCAAATCGGCCAAGAAAATCATCGACCGCAAGGACCCGGTGATTTGGGATATCCTCGAAAATGTGATTAAGGGTCACCCCGTGCTGATGAACCGTGCTCCTACGCTGCACCGACTCGGGATTCAGGCCTTCCAACCGAAACTCATCGAAGGCAAGGCCCTCCAGCTCCACCCGCTGGCATGTACCGCCTTCAACGCCGACTTCGACGGTGACCAGATGGCTGTCCACCTGCCCCTGGGCAATGCGGCCATCCTCGAGGCACAGCTCCTGATGCTCGGTTCGCACAACATCCTGAACCCGGCTAACGGCGCCCCGATTACCGTCCCCTCGCAGGACATGGTGCTCGGTCTCTACTACATCACCAAACCGCGTAAAGGTGTCAAAGGGGAAGGCCTGGTATTCTACTCCTCCGAAGAGGCGATTATTGCCCACAACGAAGGACGCGTAGACCTCCACGCCCAGGTGAAACTGCGCCTCGGACCGGGTAATATTATCGACACGACCGTCGGGCGTATCATCTTCAACCAGGTGGTACCGAAAGAGGTGGGCTACATCAACCTGCTGCTGACCAAAAAATCACTGCGCGACATCATCGGCGACGTGATGAAAAAATGCGGTGCGGCAGTGACGGCCAACTTCCTCGACGATATCAAAGCCATGGGGTACAAGATGGCCTTCCGCGGGGGGCTGTCGTTCAACCTCGACGCCGTGATTATCCCGAAAGAGAAGGAGGCGCTCGTACAGGACGGTTACAACCAGGTCGCCGAAGTGATGGAAAACTACAACATGGGTTTCATCACCAACAACGAACGCTACAACCAGATTATCGACATCTGGACACATACCAACTCCAAACTGACTCAAACGGTGCTCAAACAGCTCACCGAAGACGACCAGGGCTTCAACCCCGTCTACATGATGCTGGACTCCGGAGCCCGTGGTTCGAAAGAGCAGATTCGTCAGCTCTCCGGGATGCGTGGTCTGATGGCCAAACCCCAAAAATCGACGGCCGATGCCGCGCAGATTATCGAAAACCCCATCCTCTCGAACTTCAAGGAGGGGCTGAGCGTGTTGGAGTACTTCATCTCGACCCACGGTGCGCGTAAGGGTCTGGCCGATACCGCCTTGAAAACGGCTGACGCCGGGTACCTCACCCGTCGTCTGGTGGACGTGGCTCAGGACGTGATTATCAACGAAGAGGACTGCGGTACCCTCCGCGGCCTCCAGGCCACTGCCATCAAACGCAACGAAGAGGTGGTGCAGTCGCTCTACGAACGTATCCTCGGGCGTACCTCGGTGCACGACATCTACAACCCGCTTAACAACGAACTGATTGTCAAAGCCGGCGAAGAGATTACCGAAGAGATTGCCCAGGCCATCGAAGAGTCGCCGATTGAAACGGTTGAAATCCGCTCGGTGCTTACCTGCGAATCGCGCAAGGGGGTTTGTGCGAAGTGCTATGGGCGTAACCTCGCTACGGGTCGTATGGTGCAGAAAGGCGAAGTGGTCGGCGTTATCGCAGCCCAATCCATCGGGGAACCGGGTACACAGCTGACCCTGCGTACGTTCCACGTCGGGGGGGTTGCAGGCGGCTCGGCAGCCGATAACAAAATCGTTGCCCGCTATGACGGCCATGTGGAAATCGACGAACTCCGCATGGTTGAACGCAAGGACGATACCGGACGGAAAGTTTATATGGTGATTAGCCGTCTGGCCGACCTCCGTATCGTGGACGACCATACCGGTGCTACGCTCTACAATGCCAACCTGCCGTACGGGGCATCGCTCTACGTGAATACGGGCGATGAGGTCAAAAAAGGCGACCTGCTCTGCGAATGGGACCCCTACAACGCGGTTATCATCAGTGAGTTCAGCGGGAAGGTTACCTTCGACAGCGTTATCGAAAACGTCACCTACCGCGAAGAATCGGACGAAACGACCGGTTATCGCGAAAAGGTGATTATCGAATCGCGTGACAAGACCAAAAACCCGGTTATCAAGATTCTCGACAAGAACGGCGACGAACAGAAACAGTACAACCTGCCTGTGGGTGCCCATATCGTGGTCAAGGAGAATGCCAAGGTCAATGCCGGTGACATCCTGATTAAGATACCGCGTGCCGTGGGTAAGGCGGGTGACATCACCGGGGGTCTGCCCCGTGTTACGGAGCTCTTCGAAGCGCGTAACCCCAGTAACCCGGCTGTCGTTTCGGAAATCGACGGCGAAGTGTCGTTCGGCAAGATTAAGCGCGGGAACCGCGAAATTGTCGTGACCTCGCGTACCGGCGAAGTGAAGAAATACCTCGTGCCGCTCTCGAAACAGATTCTGGTGCAGGAAAACGACTACATCCGTGCCGGTATGCCGCTTTCGGACGGGGCCATCACGCCGGAGGACATTCTCCGTATCCAGGGCCCGACCAAGGTGCAGGAGTACATCGTGAACGAAATTCAGGAGGTGTACCGCATGCAAGGGGTGAAGATCAACGACAAGCACTTTGAAATCATCGTTCGTCAGATGATGAACAAGGTGCGTATCGAAGACCCGGGTGATACGAAGTTCCTCCCCGAACAGATTGTGGACAAGTGGGACTTCATGGAGGAAAACGACGACATCTACGAAAAGAAAGTCGTGACCGACGCCGGAGATTCCACAACGCTGCGGGCTGGTCAGATTGTGACGCTGCGCCAGTTGCGGGATGAAAATTCCACCCTGCGGCGCAAGGACATGAAAGAGGTTGAGGTACGAGACGCCGTGCCGGCTACCTCGAACCAGGTGTTGCAGGGGATTACCCGTGCGGCGCTGCAAACCAGCAGCTTTATGTCGGCAGCCTCGTTCCAGGAGACGACCAAGGTGCTGAACGAAGCCGCTATCAACGCCAAGGTAGACCCGCTCGAAAAACTCAAAGAAAATGTGATTTGCGGTCACCTGATTCCTGCGGGTACGGGTGTTCGCGAGTTCCAGGACCTGATTGTCGGGCCGAAGGATGCTGTGGCATCGGCTGCTGAGGCGGCAGAGGCTTTGGCTGAGTAGGCGGGAACTTCCCTGTAAATCCCTGTTGGGGATATGATATGAGCGGAGGGCCGTTGCATGGGAAAGCAACGGCCCTCGCTTTTTTTGGGGGTGGGCTGGTGCTGGTCGGGGCTGCGATGAAACGGCGACGGGTGGGTATCCTTTACAGGAACCCACCCGTCTTGTCTTTAGTAGATACGCGCTATGTGGCCGTTACATCCGTCGTCCCACCACGTAGGCCGCAAAAGCCTCCAACGCCCCCCGAACAGCTGACGCCGGATATTCCGACAACAACGATAGCGCCTCTTGATGATACGCCTCCATCCGCGCTACCGAATAGGCAATACCCGTCCCCCGTGCCACAAAATCGCGCAACCACTCCACGGACCGTACATCGTCTGCCGCCCGACGCAAATGCCGCAACACCGTGCGTCGCTCCAGAAACGACAACCCCTCCATCGCATGAATCAACGGCAGGGTCATTTTCCGCTCCTTTAAGTCATTGCATAATGCTTTCCCCGTCTTCACCGGTTCGCCGTCCTCCGAAAAACCGAAATCCAGCAGGTCGTCCTTAATCTGAAAGGCCAGTCCCAGCAACTCTCCAAAACGGTACATTTTTTGTGCGGCAGGTGCCGTACTGTCATCACCGCATGAGGGCAATACACCGCACTCGGCCGCGGAAGCAATCAGAGCCGCGGTCTTGTGGCGGATGATATCGGTATAGACCGCCTCGTTGTTGTCCATCCGTCGGGCGTGCTCCATCTGCATCAACTCCCCGTCCACTATCAGTTCAATGGCTCGCGTCGCTGACCGCATCGCTCCGAAACTCCCCGCCCGCGAGGCCTGGGCCAACCCTTTCGAGAAGAGATAATCACCCACCAAAATGGCCGATTTGGACCGTAGGAGCGTCCCCGGTGTCCACTGACCGCGCCGCACGTAGGCCTCGTCAATCACATCGTCGTGTACCAGTGTGGACCAGTGAATCATCTCTATCAATACCGCCCCCGCCTGTACGCGCGGGTCGGAGGCATTGTCATGCAACGCCGCCGTGAGCAGCGTCAGCAGCGGACGCATCTGTTTGCCCCCGCTGCGTAGAATGTCACGCGTGATGGGACGCATAAAGGGCTGTTCGGAGAGCGTCACCTCGTCCAGTAACCGACGAAACGCTGCAAACTCACTCCTCACCGGAGCTATTATGTCATCTAACTGCGCCATACACTGTGAATTATTCGCGAACCTGCGAGTCGATAAGAATGGTAACAGGGCCGTCATTGACCAGCGAGACCTGCATGTCTGCCCCGAAGACACCCGTAGGGACCTCGCGCCCTGTCTCCTGTCGAAGAGCCTCTACAAAGGCCTCGTACAGCGGCACAGCCGTTTCCGGACGTGCCGCGGCGATGAATGACGGGCGGTTGCCCCGCCGCGTGGAGGCATAGAGCGTAAACTGACTCACTACGAGCGCCTGACCGCCCACTTCCGCCAGCGAACGGTTCATGGCCTGAGCCTCGTCGGCAAAGATGCGCAGGCGGGCAATCTTACCCGCCAACCAGGCTACATCTTCCGAAGTGTCCCCATCGGTCACCCCTAACAAAACCAGCAGCCCCTGCTCAATCTGTGCTACGGTTTGACCTTCAATCTCAACCGCAGCCCGCTGTACCCGTTGTACTACTGCACGCATAACGCTTGTTCGATGGATTTACGATTCGATGATGACCAGTTCAACTCCCAGCATCGAGGCCAGGTCGGAGATAAACTCCATGTAGCGCATGTCAGCCTGAGAAGAGATACTCCCCAGACAGATTTTGGCCGGATGCAGGGCTTCGATGCAATCTTCCAATGCCGCCCGCACCAGCCGCATCCCCTCGACCGAAAAGACCGAATGGCCGAAAGCAGCCGAAAAGGCGCGATTCTCGGAGAGCAGCTCCAGGGTAGGTATCAGTTCAATATGGTTTCGTTTGGCCGCTGCTGCCAACTGTTGCAGCTGTTCGGTGGTGTAATATCCGTCGGCGGGATACAGGCGCCGTCCTGCCCCTGCCAGCTCCAGCGAGGGCGAAGCCATGCGCCAGTGGTCGGCATCCACCAGCACGACATAGACCTCCTTGGAACGGTTTCCGATACGTTTGAGGCTCATCTCCAGTTCGGTCGTTGTCCGCAGGCTAGTCGCTGCATCGGCCGTTGCCCCATGGTCGCGGGCAGCCGTGCGGGTCCCCCAGTCGGCATACGTACCCCCGGGAATGTATTTACCGATGCCGGCCTCTTGAGCCACCATCCCCTGCAGGGTCACAATGGCATGTTGCAGGGCGTTCTCGCTCGTGAAGGAGACCGTAATCCGCGCTCCCTTCACGACCATGTGCCAGGCATCGTTTCCGGCGGCTCCGGCTATCGACGGAACGCGTTGAAACGTAATGCGGTTGCGGGCCTTGTTGTAGGCGTTCGAGGCCGCTGCACCTTCGCTGCGAAGCCACTTGGCGACTTCGGCTGCCGTGTTGCGGTGTTCGAAATCGGCGGTCACGAAAATCGTCTTGTCAAAGCGGAATTTTTGTCGAGAGGGCTCCGAAATACGGGGACGATGTTGTCCTGCGGCCTGTTTGGGCTGGGCGGAGGCCATACCCGTCGGGTAAAGGAGAAGAAGAACAGCCAAAAGGCTTAAAACCCGACCATACACCCCTCGGGTCTGTATCTTTTTGGGAAAAATCATCTCCAAAGATAACAAAAAATTCTACCTTTATAGCGTCATCCACAGTTTCTCACCCGCGATGAAGAAGGTTGTCATCATCCCCACCTACAACGAAATAGAAAACATCGAAGCGATGATTGAAAAGGTCTTTTCGCTGCCCGAGGCGTTCGACCTGCTGGTCATCGACGACGGGTCGCCCGACGGTACGGCTCGGGTGGTGCAACAGGCCATGGCTGAACGCTATGCCGGGAGGCTCCACCTGATTGAACGCTCCGGCAAACAGGGGCTGGGAACGGCCTATATCACCGGTTTCCAGTGGGCCCTGCAGCAGGGGTATGACTATGTGTTCGAGATGGACTGCGACTTCTCGCACAACCCCGAGGACCTGGTGCGGCTCTTTCGGGCGTGTCACGAGGGGGGAGCAGACATGGCCGTCGGGTCGCGTTATGTGACGGGGGTCAATGTCATCAACTGGCCTATCGGGCGGGTGATTATGTCCTACTACGCATCGGCCTATGTGCGGCGGGTGCTGGGGATGCCGGTGCGGGATTGTACGGCGGGATTCGTCTGCTTCCGGGCAGAGGTGTTGCGTACCATTGACTTGGACCACATCCGCATGAAAGGATACGGATTCCAAATCGAAATGAAATATTCGGCATGGAAACTGGGCTTCCGGCTCACCGAAGTGCCGATTATCTTCACCGACCGTACGCGGGGAAGTTCCAAAATGAGCAGCGGGATTTTCGGAGAGGCTTTCTGGGGAGTGCTGGCGATGCGGTTTCGGAAGATACGACCCGCAGGACACGGTACGGCGGATGGCGTGAAAAAGGCTTAATGGGGTAAAATTATGATATTGATTGATAATGCCTTGATTGGCAACGAAGGGGAACTCTATGCAGGTTGGCTCACCATTGAGGGGGAGCGGATTGGTGCAGTGGGGCGGGGTGCTGTGCCGGAGGAGGTGCGTGCCGCGGCAGTGAGAACGGTCGATGTGGCGGGGGCGCTGGTGATGCCCGGGGTGATTGACGACCAGGTGCACTTTCGCGAACCCGGCCTGACCGAAAAGGCCGAGATTCGCACCGAGGCGCAGGCTGCGGCGGCCGGGGGGGTGACCTCGTATATGGAGATGCCCAACACGCGGCCGCCTGCAACGACACTGGCGCTCCTCGAAGAGAAATATGCCCGTGCGGCGGAGGTGTCGGCGGTCAATTACTCGTTCTATCTGGGAGCTACGAATGACAATCTCTCCGAAATAGAACGCATCGACCCGCAGCGGGTCTGCGGGTTGAAGGTCTTTATGGGCTCTTCGACGGGCAATATGCTGGTCGATAACGAACAGACCCTGGCCGATATCTTTCGGCTGTCACCCGTACTGGTGGCCACCCACTGCGAGGATGAGGCGACGGTCAAAGCGAATATGGCACGGGCGCGGGCGGCGTTCGGGGAGAATGTTCCCGTGGCGATGCACCCGATTATTCGCAGTGCCGAGGTCTGTTACCGCTCAACGGCGCATGCCGTCGAACTGGCTCACAAGTATGGCGGACGGCTCCATGTGCTGCACCTGAGCACGGCGCGCGAACTGACCCTTTTCGAACAGGGAGAGCCGATTGAGGAGAAACGCATTACGAACGAGGTGTGTGTCCACCACCTGTGGTTCAGCGAGGGCGATTATGCCGAGCGGGGTAACCTGATAAAGTGGAATCCGGCCGTGAAGTCGGCCGCAGACCGCGACACGCTGCGCGCTGCAGTGCGCAGCGGGCTGGTCGATGTGGTGGCCACGGACCATGCTCCGCATCTGCTGGCCGAAAAACAAAATCCCTATCTCTCGGCCCCGTCGGGCGGACCCCTTGTGCAACACTCGCTGCCTGCCATGCTGACCCTGGCGGCCGAGGGTATTTTTACGGTGGAGCAGGTGATTGAACGGATGTGTCACGCTCCGGCACGCCTCTTCCGTGTGCGGGAGCGGGGTTTCCTGCGGCCTGGATATTATGCGGATATTGCCGTGGTGAAACTGAACGAACCGTGGACCGTCTCGCGCGACAACCAGCGCCCTGGGGAGCAAATCCTTTCGAAATGCGGTTGGTCGCCCCTCGAAGGGCTGACCCTCTCGGCAAAGGTGGTGGCCACGTGGGTGAATGGAGCGGAGGTTTATACCGCAGAGAGGGGAGTGGATACCGCTGTACGGGGGAAACGGCTTCTCTTCGGGTAACTGGATTTTGCCTGTGTCCGTGGCTCTACCGATGCCGAGGTCGGGTGGCAAAGGATATCAGGCGGTGTAATTTCTGCCGCCTATCGTGCTGTCGGGGGAATGCGCTTGCATTTCCCCGACAGGTGTTCTATGCGGAGCCGCAGCACCGTGGTGCGGTCCCACGACTTACGAATCGGTGTGTCGGGAGCATCGGCCAACTCCGGGTTGTACTTGGCGCGCAGCGCCAGCAACGCCTCCCACCGCTCCTCCGTATCTTCGACTACGGCCAGCCGTCCGAAAAGATGCGCTGATTCATAAGCGGTGGTATAGGGGTGTACCTCCGTTTGTCCCACCACGCAGAAACTCACCCGGTCGTTGGCCCGCAAGGCATCCAGCTTGTGTCCCTCGGGGGCACAGTGGAAGTAGATGCACTGCCGCTGCGGGGCATAGACAAAACTTATCGGCACACCATAGCCATACCCGTTGGGAGAGCACAAGGCCAAAAAGCCGTACTCTCCCTCCTTCAACAGTTGCTCGGTAGAGGCGGCGTCGAGCAGACGGTCTTGTCGCCGCACGGGACGGAAAACGGTCATATCGAAGACTTTTTTAAGGCTTTTCCTGTCAGTTCCCGAATCGAGCACTCCGACCCGCACAGCTCGGTAAACGTCTCTTTTAACTCAGGAATAGACTGTCGGGAAATCAAACAGGCTGAGCCTGTAATGGTTAGCTCTCCCGTTTTTGTGAAAGTCACTGCCACGGCATGATTTTGCCCGTAGTCCAATAACAAAAGCACCTCATTACCGCTCCAATCCAGTGGCTCGATATAAGTCATGCTCGTATGGAGCATGCTGTAAGCCAATATCTGGTGAGCCGGAAGCATATTGTAGCAGGAGTGTACCATCGTCATCGGATTGATTTGTTTGCTGAGCAAGTCAATGGCCTGATAACTCTCCGGAGTATCGATGTTCAGTCTCATTTGAGACAGCATGCCGTGCAAAATCGAACGACGGGGTGTCTCGATGACCGTTACGCTTTCCAAATGGTTGTAGCTGGCTTCTCCTATCGTGTCATTGATGTATTGGAGTGCGTCGGGGTCGCTGATGAGCCAGCCTGTCCAGGCTTTGTTCCTGGCCATCGCCTGTATGTCGTGGGTTAACTCTCGGGCTGCTTCCAACCAGTGGTTCTCGGTTCGCAAAATGGTTTGGGTGGGTTGCTGTCTGTCGTTTGTTTCCTGTACAGCCTTCAGCTGCGCCGCCAACGCAGCTACCCGCTCCGGATACTCCGCGGCCAGGTTGTTCCGCTCACCCATATCGTCCACCAGGTAATACAACTGCGGCTCGCGTGAATTGCCCAGCTCGATGTTCACCTGATTGTTGCGGGCGGCACCGTTGCTCGGAGCAATGTATTTCCAGTCGTCCACCGTAATGGAGAGTGTTCCGGCATGCTCTACGATGTGTTCCCTACCCTGCTCCCGTTCGCGGCCCAGCCACACGTCGAGTTCATTGCGGCTGTCGGGGGCCTCTCCGGCGCTCAGTTCCACTCCCACTAACGCAGCCAGCGAGGCAAACCAGTCCACCTGCGAGGCTGCCGCTTCGCTTACCTTGCCTTGCGGTACCACACGCGGCCACCGCACCAGGGCAGGAACCCGTGTCCCAGCTTCGAAAATGCTGTACTTGCCACCGCGGAACGTGCCCCACGGACGGTGTTCGCCCAGCAACTCCACGGCACGGTCCTGATAACCGTCGTCCACCACCGGACCGTTGTCCGACGAGAGGATAAGCAGCGTGTTGTCGGCTATCCCCAACGAGTCCAGCACCTTCAATACACGGCCTACCGACCAGTCGAACTGCAGGATGGCATCTCCGCGGGCCCCCATGCTGCTGCGCCCTACGAACCGCGGGTGCGGTGCACGGGGTACGTGAATGTCGTTGGTACAGAAATAGAGGAAGAAGGGTTGTGCCTCACCTTCCGTAGCGGCTTGTTGCGCCGCTACGGAGCGTTCGATAAACTGTACGGCCCGCTCCGTGATGGTGTCGGCAATGTTTTCGTCCACCCACAGCGCATCACCCCCTCCGGTCATATACCCGATGCGGCCGATGCCGTTCACAATGGCATTGTCGTGTCCATGGCTCGCTTTCAGTTTCAGCAGCTCGGGATTCTCCCGTCCGGTGGGTTCGCCCGGGAAGGGGTGTTGGTAACTCACCCGTATCGAGTCCTCGGGGTGTGCTTCCAAATCGAGCCCGACAACCCGCCCGTTCTCAATGTAGACACATGGTACGCGGTCGGCCGTGGCTGCCATAATATACGAGTAGTCGAACCCGATATCCTTCAATCCCGGGGTAACGGTGCCGTTCCAGTCCTGTTCGCCGGCCTTGTCACCCAGCCCCAGGTGCCACTTTCCGACGGCAGCCGTCGTGTACCCGGCGCGCTGCATCATCGCGGGCATCGTCCGATGGGAGGGGGTGACAATCATCGCCGCATCGCCCGGCGCAATCCCCGTGCCGGGCTCGCGCCACGCATACTCTCCGGTCAGGATGCTGTACCGGGATGGCGTACTGGTCGAGGCTGTGGCATGGGCATTCGCAAAACGGACCCCTTCGGCGGCCACGCGGTCGATGTTCGGGGTCGAGATGGTCTGGAACGAGCCGTTGCAGGCAATATCCCCGAACCCGAGGTCGTCGGCCAGCAGAATAATGACATTGGGTTTCGAGGGTTGTGCCGTTTTCGCTTTTTTGCCGGGCACGGCTCCCTGAGCGCAGGTCGTCCCTACGGCCAAAGCACTCAAAAAAGCCAGATTGAGGGTGGTGGTTTTTTTCATGGTGAGTTGGGTTTGTCGGTTGCTGGGGGGTGTTTACCGTACTTCGGCGCGAATCTTGACTATCGCTTTGCGCGTGCCGCCGGTGACCCCCGCGGGACGTATCAACGGCGCATGGGCATCCTCCGGAAAGAATATCACGAACTCTCCGGGCAGGGCTGTCACCAGGCTGGTCGGCAGGTCGTTGTAAAAGATAATGTCGTTGGCCGTGTCAAAAGCCCCCGTCGGTTCGGTGCAGGCAGCCCGTTGCGCCCATCCGAAGCTCTCCGAACCCGACAGTAGCACCTGAAGGTCGATGTATTGGTTGTGGGCTTCGAGCCGTGCCTCTTCGGGGCGTTTCAGAACGTTGTCGCCGACGATGACAAACAAATCATCGCCCTGAATCGGATGTTTGCCGTCCGACGAGGCGTCGGCCAGGGTGTCGAGGTGAGTGTTGATATATTCGAAAGCGGCGCGGAACAACGGATGAAGTGCATAGTAGCGTTCGGCGCTTCGCCCCAGTGAGTCGTGTATCATGGGTTGAATCAGTTTTGGGTTACTCGATTCAACAAAGATAGCGATTTTTTGAGGTGCAAAGAGGAGGGGAGGAGGGTGGCACATGCACACCCAATAAAAAGGTACCTCTGCTGTTTCAGACAGAGGTACCTTCGGTGGAAATTAAGGGTCGGGGTGAGAAGATTCGAACTTCCGACCTCCACGTCCCGAACGTGGCGCGCTAACCGGACTGTGCTACACCCCGAAAATTCCGTGTGCAAATATACGGCAATTATTGCTACATTTACAAACGTTTCGGTGAATTTTTTTGGAACGGATGGCGAGGTGAGGGCGAAAGACTGGATTAAGTGTCCGGTTGTCAGGGGATTGAGTTCTCGTGGAAACCTCTGCCCCTGCCGGGAAGGCACCGGTGCTCGTTGTCCTGTTAGTTGCAGTCAGAACCTATGGAACGAAAAAACAGAAACCGCGGACTGATGATTGCCATCCACATCATCGGATGGGGCGTGATTATCGGTTTCCCGCTCCTCTTTACCCAGGGACGACAGTCTATCGACTGGGTCGGTTATGCCCGTTACAGTCTGGTGCCGCTCGGGTTTATGGTGGTCTTCTACGCCAATTACTTCAGCCTTATCGAACGGCTGCTCTTCCGACACAAAACCCTTGCCTTTATCCTGACCAATGCGGTGCTCATATGCGCCGTGGTGCTGTTGTGGCACATGTGGTTCGAGTTTTTCCGTGTGGTCGTGGAGGGAGAGATGCCACCGCCTCAAGGTCCGGGGCCCCGGATGCCCATGGCAGGGTTTATCTTGAGGGATGTCTTGCTGTTGGGGCTGACGGCTGCCCTAAGCGTTGCCATTCGGGTGACCGGAAACTGGTACCGCGCCGAAACAGAACGGCGACAGGCCGAACAGGCACGCACGCAGGCCGAACTGCAAAACCTCAAAAATCAACTCAACCCCCACTTTCTGTTCAATACGCTCAACAACATCTACGCCCTGATAGCCATCAGCCCCGAACGGGCACAGGAGGCCGTGCTGCAACTGAGCGGCCTGATGCGGCACGTCCTCTACGACAAAAATCAGGACGAAGTGCCGCTGGAACAGGAACTGGCCTTTATGCGGAGTTATATCGACCTGATGAGCCTGCGGCTGCCGGCGATGGTGGAGCTGCAGGTGGCGCTTCCCGCGGAAGCAGAGGCCAAAGGGTTGAAGGTGGCACCGCTCCTTTTTATTACGCTGGTTGAAAATGCCTTCAAACACGGTGTGTCAGCCGATGCGCCTTCGTTTGTGCATATCGAACTGGAACGAGACGCCTCGTGGGTGAAGTGCCGCATCGAAAATAGCTACTTCCCCAAACAGGATAACGACCGCAGCGGCTCGGGTATCGGGCTGGAGAATCTCCGTCGTCGGCTGGGGCTGCTCTATCCGGGGCGATATACCCTCAGCACGGGGCGCACGGGGGGTAGGTATGTGGCTGAAATGACTGTAAATTGTCGAAACGTATGAAGACGCTGAACTGCCTGATTGTCGATGACGAGCCGCTGGCGCTCGACCTGCTGGAGACCTATGTGGCGCGGACGCCCTTCCTGCGGTTGGCAGGAAGGGCGGGCAGTGCCCTCGAGGCGTTCGAGTGCCTCCGTCAGGCGGCCGAGGCGCCGCAGGGGGCGGTGGACCTGCTCTTTCTCGACATCCAGATGCCGCAGCTCAGCGGCATGGAGTTTACGCGGCTGCTGGCCGAACGACGCGAGGAGTTCGGCCAGCCCCGCGTGGTTTTTACGACCGCCTTCGAACAGTATGCCCTCGAGGGGTTTCGGGCCGATGCGCTGGATTACCTTCTGAAACCGATTAGCTATCCCGAGTTTCTGCGGGCAGCCATGAAAGCCGAAGAGTGGTTTCGGACGCGGAGGGAACCCCTGTCTTCATCGGGGGCTCTCCCGACGGAGGAGGCAGGGAAGAGCGTGACCGCACCCAAGCGAGACAGCATTTGGGTGAGGGCCGACTATCGGCAGGTCTGCATTCCGGTGGCCGATATTCTCTATGTCGAGGGGGTCAAGGACTATGTGCGGATTTGTCGGGCCGACGGCTCGAGTGTGATGACCCAAATGAGCCTCAAGGCGATGGAGGAGCAACTACCGTCCGATGAGTTTGTACGCGTGCATCGCTCCTATATTGTCCACCTGGCGCAGGTAAAGACCATCGAGCGGGGGCGTATCCTCTTCGGCAAGGTGCGTATCCCCATTTCGGACTCCTATCGCGAGGCCTTTATGGAGCGGTTGTCGCAGCGGGCATTTATCACCCCCAAAGGGTATCCGACGACTTCGGAATAGTTTGGCGCGACAGCGGACGAAAGGCTGTGGCGGTGCGACCGGTGTTATCGGGGATAGAATAAAAACGGGATGCCTCCGTAAGACATCCCGCGAGAGCCACAAGCCAGGCTCGAACTGGCGACCTTTTCGTTACGAATGAAATGCTCTACCAACTGAGCTATTGTGGCGTCATTCGGATGCAAAGGTAAACATTTTTCCGTTTCCTCCAACTTTCCGACCGTTTTTTACGTACCATCGGTCGGTGCAGGAGGCTCCGTAGCCCGATTTGTGTCCCGTTGTGTCGATTTTGCAGGCCAAATCCGACCTTATCCCCTTCCCGGGGCGGCCGTCTGCTCAAAAAAACGTACTTTTGCGGCTCGTTTCATCCGTTAAATCTCTTTCAGCCGCATGACCCAGCGACAACCTACCATCATTCAATCCGTTATTCCTATCCTGGTGCTGCTGGGACTCATTATGGCCACGGTGCTCGGCACCGGTGCCGATGCCCTGCCCGGTGCCAACCAACTCTCACTCCTCATAGCCTCCGCCGTAGGAGTCTGCATCGCCGTCTACAACCGCGTCCGTTGGGCCGACATGATGCAAGGAATGGTGCACACCATCAGTGCTTCGCTACCCGCTATCCTTATCCTGCTGATGGTCGGGATGCTCTCCGGAAGCTGGATGATTAGCGGCGTTATTCCCACCATGATATATTACGGGCTCGAAATCCTGCAGCCCGACTACTTTCTGCCGGCCTGTGTGGTGATTGCGGCGGCGGTTTCCGTGGCAACGGGAAGCTCCTGGTCGACCATCGCCACCATCGGGGTGGCCCTTATCGGCATTGGCCATGCGCTCGGATTCAACATGGCCATGACGGCCGGAGCCATTATCTCGGGAGCCTACTTCGGCGACAAGGTCTCTCCGTTGAGCGATACCACCAACCTGGCCTCGGCCGTGACCGGGACAGACCTTTTTGCTCACATCCGATACATGATGCAGACCACCGTTCCCTCGCTGGTGCTGACCCTCATTGCCTTTACTGTGCTGACCCTGACCGCTGACAGCGGGGAAGCTACGGCGGCCGGAGTGAACGCTTTTCAGCAGACCGTGGCGCAAACCTATCAGATTCATCCCGCGCTGCTGCTTATCCCCGTGCTGGCCGTCTTCCTGATTATCCGCAAAGTGCCGGCCGTGCCTGTGCTGATGATAGGGTCGCTCGTGGCTATCGGGGCGGCGGCACTCTATCAACGCGAATTTTTGGCTACCCTCGTTCCGGACGGTTCGCTCACCTTCGGCAGCGGGTATGAACTGCTCACGCGGGCCTTGTACGGCGAAATTACACCGCATACGGGCGATGCCTCAGTCGATAGGCTCCTCTCCACGGGTGGTATGGCCGGAATGCTCAATACGGTCTGGCTTATCGTGACGGCTATGGTCTTTGGCGGGGTAATGGAGGCCGGACACTTCCTCGAACGCATTACGACGGCCATCCTCGGCCGCGTACGTTCGGCTGGGGGATTGGTGACGACGGCCACGGGCAGCTGTCTGCTCTTCAACCTCACCTCCGGCGACCAGTACATGTCGATTGTCGTGCCCGGAAAGATGTTTATCGGAGCCTTTCGGCGAAACGGCTTGCAGTCGCGTCTGTTGAGCCGTACGCTCGAAGATGGTGGGACGGCTACTTCGGTGCTGGTTCCGTGGAACACCTGCGGGGCTACGCAGGCCTCGATACTGGGAGTCCCGACGCTGGCCTATCTCCCCTTTACCTTCTTTTGCTGGCTCAGCCCGCTGATGACGCTGGCGGTGGCCTGGGCAGGGTGGGGCATTCGACGTGAAGAACCGCCCGTCGAAGGAGACTCGCTCCCCGAATCCATCGAGGAGGTGGAAACATACAGCGTGCCGCGTTAAACGGCTGCGGCAGGGGCAAAAGCAGGGCGTCGGTAGATTTTTCCACGAGGAAAAATCTACCGACGCCCTGCTCTCAGGTGCGCGGGCCGACAGCCCGCCACCATACATCTAATAGACCAACTCCATCAACAACTCTTCGCCTGCACCGTTCAGGTTACGGTATACCTTCGTTACAGACCCTTCGCTGTCGAACTCATAGCGGAAAGTGGCCGTCTGTTGTTCTCCGCTGCTGGGCGTAAAGAGGGATTTTGAGGGAAGAAACGATGACTTGAGCCCTGCCGAACCATATATCATACCCCAGTCACCCGACTCCAGCAAGGCGCTGAACATATCCATGTTCGAGACCCCGGACGGTTGTGTGGTGAATTCACTGGTGGCTGTCCAATCGTCGGGTTCTGAGGTGGAGAGGTTGGAGGTGGTGCTCACCTTCACCGGACAACCGTTTTCCCAGGTGTAGTCAAAGTTGGTGGTGTAATAGGTCGTTGTGGTTATCGTGCTGTCGCCATCGGGGGATAGCGAGCTCTCGGTATAAGCACCCGGTTGGACATAACGGGTCAGGTACCCTGCCGCGTTGTATGTCCAGGTGCTCAGGGGTACGTTCGGCTCGGAGGGAACCTCTTCGGTCAGACGACCGTTGCTCATCAAATAGGCCGAGGTTGTGGTGACTGCCTTGGTGGCGTAGTTGCCGTCGCTGTCCACATAAGTCTCATAGTCGTACATCGTCATGGTCAGGGTGTCTACTCCATAGACAAACACCTGCTGTACGCGCGGTTCCGGCTCTTCGGCATCCGAATAGGTCACTTTCGTGATGCGTCCCTGGGCATCGTTCTCGAACCATACGTGGCTGTCGATGGTTCCTGCTGCCGCTGAACCGTAGCTGATAATCTCCGTCACCGCCTTGCCGGCTCCCGGGTCGGGAACAGGCGCTTCGCCCGACTCGGTAACCCCTTTCTGCACAATGGTTATCGTAATGACACTCTCGCCGCAGATAATCCGAATGACTGCCGTGCGGTCGGCACCCGTGTAATTGACGCTCAGGGTGATGTCCAGCGTGTATTCACCCGCGGCATCACCGCTGGTCTGGCTCAATGTCACCCAATCCACTGCCGATTCGGCTTTTGTAGCCTCGCTCACTTCGGCGCGCCACGGACCCTGCGTCGCAAATTTGACTTGCTGGTCCGTGGCCGAGGTGGTCTGGTCGGCGTAGACCGTTTGGTTGGTCGAACCCGAGGTCACGCGAATGGCCGGTTCCGTCGGGGTTTTCTCCTGACAGCTGAACAGGGTGAGGGCAGCCGCCAGCAGGGTGAAAATTTTTTTCATGGCTTTGTATGGTTTGTGTTAAATGATGCCGTATCTGGGCCTGATAAACAGATGGTTGAATGAAAGAGATGTGTATAGGACAAAAATAGGGATGAATCGACAAATTTTCAAGGCATCCGTGCCCGAAAAAAGACTCTTTTGTAAAATCATTCGTCGGTAAACACCCCCTTTCGGTCGGTGAAAAACAGGCTCCGGTCGTTTTTGTTTCTCGCTCCTTTGTGCCAGGTATAGCTTTGTCTCCGGAAGATTTGAGACAATGCTATGGACAAACTTCGTATTCTTATCGTAACGTTGCTGTTCGGAGTGCTCGGCACGGCCGTGCGGTCGGCAGAGCCGTGGACCCTCAGAGCCTGTATCGATTATGCCCGCGAGCATAACATTCAGGTGCAGTCGGCCGAGGTGACGAACAGTTCCGCAGGGGTGAATCTCCTGCAGGCCAAAGCGCAGCAGACCCCATCGCTCTCCTTCTCGACCGGGCAGGGCATTTCGCACTCGTCCAGCGAAGGAGCTTCCTATTCGGGCAGCTACTCGCTCAATGCCGGGCTGACCATTTATCAGGGTCGCCAACTGGTGAATAGCGTGAAGAAGCAGGAGATTCAGACCCGCAGCACGCTGCTGGATGTCTCGGTGGCGCGTAACGACATCGAAATCGCCGTTACGGAGGCATATTTGACCATTCTCTATGCCCACGAAAACCTCAAAACCATGCAACAGACGGTCGAAGCCTCGCGAGCCCAGATGGAACGTACCGCAGCGCTGCGCGATGCCGGTTCGGTGTCGGTGAGCGACTATGCCCAAATCGAGGCCCAGTACTGGAGCGATGTCTATGACTGTACGGTGGCGGAAAACACGCTGGAGCAGGCGAAACTGAAACTCAAGCAACTCCTGGAACTCAATCTGGAGGATGCCTTTGAGGTGGTTTTTCCCGAGGTGGAGGATTCGATGGTGATGGCTTCGATTCCCGACCTGGCCGAGGTCTACGCCGCGTCGCAGGAGGTGATGCCGCAGGTCGAAAGCAGCCGACTGGCTATTGAAGCGGCCGAGGTCAATGAAAAAATCGCTCGCGGGCAGAAACTCCCGACCATCACCCTCAGTGCAGCGGTCGGAACGGGCAACTTCTCCAACGGGGATTACGTCTTCTTCAATCAGCTGGGGACGCGCCTGAACGAGAGTGCTACGGTGAATATCAGCGTGCCGATTTTCAACCACCGTTCGGCCCGTTCGGCCATCGACCAGGCCGAGTTGGAGACCCGTTCGTCGGAACTGGCCTACGAACAGACCCTCAAGGATTTGCTCTCGGAGGTAGAGTCGCTGTGGCAGGATGCCAAGTCGGCGCAGAGCCGATACGAGGCAGCCTCCGGCAAACTTCGTTCGGCGGACCTGAGCTATCGGCTGGTACAGGAACAGTTCAACAGCGGAATGAAAAACGCCGTGGACCTGCTGACCGAAAAAAACAACTACCTCTCGGCTCAGCAGGAGTTGATACAGGCCAAATATCAATCGGTGCTTTCGCTCCAACTGTTGGAGTTCTACCGCGGCGGGGAGATATCCTTGTAGGGTAGACGCATGAAACCATTTCTCGCAATCAGAATATTCGAAAAACAGGATATGAAACAGATTCGAACAAAAACAACAGCGTTGTGGCTCACCGCGGCCATGCTGGTTGCCGCGATGCCCTCGTGTGGCCCCAAGGAGAGCGGCATGGCGTATGAAACGGCGGCCGTCGAACGCGGCACCATCAGCAACAGCGTGACGGCGACCGGAACCATTGAACCGATTACCGAGGTCGATGTGGGAACGCAGGTCTCGGGCAAGATTACCAAACTGTATGCCGACTACAACTCCGTTGTTCGTGCCGGGCAGCTGTTGGCCGAGCTCGACACGGTCGAGTTGCGGGCCACGCTCGATTCTCGTACCGCCAGCCTTGAAGCCGCAAGGGTTAAATACGAGTACCAGCAGAAAAACTACAACCGTATCAAGGGTCTTTTCGAGAAGGGGATGGTGAGCGAGACTGACTACGAAGATGCCGAATATGCCTACCAGACGGCCCGTACCGACTACGACCAGGCCAAATCGAACCTCGTGCAGGCCGAAACGAACCTGGGGTATGCCCGTATCTATTCGCCGATTGACGGGATTGTGATTTCGCGGGAGGTGGAAGTGGGGCAGACGGTGGCCTCGAGTTTCGAAACGCCGACCCTCTTCACGCTGGCCGAAGACCTGCGTCAGATGCGGGTGATTGCCGATGTGGACGAGGCCGACATCGGACAGGTCGAAGAGGGGCAGCAGGTGAGTTTCACGGTCGATGCCTATCCCAACGATGTGTTCCGCGGTACGGTGACCCAAAAACGGTTGCAGGCTACCGAAGAGTCGAGCGTCGTGACCTATGAGGTGGTAATTTCGGCCGACAACCCCGACCTGAAACTGATTCCCGGTCTGACGGCCAACGTCTCGATATACACGATGCAGAAACCCGACGTGCTGATTGTCCCCTCCAAAGCCCTGCGCTTTACGCCCGAGTTGGGTCAGCAGGCCTCGACGAGCGGCCCCAAACGGGTGTGGGTCAGCCGGGGCGGACAGCTGACCGAAGTGGCGGTCAAAACGGGTGTCTCGGACGGTATCTATACCGAGATTACCGACGGAGTGGCAGAGGGTGATTCGGTGGCTGTGGGCTTCCGCATGGTGCAGGTGGCAGAGGAGGATGAGGCGACGGGAGAGAGTGGCGAGCAGAGCCCCTTCATGCCGACGCCTCCTGGAGGAGGAAACAAGAAAAAGTAACCTGTGAACGGGAAAAGAGGGGGAGTGTCGAAGGCGTTTGAGGTGTGGAGCGGGTGCAACAACGTGTGTGTCTGTGACTGAAAGTCCCCCTCTTTTCTTCCGGGTTGCCGCGGGCCACGGCTCGCGAACCGGATACCTGCAGAAAGTATGGAAAAAGAGATTATCAAAATCGAAAACATCCGCCGCGACTTTACGGTGGGCAGCGAGACGGTGCATGCCCTGCGCGGGGTGTCGTTCGCCATCCGCAGCGGCGAATTCGTCACCATCATGGGAACCAGCGGCTCCGGGAAATCGACCATGCTCAACATTCTTGGTTGCCTCGATACGCCGACCAGCGGGGAGTACTATCTCGATGGCATTTCGGTGCGGACGATGGGCAAGAACGACCGGGCGACCCTGCGAAATCGTAAGATTGGCTTCGTCTTCCAGAACTACAACCTGCTGCCGAAGACCACCGCCCTTGAGAATGTCGAGTTGCCGTTGCTCTACAACCGTGCCTATACGGCGCGTCAACGACGCGAAAAGGCCGAACAGGCGCTGGTGGAGGTAGGGCTGGCCGAACGCATCCACCACCGCTCGAACCAGATGTCGGGCGGTCAGCAGCAGCGCGTGGCCATTGCCCGTGCGCTGGTCAATGACCCGGTTATCCTGCTGGCCGACGAGGCTACCGGGAACCTCGATACCCGCACCTCGTTCGAGATATTGACCCTGTTCCAGCGGCTCCACGCCGAGGGGCGTACCATCATCTTCGTGACCCACAACCCCGAACTGGCTCAGTTCAGCAGCCGAAACATCACCCTGCGTGACGGACGGGTGGTTTCGGACACGGCCAACGAGGCAATTCGGTCGGCCCGTGAGGTGCTCGAAACGCTCCCCCGTGAAAACGACTAAACCCTGACCTGAGATGAACTACAAGAATCTGGTGCGCATCGCCCTGCGGGCGCTCAACAACAACAAGTTTCGGGGATTTCTCACCATGTTGGGCATTATCATCGGGGTGGCCTCGGTCATTGCGATGCTGGCCATCGGTCAAGGCTCCAAACGGAGCATCCGCGCCCAAATCTCCGAAATGGGCTCCAACATGATTATGATTCACCCGAAGTTCGACCGAGGCGGCGGGGTGCGCCTCAGTGCCAGCGACATGCAGTCGCTTAAGTTCTCCGATTATCAGGCCATCCTGAACGAAACAACCTGGGTGGCGGCGGTTTCGCCGTCGGTCAATGCCAGCGGGCAGGCCATCTACGGAGCTAACAATACGCCGACGACGGTCTATGGGGTGAGTCCCGAGTACCTCGATATCCGAAAATACGAAGTGGGGCAGGGTGAGTTGTTTACCGACAACGATATCCGCACGGCGGCCAAGGTGTGTGTCGTCGGGCAGTCTGTGGTGGACGAACTCTTCACCAACGGCGAAAATCCGCTGGGCAAGACGATACGTTTCGACAAAATCCCCCTGCGAATTATCGGTGTTCTCACCCCCAAGGGGTACAACTCCATGGGGCAGGACCAGGATGACCTGATTCTGGCTCCCTATACCACCGTCCAAAAACGGATGCTGGCCATCACCTACCTTCAGGGAATCTATTGTTCGGCCCTGAGCGAAGAGCTCACCGACCAAGCCGTACAGGAGCTTACCGACATCCTGCGCCGCACCCACAAAATCACCGGCATGGCCGACGACGACTTCGAAATCCGCTCGCAGGAGGAACTCAGCTCCATGCTCAGCTCCACCACCGAGATGATGACCGTGCTGTTGGCCTGTATCGCGGGTATTTCGCTGCTGGTCGGCGGGATTGGGATTATGAACATCATGTATGTGTCGGTGACCGAGCGCACGCGCGAAATCGGCCTGCGGATGTCCATCGGAGTCAAAGGACGCCATATCCTCTTTCAATTCCTGATTGAGGCGGTGATTATCAGTGTGCTGGGGGGTGTTATCGGCGTGCTGCTCGGCATCGGAGCCTCGGCCGCCATCAAATACTTTGCCGGCTGGCCCGTCTACGTACAGGCCTACTCCGTTATCCTCTCGTTCGCCGTGTGTACCGTGACGGGTATCTTCTTCGGGTGGTATCCGGCACAAAAAGCCTCCCGCTTAGACCCCATCGAGGCTATTCGGTACGAATAAAAGAACTCTTCTGCGGGGACGGAGAACCGTTTTTCAAACAAAATGGATGTGGTGTTTGCGTTTTGTGGTGCGGCTCTTCGTCCCCCTTCTCTTTACGGAGCTGTGGCTGGTTGTTCCGTAAAAAGCAGTCGGCGTCGGGGTCATCAGACCCCAACGCCGACTGTCCTTTTTTGCTATGGCTACAGGCTACTTACTCCGCTACGGCTGTCTCGGCATTCGCCTCAGCCGCTGCCTCCACTTCGGCAGGACGTTCAAAACCGTCGGCCGTAGCCCGCTCCGTCATTCGCTGAATGCGGTTGTCCAGGTCGGGGTGCGTCGAAAAGAGCTGCTGCACCTTGCTCGTCTTGTCGGTACCCATCTCGGCCTCCATCTCTTTCAACTTCTTGAAAGCCAACGCCATCGCCCAAGGATTCTCGCCGTGGGATTTCAAAAAGTTATACCCGTAGTCATCGGCTGCATACTCCTGTTTCTGCGAGAATTTCGAATTGGTCACCGCTTCGCCCAAATCGCCCAGTTGCGAGTCCGACAGTTTAGCCGCCGTGCCGCCGGCCGAACTGATGCCGTCGCGCAGAGCCGAGGCCATCAGCGACGTGCGGAACGCATCCTTCGTATCCTTGTTCATCACGTGGCCGATTTCGTGGCCGATAACCCCCAAAATCTCCTCGTCGCTCATAATGTCCATCAGACCCGCAAAAACCCGAACGCTGCCGTCGGCACACGCAAAGGCATTCACATCGACAACCCGATAGGCTTTGATGTTCAGTCCGTCGGTGTTGATTTTCTCGGTAATCTTGGCCAGTCGAACGGCATAAGGGTCATCCCCTTCGCAAACGGGATTATGCTGGTCCAGCCAGTCGATGTACTCTTTGACGTAGGCCTCGATTTGGGCATCGGAGAGGGTGGCGGCCTGAAGTGCTTTGGCTCCGGCACCCAGGGCTTTGTTGAGGTTGAACTGTGCGTGAGCGGTGCCGCACAAAGTCAGTATGGCTACCGCTGTCAGGGTGAAAATCTGTTTCATAGAGTGGTGTGTTTGTATGGCAAAAATAGTGTTGTTTGGCAGATATGCAACATAAAAAGGGGCAACTCGTTGTACGCAACAGATGCGCTGACGAGTTGCCCCTTTTTGTGTACGGGCAAGGGGCTATTCCGAGCGGAGCGATTCCACGGGGTTGGCCCGTGCCGCTATCCAGCTCTGCATGCCCACGGTCAGCACTACTACGGCCAGTGTAAGCAGCCCCGCCTCCACAAAGTACGTCAGGCTCGGTTCTATGCGGTAGGGGTATCCCTGGAGCCAGCGCGACATAAAGTAGTAGGCCACGGGAGTGGCCACCACAAAGGCAATGCCCACGTAAATCAGGTAGTTGCGTACGAGCAGCGTCACAATCTCCCGAATGGTGGCGCCCTGTACCTTACGCACACCGATTTCCTTGCGGCGTCGGGCGTTCGAGCAGACGATAAGACCGAATATTCCGAAGCACGAAATCACCATTGCCAACACCGAGAAGACCGTAAAGAGGGTTTTGAAACGCTCTTCGGAGTAGTAGATTTGTGCCAGGTAGGTATCCAGCAGGTTGAGATTCAGCGGGTCGGAGGCGTTGAACTTGGCGTAGACGGCCTGTATCTCCCGAAAGACCTGTTGAATGTCATCTAAGGAGGAGGCGCTGACCCGTACGTTAATGATGCCGCTCTCCATCGGCATTATCATAATGGCCAGCGGCTCAATCCCCTGTCGCAGGGGTTTGAAGTTGAAGTTGCGGCAGACCCCGCTGACCGGAAACATGTCCGGGTCGCGGTCTTCACCGGGAAAGACCTTCAGCTGCGTGTAGTCATCCACCTGAAAAGCCCCCATGGCCGCTTCGTTGAGTACGACGTTGGTTGCATCGTCCCGAAAGAGGGTGTTTCCCTGCACCATTTCCACCCCGAAGGTAGAGAAAAAGGCCGTGTCCACATACATGAACTTGCTCCAAATCTCTTTATGTTCCTCCTGGTATTGCCCCTGGAGTTTGGCTCCCATGTCGATATATCCGACATAACCCTGGGTCAGGCTGATGTTTTGAACGAAAGGCAGTTGGCGCAACTCGGAGAAAAAGGCTTGTCGCTGGTTGTAAATGGTGGCATCCATGCCGATGCAGACAATCTGTTCTTTGTCGAAGCCGAGGTCGGTGGTGCGCAGGTGGCGGAGCTGGGCCGAGATAATCAGGGTGCTGGCAATCACCCCGATGGAGGCGGCCAACTGAATGACAATCAGGACCTGTCGGAAGAGCATCACCCCGCGACCCTTGCCGACGCGCCCCGTGTAGAGCGTTTCGATGGGGCGCAGGGAACTGAGGTAAAAAGCTGGATAGCTCCCGGCCAGAATGCCGATAACGAGCGAACCGCCAATCAGTACACCCCATTGCCAGAGTTGATTCATCCAGATATGGCTGTATTCGAAACCCACCAGTTGGTTGAAAAGCGGCATCAGTAAATCGACCAGTATCACGGCCAGTATCATCGCCACGAAGGTCATCACCACGGACTCGCCCAGGAAACGTCCAATCAGTCGCAGCCGCGTGGCACCATTGACCTTGCGCAGGCCTATCTCCTTGGCACGCAGCGTGGCTTGTGCTGTCGAGAGGTTGAAGAAATTAACGATGGACAGCAGCAGAATAATCGCCCCGACCCATATCATCGACATTACCTGGCGGTGGTTGCCGCCTTTGAAGCGGGTGAAGAGGTCGGCATAGTTGAAGTAGACATCCGAGAGCGGGTAACAAACCACCCGTTCCACTTCGTACTGCAGATTGCCGTTGGCACGCACGACATCCTGAATCTTCTGGTTGAGGGCGGCAATATCCTGTCCGGGGCGTACCTTGGCAAAAATCTCAAAGTTCCAACTGCGCCAGTCTTGTGCCCGGGTGACCCCTTCGTATACCTCTTGCTGTTGGTTGATGGGTATGATTCCCGCGAAACGGATGGAGGAGTTCATCGGGATATCTTCGCAGACGGCCGATACGACGAAGGTCATCCCGTTGTTCAGTATGACGGACTCTCCGATAGGATTTTCCGAACCGAATAGTGATTCTGCCATGCGTTCGGTCAGCACGATGGAGCTGTTGTCCGGCAACGGGTTGGAGGGGTTGCCCTGAACGATGGGGAATGTGAAGACTTCGAAGAAGGCCGGGTCGGCCTGCAAAAAGGGCTCCTGGCCGTAGATAAACTCCTCGTCGGGCTTTTGAATGGCATAAGCCACCGTATGCGCTCCGATGTTGGTGATGCTTTCGATTTCGGGGACTCCCGCCGCAATGGTCGGAGCCAGCGCATAGGGACACCCCCAGCCGCTGATTTTGTAGATGCGGTCGGCATCGCGGTGGAACATGTTCATGCTCAACTCCCGATAGGCGTACATCCCGATAAACAGGACGGTGGTCAGGGCGAAGGCAAACCCCAGAATGTTGAGGCGCGAGTAGAGCTTGTGACGGGTAAAGAGGGTGCGCAAAAACATAGTGATGAGGATTGTGAGAGTGGGTATTGTTCGAAAGTTAGTTAATTTCCGAGAGAATCCCAAGTGTTGTACAAATTCTTCGTCGGCGACCTGTACGGCCTGCTTTGGTGCTTTACGGGGTTCTTGCGGTTTGTTTGCACGCTTGTGCACCTGCTGTCCCGAGCAAACTGTCGTTTTGCCGAACCATCGTCACCCGATTTTGCGTACCTTTAGGCAACCTAACTCAAACTTTATCCATACTATGCTTAAACCGTTGATTTTGGCGGGTATGCTGACCCTGAGCGTCTCACTCCAAGCCGCTCCGACCGTCTATGTCGCTCCCACGGGCAGCGATGCTGCTCCCGGAACACGGGAACAACCCGTCTACTCCCTCTCGGCTGCCTATGAACTGGCACGGCAATCATCCGACTCCACGACGGTGCTGATTGCTCCGGGGACCTACCTGATGACCCGTCCGCTGACCGTCACGGCAGAAAATGCCCCGCAGGCACCCGTTTGTTTTCGCAGCCTGACGGACGAAAAACCCGTTTTCGTAGGAGGAATGCCCATTCGGGACTGGAAACCCTGGAAAAACGGCATCTGGCGTACTCGCGTGCCGCAACTGGCCCGATTTGACCAACTCTATGTCGAAGGCCGCCATGCTACACGGGCCCGAACGCCCAATGTCGGATATTTTATGGTGTGGGACGGAGGCGAAACGGTTATCGAACGCGGCGAAGACCGCATGGCAACCTATGCCACCCAGAAAATTACGGTGCATGAGGCCGACCTGGCATCGTTGCGCGGGATGGCTCCCGGAGAACTGAACCGGGTGACGGCGCTCTTCTATCACAAGTGGGATGTGACCCGCAAACCCATCGAACACATGATAGCCGATTCGGGTTATCTGTTCTTTTCGGGCGAAGGGATGAAGTCCTGGAATCCGATAGGAGCAGGTACCCGCTATGTGTTGGACAACTACCTCGGCGCACTGGATACCCCCGGAGAGTGGTATCTGGCCGATGACGGTTGGCTCTATTATATACCCCGTGAGGGCGAAGAGATGCAGACCCTCACCTGCTATGCCCCTCTCCTGGGCAACTGGTCGAGATTTACGGTACGCCTGAAAAACCCGTGACCAACCTGACTTTCGATAACCTGAGTTTTCAGGTAACCGGCTATTCCATGCCGCTCAAGGGGAGTGAAGCCATGCAGGCCGCAGCTTATGTGCCGGCCGCCATTCAGGCCGATTTTGCCCGCCACATTACCCTGCGCAACTGCGACATCGGGCAGACGGGCGGTTATGCCGTGTGGTGGCGCCGCGAGTGTTTCGACAACACCATCCGACACTGCCACATCCAACAGCTCGGAGCCGGTGGGGTGAAAATCGGTGAGTGGGTTACCCGAATCAACCACCGTCCCGTGACGGCTCGAAACGTCGTGGACAACAACATCATCCAGCATGGCGACTATGTTTTCCCGTGCGGGGTGGGTATTGGTATCTTCCACGCTGCCCACAACCGTGTGACGCACAACGATATCGGCGATTTGCGCTACTCGGGTATCTCGGTGGGATGGAAATGGGGTTACAACGATGCGGAATACAAAATGGCCTTTATCGATTCCACAGAACAATCCCGTATGGAGGTGGCATCCTATCCCAGTCCCGCGGTGGGTAACCTTATTGCCTTTAACCATGTCCACCACATCGGATGGGCCGAGTTGTCGGACATGGGAGCAGTCTATACTCTTGGGGAGTCGCCCGGAACGGTCGTCCGAAACAACCTGATTCACGATGTCTATTCGTATGATTACGGCGGCTGGGGCCTCTATACCGACGAAGGGTCTACGGGTATCGTGATGGAGAACAACCTGGTGTATCGATGCAAAAGCGGAGCCTTCCACCAGCATTACGGGCGCGAAAACATCATTCGCAACAATATCCTCGGGATGTGTTATCTGTATCAGTTGCAGTTTACGCGGGTCGAACCGCACAAATCCTTCGATTTCCGGCATAACATGGTGGTGATGGACCGCGGTATTCTGATGGCGGGTGCGTGGGGCGATGCCCGAATCGATATGGACTATAACTGTTATTGGGATTTGCGGGGAGCGGATTCGTTGCGTGTCGGGTCAGGAAGCCTGGCGCAGTGGAAGAAGGAGAAGAAACGCGACCGTCATTCGATAGCTGCCGACCCGCTGTTCCGCAATCCTGCTGCGGGTGATTTTACCTTTGTGGACCTGAAAACGGCCCGCCGTATCGGTTTCAAACCGTTTGACTATACGCAGGCGGGGGTATACGGCAGTGAGGCTTGGAAGAAGGAAGCGCAACTTCCCTCGGCAGTTACGGAGGCTTTTGACCGTGTGGTAGCGGCGCGCGAGGCGCAGCCGTGAGGCGGAGTGGTGCCGCAGGCGTAGTACAAGGAGGGGTGCACCAACAGGTTGCGCCCCTCCTTGTGCATTTGTTACAAGATAGGGTAGAAATACGCACCTGTTGCATGGGAGCATCTCTCTGTCCCCGATAGCCCATGCCCTATATAAGAGAAAAGAGCTTTTAATGCGTCAAGTGGAGACGATTAAAAGCTCTCAAAAGGGGGAGGTCGGTAGCAGACGGATAATTAGATTGACAATCAGTCATTTGCACTCTAATATTATGGCATTGAGGGTTTCATTTTTCCGAAATTCCCCCTTGTTTCCAGGCTTTAAATCGGAATGCGGATTTCTGCGCCCCTATTTGCGCCCCTACTATTGTATTAATTTGTCTGGCCACGAAAGCGCCCTAAGCAAAGTAGTGCATGAATAATTCGATTTGCAGTCATTGGATCGAACTGACTAATCTCAGTCAATCCATGACATACTTCATTTCGTAAGTTCCATCCACGATTATCAGTTAATAATATTCGGAAATATGCAGCCAAGTTCGGTGTTAGCAACTCAATGGCTTTGGAATCTCGTAGCATATCATCCAATGTTCGCTGTTGAAATTCATTAGGAGATTTACAGGATTTTAGTGTCGGAATATTTTCTCTCTCTAAAAGGCTTCTAATACTCGCTTCAATTTGAGGTATCAATAGGTGAATCGCAACGATGTAATCTTGTGCAAAATATGCCTCCAACCCTCGCTTTATATCACACAGGAAAA
>DXHL01000005.1 GCA_019113395.1 Candidatus Rikenella faecigallinarum | reverse complement strand
AGCACTTAAAATCTCGGGAGTGAAGTGAAACGTACAGGATTCAATCTCATGCTTACATTCGGGTTGGTGTTGCTCTCCCTGCCCGTTTTTGGCCAAAATACAGGAACCGTCTTTGGGCGTGTTGTCTCAGCCGACGGTGAAGAGATTCCGTATGCAACCGTTTTTTTGAAAGGTACCACGCGCGGTACGGTCACAGACGACAAAGGAAGCTATCGCTTTCAGGTTCCGGCCGGGGTGCAGACGCTGGTCGTATCCTCGGTTGGGTACAAGCAAAACGAACGCCAGATTACCGTACAGACCGACCAAGAGACCGAAGTGAATTTTGCACCCGAAAAAGAGGCTTTGGTGGGTGAGGAAGTGGTGGTGCGGGCTCAGGGCGGAGTGAGCCGAGTAAATAAGTCGGCCTACAATGCCGTAGCAGTCGATACGAAAGCCCTGCAAAATTCCACCAAAAACCTGAGCCAGGCCATCGCTCAGGTCCCGGGGATGAAAATTCGGGAGTCGGGCGGTGTCGGCTCGGATATGCAGCTGCTCATGGACGGCTTTAGCGGCAAACATATCAAAATCTTCATCGACGGTGTCCCTCAGGAGGGTGTGGGAAGCTCCTTCGGGTTGAATAACATTCCGGTCAATTACGCCGAACGCATTGAAATCTATCGGGGTGTGGTGCCGGTTGGTTTTGGAGCCGATGCCCTGGGCGGCGTTATCAACATCGTCACCAACAAAAAACGCTCGGGATGGAATCTCGATGCCTCGTATGCCTACGGCTCGTTCAATACCCATAAATCCCATATCAACTTCAATTATACGTTGGGTAGTGGTTGGATGTTTGAAGTCAACGCCTTTCAGAACTATTCGGATAACAACTACAGGATTGACACACCGGTCGAACACTTCAACGCAGACGGCTCTACCAGCCTCAATACCTCAAAAATCGAGCATGTACGCCGTTTCCATGATACCTATCACAATGAGGCGGCGGTAGCGAAGGTCGGTATGGTCAATCGCTCGTGGGCCGACAGGCTGCTCCTGGGCTTTGCCTATTCGCAGATGTATAAGGAGATTCAGAACGGTGTGATTCAAAAGGTGGTTTTCGGTCAGAAGTTTCGCAAGGGACACTCCCTGATGCCGTCGCTGGAGTACTCCAAACAAGACCTCCTGACGGAAGGCCTGACGCTCTCGATGACGGCCAACTACAACGACAACACAGTACGGAATGTCGATACATCGGCCTATCGTTACAATTGGCTGGGCGAAAAGAAATACATGAGCGGCTCGTTGGGCGAACAGGCCTACCAGGATTTGGAATCGAAGAACCGCAACTGGAACGGAACCGTTACGCTGCGCTATCGTTTGGGTGGGCGGCACCTCTTTCTGCTGAACCACGTGACGAACAATTTTCGGCGCGACAACACCTCCCGTGTCGGTGGAACCACCGTCTCCGAGGCCGATGCCATTGCCAAAATTACCCGTAAGAACATCTCCGGACTGTCGTATCAATACATCCCGTCGGAGGCCTGGAATATTTCGCTCTTCGGCAAATACTACAACCAGTACAATTCGGGCCCCGTATCCACCTCGGCCAGCGGTACGGACAACTACGTTCCGTTGTCCAACTTCGTGAGTGCGTTCGGTTACGGTGCCGCTGCCACTTACCTGATGAAAAACGGGTTGCAGGCCAAATTGTCGTACGAGCGGGCCTATCGGCTTCCCACCAACGAAGAGTTGTTCGGTGATGAAGACCTGGAGCTGGGTTCCGTGGGGCTGAAACCCGAGCGGAGCGATAACCTGAATCTCAGCCTAAGTTTTGACCGTCAGTTTGCCGGAGTACATGGTCTGTATGCTGAAGTCGGTTTTGTGTACCGCAACATGAAGGACTATATCCAACGCACCATATCCACCTACAGCGGCAATAAGACCTACGCCTCGTACTCGAACCACGGGAAGGTACTGACCAAGGGTTTCAACCTGGCCTTGCGCTACACGTTTGCGGATTGGATTAGCGTGGGCGGTAACTTCACGCGGATGGATGTGCGTGACAACGTCAAAACCATGATGGCCGGCAGCAGTCAGGCCAGTCTGACCTACGGGGCGCGGATGCCCAATCAACCCTATATGTATGCGGGGTCCGACATTTCGTTCTTTTGGCGTGACCTGCTTAAAAAGGGGAATCGATTGACGGTAACTTACGATAATTTCTATGTGCACAGTTTCCCGCTCTATGCGGAGAATCTGGGTGATGCCTCCTCCAAGGAGCGGGTACCGTCGCAGTTTTCGCACAATATCAGCCTGACGTACAGCCTGCTTCAGGGACGATACAATATCACGTTCGAGTGTACAAACTTTACGAACGCAAAACTCTACGACAACTTCAGTCTTCAGAAAGCCGGGCGCGCCTTTTATGGCAAAGTGCGTATTCACTTTAGCGGTACGGAGAAGGCCGACAAACGCGACAGAGGCCACAAACACCGTTCGGGCAGGAGATAGCCTTTCCCGCGTGCGGGTTGTCGGATGCCGCACGGATAGAGCCCCGTTTGCACCCCTTATGCGGGATTGGGCTGATGAAAGAGATTTTGGATTCATCCTGTTTAACAATTAAAAACACAATGATATGAAAACAATGTTACGGACCTCGGGGCTGTTGAGCCTCGCCGGATTGGCTTTTCTCACGGCATGCGAAGAGAAAACGGGAACGACTCCTCCCCCTGCATCGGGTCAATCGGCCTATGTGATTTCTGCATCGGTCACGGGTGCGGGGGGGACCTCGTCCAATTATCTGCTGACCTCCTCAACCTTGTCCGAGGGCTCGGTGACGGCCCTGGGGAATGGGCTGGAAACGGCTACCGGTACGGCATGGCTTTTCTACGGCGATTCGTATCTCTACCGTTTGCAATATAACCAGGGGAATGCTGGGGTAACCACCTCGTACGAGATGAGTTCGGCCGGAAAGGTTGTTGCTCGGCCCAGCGAATACAACATCAAACGATTCACCTCCTACGGACCCTACGGGGATTATATCATCACGACCTCTACCGGCGACGTGGAGAGTGCCGTGGATGCCGAGGGGAATACTGCTCAGGGTTTTCTGGTCAGTTATCTGCACGTTCGGAACGAGACCACCACGCTGGCAACCCTGTCCCAACTCAGCGAAAACTTCCTCGGCAACGGAGAGTATGTCACCTTTGCCGGCATTTTGGAGGCCAATAACAAGCTCTATACGGCTGTCATTCCGATGGGTCTGAGCAAGTATGGGGTCAAAGCCGATGGCGGGAAATGGGTTAAATATCCCGATTTGGTCAAGACCGAGTCGGGTGGTTCGGGCAGTAGTGCCTACGAGGCGGGCGAACTGCAGTGGACCCAGTATCCCGATGAGGCCTGGGTTGCGATTTTCGACAACGAAAATTTCGAAAATCCCATCCTGATGAAAACGGATAAGATAAGTTATGCCTGCGGGCGGAATCGTTCGCAGTACTATCAGACCATATGGGCTGCCGATAACGGCGATGTGTATGTCTTCTCGTCCGCTTACGCCAAGATTCAAACCGACCCGCGGCAACAAACCACACTCCCCTCGGGCGTTGTGCGGATTAAGGCCGGTGCGGATGCCTTCGATGCGGATTACTATTTTGACATCGAGGCTGCCTCGGGCGGTCAGCCGATGTTCCGCTGCTGGCATATCGTCGGAGATTACTTTTTGCTCCAAATGTACACCCAGGGGTTGAACAGTCGAGGAACTGGCACAACGAAAATGGCCGTCTACAAAGGAGAAACCCAAGAGTTTAAGTATGTAGAAGGATTGCCTTCAGTGGATGTGATTTCCTCCTTTTCGGGTATTCCCTATTGCGAAGATGGAATGGCCTATATCGGGGTGATGACCACGGACGGTAACCTGCCCACGGTCTATCGGATTGACCCGAGCACGGCTCAGGCCACGCCGGGGCTCCAAGTCAATGCCACTTCGATTAGCAGTATTGGTAAACTCTCTTTCCAACAGTAAGTAACACGGTTTATATAAATTGTTAAATAAAGTATTGGTCCTGAGCGAGGAGAGTGCCCGTCTCTCCGTGGCAGCCTCCTCGCTGTCGGGTCCGCACCATCCATGGATATGCACATGAAACGCCTGTTCCGTAAACTTCATTTGTGGTTGTCGGTGCCGTTGGGATTGCTGATTACGGCCATCTGTTTCTCAGGGGCCGCACTGGTGTTTGAAAATGAGATAATGCGACTGATTCGGCACGATGTATACTATGTTGAACGGGTCACCGAAGCACCTCTCGCGGCAGACAGTATTGTGCGGCGTGTGGCTCAAACGCTCCCGCAGGGGGTTACGGTCACCGGAGTCACCTTCTTTAACGACCCTCAGCGTACGTGCCAGGTGAACCTCTCAAAGCCGCATCGAGCCGCTCTGTATGTGGACCGTTACACGGGCGAAATTAAAGGAGACAATCAACGCACGGCATTCTTTGCCTTTATGTTCCGTCTTCACCGATGGCTCCTGGATAGGAGCGGACAAAACAGCACGGTGTGGGTTGGAAAACTGATAGTGGGGATTACGACGGCTCTCTTTGTGGTCATCGTCATCACGGGAGTGGTGCTGTGGTGGCCTCGCAATCGAAAAGCGTTGCTCCGCGGTCTGAAAATCTCGGTCACAAAGGGGTGGAGACGCTTTTGGTATGATTTCCATGTGGTCGGCGGGGTATATGCCACTCTCCTGCTGTTGGTCATGGCATTGACCGGTCTGACCTGGTCTTTTGGGTGGTATCGTACCGGTGTGTATAAGTTGTTTGGTCTGGAGACGACTCAAACTGAGAAAAAAGCAGAGCCGCAGGTTGCATCAGCCTCCGATGGGCAGCAAGTCAAGAATCGCCCACAGGGTAATAACCCGAATGGTAAACGAGAGGGAAGAGGCAAGAGAGAGGATACACCCCGTGTCCTGCATTGGCAAACGGTCTATGAAGAGTTGGTGGAGCGTAATCCCCACTATAAACAAATCACCATTTCGGACGGGACGGCCTCTGTGGCTTTCAACCAGGCAGGCAACCAGCGTGCCTCGGACCGTTATGCGTTCGACACTCGAACTGGAGCTGTCGGAGAGGTGACTTTGTATGCGGATGCCGAACGTTCCGGCAAGATTCGGGGATGGATATATTCACTCCACGTTGGCAGCTGGGGCGGGATGGTAACGCGCATTTTATCCTTCCTGGCTGCTCTGCTGGGTGCCACGCTGCCTCTGACGGGTTATTATCTGTGGATGCGCAAGTGGTGGAGCAAGCGAAACAATCGAGGTCCTGTTCGGCCTCCTGTTAAGTAGGTGGGGCATTATTTTACGGGGGGTCATATGTAGGTGGCAGCTACAGACTAAGCTCCCAAAAACCTACATCGAGTCATTTGCCGAACTTGTTGCCCACCTCGGTAAAGTGAGCCACCTTGCGGAAACCGAACTTTTCGTGCAAGGCCACACTCTGTGTATTGGGTAGCGTGATGCTTGCCACGGCCACGTGGAAGTCCGAACTGCGCAGCTCTGCCACCAACTCCTGATACAACTCATAACCGATGCCTCGTCCCGTCCAGTTGGAGTCAAGATAGATGGTGGTTTCGACCGTATGGTCATAGGCTGCCCGGTTGCGCCATGTGGCAGCATAACAGTAGCCCAAAACCATTCCGTCCTGCTCGTAGACCAAATAGGGAAAGCGTGCCGCAATGCGTTCGATACGCAGTTGCATGGTCTCCCGCTCGAGCGGGTCGTTTTCGAAGGTCACGACCGTATCGGTAATGTAGTGGTTGTATATGTGGCAAATGGCAGCGGCATCTTCGGCCGGACGAACGCGTCGTATCATGGGAAGTCGGAAAACTAAAAGGAGGACTAATAGGGTGTATACACAACAGCCAATACGCGTGTCGTGCCCGTGGTTTCGTTGGCCAGGAAGTGCGGAACCACCGAATCGTAGTAGATGCTGTCACCGACGTGAAGCGTGTAGGTCTGTTCGCCGTAATAGAGCGTAGCTTCTCCCTCCAGAACGTAAATGAACTCCTGTCCGGAATGTTCCGAGCGCAGTTCCGGCACGGCAGCTCCGCCACTGGGGGCAATCTCCACCACCATGGGTTCCATATGCCGGTCGGTTTTGGCTGCCGCCAGCGAGAAGAAGTGCAGATGTCCGTTTCTGCCAGTCTCATCGCCTGCAAAGGTCAGGTTGCCGGCAATCTCGTTGCTGCGGGTGACGACGGCCTGATGGTCTTCATCTTTTCCGGCCATCAGCGCACTGACTTTGGCTCCCAGTGCGCGGGCTATGCGTATCAGCACACCCAGCGAAGCGTTGGCTTCATTGTTTTCGATTTGGGCCAACTTATCCGCGCTGATACCGGCGCGTGAGGCAAGTTCTTCTTGCGATATGCCGTTTTCTTCGCGCAGCTGACGGATAACCTGACCGATAATAGCAAGCATACTGAGGTGTTCTCTTTACATCTATACAAAGTTGGCGAAATAAAATGGGAATTACAACAGCAGGGGCTCTTCTCCGTCAAAGAGAAGAGCCCCTGCGTGTATGGTCTCTTGAAACGGCGATTAGTGTTTGGGTTGCACGACGCGCAGACGGTCGCCGGCAGCCTCCTTCACCATCTCTTTCCACTCCTGGCTGTAGCCCGGGAAGTCAGGCGATGCCGGGATACCACGGCCGTAACCGTTGTCCTGGAAAACCCCTTCGGAAACCTCTTTCTTCACATTCCCGTCGATGTATTTCACGAGCAGGTAACGGTCCAAATCGACCCAGGTCTCGAACAGCCGCTGCGCGGTGTTCACCGAGTAGTCGGTCAGGAAGTTTACGGCCAGCTCGGGATTCTGTTTGTAGAGCATCTCAGCCGCAGCGTCCACTGCCGGCTGTTCGGCCAGACAACGCTCCTCGAAACGGTTGATGGCCCGTTCCACATCGGGGTGGATGATGTTGTAACGCCCGTAGGCAAAGTTGGTCACGCGGTTCACTACCCAGAACATCGATGTTTCGGAGTAGGTGGTCATATTTCCGTTACCCACGGCATAGGCCTGAGGTATGCGGTTCGTGCAGCAGTAGATAGGCGTAAGGGGCGAGCTGTCGGTATCGTCCACGCCAAACCACAGTACCCCTCCGATGGGGTCGGGCAGCCAGCTGCGGCATTCGCCCACGTACCACCAGCCCGTCTGTTGGGTAGCAATGGCCCGTTCGTTGGTGAACTCTTCGTCGCCCACGGTGAAGGTCATCGGCCGCCAGCGGTAGGGTACTTTGAACGGTCCTGCACCCGGGTCGCAGGTCATGTCGAGTTCGGTTCCTTCGAAGTGGTTGCGCATGAATTCCGCCACATCCTTGACGGTCAGTTTGCGGTTGGGAGTCACCCACAGCGGCAGACGGTTATCAGGATTCTTGCCCGTCACGTGGTCCAGGTATTTGTCCATGCCGTCGGTCACCTGACGGAAAACACTCCAGACGCGGGCTTCGCAACCCCGCATCGAACTGTAATCCATCGGATTGTAAACGGCAGCAAAGTCGAAGTCCTTGTCACTCCCTTTGTAGAGCCCCTGTTCGCGGGCAAACGAAATGACATCCGGCGAGTAGATGCAGTTTTCGGGGTCGTTCAGCGGGAAGGTGGTGATACGGGCCTGGTTGGCGTGCGCCGAGATGGCTCCGTCCGGAATGCGACGGGCTACCCATACGGCTCCTTTGTTGGCGTTTTTGCCATCGACCATCTTGACTCCTTTGCCGATAATCTCCAGCACCCACACTTCGTTCGGGTCGGCAATCGAAATCGACTCTCCCGACGAAGCATAACCGTATTCGGCTACGAGGTCGGTCATTACCTTCAGGGCTTCACGCGCCGTTTTGGCCCGTTGCAGGGCAATGTACATCAGCGAACCGTAATCGATAATGCCGTGCGGGTCTACGAGTTGCGGCAGGCCGCCCCAGGTGCTCTCGCCGATAAGCAGTTGGTGTTCGTTCATATTCCCCACGACCGAATAGGTCTGTTCGGCCTGCGGAATCTCACCCAGCAGTTTGCCGGTATCCCATTCGTAGACTTTCATCATCGTTCCGGCAGGATAGGTTGCCGCAGGACGATAGTACAATTCGCCATAGAGCGTATGCGAGTCTGCCGAGTAGCTAATCATCGTCGAGCCGCTCTTGGAGGCCTCTTTGGTCACAAGAATGTTGGTACATGCCCAGGCGCTCTGTTGCACCAGCAGCGCGCCGGCCAGAATGGCCGCGAAAATTTTTGGTTTCTTCATCTGTATGGTGTAAATTTGTTTTGTTTCGGGTCGTATGTCCTCCACACGAAGGGCAGAGAATGACAAATATAAAAAATTTTCTGAACAGATGGGAACGATAGCGGATAATCTGGCACGCATCCGACAGACACTGCCCGAGGGGGTGACGCTGGTGGCCGTGTCGAAGTTCCACCCCGTGGAGATGATTCGTGAAGCGTATGAGGCGGGTCAGCGTATCTTCGGCGAGAGCCGCCCGCAGGAGATGGTGGCCAAGTGGAAAGTCATGCCCGACGACATCCAGTGGCATATGATTGGGCATCTGCAGACCAACAAGATTAAGTATATCGCTCCATTTGTGGCGATGATTCATTCGATCGATTCGTGGCACCTGGCCGAAGCCATCGACCGGGAGGCTGCCAAGGTCGAGCGGACACTGGATGTTCTGCTGCAACTCCACATTGCACAGGAAGAGACCAAGTTCGGGTGGGATGCCGTGGAATTGGAACGGTTTTTGCGAGAGGGGATGTTGCAGGGTCTCTCCCATCTCCGTATTCGCGGACTGATGGGGATGGCCTCCCTGACCGATGATACCGAGCAGGTGAGCGGTGAGTTCCGACGGCTGCATGAGACATTCGTCCGTTTTCGTGACCAATTCTTGCCCGCCATGGATACCCTGTCGATGGGGATGTCGGGCGACTATCCGCTGGCCTTGGAGCAGGGCAGTACCCTGGTACGCATCGGCAGCAGCATCTTCGGAGAACGACAATACTGAATAATTCAATAACATTACAAACAATACACTAACCAAACCAAAAACATGGACAGAATCAAAACCAAATACCTGGGTCTCGAGCTCTCGAGTCCTGTGATATTGAGCAGTTCCGGCCTGACCTCGACCCTGCCGCGTATTCAGGCTGCCGAAAAGGCCGGCGTGGGAGCCGTTGTGCTCAAATCCATCTTCGAGGAGCAAATCATGAACGAAGTGGCGCATGTAGAGGCCTACAGCGATTATCCCGAAGCGGCGGATTATGTGCAGGCTTATGTGCAGGAAAACAGCCTCAACCAATATCTGGACCTGATTCGTTCGGCCAAACAGCAGTGCTCGATTCCGATTATTGCCAGCATCAACTGTCATCAGGACGGACAGTGGGTCAATTATGCGCGGGTGATAGAAGAGGCCGGTGCCGATGCGCTGGAACTCAATATTTTCCTGCTCCCGACCGATAAAGAGGTGCCGGCATCGGAACTCGAGAAAAACTACCTGAACATCATTACCCGTGTCAAGGAAACCGTCTCGATACCGCTGGCCGTGAAACTCGGTGCGGGATTTACCAATCCGCTGGCCGTGGTGCGGGAAATCTACTATCGTAACGTGAAGGGGGTGGTGCTGTTCAACCGTTTCTATCCGACCGATATCGACATTGAAAAGATGACCGTATGCGCCGGAGATATTTTCAGCCACGCTTCGGAACTCTCCAACGTACTGCGTTGGACGGCTATGGTGAATGGGTCGCTGCCGCTGATTGACGTGGCGGTTTCGACCGGTGTGCACGACGGGGCGGATGTCGTCAAGGCCATGTTGGCCGGAGCTTCGGCTGTCGAGGTAGCCAGCGTGGTGTATGAAAAGGGGTTGGATGTGGTCGCACAGATGAACGAGTTTGTGGCCGATTGGATGCGTCGGCATGAATTTCAGGGGACTGCCGAGGTTATCGGGAAACTCAATGCCAAGAATATCCCGAATCCGGCGCTATATGAACGGACTCAGTTTATGAAGTACTTTTCAAAACACGAGTAGTCCGGACAAGGACTATACCAATAGAGAAGGGGGCGCAGGCCAACAGCCTGCGCCCCCTTCTCTATGTCGCGAGATTATTTAATCGTCGTACTCTTTGGAGATATTCCCATTGCCGTCTACGCGGAAGGTAATCTCCAAACGGCCGCTTTTCACTTCCACTTCGTAGGTGGTTGTTCCGTTGGCCAGTTCCGTTACTTCGATGTCTTCCACGCCGGTAGCCACAAATTCAGCATCGGCCGTCAAAGCATCCTGAATGTTCTGGGGCAGCTGGTTGAACTGACGCAGGTCATATTCGGTGCTTACCCAAGCGTTGTTGGAGGTAAACTTCAGGGTCTTTTCGACATTGTCGTGCCAGATTTCGATTTCCTGATACCCTTTGTCGTAGTCGCGTTCGATAACCGAAGCCCCGGGATAATTTTCAGCAATAAAGGCCGAGATATCTTCCCCAACCGGGATGCCCGCTCCGGCATCACCCTGTGCCCCGTTTTCGTATCCAGGACGGGTCAGGCTCAGCGTACCGTCTTCCATGACGTAAACCTTCTGTTCGTCGTCACGCCCTGTGGTGCGTTCCAATTCGAAGATATAGTATGTAACAGTCGTCGAAACATACTTCTTGACATCGTCGATTCGCCACTCCGAGGAGTTGTACTGTGCATCGACCGCATCACGCACCCCTTGCGGAATGAGGCTCAGCTGGTTCCGTTCATAGTCCGTTTCGGTGTAGCTCCACTCGGAGTTGGCCGTGAACACAATGTCATACTTGATACCTTCATGGTAAATTTCAGCCTCGTAACCGGCCCCCTCGTGGTCGATTTCAATAATCGTAGCACCGGGGTAGTTGGTGGCAATCCACGATTCGATGGAGGTGGGGAGTTGCTGAGGGAAGTAGCCCGAGTAGTCTTCCTCCTTGCCGAACTCTTTGGTCAGGGTTCCGTCGGCCGTGTAGTAGAGTTTCATCTCGATGGTTTGGTTGTTGTCACGTTGCTCTACTTCAATAACGTACAACGTTTCCTGACCCTCACCGCGATAGATAATGTCGATTTCCTGGTCATCCAAATACCACGGAGCCTGGGCATATTCACTGGCGTTGAAGGCCGTTTTTACGGCTTCAGGCAGTTGGTCGAAAAGGATTTCCGTTTCGGTCATACCCCACGAACCACTTTGAAGGGCAAACCAAGCACTGTTTTGGGCGCCATTGGCTTTGGTATTGGTCAAAGTAAAGGTGGCAATGGCATAATCATTGCCTTTGGTTGTCCATTGTACATTGGTAGCCGTCGGATAGAGCGAGGCAAACTGGTTCAGGACGGATTGCGGAATTGTTCCCGGCCCGCCCGAGCCGGTCTCTTTTTGGCACGAAGCGAAGAGCGACAGGGCTGCTCCCACTACAAATGCAGAAAGTAGTTTCTTCATATAAAAATGATTTTTGGTGTTTTTTTACGTATACAAAAGAATAGAGGAAATCTGAATAGAATTTGAAATTACGCAACCCCACATCTATTTGTCCGAAAAAAACTATTTCTATGCGGAGATAGCTTCTAATAATATATCAGCCATTTTGGAGTGCAATGTTTTTCTACAAAAATGTGGTTATCTGTAAAAAATTGATAATATTTGCTTAGGTAAATTGAACCCAAACACATGCAGCAAACGAATGATGTAGTCATCCGATTCTCAGGCGACTCGGGTGACGGAATGCAGCTTACGGGGACACTTTTCAGCGATACGTCGGCCCTTGGGGGCAACAGCATCGCGACCTTCCCCGACTTTCCGGCCGAGATTCGTGCCCCGCAGGGGACACTGGCCGGAGTATCCGGTTTTCAGGTGCATATCGGCAGCGAAAAGGTATTGACCTCTGGGGACTATTGCGACCTGTTGGTAGCCATGAATCCCGTGTCGCTGCTCGCTAACCGCAAGTGGCTCAAGAAAGGTGCCACGGTGATTGTCGATGCCGATGACTTTACGGAGGCTTCGGTCCAAAAGGCGGGATTTAAGACTCTCGACCCCTTTGCCGAACTGGGCATTGCCGATTATAATATCGTGCGAGCGCCGATTTCGTCCATGACGAAAGAGGCGCTGGTCAATACAGGCCTTGACCCCAAAGCGGTGCATAAGTGTAAGAATATGTTTGCATTGGGGATTTGCTACTGCCTGTATGATATGCCCCTGGAGCACACCGAAAACTATTTGCAAAAGAAATTTGCCAAGAAACCGGCCGTTGCGGAAGCCAATATTCTGGCATTGAAAGCCGGGTATAATTATGCTTCGAACACGCATATCTTTGCGACGACCTACCAGGTTCCGGCCGCTAAACTGCCCAAGGGGACCTATCGGACCATTTCCGGTAACGGAGCCACGGCATGGGGGTTGATGGCGGCATCCGAAAAGTCGGGACGGCCTCTGTTTTGCGGGTCGTATCCGATTACTCCGGCCACGGCCATTCTCGAAGAGCTGGCCAAACGGAAAGACCTCGGGGTGAAGACCCTGCAGGTGGAAGACGAAATAGCCGGTATTTGTACGGCCATCGGGGCGTCGTTCGCCGGGAACCTCGGGGTAACGACGACTTCAGGTCCGGGGCTGTCGCTCAAGAGTGAAGCGCTGGGGTTGGCGGTGATGACTGAGTTGCCGTTGGTGCTGGTCGATGTGCAGCGTGGCGGCCCTTCGACGGGACTCCCGACCAAAACCGAACAGGCCGACTTGTATCAGGCTTTATGGGGGCGGAATGGCGAATGTCCATTGGTGGTAATGGCGGCCAGCACTCCCTCCGGATGCTTCGATGCCGCTTTCCAGGCGGCCAAGATTGCCATGGAACATATGACACCGGTTGTACTGCTTTCGGACGGATATATTGCCAACGGTTCGGAAGCATGGAAAATCCCGTCAATGAGCCAGTATCCGGAAATCCATCCTCCGGTTGTGACAGAGGCGCCCGACGGAGGGTTTATGCCTTACAAACGCGATGCCGAACGGTTGGCTCGTATGTGGGCTCTGCCCGGGTCGCCGGGCTGCGAGCACCGTCTGGGCGGGTTGGAAAAACTCGACGGCAAGGGGAGCCTTTCGCATGACCCGCTGAACCACCAAAAGATGGTTGATTTGCGGGCAGCCAAAGTGGAACGCGTGGCGGATTATATTCCCGAACAGGAGGTGTACGGAGACAAGAGCGGCGACCTGCTGGTAGTCGGGTGGGGCGGCACTTACGGACAACTGCGAACCGCTGTAGACCAACTGCGAGCCGAAGGCAAAAAGGTATCCCACTGCCACTTTACCTACATCAACCCGCTGCCCAAGGGAGTGGAAAAAATCTTCTCCAAGTTCAAGAAAATCGTGGTCTGCGAGTTGAATATGGGTCAGTTTGCCAACTACCTGCGGATGCGTTTCCAACAATTCACCTATTTGCAACATAATAAGGTTCAGGGGCTGCCCTTCACGGTGGTAGAACTCACGGACCATTTCCGCGCCCTGCTCGAAAAACCTGAAAAATAGACAACCATCATGATACGATACACACCCAAAGATTTCAAAAGCGACCAGGAGGTCAAGTGGTGTCCGGGCTGCGGCAACCACTTTATCCTGAATGCCGTGACCAAAGCACTGCCCGAGGTGGCCGAGGCTTTGAACTACGAACACCAACGCTTTACGTTCGTTTCGGGTATCGGTTGTTCGTCGCGTTTCCCATACTATGTCCATACTTACGGGTTCCACGGGATTCATGGCCGTGCGGCGGCGATTGCTACGGGCGTTAAGGTGGCTAACCCGACCCTGTCGGTATGGGAGGTGACCGGTGATGGCGATGCGCTGGCTATCGGTGGGAACCACTTTATCCACGCCATCCGACGGAACATCGACATCAATATCATGCTCTTCAATAACCAGATTTACGGGCTGACCAAAGGGCAGTATTCGCCGACCTCACCGCTGGGGAAGGTGACGAAAACCTCTCCGTATGGGACTGTGGAGCATCCCTTCTCGCCGGGTGAGATTGTGCTCGGGGCACGCGGAACCTTTTTTGCGCGGACAATCGATGTCGATGTGAACCTGACGAAAGATTGTCTGGTGGCAGCGGCTAAGAATGACGGGGCTTCGGTGGTCGAGATTTTGCAGAACTGCGTCATTTTTAACGATAAGGCTTATGACTATTTCCTGAACAAGGAGGTACGTGAGGATATGACCATTGTCCTGAAACATGGCGAACCGATGATTTTCGGGAAGAATCGCGACAAAGGGCTGATTCTCGACGGGCTGAAACTTAAAGTGGTCAAGATTGGTGAGAATGGCATTACGCGCTCGGATATTCTCGTTCACGATGCCCAGGAGCCCAACCCAGGTATCCACATGATGCTGGTGAACATGAAGGCTCCGGATATGCCGGTGGCGCTGGGGGTAATTCGGGCCGTGAAGGACCATACGTATGACGACCAGGTGCGTGACCAGTTGATTTCGGTGCGGATGCGTGCCAAAATCTTCAACATGGACCAACTGTTGCACAGCGGAGAGACGTGGGAGGTGAAATAGCCTCTTTTTGCGGTATATCTGCAACAAACGGCAGCGGCGGGGAACTCATCGGAGTTCCCCGCCGCTGCTGTTATAAAGGTACGCCCTAAAGGCGCACATCGTTACACTAAAATCGAAAGCCTACCGTTTCCCTCCTCGCTGCTGTTGTTGGCGACGCATGGCCTCCTGCTGACGCTGCATCTCTTCCAACCGCATTTGCCACTTCGATTTCTTGGCCGGTTTTTTCGAGTTTTCCATCATTTGGGCGTGGAGTTTTTTGTCATCCACCAGGTAGCGGAAGGCAAAGGTTTGCCCCATGGTAATAATATTCGCCAACAGGTAATAGTAGCACAAGCCGGCCGAATAGTTGTTAAACCACACCAAAAGCAAAATCGGCATCAGGTAGAGCATCATGAACTTCATCCCGGGCATCTGTTGGTTGCTCATGCCGGCTGACTGCGCGTAGTTCATCTTCGATACGACGTAGAGCGAGATAGCCATCAGCAAGGCAAAGAGACTCACATGGTCGCCATAGAACGGAATACTGAACCCGTCCGGGAAATTCCAGATGCTGTCATACGAGGAGAGGTCATCGGCCCACAGAAACGATTTACCGCGCAACTCGATAGAGGCCGGAAAGAATCGGAACATCGCAATCAGAATCGGGAACTGAATCAGCAGCGGCAGACACCCCCCCATGGGATTGACTCCGGCCGAGCGGTAGAGTTGCATCATGGCCTGCTGCTTTTTTATGGCATCCTCTTTGCGGGGATACTTTTCGTTGAGTTTGTCGATGTCGGGTTTGAGGAGCCGCATGCGTGCCGTAGAGAGGTAGGACTTGTAGGTCAGCGGGAAAATCACCAGTTTAATCAGCACCGTCAAAATCAGGATAACGATACCGAAGTTGGCGATGTAGCTGCCCAGGAAGTCGAACACCGGAATGACCACATAGCGGTTAATCCAGCCGATAATCCACCATCCGAGCGGTACGAGTTTCTGGAACTCGAGGTCTCCGTATTTTTTGAGGACGGAGAATTTATTGGGCCCGAAGTAGAATTGGAGGTTGTACCCTTCGGTCGAGGGCGAGTAGGGGAGCCGCAGTTGAGCCGTGTAGTCCTTGATATTGGTATTGGTCGGGTGGAAGGTGTTGAATTTCAGGCCAGCCGATGAGAAATTATCCTCCGCAACCAGTATCGACGAAAAGAACTGCTGCTTGAATGCCACCCATTGTACTTTGGTGGTCACCTCCTCTTCTTTCAGCCCGGTAGACATCCCGAGCTCTTCGATAGAACTCTCTCCGGGGTATTTGTAGGCGAGGGTAGTGTAGTTGTTTTCGTTGTCAAACCCTTTCTCCTGTTGGGGCGAGATAACGTTCCAGTCCACCATCACATCGGTCTGGTTCGGTGCAATCTCCCCTTTGAAGTGCGAGAGGTCCACCCGCATATCCATCAGGTAGTTGTCGGGTCGAACCGTATAGAGATACTCGAGGTACGAGGTCGAATCGGCATACAACCGGAACGCAATCGAGCTGTCCGACACCATACGCGGAGTAAAGTAGAAATCGGCCGTATTAATCTGGTGCGGAGCCCATAGTGTCAGGTTAAAGGTGCTCCCGGCCGCAACATTGCCCTCGATATTGTGGGTCTCTTTTTGGAAGAGCATCAGGGGCTGGCCGTTGTACCGTTTGTAGTCCTTGAGTTCGACGGCGGCAATGCGTCCCCCCTTGTTTGAGAAGGTCAGCTTGTAGAGCTCGTTTTCAATCGTATAGAATTCTTCCGTCCCCTTCAGTTGGGCATCATACACGGGACCTAATATGGATACGGTCGGTGCGGGTTCTGCTGCCTGCCGCAGGCTATCCAGGGTCTCGGGGCGTTGAGCCGGTGCCATCCCTTCGCGCAACGGCTCGGGCTTGGGCATCTGCGCCAGTGCTATCGAATCCTGTCGCTGTTGTTCCTTGAGTTTTTCGGTGTACTGTTTGTTGTTGTACCAACTGAATCCGAAGAGAATCACGCCGATAACCAACAAACCGATGAGTGTGTTTTTGTTCATCTATGACAATCTATTTCTGCTTGTTTTCCTGATACTGAATGGCTGTCTTGACGAAGTCGACAAACAGCGGATGGGGGTGTGCCACGGTGCTCTTGTACTCGGGGTGGTACTGTACGCCCACGAACCACGGATGGTCCTGCACTTCGACCACCTCCACCAGATTGGTGTCGGGGTTAATCCCGGTGGCAATCATCCCGGCCTCTTCCAGGGCCTGTTTGTATTTGTTGTTGAATTCGTAGCGGTGGCGGTGGCGTTCGCTGATATGGGCCGTTCCATAGGCCATATAGGCGTGTGAACCCTCCATCAGAGTGCAGGGATAGGCCCCCAGACGCATCGTGCCGCCTTTTTCCGTAATTCCTTTCTGTTCTTCCATCAGGTCGATAACGGGTTCAGGCGTAGCTCCCGTCTCGGTCGAATTGGCTTCGGTCAGCCCCAGCACGTCGCGTGCAAACTCAATGACGCAGCATTGCATCCCGAGACATATCCCGAAGAAGGGAACTTTCTGTTCACGGGCATACTTGACAGCCGTAATCTTGCCTTCCAACCCACGGTGCCCAAAGCCGGGTGCCACGAGGATACCCGACATCTCACCCAAGATGGAGGCCACGTTTTGGTCATTGATTTTTTCGGCATTGACATACTGGAGTTTTACCTTCACATGGTTGGTCGCTCCGGCATGGACAAAAGCCTCACTAATCGACTTGTAGGCATCGGGCAGTTCGGTGTATTTCCCTACGAGGGCAATTTTCACTTCCCCCTTATCGGGATGTTTCACGCGATTGACAAAGTCACGCCACTTTTCGAGGTCGATGGGGCGTTCGCTGTCAAGACCCAACTTGCGCAACGCCACGGTATCAAACTGCTGTTCGAGCATCATGAGCGGCACTTCGTAGATGGTCGGCACGTCGAGCGAGGCCACCACCGCATCGGGGTCTACGTTACAGAAGAGTGCCACTTTGCGCTTCACCTCTTCCGTGATGGGCATTTCGGAGCGCAGCACCAGAATATCGGGTTGCAACCCGTTCTCTTGCAGGGCTTTGACCGAGTGTTGGGTCGGTTTGGTCTTCAGCTCACCACTGGCACGCATATAGGGAATCAGGGTCAGGTGTACCACCAGCGTGTTACGGAATCCCAACTCGTAACGCAGCTGACGCACCGATTCGATGTAGGGCAGCGACTCGATGTCCCCCACAGTCCCCCCAATCTCGGTTATCACCACATCGTACTCGTTCTTGGTGCCCAACAGTTGAATGCGGCGTTTGATTTCGTCCGTGATGTGCGGAATCACCTGTACGGTCTTCCCCAGAAACTCTCCGCGACGCTCCTTGTTGATAACGCTCTGGTAGATACGCCCCGTGGTCACATTGTTGGCCTGCGAGGTCGGTTTACCGAGGAAGCGTTCGTAGTGTCCCAGGTCGAGGTCGGTTTCCGCCCCGTCCTCGGTCACGTAGCACTCCCCGTGTTCATACGGGTTGAGCGTTCCCGGGTCAATGTTGATATAGGGGTCGAGTTTCTGAATGGTTACCGAGTATCCCCGCGCCTGCAACAGTTTGGCCAGCGAGGCAGCAATAATCCCTTTGCCGAGCGATGAAGCGACACCGCCCGTAACGAAAATGTATTTGGTACGTGATTTCATATCCTGTCTTTACTCCTTATCGGTCGTGTTGGTGGTTGTTTCGTTTGTGTCGCTTGTCGAAGCCGGTTCCGCAGCGGTGGGTGCAGGCATCTCTTCCACGGAGGATTGCTCTTCCGCAGTGGCGGTGACCGCTTCCGGATGGTCAATCATCCGAATTTTCTCGGTCATGGTCGCAATCTGCTCCTTGGCTCGTGCAATCTTGTTCTGAACCTCTTTCATCAGTGCCTCGGCATTCTTGGATTTGGCGAAGAAGCCGATGTTGTTTTCCCAAATCTGAATGTCGCCTTCGATTTGGCGAATCTTGTTGTAGAGCCGTTCGCGTTCCTGATTCAGTTTGCGGGTCCCGCCTTCCTGAATTTTGGAGATTTTATCCTTAAAGTTACGCAGGTGCCGTTCGCGCTCTTCGCCGCGCAGCAGTGCGAACAACCCGTCCACCACCTTGCGGTATTCGGCTTGGATAGCCTCTTTCTTTTTCAGCGGCACAAATCCAATTTCCGCCCAGCGACGCTGGTACTCTTTGATGGTGTCGAACGTAATATCGACCTTCTCCTGCAACCGTTGGCGCATCTCGTCGAGCATGGCCTCCTTGCGGGCGAGGTTGTCGGCATACTGGGCATCGACGCTGCCGAAGTGAGCTGCCTTGCGGGCAAAGAAGTGGTCGCTGGCGGCACGGAATCGTTGCCAAACCTGTTCGGAGTGTTTGCGCGAGGTGGCGCCAATCTCTTTCCACCGTTTCTGGAGGGCAATCAGCGCATCGGTCGTGGCCTTCCAATCTTCGCTCTCCTGCAGCGCTTCGGCCTGAGCGCAAAGGTCCAGTTTCGCCTGCAGGTTGTCCGCAATCTCGGACTTCATATCCTGATAGAAAGCCCGTTTTGCTTCGAAAAACTTATCGCATGCGCTCCTGAAACGTTCGTAAATCTTCGTGTTGTCCTTTTTGGGAGCAAAACCGATGGTTTTCCACACCTTCTGTATCTCGATGATTTGGTCCGAAGCGGCATTCCACTCTTTGTGGGTGGTAAAGGCTGCGGCAGCCAACTCTTCGACCTTTTCGCAAAGTTCGGTCTTCAGGGTCAGGTTCTGTTTCTGTTCGGCCTTGATACCTTCGAAATACTCCTGGTGACGTTTGTTGATTTGGGTGCTGGCGGCCTTGAAACGTTCCCACAGAGCCTCCTTGTACTCGGGTGCCACGGGGCCGATTTCGCGCCACTGTTCGTGCATTTTTTGCAGTTTGTGGAAGGCGTTGGTGGCCGACGGGTCGAGCATCAGCGCTTCGGCCTCCTCGGCCAGTTCGGTCTTGGCCTCATAGTTTTTCTTGAGGTCGAGGTCGCGCAGCTCCTTATTTATCTTGATGTAGTTATAGAAGTTTTCCACATGGTGGTGGTAGGTATCCCACAGGTCTTTTATCTTGTCCTGAGGCACCAGACCGGCCTCTTTCCAGCGCTGTTGCAGCTCGCGGAATGTGTTGAAAGTCTGTCCGAGGGTTTCGTTGCCATTCACCAACTCCTTGAGTTCTTCGATAATCTGCAACTTGGCGGCGTAGGCGCGTTCTTTCTCCTGTTCGGCATTGTTGATAAAGGCATCGCGTTTTTCGCGGTAGCGCAGGAGCAGCTCCTTGAATTTGGTTTCCCATTCGCCGAGGGTCGGCTGAAACGCTTCCGGGTCACCGCCGGCTGCCAGATAGGAGGCTCGTTGCGCTTCGATATCCGCACGTCCTGCCTTGTAGAAGGCAATCTTTACCGCTTCGATATCTCCCCGCAGATTCTGTACGGGGCGTTCGTCAATCATGCGCGCGAGCAGGTCGATTAGCTCGGCCTGGGTTTTCCCGGCGTAAGGGTTGGTCGTCTGAGCCGCCGATTCGCTGTTGGAGTCAGCGGGAGTGTTTTCCGATGTAGTTTCGACAACCGATGTCGCAGCCTCTGCCGCAGAAGCTTCAACGGGCTCGGCAGTGTGTGGCGCAGCGGTTTCGAACTGCTCTTCCCGTACATCGGGAGTCTGAGCTGAAGATAAACCTTGACTTTCCATAGGTTTGAGGGATTGAGGGTAACACAATCAAAAATGCCCGGTCTCTCCGAAGATAACTGTCAAAAGCCCTCCGGAAATTCGGGCATCAAAACTTTCCTACAAAATTAGGAAGATTTTTCGCGATTCTCAAATTTTTTAGTCGTGCGTTTCTTCCTGGTGGCCGCCTGACGTTTCACGTTGGCCAACAGCGGTTTTAGAAACTGACCCGTAGCGCTTTCGGGGCAGGCAGCCACCTCTTCGGGCGTGCCTTGCGCCAGGAGCCGTCCGCCGCCTGCTCCCCCTTCGGGACCGATGTCAATCAGGTGGTCAGCCACCTTGATGACATCGAGGTTGTGCTCAATGACAATGACCGTGTTGCCTTTGTCTACCAGTTTGTTCAGCACGCCCAGCAGCACGCGGATGTCTTCGAAATGGAGACCTGTGGTCGGCTCGTCGAGGATATAGAGCGTATTGCCCGTATCGCGTCGCGAGAGTTCGGCCGAGAGTTTGATGCGCTGACTTTCGCCGCCCGAGAGGGTGGTGCAGGGCTGGCCCAGCCGCAGGTATCCCAACCCCACATCCTGAATGGCCTTGAGTTTTTGGTGGATGGTCGGTACGTGCTCGAAAAACTCAACAGCCTGATTGACGGTCATGTTGAGCACCTCGTCGATGTTCTTTCCCTTGTATTTTACCTGGAGCGTTTCGCGGTTGTATCGGTGTCCGTCGCACGCCTTGCAGGTCACGTACACGTCGGGCAGAAAGTTCATCTCGATGGTTTGAACCCCTGCGCCGCGACACTCCTCGCAGCGTCCTCCCTTGACGTTGAACGAGAACCGTCCCGCCTTATACCCGCGAATCTGGGCATCAGGGGTCGCTTCGAAGAGCTTTCGGATGTCGCCGAAGACGTTGGAGTAGGTGGCAGGGTTGCTGCGCGGGCTGCGCCCGATGGGTGACTGGTCCACGATGACCAGTTTGTCGATGTGCTCCAGCCCTTCGATGGAGTCGTAGGGTAGGGGCTGGTCGAACGAGCGGTAGAGCTCACGCGCGAGTGCGGGGCGCAGGGTTTGGTTAATGAGGGTCGATTTGCCGCTTCCGCTCACCCCGGTGACCACGATAAATTTTCCCAACGGAAATTGCACCGTGATGTTTTTCAGGTTGTTCCCCCGTGCACCGCGAATGGTCAGGAACTTGCCCGACCCCTCACGTAACGTTGCAGGCACCTCAATGGCGCGGCGTCCGCTCAGGTAGTCGGTCGTAAAAGTAGGGGTTTTCAGCACCTCATCCAGCGGCCCCACGGCACAGATTTCGCCGCCTTTACGTCCGGCGGCAGGCCCTACGTCCACCACCCAGTCGGCAGACTCTATCATCTCCTGGTCGTGCTCGACCACTATTACGCTGTTTCCGGCATCCCGCAGCTGGCGCAGTGAGTTGATAAGCTTGATGTTGTCGCGTTGGTGGAGCCCGATGCTCGGTTCGTCGAGGATGTAGAGGACATTGACCAGTTTGGAACCGATTTGGGTAGCAAGACGTATGCGTTGGCTCTCGCCGCCGCTGAGCGTACGCGACGACCGTGACAACGACAGATAGCCCAGACCCACGTCCATCAAGAACCGCAATCGTTCGCGTATCTCCTTGAGGATGTCTCGGGCAATGGTTTGCTGGCGTTTATTGAGCCGTGTTTCGATGCCGTTGAACCATGCGGTCAGCTCTGCGATGCTCATGGCCGAGAGTTCGGCAATGTTTTTCCCGTCAATACGGAAGTAGAGCGAATCCTCTTTGAGCCGTGTGCCGTGGCATACCGAGCAGGGTCGCCGTTCAACATACTGTTCTTTCCACTTGGTCCCCTTTTCGCCCTCTTCGGCCTGTGCCTCGAGGTAGGCTATCACGCCGTCCCAAACGGTCATGCAACTGTTTCGCGCCCCCGACAGAGCCGTGACGCGCAGGGGCGTGGCATCACCATAGAGCAGGGCGTTCATCGCCTCTTCGTCCAGTTCGTCGAGCGGCGTGTCGAACGTAAAGTCATAGCGTTGTGCCAGTGCCTCCAGTTTGTTGAATACGGCATTGGCCTTGGGTTTGCCGAGCGGCTGTATTCCGCCCCGATTAATCGATTTGGTGCCGTCGGGGATAATCCGCGTCAGGTCGAAAACGGTCTCCTCGCCCAACCCGTTACAGTGCGGGCAAGCCCCTTGAGGCGAGTTGAACGAAAAGGTGTGCGGAGCAGGCTCGTTGTACGAGATGCCTGTGGTAGGACACATCAGGTTGCGGCTGTAGTAGCGCGCTTCGCCCGTTTCGTAATCGGCCACCATCATGGTGCCCTTGCCCTGCCGCATCGCCTCTTCGAGGCTCTTGCGGATGCGCGCTTCCGCCTCAGGTTCGGCCACCATGCGGTCGATAACCAATTCGATGTGGTGTATCTTGTAACGGTCGAGGTGCATGCCGCTGTGGAGCTCCACAATCTCGCCATCGACCCGGGCATAGATATACCCTTTTTTTATCATCGAGGCAAACAACTCCCGATAGTGTCCCTTGCGACCCTTTACCACGGGAGCCAGCAGGGCAATCTTCCGCCCGCGGAACCGCTCGATAATTAGAGCCGTAATCTGCTGGTCGCTGTAATGGACCATCTCTTCGCCCGTAGCTTTTGAATAAGCGATTGAAGCGCGGGCAAAGAGCAGACGCATGAAGTCGTTAATCTCGGTCACGGTCCCCACCGTCGAACGCGGGTTGCGGCCCGTGGTCTTCTGTTCGATGGAGATAACCGGGCTGAGCCCCGTAATTTTGTCCACGTCGGGTCGTTCGAGCGTCCCGAAAAACTGGCGGGCATAAGAGCTTAAGGTCTCCAGATAACGCCGCTGTCCCTCGGCATAAATGGTGTCGAAGGCCAGCGACGATTTTCCCGAGCCCGAAAGCCCTGTAATGACGGTCAGCCGGTTGCGCGGGATGGATACATCCACATTCTTGAGGTTGTGCACCCGCGCCCCCTCGACCACTATCCAATCGTTGTTATTTTCCATTTTCCCTGAACCCTTCGGTCGGTATCATCACGGTATAGGTAATTCCGCTCTTGTTGGCATATTCGTAACTCCGTATCCACGGATTGAGAATGCGCAGCACGCGGTAGTTGGTTCCCTGCTTGGCTGCAAACTCCGACCAGTCGATGTTTTGAGCGTTGATGGTCACGGTGCGGTAGTTTTCGAAAGCGGGCAGGTAGTCTTTTTTGCGGAGGTAGAAGCCGTACTTTTGAGGGCGTTCGGTGAGGAGTTTGAACGACAGAATACGATAGACGTACCGCATGGTCTCCTCGGGCAGGAAGAGGTCGTAGTAGGATTTGACACCCTGGATTTCGAGTCGTCGGCTGACCCCGGCCAGTCCTGCGTTGTAGGAGGCTGCGGCGAGTGTCCAGCTGCCGTAACGCTCGTAGGCATCCCGCAGGTATTTGCAGGCAGCCTCGGTGGCGATTTCGACATTGAAACGCAGGTCTACGTTGCTGCCTGTCTCCACCCCATAGTCCTTGGCAGCCGAGGGCATCAGTTGCCATAGTCCCGAAGCCCCTACGGGCGAAACGGTGTTGGGGTCGAGGCCGCTTTCGGCCATGCAGAGGTATTTGAAGTCCTCGGGGATGCCGTATTTGGCCATAATCGGCTCAATGACTGGGAAGTAGCGTGTGGTCAGGCGCAGTGTCCGCAGCGTCCGAGAGTGGAGGTACATCGTTACGGTCATCTCGCGCTCCAGCGCCTCGCGCACCTCGGCATATTCCAACGGCACCCGTTCGCCGGCAAAGGTCAGTTCACGCGGCAGGTTCGGTACGAAAATCGGAGCCGCTTCGTCCGGTATGTCTGAAACGGAAGCCGGAGCGGGTTGTCCGCCGTGCCCTTGCTGGGCGCAGGCCGTAGCGACAGTGCCTGTAAGCAGCAGAGCAGTCAGCAGAATGGGTAGTTTTTTCATCTCTTCTTTATAGTATGTTATCCAACGCATTTTTGATGCTGATTATTTTGAGCAGGTCGAGGATGGTGAGCCCAATAAATACGATAAGCATCCACCGCAGGAACCGGGTGTTGATGCGGGTAGCGTATTTCGAAGCCACATAGGCTCCGATGACGTTTCCGATGGCATGTATGAGTCCGTAGCCGTATGCCACCTGCCCGTGGTACATGAAGACGGCCAGCGTGCAGGGGATGTATATCATCACGATAAAGCTTTTGAGGGCGTTTGCCCGAATCACGTCATAACCCATGCCCATGATGGTGAGGCCGAGGATGACGTAGCCCATGCCGATTTGAAAGGCGCCGCCGTAGAGCCCCACGAGCAGGAACCAGAGGGCGTCGAGTTTTTTGACTTCCCGAATCGGTTTTCCGTTTCCTTTGAGGATGCGGTTGGGGCTGAAGAGGAGCAGGGCCAGCAGCAGGATCAGGATGGTGGCCAGGAGCATGACGAATATCGAGGGGTTGACCACGGCGGCAAATTCCGCCCCGATGAGTGCTCCGATGGCGGTGGGAATACCCAGTTTAAGCCCGACGGAGTAGTCGAGCAGGTGTTGTTTGCGGAAGTTGTAGGCGGCAGCCCCCACCTGGAAGAGGACGGGCAGTCGGTTGGTGCCGTTGGCGATGTTGATGGGGAGTCCCAGCGCCGTATAGACCGAAATAGACACCGCCGCAGCTGCACCCGCAAAGGTATTGACCACGCCGACGAAGATGCCGGAACAGATAAGCAGTATGACAACCGACAGACTCACGACAGGGGGGCTACTCTTCGATTAAGGTAAAGGCATCCGCATCGAGATAGGCCGGGAAGGCCTCCCGATAGGCCGTAAGGTCGTTGAGCGAGAGGGTAGCGGTAGCGGTTCCTTCGACCGAAGGAGCGGCTTCGGCGAGCGGTTGCCCCATGTAGTCCAGTACGGCCGAATCGCCCGAGTATCGATTTTTCGGCTCCTCGCCGCAGCGGTTGACCCCGATGACATAGGCCTGATTTTCGATGGCGCGAGCTCTGAGGAGCGTGCTCCAGGCATAGCGTCGGCTCTCGGGCCAGCAGGCCACGTAGACCAGTACATCGTAATCCTGCCGGTTGCGCGAGTAGACCGGGAAACGGAGGTCGTAGCAGACCAGCGGACAGATGCGGAAACCTTTGTAATGCACCACCAGCCGTGACTCTCCCGCCACGTAGTGCTCATGTTCGCCGCCCATGCGGAACAGGTGGTGTTTGTTATAGGTCAGCCACACCCCGTCGGGCGTGAAGAAGAAAAGCCGGTTGAAATAACCCGTCTGCGGGTCTGTGCGCCGCACGTGGTCGTGAATGGCCACACTCGTAATAATCGCCTTCCCGGTTCGTTGCGCCAGGTCGCGCATGAAGGTCACCACCTCGCCATCCATCTCCTGGGCGATGGTCTCAGGAGTCATGCTGAAGCCCGTGGCAAACATCTCGGGCAGTACCACCAGGTCGGCATCGGCCGCTTCGTGTTCCATCCAGCGGGCCACCTTCAGACAGTTGGCCTGCGGATTTTCCCACACGATATCCATCTGGAAGAGGGCCACTTTCAGCGTTCTATCCATGTCGTACATTGTCTAAAAACGGGAATCATGCAAAGTTACGCTTCCTGTGTCATTCCTGCAACGTTTCGCGCGGGATTAATTTCAGTTTGATGTTCCGCGGAATCGCCTATCTTTGCAGTCGGAAAAATCGAGGAGAGACGCGCAGTGATACGAGTAGCGAACTATAACCGACTGTCCATAGCCCGTGCGACGGACAACGGTCTTTATCTGACGGATGGCGAAGGGAACGAGGTGTTGCTTCCGAATCGTTATGTCCCTGAAAAATATGCGATTGGCGACCCGATGGAGGTCTTTGTGTACACCGATTCCGAAGACCGGCAGGTGGCTACTACCGAACGACCGAAAATCATCGAAGGGGAGATTGCCGCACTTCAGGCCGTGGGATTCAACTACCACGGTACGTTTTTGGATTGGGGGCTTCCCAAGGATTTGTTTGTTCCGAAACGCAACCAGCAGGCTCCGATGCTGGTCGGGGAGTGGTATGTGGTAACCCTTTATGTGGACCGCGTGACGGGACGTGCCGTGGGAACCTCCAAACTGAACAAAATCATCAACAACGACGAGATTACCGTGCGGCCCAAAGAGGAGGTCGATATCCTTGTGGCCGTGCGTAAACCCAAGGGCTATCGGGTGGTTATCAACGACCGCCACTGGGGGATGCTGTACGACAATCAGATATTCACGGAGGTGAAGCTCGGGATGCGGATGAAGGCCTACGTGCGGAAGATTGCCGACGACCATCGCATCGACGTGTCGCTGCAGCAGGAGGGGTTCGACCAGGTGAAGATTGCCGCCGACGAGATTTTGAAGATGCTGGACGAGGCCGACGGCGTGCTGCCGGTGGGTGACAAATCGTCGCCCGACGAGGTGCGGCTGCTGACGGGGATGAGCAAAAAGATATTCAAACGCGCCGTGGGATTCCTGATGAGTCGGGGGGTGGTCGAGAGCGGTGACCTCTCCGTCAAACGGATTGCCACTGAAAAATAGTTCGAAAATCGGCGGGTCGAATAACCTTTTTTTGTACTTTTACCCGCGGAAACGCGACACAACCTCCTGCATGCTTACCGAGACTGCAGGCGGTTTTTCGTGTGCCGATGCAAAAATTTTTGTTCTAAAACACCATAAATGAAAGTAGACGTAGTTCTCGGCCTGCAATGGGGCGACGAAGGTAAAGGTAAAGTCGTGGACGTGCTGACGCCCGACTATCAGGTCATTGCCCGCTTCCAGGGTGGACCCAATGCAGGACACTCCCTGCACTTTGCCGACAAAGTCCATGTCCTTCGCTCGATACCCTCGGGCATCTTCCGGGACAATGCCATCAACATCATTGGGAACGGCGTGGTGCTCGACCCGGTGATGTTTGCTCAGGAGATTGACGAACTGGAAAAACTGGGTGTCGATGTGACGGCCAAAATCCGGGTGGCCAAAAAGGCTCACCTGATTCTGCCGACCCACCGCATGCTCGACGCGGCCAGCGAAGCCGCCAAAGGCAAAGCCAAAATCGGCTCGACCCTCAAGGGTATCGGCCCGACCTATATGGATAAAACCGGTCGGAACGGGCTGCGCGTGGGGGACATTCTCTCGCCGTCGTTCATGGAGCGCTACGAACGCCTCAAACAGAAACACGTGGCCATGCTCGCGCAGTTCGACTTCGAATATGACATCACGGAGTATGAAGCCCAATGGTTCCAGGGGGTTGAGACCCTGCGCCGTTTCACGATTATCGAAGGGGAACACGAAGTGAACCGTCTGCTCAACGAAGGGAAAGGCATTCTGGCTGAAGGCGCGCAAGGGTCGCTGCTCGACGTGGATTACGGAACCTATCCCTTTGTGACCTCTTCGAATACGGTCTGTGCCGGTGCATGTATCGGGCTGGGCGTAGCGCCGAATCGCATCGGTGAGGTGTACGGGATTTTCAAGGCTTATTGTACCCGTGTGGGGAGCGGACCCTTCCCGACGGAACTCTTCGACCAGACGGGCAAAGACCTGCAACGTATCGGGCATGAATTCGGTGCTGTTACGGGCCGTGAACGCCGCTGCGGGTGGCTCGACATGGTGGCCCTGAAATACACCACGATGATTAACGGCGTCACGCAGTTGATTATGATGAAGTCCGACGTGCTCAACACCTTCCCGACCATCAAGGTGGCCGTTGCCTATGAAATCGGCGGCCGTCGCGTGACGGAGTTCCCCTACGAAACCAACGAAGAGATTACCCCCATTTATCGAGAATTCGAAGGGTGGAACTGCGACATCAACAAGATTCGCCGCTACGAAGACTTCCCGCAGCAGTTCAAAACCTACGTCGAATTTATCGAGCAGGAGACGGGCGTACCGGTGAAAATCATCTCCGTGGGCCCCGACCGCGAGGAGACCATCGTTCGGTAGGAAAAGAGAACACTTTTTTACAGCCAATGGAAAAGCTAAAAACAAACTTCGGTTTTGTTTTTAGCTTTTTATGTATTACTTTCACCATGTTATGAAAATTGCACTGATAGGATACGGAAAAATGGGGCACGAGATTGAACGCATCCTCGTGTCGCGCGGGCATACGCTCCCGCTGATTATCGACCTGAACAATACAGACCAGCTCACGACGGAAAATCTGGCCGGGTGTGATGTGGCCATTGAATTTACCACGCCGGCAACGGCTTATGGGAATGTGGTGACTTGTCTGGAGGCGGGCATCCCCGTGGTGTGCGGGACAACGGCCTGGCTGGATAAATTACCCGAGGTGACGACACTTTGCGAACGGACGCACGGGGCGTTTTTCTATGCGTCGAACTACAGCGTCGGGGTGAATATCTTTTTTGCCATCAACCGGCAGCTGGCGCAAATGATGAACCGTTTTCCGGAATACGACGTAACGCTCAACGAGGTGCACCACGTGCAGAAGAAAGATGCACCGAGCGGTACGGCCGTCACATTGGCTGAGGATATTCTGGCGGGAATCGACCGTAAAAAATCGTGGTTCTTAGGCACCACGACCGATGCCGACAAACTGGAGGTAACGGCTCAGCGGCGTGCCATGGTGCCGGGGATTCACACGGTGGTGTGGGAGTCGGACGCCGACATCATCACCATTGACCACAATGCGAAAAACCGCAGCGGTTTCGCCATGGGGGCCGTGCTGGCAGCCGAGTTCCTGGCGGATAAACGCGGGGCGGGTAAAGTATTTGGAATGAAAGACCTGCTCGGTTTTTAACGGATGATTGAACGATACCTTCCATGAAGCAAGTGATTGAAAAAATCCGTTCCGTTTGGGCGAACAAGTGGGTCAAGTTCTCGGTTGTCTCTCTGCTGTATATCCTGTGGTTTGTGGTCTGGACCCGTAACCTGTGGTGGTTGCTCGGGGTGGCTGTTATCTATGACCTCTACATCAGCCGCTACATCGACCGTCTGTGGCTCAACCGCTATCGCGCCTATAAAAAAGAGCATAAACTCTTCCGAAAGACCATGGAGTGGGTCGAGGCACTGCTGTTTGCCGTGGTGGTGGTCGTGCCGCTGAAAATCTACTTCTTCGGAATGTATGTGATTCCTTCGTCATCCATGGAGCAGACGCTCCTGACGGGGGACTACATCTTCGTCAGCAAATTGCACTACGGCCCCAAGATGCCTAATACGCCCATTTCGTTTCCCTTTGTGCAGAATACGCTGCCGCTGACCAAAACGACTCCGTCGTTTGTGGACTGGATTCAGTGGCCCTACAAACGGTTGGCGGGGCGTGACGTGGTGCGGAACGACGATGTGGTGGTCTTCAACTTTCCCGAGGGGGATACGGTGGCTCTCGGAACCATCCAGATTCCGAATGAGTACGGACAGCCGATACCGATGGATGTCTCGACGAGCAGCTACTACGAATTGGTGCGGTCATTGGGACGCGAGAGGGTATATAAAGACCTGAAGGTGGTCTATCGGCCTGTGGACAAGCGGGAAAACTATATCAAGCGGTGTGTGGCAGTTGCGGGGGATACGCTGCAGGTGGTGGACGGGAATGTCTACGTGAACGGGCAGCCGCAGAAAGAGATTCCGGGGGTGCAGTACCTCTATATGGTGAATGTGAGCGGACCAACGCTAGGGGAACGTGTGTTTGAGCGTCTCGGGGTAAATCTTGACGAAGTGGAATATTATGCAGAATCGGGCTGCTACCTGATGCCGCTGACGGCTGCAGGAGTAGAGCAGGTGAAGGCACTGCCGGAGGTGACGGGGGTAACACGATACATCAAACGGTTGCCGAGCGAATCCATCTTCCCGCACGACCCGCAGCGCTATCCGTGGACCGAAGATGTCTTTGGGCCGCTGTGGGTGCCGAAGGCAGGGGTTACGGTGCCGCTGACGGTGGACAACCTGCCGCTCTACGAACGGATTATCCGCAACTACGAGGGGAATACACTGCGAGTGGATATGGCGGATAGTACGATTTATATAAATGATGCTCCTGCAACGGAATATACGTTTCAAATGGACTATTACTTCATGATGGGTGACAATCGGCATAACTCGGCAGACTCACGTTTTTGGGGCTTTGTACCGGTGGACCACATCGAAGGGAAAGCGTCGTTTGTATGGCTTTCGATAACGCCCGGAAAGAATCTCTTTACGGGGATTCGCTGGAGCCGTATGTTCCGCGGGATTGAGTAGGATTGGTCGGTGGAGCTGTATGTGAATTAATGCTGAATATAAACCAAACAAAATAAACTTACCCAAATACTTACCATTTATGAATGAAGCATTGAAAATAGTCGTGCTCGCCAAACAGGTTCCCGATACGCGGAACGTGGGCAAGGACGCTATGAAAGCCGACGGTACGGTGAACCGTGCCGCTCTGCCGGCCATCTTCAATCCTGAGGACCTGAATGCGCTGGAACAGGCACTCCGCATCAAGGACCGCTATCCGCAATCGACCATTACCATTCTGACGATGGGGCCGTTCCGTGCGGCTGAGGTGATTCGCGAGGCAATGTTCCGCGGGGCGGACGGGGGTGTGCTGCTCACCGACCGCAAATTTGCCGGAGCCGATACGCTGGCTACAAGCTACACGCTGGCCTGTGCCATTCGGAAGATGAATCCCGATGTGATTATTGCCGGTCGTCAGGCTATTGACGGGGATACCGCTCAGGTAGGACCGCAGGTGGCTGAAAAACTGAGCCTGCCTCAGGTGACCTACGCTGAAGCGATTGACAACATCGACCTGAAAACAGGCGAAATAACCATCCGCCGCCGACTGGAGCATGGGGTGGAAACGGTGACCATGGGCCTGCCCGGGGTGATTACCGTCAATGCCTCTGCGCCCGAATGCCGTCCGCGCAACGCCAAAATGGTCATGAAGTACAAACATGCCCGCACGGTGAGCGAAGTGCAGCAGGAACAGGAAGACTACTATATGGCATTGCATAAGGAACGGTGTTATCTCTGCATTCCGGAGTGGGGTGCTGCCGATGTGCAGGCCGATGAAGCGTCACTGGGGCTGAGCGGTTCGCCGACCAAGGTGAAGAAAATCGAAAACATTGTCTTCCAAGCCAAAGAGGCCAAGCGGTTGAGCGGTGACGACGGCGATATCGAGGGGCTTGTAAAAGAACTGATTGCTTCGCATACAATCGGTTAAGGCTACTTACCTGAATGCAAACATTAAACAGAAAATCCATGAACAACATATTCGTTTATTGCGAGATTGAAGAGGGGAAAGTAGCCGACGTATCGCTGGAACTCCTTACTAAAGCTCGCGCATTGGCATCAACCCTGGGATGCCGTGTCGAAGCCCTGGCCATCGGGCATAACTTGCAGGGCGTTGAAACGCAACTGGCACAATACGGAGCCGAAATAGTCCATGTGGCGGATGGCGAAGAACTCGCACCGTTCCGCACACTGCCCCATGCGGCGATTATTTGCGGTGTTTTCAAGGAAGAGCAACCGCAAATCGCACTGTTTGGGGCAACCTGCACGGGGCGTGACCTCGCACCGCGTGTTTCGTCGGCGCTACACAGCGGGCTGACCGCCGACTGTACTTCGCTCGAAATCGGTGACCACACCGAAGCCAAAACCGGAAAAGAGTACAAAAACCTTCTGTATCAGATTCGTCCGGCCTTTGGCGGGAACATCATTGCCACCATTATCAATCCCGACCACCGGCCTCAGATGGCTACCGTGCGCGAAGGGGTGATGAAGATGGAACCGGTGGCCAATCCCAAACCGGCTGAGGTGAAACACGTAGATTACAAAAAGTATCTGAGCGACACGGATTTTGCAGTGAAGATTGTGGCGCGTGAGATGGAAGAACGCAAAATCAACATTAAGGGTGCTCCGATTATTGTGGCCGGCGGTTACGGCATGGGCTCGAAAGAGGGTTTCGGATTGCTCTACCAGCTGGCCGAGGTATTGGGGGCTGAAGTAGGTGCATCGCGTGCCGCAGTGGATGCCGGTTTTGCCGAACATGAACGGCAGATTGGGCAGACCGGGGTAACCGTACGGCCGAAACTCTACATTGCCTGCGGTATTTCGGGGCAGATTCAGCACACGGCCGGGATGGACGGCAGCTCGATGGTGATTTCGATTAACACTGACCCCGATGCGCCGATTAACAAGATTGCAGATTATGCGATAGTGGGGGATGTGAACACCGTCATCCCGAAACTGGTCAAATACTACAAACAGAACACCAAATAGACGGACATGGCTAACTTCTTTTTAGATAATAAAGACATACAGTTTCATCTGGACCACCCCCTGATGAAAAAAATCGTGGACCTCAAAGAGCAGGGTTTCCGCGAAAAAGACCAATACGACTATGCTCCGGTGGACTACGAAGATGCCATCGACAGCTACAAAAAGGTATTGGAGATAGTGGGTGACGTGGCAGCCAATACGATTGCCGTGAACGCCGATTCGGTGGACAAGGAGGGGCCGCGTGTGGAGAATGACCGCGTGATTTATGCCCGCGGCACACAGGAAAACCACGAGATGCTGACCCAGGCAGGGGTATATGGAATTTCGCTTCCGAGATGTTTCGGCGGGCTGAATTTTCCGCTCGTGCCGTATGTGATGACCTGTGAATTGGTGAGCCGTGCCGATGCCGGCTTTGGGAATATCTGGGGGCTGCAGGACTGCGCCGAGACCCTCCATGAGTTTGCCAGCGAAGAGATTAACGCCGAATACCTGCCGATGATTAACAAAGGGGCAACGGCAGCCATGGACCTCACGGAGCCCGATGCCGGTTCCGACCTGCAGGCCGTGATGCTCAAGGCGACGCCCAATCCGGACAAACCCGGTGAATGGCTCCTGAACGGGGTGAAACGGTTTATTACCAATGGAGACGGGGATATCTCGCTCGTGCTTGCCCGCTCGGAAGAGGGGACAACCGATGCCCGCGGGCTGTCGCTCTTTGTGTACGACAAGAAACACATGGCCGTGAAGGTGCGCCGTATCGAACACAAACTCGGGATTATCGGCTCTCCGACCTGCGAACTGGTCTTCACGAATGCACCTGCCAAACTGGTCGGCGACCGCAAGATGGGGCTGATTAAGTATGTGATGGCGCTGATGAATTCGGCTCGTTTGGGAATTGGTGCCCAGTCGGTTGGGATTATGGAGGCTGCCTACCGCGAAGCGCTGAAATATGCGAACGAGCGCGAACAGTTCGGTAAACCGATTATTCAGTTCCCGGCGGTTTACGAGCTGCTGACCAACATGAAAGCCCGTTTGCAAGCCAGCCGTGCGCTGCTGTATGAAACGGCCCGTTTTGTGGATGTTTACAAAAACTACTTCCACATCGAAAAAGAACGGAAACTCGAAAAAGAGGAGCGCGACGAGATGAAGAAATATCAAAAGTTGGCGGATGCCTATACGCCGCTGCTCAAGCTCTTCTCGTCGGAGTACAGCAACAGCGTGGCTTATGATGCCCTGCAAATTCATGGTGGTTCGGGCTTTATGAAGGACTATGCCATCGAGCGGATTTACCGCGACGCCCGCATTACGACCATCTACGAAGGAACCTCGCAACTGCAGGTGGTTGCGGCCATTCGTGGGGTGACAACGGGTGTGCTGCTGGGGCAGATGCAGGCCTACGAAGCCGTGAAACCTACCCCCGAAATGGACAATCAGTACCGTACGCTGGTAGCTATGCGGGAGCAGTATGAGGCTGCTGTGAAAATGGTGCACGATGCGGCATCGGCTGAGGGCAATGATGCCGACCTGCTCGACTTCCATGCTCGGCGGTTGGTAGAGATGGGCGGTTATGTGATTATGGGGCACCTGCTGTTGCAACAGGCCAGCCATCCGACCGCTGGGGACGACTATCGCATTTCTGCCATTGCCTTCATTAAGGAGGGTGAGGCAAAATGCAGTGCCCATTACAACTACATTCGGGAGTTTGACCCCGACAGTCTTGGGTACTTCAAAATGGTGCTGGAAGAGCAGGTAGAGGCATAGTCTGCAAGGCTTTCAGTGCACTGCTCAAACAAAACGGGGGCGGAAACAACCAGGTTTCCGCCCCCGTTCTTGTAACTGCCGCCTTCTTGTTAGCCAATGCCCTTGTCACCGCGGTGCCAGTTAATCGGGCAAGCCTCGCCGTACTGCTCGAAGTGTTGCAGGGCATCAATCATCCGCAGTGTCTCTTCCGTGCTGCGGCTAAGCGGCAGGTCATTGACCACCTGGTGCCGTACAATCCCCTCCTTGTCAATCAGGAACGACGCACGATAGGCCATCGCGGGTCCCTGAAAGGCCACTTCGCCGCTCTCGTTATAGAGGTAGTCACCTGCCATAATACCGTAATTCTGCATGATGGTCTTGGCGGGGTCAGCTACCAACGGATATTTTACGCCCTGAATACCTCCCTCCTTGACCGGAGTGGAGAGCCACCGCTGGTGCACGAAATGGGAGTCACCCGAACAGCCTACCACGGCCACATTGCGTTGGGCAAACTCGTCGGCCAGCTCCTGAAAGGCCAGAATTTCCGTGGGACAGACCGCCGAAAAGTCAGCCGGATAGAAGAAAAAGAGGACATATTGCTTGCCAAGGTATTGAGCCAGCGAGAAGTTCGTGACCGCATCGGTGCCGTTCACAATGGCAGCAGCTTCGAAATGGGGGGCTTTTTGCCCAACAAGTACAGACATAATGTATTCAATGGTTAAGAGTGAATAATGGTGTGTTTCATACACACTTTCACTCAGCACAAAGCATGCCAAAACTGTACTAACGGTAGGGAATTACTTGCGGTTGGCCCGGTGCAAAGTTGAACTCCTGGAAATTCTGTTCGTTCGAAATCGAGAAGTAGCTGTAACCGACCTCGGGAGGACGGTTGAAGGCATATCCAAGGCGGATTTGTATATTGCTGAAAATCAACCGTTCGTTCTTGATTCGAATTCCGGCCCCCACAGCCCCCGTAAAGCGATTACGAAACAAGTTGTTGTTGTATCCTAGCCATCCCACATCGCCAAAGACAAAAAAGGCGAAACGGAAGTGGTACAGAAAAAGAGGCGTAAAGAAAACGGTTTCAGAGCTCATGGTCAGGCGGTTATATCCCGAAAGCCAGGAGTTTACGTCCAGTCCTCGAATCCCTGTGCCGTATTGCTGTTCGTAGCGCAGGGCTTCCCGTTCGCCCTCGAGACGATTAAATCCCATGGTGGCGGAGATTTCCGCAAACTGCCGAATGTAGCTGGTACGCACGCGCATCAGCGGAGTGAAATATTTGATGTGTCCGATAATGGTCGATTGCTGAGGCTGATAGTTCGCAGTGAAGTACGACCCGGCTGCAGCACCGCTTTCCAAATAGTGGTCACCCAGGAGGTTCCCCCAGTAGGCGCGTACCCCCCAATAGTCGCGGTTCCCCAGTTTTTCCGCCCATTGACGTCCTCCAACCAGCTCGAACCGAAAACCGTATGGAATGTCCTCCGTTCGTCCGTAGCCGTAAATCATGTTCCCCTGAAAATAGTTTCGTCGCACGAGCCCCACACTAAACAAAACCTGCGTACTGTTATGGTAGTAGGGGTTCAGCGTCTCACCTACAGGTGGCCGGCTGTTGTACTGTTCCTTGGAGGCGGAGGCGGCCGCATAGATGCTGGTCCCATTGTGCCAGTTCAAACACCACGATTTCCCAAACCAGCCATCGAGCCGAAAACGATTTACGTAGTACGACGTGTCGATGAGGGTCATTCCTTCGCTTTGGTAGAGCCGTTCGACATTGGCGCCATAGGCCCAGTCGGAGGGGAGGATAAAGGGATGGTCTACGGTGAATTGTCCGATATTTCGGTGCGCCCCGACCCCCAGTCGAACCGTCAGGTCGGTGAATGACCCGAGCAGGTTTTGTGCCGTATAATTGACTTCGGTGGCAATGTGTCGGAAGGTATGCTCTCCGGTGAAAATAAAACGCAGTTCGTCGCCCGTCCCCAAAAAGTTGCGGTCGAAAACCGACACCTCGTTTCCGTCCCCACCCAACCGTATATCACCGCTTATGGACCAGTTGTCACGGGCAAACAGACTGACTATCACTCCGGTCGAATCTCCGGGGACAGGCAAAACGACAAAGTAGGCTGTGGAGAGGTAGGGCAGACTACGCAACAACTCTTCGTTAATCCCCATCACGTAGGGATTAATCGTGTCTCCGGTTCGGAAGAGCAGGTTTTGGGCCAGTTGCCGTTCCTGAGTAGGAATGTGCAGTTTGTCGATAAAGCGTTGCAGCCACCCGATTTTTTCCGAGGAGTCACGCGGGGCAAAGACATTGGCCCGCGTGATTCGGATAGCCTGAATGCGTCGTCCGGAGTATCGTTCAAAGTACTCCCGGTTGTGCTTGAAATCGACAGTCGGCGTACCTTCGTCGCTGGTGTTGCGGCTGCGTACCATCGACCGCACCAGAAAACGGGTGACGGGATTTTTGTACTCGCGGTGGAGAATGGTATCGTAGAAGGCGTCGGATTTTTCGCTTTGCTCGCGGTAGTTAATGGGTTGTACGAGCGTGTCGCTGTGTATCTGGTCTCCGTAGTTGTTCGAGAGGGTAGGGCCAGCCATGGGCGGAGCCTGCCCCCAGGCAACCGAAACAAGACATAGTATGAAAAACAGGGTAGGGCCAATATGTCGGCATCTACACATCGTCCGAGCGGAACTGATACCCGAGCCGTTTCCCGGTTTGGAGTTTCGAGTTCTCGATTTTGGTGTTCATCTGGTCTACGGTGACGATTTTGATGGTGTCGTAGGGCGGTACGAGGAGGTCGAAATCGAGCGTATAGGCCATGGTGTTTTCGATAATCTCGGTCAGGGCTTCGGGGGTGATGGCACCCTGTCCGAAGCGGTCGTGGCGGAAGGTCACCTGCCGTTTCCCCTCGACCATGTACTGGAAGTCGCGGTTGATAAAGATACGCGCCACAAGGTACCCTTCATCGGCCGAACGGTTGTACTTGAACGAGTCAGACAGGAAGTTGTAGATATTTATCACGCCGCAGTAGGCGTTCTGTTTGTCCTGTTTGACGTAGGAGTTTTGCCAGATGATATTTTCACGTTCGAACATAAATACGTTCGTGTGCATGCTGAAAATCAGAATGTCGCTGGCCATCTGAAGCTGGGCTTCGAATTTGCCGCGGTCGCGGTACTCCATTTTGACCCGTTTGTCGGTATGTCCTTCGAGGCGTTCGTTCACTTCGACGGCGTACTCCTGCAGTATCTCCTTGAGTTCGCCGAACACCTGCTGGGTGTTGTCAAAGATGCGTTGGAGAAGGGCTGATTTGGTTTGGAGGGTCTCGATAATCTGCTCCCGTTTGGTGTCGGGTGCTGTGGGGGTGGTATTCTCTTCCATAAGGTATGGGTCAGGTTTTTGGATAACGATAGGGGGTTAGAAACTCAGCACGGTCTTGCGCAGTGCCACCAGACGTTCGAGCATCGGTTCCATGCGGTCGAGCGGCAGCATGTTGGCCCCGTCGGAAAGGGCGCACGACGGATTCGGGTGGGTCTCGATAAAGAGGCCGTCAGCCCCCACGGCAATGGCAGCCCGCGCAATGGTTTCAATCATTTCGGGGTGTCCGCCGGTCACCCCGCTGCTTTGGTTGGGTTGCTGGAGGGAGTGGGTGATGTCCACCACCACGGGAAAACCGGTCTTTTGCATGGTCGGAATTCCCCGGTAATCGACCACCAGGTCGTAGTAGCCGAACGAGGTTCCGCGGTCGGTCAGGATAACGTGCCGATTGCCGCATTCGACAATCTTTTCGGCAGCAAAGGCCATCGACTCAGGAGCCAGAAACTGTCCCTTCTTGATATTCACCCACTTGCCGGTTTCGGCGGCTGCGGTCAGCAGGTCGGTCTGGCGGCACAGAAAGGCGGGTATTTGCAGCACATCGACATATTCGGCCGCCATGGCAGCCTCTTCGGGGTTGTGGATATCGGTTACTACGGGCACGCCGAACTCCCGCCGCACGCGTGCCAGCAGGTTGAGTGCCTTGATGTCTCCGATTCCGGTAAAGGAGTCGGCACGGCTGCGATTGGCCTTGCGGTACGAGGCTTTGAAGATATAGGGTATCCCGAGGCGCGAGGTGATTTCGACCATCCGTTCGGCGGTCCCCATCACAATCTCTTCGCTCTCCACCACGCAGGGGCCTGCCATCAGGAAAAACATGCCCCGCGGGTCGCCTTCCGTGAACCCCGGAATCACTACGCGAATATTTTGGTTCTTGCTCTCCGAGTGACTGCACTTCATTGTCATAGGTTCTTATGCTTTTGTGTGTAAATTTAACGATTTTCCCGAAACCCCGCACGCCGTCTAATATTTTCCTTGCCACAGCTCCTGCATGCGGCTTTGGAGACGCTCCTCGGCAGGGTTGTCGCCCGGGTCCCAAAAACGGGTGCCGCTCATTCCCTCGGGCATAAACTCCAGCTCGACAAAGTGGCCGGGGTAGTCGTGGGCGTATTTGTAGCCGGTCGAATAACCAGCCTTGGCCATCAGCTCGGTCGGGGCGTTGCGCAGGTGGAGCGGCACGGGACGGTACCCCTCGCGTTCGACTTGTGCCAGGGCCTTGTTGATAGCCATATAGGCCGAGTTGCTCTTGGGGGAGGTTGCCAGGTAGATGGTGGTTTCAGCCAGCGGGATACGCGCTTCGGGCATCCCGATGTTGTGGACCGTGTTGAAGCAGGCCTCGGCCAGCAGCATGGCGTTGGGATTGGCCAGCCCGATGTCTTCCGAGGCCGAAATGCACAGCCTGCGGGCAATAAAACGGGGCTCTTCGCCTCCGGCCAGCATCCGGGCCAGATAGTATATCGCCGCATTGGGGTCGCTGCCCCGAATGCTCTTGATAAAGGCCGAAATGACGTCGTAATGCTCCTCGCCCCCCTTGTCGTAGCGGGCCACGTTTTGCTGGAGGGCGTTGCGCACGGTCTCGTTGTTGATAACCACGGCATCATCCGCTGCAGTTGCGCAAATCATTTCTATAATGTTCAGCAACTTGCGTGCATCACCTCCACTGAAACTTAAGATAGCGTCCGTCTCCTCAATGCGAATGTCAAGCTGTTTTAGCTCGGTATCTTCAGTCACGGCACGATGCAACAACGTCAGCAGGTCTTCGTCCGACAAAGGTTTGAGGATATAGACCTGACAACGCGACAAGAGGGGGCGTATCACCTCGAACGAGGGGTTTTCGGTTGTGGCACCGATAAGCGTCACCACACCCTGTTCCACGGCTCCGAGCAGCGAATCCTGCTGCGCTTTGTTGAAGCGGTGGATTTCGTCGATGAAGAGCACGGGCGGTGCCGAGTCGAAGAAACGGCTCGACCGTGCCTTCTCCAGCACCTCACGCACCTCTTTAACTCCTGCGTTTATGGCACTGAGCGTAAAAAACTTACGTTCGAGAGAGTGTGCCACAATCTGTGCCAGTGTCGTTTTGCCGACCCCGGGAGGCCCCCACAGAATGAACGACGAGAGGTTGCCGGTCGTCACAAAACGACGCAACACGCCATCGGGGCCCATCAGATGGGTCTGACCGATATACTGTTCGAGGGTTCGGGGGCGCATACGCTCCGCCAGCGGTATATTGTTTGCCATACAGAACAAAGATAACCTTTTCTCAAATTATCTCTACCTTTGGCAGTATTAAGGCATAGCGTAAAATGATTCGCATAGGTTTAATATCCGACACCCACGGTACGTTTGACGATGCGGTGCGCCGTTTTCTGGAGCCCGTCGAGCAGATATGGCATGCGGGGGATATCGGGTCGCTGGAACTGGCTGACCGCATCAACGCTTTCCGTCCGCTGACGGCCGTCTATGGCAACATCGACGACCATCGGGTACGGACGGTCTACCCGCGTTTTAAACACCTGATTTGTGAAAATCTGAGTGTGCTGATGACGCACATCGGCGGTTACCCCGGTCATTACGATGTGCAGACACGGCAGTGGATAGAACAGGTGCATCCCGACCTTTTTATCAGCGGCCATTCGCACATTCTGAAGGTGATGAACGACTCGCGCTACCACCTGCTGCACATGAACCCCGGCGCAGCGGGATACGGCTATCAGGGGGTGCGGACGGCGCTGCGGTTTACGGTGGACGGCGACCGCGTTACGGAATTGGAAGTAGGGGAGTTCTAAAAGATGAAACACGTTATTGGGATATTTTTATTTTTCTGTATTTCTGGATTAAATGCTGCATTAGCTGAACCTGTACTTTCAGCATCGGAAATCAAAACCGAACAGCAGACCATCCTCAAAAAGTTGGGCAAACGCCCCGAAATTTTTGCTCCGTGGCGTTCGGAGTCGGTGCGCAGCGTGGTGCTCGAACGCGTCCAGCTCTCTTCCGACCGCAGCGTGCTGCGACTCTACTGCAATGTCGGGCTGGCGCAAATCTCCATCCGTCAGGAACTGATTGACCGCTGGGCCGATGCCGTTCGGGAGGAGTTGGGCGAGGCCTATGCCTCGTGTGAGGTGCGTTTTTATGCTTATAACGTTCCGATTGAACGTTTTATTCCCAATTACTACCGTCCGCGCAACGCTCGCGACCCGAAACGCGAAAGTTCACCGTTCAACCGTCGTCCACTGGTGCGGCGCATCGACCGTCCGTTGTACGGGCGCGGTCTCGATGGCCGCCACATTGCGCTGTGGGGCGGACACGGGCGCTACTATCATCAGGAGGAGGATTCGGCCTGGGTATGGCAGCGGCCTGCCTTGTTTGGTACCATTGAGGACCTCAATACGCAGGAGTTTGCGACGCAGTACGTGGCACCGATGTTGGAACGGGCAGGGGCCGTGGTGGTGATGGCTCGCGAGCGCGACCCGCAACGGAAAGAGGTGATTGTGGACAACGACCGCTCCACGGCAGGGGCACGGATAGAGCGTACGGGAGTGTGGCGGACGCTATCGGGCGGTTTTCGGTGGCAGGATACGTTGCATGCTCAAAATCCTTTTCGTGAAGGTACTGTACTTCAGGCAAAAGTAGAGCAGGATATAAAGCCCTGCATTACCTACTTCCCCGCCTTGCAGCAGTGCGATACCTATGGCGTGTACGTCAGCTGGAAGGCCCTGCCGAGCAACCTGAGCAATGCCCGTTATACGGTCTGTCATGCTGGCGGGAAGGCTGAATTTGAGGTCAATCAACGTATCGGAGGTTCGATGTGGGTCTGGTTGGGGAGTTTTGTACTGGACAGCGCGTCGAAAATCGTACTGTCGGCACCCGAAGGGGTGTCGGAAGGGACGCTGACGGCCGATGCCGTGAAGATTGGCGGTGGCATGGGGCAGGTCGAGCGGGCCGGAACGGTCAGCGAGGTAAGCCGTTACGCCGAGGCGGCACGCTACTGGATGCAGTACAGCGGCGTGCCAGACTCGATATACGCTCAGGAGACGCTCTCAAAAGAGAACGAAGAGGGGAAAATGCTGGACTATATCGACAATTTCAAGGGGAACGGCGACTGGTGCAACTACATCCGCAAACAGCGCGGCGTACCGCTCGACCTGGCTGTCGGGCTGCACACCGATGCCGGCATTTGCGACTCGATAACGGGGACTCTCTCGATTCACTACACCGATCGCACGCGGGCACACTACACAAACGGCAAGAGCAAACTCTCGGCCCGCGACCTGGCCGACCTGGTGCAGACGCAGATTGTGGAGGACATCCGCGCCAAATATGACTCGACGTGGACGCGCCGTTCGATGTACGACAAGAGTTACGCCGAAATTTCGCGCCCCGACATGCCGGCTATTTTGGTTGAGATGTTTTCGCACCAAAATATCCACGATATGGCGATTGCCATGGACCCTGCGTTCCGTTTCGACATGGCTCGGGCGATATACAAGGGGGTATTGCGTTTTCTGGCCGACCGTTACGGACGTGCTTATACAGTGCAGCCGTTGCCGCCGTCGGTGCTGCGGGGCGAGTTGCTCTCGGGGGATACACTGCGGCTGAGCTGGCGTGCGACCCGTGACCCGTTGGAGCCTTCCGCCGTTCCGAACCGTTACCGCGTCTATCGTCGTGTCGGGGCGGAAGGGGCGTTTGACAACGGGGTAGAGGTGCGCGGAACACAACTCTTGCTGCCGCTGCCGCGAGACGGGCAGGTTTACAGCTACCGTGTGACGGCTGTGAACGACGGCGGCGAGAGTTTCCCGAGTGAAACGATTAGCGCAGGGCTTTCGTCGGCGAACGACACAATGGCTTATATGTTGATTGTGAACGGATTTACACGGGTTAGTCCTCCGGCCTTGAAATACGATGAAAAGAGACGTTTGGTGGGATTTGACATGGAGCAGGACCCCGGCGTGCCCTACGTTCATGACCGCGCCATTGTAGGACCGCAACAGGACTTTAACCCCCTTTCACCCTTCGAAGACAACCACCATCCCGGCTGGGGAGCCTCTTCGACCGAGTGGGTCGAAACGGGTGTGACGGGCAATAGTTTTGACTATGCTGCACGGTTGGGTGCCTCTGCTCTCGAATGCGGAGTCTCTTTTGTCAGCACCTCACGTGCAGCATTTGAACAGTATCCCGTGCTGCCCTCCCGACTGCGGGGTGTGACTTTGCTTTTCGGAGCGCAGCGCAGCTATCCGAAACGCTATACTGTTTTCAGCAATCAGATAATAAAACGTTTGCGCAGTTTAATTGACGCGCAGGTTCCGCTTGTGGTTTCCGGAGCCTACGTCGGGTCAGACCCGAGTGTCACGGACGAAGTGAAACAACTCCTGGGCTATTCAAGTGCAGGACAGATTCCCAACACCCAACCTCATCGCGTGGGCGTATATCATGCGCCGACGATTGACCGCCTTAAGCCTCTATCAAATAGTGAGGTAATGGATGTAAATTCCATGATTATAAGAAATAAAAATATTTTTATCATTGGATTTCCTATCGAAAGACTCTACTGGAACAATGGTCTCCCTCAATAAAATGTTCACTCGGAGCATACGGGGCAAGAGAGAGCTTATCCGCTGTCAAGCATCCATACATATCGAAAAAAAAGCTACTTTTACGGACGAATTGCAAAAACACCATGGGCATCAAACACAAAATCCGACTGGGATTTATCACCATAGGCATCCTGCTGTTTCTTTCAGGCATTATTTCGTCTCTGGAGTTGGCTCGATTCAACCGTGCCACTCATAACCTCCTTGAAAAGAGCCAGCAAAGCATTGAAATATCCAAACAGATGCTCGACGCGGTGCAGGAGCAGAATACTGCACTGCTTCTCTCGATAACGGACACGACCCGCAACGTGATTTACGACTCCTTGATAGCCAAGAGCGATCGCGATTTCGACCGGGCCTTTCACACGGCACAAAATGCTCTCCGTGACCCCGTCCAGCTGGAGGCCATCGGAACCGCCTTCAAATACTATAACAATATCGTCTCGCAAGTCTCCGACAGTACCGATATTACCTGGTTTACGGATGTCTACAAGACCTCCTATTACAACCTGACCCATTCCATCAAGGAATTCATGGTCCTCATCCAGCAGCATACCATCGACTACACGGCCCAACTCGAGCGCAACGCCTATCGCGCCTCCATGGTGGGGATTATTGCACTCGGGGCGGGGATTTTGCTGTTGATGGTCTTTTATTTCATGCTCAACAACTATTTCATCGGACCCGTACTGCAAATTACCAAAGCCCTGAAAGGTTATGTCAATTCACGCATCCCGTTTGATGTGGCCGTCAGTACGCGCGACGAAATCAACACCCTCAAAGAGTATATTGCCACGCTCATAACGGCACACAAAAAAGCGAAACCACAGGCATGAAATTAGGTGTCGTCATACGGTATGTCGGGCTGGTGATGCTGCTGAATGCAGTATTCATGTTGATTTCTGCGCTTATCTCCCTCTTCAACGGCATGGATACGGGGTTCTATCCGCTGCTGCTCAGTTTTCTGATTACGGCCATCATTGGAGCCTTCCCGCTCATTTTCGTGCCGAACGACAACAACCTCTCAAACAAGGAGAGCTACGTAGTGGTGGTGATGGCCTGGGTGATGTCCTGCCTGCTGGGGATGGTACCCTATCTGATATGGGGAGGTGAATTCACCTTTACGAATGCCTGGTTTGAGAGTACCTCGGGATTTACGACCACCGGGTCTACCATCCTGAGCGACGTGGAGGCTCTGCCCAAAGGATTGTTGTTTTGGCGAGCGGCTACCCACTGGATTGGCGGGGTGGGGGTCGTGTTGTTTGCCATCGTGATTTTACCCTCGATGGGACGCATGAAAATGACCCTCTCGAGTGCCGAAATGTCGATGATGGCCAAGGACAACTTCCGCTACACCACCAAGAAAATCCTTCAAATCATCATTTTCGTCTACGTCGGACTTACCCTGTGCGAGACACTGGTGCTGATGGCCGTGGGAATGGACTGGTTCGATGCCCTGACCAACTCCTTCTCGACCGTGGCCACCGGGGGCTTCTCGACCAAGAACCTCAGCATCATGTATTACCACAGCGTCACCATCGAAATGGTGATTACCTTTTTCATGCTGGTGTCGGGGATTCACATGGGGCTGATTTACGCCACGTTGCGAGGCAAACACAACAATGTGTTTCGGTCGGAAGTAGCGCGGTTTTATGTGCTGTCGCTGCTGGTCAGCACCCTGATTGTCTCGGCCAGCCTGCTGCTGAACCACAACTACGCGAACGTATGGGAAGCGTTACGGTACGGGGTCTTCCAAGTGGTTTCCTATACGACAACCACCGGCTTTGCCTCTACCGACAATGCGCTGTGGCCGCCGCTGGCTATGATAGTCCTGATATACTGCACCATCCAGTGCGCCATGGCAGGGTCGTCGGCAGGGGGAGTGAAGGCTGACCGTGTGCTGTTGATTTTCAAGGCCATCAAAGCACGGGTTTTGAAGTTGCAGCACCCCAATGCCGTTATCCGCATCAAACAGAACGGAGTGACACAGGAAGACGGTGTGGTCAATGCCGCCATTCTGTTGGTGATGATATATCTGCTTACGGCACTGGTGGGCACCATTCTGCTGACGGCCATGAACCTCGACCTGCTGACCAGTTTTACCGCAACGATTGCCAGCCTGAGCAACGTCGGGCCGGGATTCGGCAAGGTCAGCAATCTGGCCAGTTTCGGTCCGCTGCCCGAGGCAGCCAAATGGCTGCTGTCGGTGCTCATGCTTTTCGGGCGCCTCGAATTTTTTGGGTTTATCCATATTTTCATGCTTCGTAGTTGGAAGTAACGGCAAGATTACCTATCTTCGTTCATAGTGCTATGATACGTTATTTATCCCAATTTCTGCTAATCTTTGCCCTGCTGGGGAGCGTCTCGGCTGTGCGGGCTCAAAAGGCGCGCATTGCCGGTCTGGAACAGAACGAAGAGTATATGGAGCTCCTGCGGCAGCAACAGGCGCTCAAGGCGCGTGAAGACTCGGCGGCACAACAGATAACCCGCGACCGACAGATGTTCGACCAAAGTGCGAACAAAGCGGCTCTGGGCGAAGAGATTGTGCGGCTGGAGGGTGAGTTGTTTGAGATTCGCAACCAGATTGGGAAGGTGACGGCACGAGTAACGGCCATCGAGCAGGAGTATATTATCAGCCATATGGATGAAACGTCCTCTTCCGGCGGCGGTGGGTCGGTCCAGAGTGGGGAAGGGGTGCGCTCCCTGTTGGCCAACTCATTCTTTGTCTCCAATTTGTCCAAAAACGATTTGACCCTTTTTGCGCTGACTCCGCGTGTCGAGGCTGAAGTCGTCAAGATTGACGGTCGTATTGAAGATTTATACAGTCAACTGGAACGGGTCAAACGGCAGTACGATGCAGCAAAGGACCAGGACCTTATCGACAGCCTGCTGGTGCGTTCCGGGGAACTGAAAGAGCAGATAGAACAGGTGGATGCCCTGATGGAACGGCTATGGTTGCAGATTTACAACCGAAAACTGGACCGCTATCTGGTGTTGGTGGATAAGATTGGCACCATTGACCGTCTCCAGCTGGAGCAACTCGACCAGGAGAGCCGTCAGGTGCGCCGAGCCGAAGGATTGGCCGGAGAGCAGTTGGCACCTTTGGTGGCTACCTACCCGCTGCAGAAACGGTTGGTACTGGATTATGAACTGACGATGGCACGGGCTTTGGGTCTGTCGCTGGCGGCAGATTCACTGGCCGCGGAACAAAAGAAATTCAATGCCGAAGAGTGGTCCAAGCAGATGACCTATCCCGATGTGTCTTTTGCACCTCGAAGTATGGTGGTTTACGGGGAGATTAGCCGGACCGATGATGTTGCACAGCGGAATTACACGACAGTGGACGATGTGCCGCAGTTACAGGTTCCCAAACGAGGTCTATACTATACGGTACAAATAGCACTCTACACGACGCAGCCGAAAAGCATTGCAGCGTTCAAAGGGGTGACCCCCGTGATGGCGCAGCGCCTCGGCAACGGACAGACACGGTATGTGGCGGGAGGATTTACGACCTATGCGGAGGCACAGGCTGCTGCTACACAAATGACACGCACAGGGTTTAGGGCCTCTGTCGTGGCATTTTCAGATGGTCAGCAAACGACGGTGGCCAAAGCAAAGGCATTGGAAAGTGCAGTGACAGCCAACCCGGATGGCGAAGCACAGGGGGGCGGATATAGCGTGGAAATAACACCGGCAGAATTGCGTTTGCCGACTGCGCTGCGCGAAATGATTACCCAACGTGCACCCGGAAAAACCATTGTGCGGCGCTCCTCAGGCAATGTAGTGACCTATTCCGTAGGGGCGTTTGCGACCCGCGCTGAGGCAGATGCGCTGGCCGAAGTGCTCGGCAGCCAACCGAATGTCAAAATTAACGTTACAGCCTTATGACACTCTGGATAACCTTACTCATTCTGTTGGGCTTGTTGCTGTTTCTTGCTGAACTGGTGCTGCTACCCGGCATTACGGTGGCGGCAGTCGGGGCATTCTGCTGTTTGGTGGGGGCCGTGACATGGGCCTTTGTCGGAGGTGGGATGGTCATGGGCTTTATTGTATTGGCTGTCGTCGTTGTCATGCTGGTGCTGCTTACCATTCTCTTTCTTCGCCCCCGGACATGGAATCGTTTTGCCCTCAAAACCAATATTGAATCTCAAGTCCAACCGGTAGAAATCGAAAAACAGGTGGAGGTTGGCGTTCAGGGGATAACCCTAACCCGACTGGCGCCGATGGGGAAAGTTCAAATCGATGGACAAATCTTTGAAGCCAAATCTCTCGACAGTTATATCGACCCGCGTCAGGAGGTGATTGTTATTGGGTATGATAATGCCACGCTGGTGGTTCGGGGAGCGGAATAGACTCATTAGTGGGCTGGACTACTTTAAATTTAACGACACTAACCTAAATCACAATACCATATGGAATTTTCGACAACAGCAATCGTTATTGCAGGTGTTGCCATTATCCTGCTGTGGATTATTCTCTATTTTATCCCTATAGGGCTGTGGTTCTCCGCCATGGTATCAGGAGTGCGGATGAGCCTTCTGCAACTGGTTCTGATGCGCTGGCGGAAAGTTCCGCCCGGAACCATCGTCTCAGCCATGATTGAAGGAACTAAGGCCGGCCTGCATCTGAATCCCAATGAGTTGGAAGCTCACTATCTGGCCGGCGGCCATGTGGCAAATGTGGTTCATGCACTGGTGTCGGCTCAAAAGGCCAACATTACATTGGATTTCAAGATGGCCACAGCCATTGACTTGGCAGGACGCGATGTCTTTGAAGCCGTGCAAATGTCGGTAAACCCTAAAGTGATTAATACCCCGCCCGTGACGGCCGTTGCTAAGGATGGGATTCAGCTGATAGCCAAGGCTCGCGTGACAGTGCGGGCAAATATCAAGCAACTGGTAGGGGGCGCCGGTGAAGAGACCGTTCTGGCTCGTGTAGGGGAGGGGATTGTCTCCTCTATCGGTTCGTCCGACTCTCATAAAACGGTGCTGGAAAACCCGGATTCCATTTCCCGTGTTGTTTTGAATAAAGGGTTGGATGCCGGAACCGCTTTCGAAATCCTCTCGATAGACATTGCAGATATTGACATCGGACGAAATATCGGTGCTGTGCTGCAAATGGACCAGGCCAATGCCGACAAGAACATTGCCCAGGCTCGTGCCGAGGAGCGTCGTGCCATGGCCGTTGCCTTGGAACAAGAAATGAAGGCCAAAGCACAAGAGGCCCGCGCCAAGGTTATTGAAGCCGAAGCAGAAATTCCGATGGCCATCGCTGAAGCCTTCCGGAGTGGGAACCTGGGTGTTATGGACTATTATAAAATTCGTAACATTCAGGCAGACACCTCCATGCGTGAAAGTATAGGTAAACCGAGCGACATCAGTCATCAATAATTTTTCGAAAAACCTCACTAAGATTTGGAAGTAACAGTTGAAAGCCGTACCTTTGTGACGCTTTCAGCGCCCGGAGAGATGGGTGAGTGGCTGAAACCAGCAGTTTGCTAAACTGCCGTACGGAGTAATCTGTACCGGGGGTTCGAATCCCCCTCTCTCCGCCACATTACGTAGACTGCCGCTTAAATGGCGGGCTGGCACGGACAGGTTTTCGTCAGCGTGCCGGTGAATCATCTCAGGAGAGATGCCGGAGTGGTCGATCGGGCCGCACTCGAAATGCGGTGTACGGGCAACTGTACCTAGGGTTCGAATCCCTATCTCTCCGCAACAAACGCTGAAAATCAGCAGATTGCAAAACAAACACCCAGTTTTACACCCAAGAATGTAAAGTCGGGTGTTTTTGTTTTATTTAAGATAATACAACCACTACATAATAAAAGAGTAGCGATATTAAAAGAATCCGATGAGAAAAGACTAATATTTATCTATCCATTCAGTTTGATTTTTCAGGACTTTACATCGTCCTGAAAGTATTTGTTATTGTATTCCAACGTCAGGAGTGGATTATAATACAAGTTTTTTGTGTGGATAGAATTTCGTTTTGCTTAATGTACGAAAGTACTTATCTATAAACGCATGAAATATTAGCACAATGAATCATTGGAAATCAACTTTGGCAGTGATAGGAATAGGCCAACTCATATCTATTTTAACAAGTACGATTGTTGGCTTCTCCATTATTTTTTGGATTAGCAACGAATTTAAATCCCCGACAGCTTTATCTCTGGCTATTTTAGCTGGATTTTTACCACAATTTGTATTAGGCTTGTTTGCCGGGGTCTATGTTGACAGATGGAATCGAAAGAAAACGATGTTTTATTCGGACTTGTTCATCGCGTTCTGTACCCTATGTCTTTTTATTGTGATAACCAAGGGTTATAAAGACCTTTCTTTTTTTTATCTATTGACTGCTTGTCGTTCAATAGGCAGTACGTTTCATGCACCTGCTTTACAGGCAAGCATCCCTCTACTGGTTCCCAAGCACCATCTTGTCAGGGTATCAGGTTTGTACCATTCCATTCAATCCTTCAGTGAGGTGATAGCTCCCGTTGTAGGGGCAAGCCTCGTTGTTTGGCTTCCCATACAGTATATTCTGCTCATAGATGTGATCGGAGCTGTTGCTGCTTGTCTGACCTTACTTTGTGTCCATATTCCTTCTCTTCAAAAAACGAAAGTTCTTCCAGATTTCAAAAAAGAACTGACGGAATGTTGGCATACCTTGCGGCGTACAATGGGCATTTTGCCTTTATTCGTATGCTTTACGCTGGTGACTTTTGTCCTTATGCCTGTTTTTACGTTATTTCCTTTTATGACGCTTCTGCATTTCAACGGAAACATTTTGCAAATGGGAGTTGTGGAAATGGGTTGGGGCTCAGGGGCATTGTTGGGCGGTTTAGTACTTGCCTGTAAGGCTTTGAAAAGCAAGCAAACATTAGTGATGCATACGGCTTATGTGATATTGGGATTGTATCTGATTAGCGCCAGTTATTTACCATCAAGCGCATTTATAGGTTTTGTTTGCCTAACATTTACAGGAGGCATAGCCTATTCCATTTACCATGCGCTTTTCATCGCTATTATTCAGCAGAACTTGGCTTCGGACATGCTTGGACGGACTTTTTCTCTCATCTTTAGTTTGAGTACCTTTCCATCAATGCTGGGTATCGTAGCTTCAGGATATTGGGTGGAAGCATGGGGTATCACATCCGTCTTTATGATCAGCGGATGGGTTATCTTTCTGATTGGAGTGGGTGCAAATTTTATTTCTTCAATCAAGCAGTTGGATAATTACGCATAGTATTATTTATTAAAGAATTATTATATGACAAAGAAAGAACACACTACGATTACAGAGTTATTTCAAGTTTTGGACTTGTTGGAAAGCCTGGACATGCAGTTTTGGTTGGATGGAGGCTGGGGAGTGGATGTCTTGTACGGACAGCAAACCCGCTTGCATAGAGATATTGACATTGATTTTGATGCCAATTATACAGACCAACTCCTTGATCTTTTGCAGGAGAGAGGATATCAAATTGAAACAAATTGGTTGCCCACCCGTGTGGAACTGTATAGCAAAGAATTAGGCTATATTGATATCCATCCTTTTGTCTTGAATGCGGACGGCACTTCCAAACAAGCCGACTTGGATGGAGGCTGGTATGAATTTCAACCGGACTATTTTGGAACAGCAGTCTTTGAAGGCAGAAGCATCCCTTGCATTTCTGCAAAAGGGCAACAAGTATTCCATTCGGGCTACGATTTAAGAGAGAAGGATATTCACGATTTATCTATAATTAAACAATGTATAACAACAATGAGCCTAACAATTAGATAAGAACAAGAAAATGACAGAAAAACAAATTGTCTGGTATATCTTACTTACAGAAGTAAAGATAGACAGTGACACCCAGTCTGTCACATCCCT
>DXHL01000004.1 GCA_019113395.1 Candidatus Rikenella faecigallinarum | reverse complement strand
ATCGCCAACTCGCGATTCAGGGGTGTACGGTTGTTCATGGTGTCCACCAACGCTTCGTAAACGTTCTTGGGCAGGTATTTCCGCATCCGGTCCTGCGTGAATACGTACATCCCGAAATAGTCCGACGGACGCTCCTCGGCCGGATTCGGTACCTCTAACGCTTTGCGGTTGATGGCAGCTTCCACCATCTTGAATCGTAAACTGGACATAACTGGTTGTGTGGTTATTGTGTGGTTGTTCTCTGTTTGGTGTGTTGTGGTGGTGCGGGTCGGGTGCCGTGCGGCCCTCAGGCGGGGCACATGGGGGTTGCAGGGCCTGTGCGGGGCTGCGGGGCGGGACCTCGGGCGCAGCCTGCGAAGCGCGCGGAAAGATGGGCGGAAGCCTCTCTTTGCGGGCCTTCGCGGGGCGAGGCTGCGGCCCGCACGACTTCTCGCGAAGTCGCCACTGCTCAGCCATGCGTCGGCTCGTATGCTCAGTGCCCAGCGGCACCGGTTTCGTGAGAAACCGTCGGTTCGGCGCCCAAGCGGCGCAGCCGCTTCGGGGGGGTGGGCGCCGACCGAGAAGAGCAAATCCCCTGTGTCCGGCCGGGACCAGTGAAGCATGCGCGAGGTAGCGCTGGCCTCCGCCTCCCGCAAAGTTTTCAGGGCGAAGCCGGCGGAGTTTAGGGTAGAGGTGGCTCGGCTGGAGTGCCCAGCGGCACCAGGCCTCCGCTGGGGGCAGCTGCGGGCTGACGGTTTCTGACGAAACCATTGCGGCTCGGACTATTATTTCCGCCTCTTTCGGTGGCACCGCTCCCCCCGCTGGTTCCAGCCCGACACGAGTCAGTTCGAGCACCCGCGGCCCCTACTTCAGGAAGATGCCCGCAGCACGGCAGGCCTCAATCATCTCCTCGGGCCAGATGCTGGCCTGCACCTCGCCGATGTGGGCGCAGCGCAGGAAAAACATGCAGAGCCGCGACTGACCGATACCGCCGCCGATGGAGAGGGGCAGTTCGCCGTCGAGCAGTGCGCGGTGGAAGGCCAGCGACACCCGTTCGGGGCACCCGGCCAGTTCGAGCTGACGCGTGAGGGCCGTGCGGTCTACACGGATACCCATCGACGAAATCTCGTAGGCCGACTCCAGCACGGGGTTCCAGAGGATAATATCGCCGTTGAGCCCCTTGAAGCCCGCATCGTTGGGCGTGGTCCAGTCGTCGTAGTCGGGCGCACGACCGTCGTGCGGCTTGCCGTCCGAGAGCTCACCCCCGATACCGATAATAAAGACCGCCCCATACTCCTTCGCCACACGGTTCTCACGCTCCTTGGGGGTCAGGGTCGGGTATTTCCGGGCCAACTCTTCGGCGTGGAGGAAGGTAATCTCCTCGGGCAGAATCGGCGTAATGTGCGGATAGCGTTCGTAGGTGTCGGCCTCGACTTCGCGCAAGACACCGTATATCGTGCGGACAATCTGCTGCAGGAAGGCCAGGTTACGCTCCTCGGGGCGCATGGTACGCTCCCAGTCCCACTGGTCCACGTACAGCGAGTGGAGGTTGTCCAGCTCTTCGTCGGCGCGGATGGCGTTCATGTCGGTATAGAGGCCGTAGCCCGGGGCAATGCGGTATTCGGCCAGTTTGAGCCGTTTCCACTTGGCCAGCGAGTGGACCACTTCGGCACGTGCCTCACCCATATCCTTAATGGGGAAAGTCACGGCCCGTTCGGTTCCGTTCAGGTCGTCGTTGATACCTGTGCCCGAGAGCACGAAGAGCGGTGCCGTCACCCGACGCAGGTGCAACTCCTGTGCCAGTCGCCGTTGGAAAGTGTCTTTGAGCATTTTGATGGCCTGCTCGGTGGTCTCGGGGTTGAGTGTCGCACGGTAGGCGACAGGCAAGGTGAGTGCCATGGTCAGAAAAGGATTATAGGGTGAGACAAAAAGTTTTTCGAAAGCAGCAGATGGGTGTGAGGTTTCGGCATCGGACAACGTGAGCTGTCGGAGGTTCGGGAGGTGTCAGCGCAGCCGCCTGCCCTCCGCCCTGCCCTACCCCTCGAGCCATAAACGACAAGAGGACGCCGCATCCGTGCAGCGTCCTCTTGTGGAGTATTCTTCGTATTTGTGTCAGCGCTTTTGACAGTCACACGCTCGGCATCACGACCTTCCGATTCGATGTTGTTGATAGCCTCGGTACGGCGGGTCATTACGCGAGCGGCAAAGTCATAGCGTCCGTCCGATTCGATGGTATTGATAGCCTCGGTACGGCGGGTCATCACCTGTTCTTCGGCCCGTTCGGCATTCGTATGGAGGGCTCCGCACGACAATGCTTCGGCTCCGTGGTGACGGTCCGAGCGGTGCATGTTGCCATACCGTGAGGTGGGATTTGTTTTCGACATGGTGATGGGTCCAAAGGTATGTGATTCGTGTTGGAAATGCAATTTTTTTCAAAACATTTTTTCACCGTGCGCATACGGGGGTAGGTCGAAAGGGGGTTAGGGAGGGGAGGATAAACCATCGTGCATGTTGTCTCGGGTCGTGGTGGTTCGGTCCTCCGCCTCCCCACCGGCTTCGGCCGTTACGCAACGCTGTCCGCAAATGCTTTCAACCCTGGGACGGAGCCAGTGGAAGGATGCGCTTTAGCGCAGGCCTCCGCAGCCCCATGGCTCCGGCCTGACATAGGGAGTGTACTTTGTGCTTCTCTCAGCAGCACCCGCAACCAGCGAAGGAAAGAAAGAGCATGCCGTGGCGGGCACTCTTTCAGCAAAAACCGAATCCGCTCGGAGCACCATTTTCACCTTTCTCGGTCGGCGCCCACCCCCGAGCGGCTTCGGGTGCCGCCTGAGATAGCGCCGTTCTCTTGCATAGTGTCGGGCGACACCGGGTTGCCGGGGCAACCCGTCGGGCCGAAGCCACCCCGGGCGGAGGACCGAAAATAGCCGGAGCTATTCTCGCTCTCCGCTGGCTTCGACCCGAGAAGGATTTTCGGGCCTGCTCAACCTCGCGTCTACCCCTCGAAGCAGCCCATAGCCGCCGGGTGCGGAGAACCGGTGCCGCTGGGCACTCCAGCCGAGCTGTGATAGTAAGAAAGATAGCTTCCGCCTATTTTTACGCCTCTCCGCCGGCTGCTACCCGAAAACACAGCGCCATCAGGGTGAAACCAGCGGAACCTAGGTAGAATCTGCTCGGCTGGAGTGCCCGGCGGCACCAGCCCTCCGCCCCTTCCGAGCCAACTCTCTCTCGGGATACCCGCGGCACCTTTGACCCTGCAATGAGTCATCTTTCGCGATACCCCTACCCGACCCGTTTGGAGCTCACTGTACACTTTTTTTTCAAAATTTTCATCCCGCAACAGACTACATTACAGCTCGTTACACGTTTTTGTGGCCACAAAAACACACCTTGCTGTCCAAAAAATTCCGACGACACATGGAGTGTAATTTTCAGGATATGAGTGGATTACGAAAAATTTTGGCTGTTGCTGCACCTATGTACACAGGTGCAGGTGCACCACTGCACCAACGCACCTGTGTATATATATACATACGTACATAGATACATACATACATACGTAGATACATATTTAATGTATATGGCAGCCCCTCTCGGAGGGCAGGCATATCGAGCGACGGGTTCTGCCGAAATCGCATCGGGTCGTGTGCCCGGCAACACCCGGGTTGCGGGGGCAACCCGTCGGTCGTGCGCCCAGCGGCGAAGCCGCTTCGGGGTGGGCGCCGACCGAAAAAGACGGCAAAGACAGATTATCCGATGCAGCCACGGTTTCGTGAGGAACCGTCAGCCCGGAGCCGCCCGGATGCGGAGGGCTGGTGCCGCTGGGCACCCCAGCCGGGCAGCCTCTACCCTAAACTCCGCCGGCTCCGGGAAAATGCTTTAGCAAACCCATGTCGGTTCGTGTGCCGAATGGCACCCGCAGCCAGCGAAGGGATGGGAGAGCACGCCGGGGCGGGCACTCTTCAGCCCTTCGCCCGGGGTGGCTGCGGGCTGAGCGACTTTTGACAAAGTCGCATACGGCTGGGCTAACACAAATCAACTGGCGAGCCGAGTAGCACCAGGCCTCCGCATATTCGTCGAGCAAACTCTCTGTCGGTGTGCCCGTGGCACCTTCGGCCTGACACGGTTGCTTGCGCAACCGCATTCTTTTGCGGACACGAATCGCCTCGGGAGCAGCCGCGGGAGATGCGACTTCGTCAGAAGTCGTGACAGGCCGGAACCACCCCAGGTGGAGGCCTGCGCTTCTCGCGCACGCTCCACTGATTCCGACCTGAGAACTCATGGTGGATTGACACAAGTCGGCTCAAGTGCCGCGCGGCACCGACTGTCTTTTTTTTGTATATTTGCGGTATTTTTCAGCCATTTCCGACCGGAAAAACGGGAACAGCACACCGACAGACGGATGCCCTGAGGTCACAAACAACTGCCCCACTCCACTAACAGGGAGGAGCGCCCTGCACCGCCAGGGGCGAAAAGGACGGAAAGGGCGTAACCCGCTAAAGAAAAAAGCTGTTTATCAATACATTATCAGAAACTATTTCAGAAAGACCTATGAAAAAATTGGTACCGTATCTGATAGGACTCACCTATGCACTGTTACTGCCCTACTCTGCCGCGGCACAGGGCGGGGAGACACCCCGCGGGAGCGTCCGCGGCACCGTGCGCGATGCCGCCACACAGGAACCCGTACCCTTTGCCCAGGTGATTGTCGAGGGGAGCGCCATCGGCACCCTTTCCGACTCGGCAGGGGTCTATCGGATAGAGCGGGTGCCGGCGGGTTACCGCAGTCTGAAGGCTGCCAGCGTAGGGTATCGGGAGGTGATAACGCCCGCGTTTTTGGTGACGGTGGCTCAGGAGAGCGTCGTAGACATTGAGTTGGAGATGGAGGCCGAGCAGTCCGACGAGGTGACTGTTCGGGGTCGCACGCGGCGACACACCGAGAACCAGCCCATTGGGAACCGTTCGTTGAGCCTGCAGGAGATTGAGAAGAGTCCCGGGGGTACGCGTGACATTTCGAAGGTGTTGCAGAACCTGCCGGGTGTGGCGGCCACGCCCATCCAGCGCAACGACCTGATAGTCCGTGGCGGCGGGCCCAACGAGAACAAGTTTTACCTGGACCGCATCGAGATACCGATTATCAACCACTTCACGACGCAGGGAGCCACGGGCGGTAACGCCAGCATCGTGAACAGCGACTTTTTGAGTGCGGCGCGGCTCTACACCTCGACCTTTCCGGTGGGCCGTTCGTCGGGGCTGAGTTCGGTGCTGGACCTGAAGATGCGCGAAGGGAACCCCGACCGTTTGCGCGCACGCGCCACGGTCGGCGCCTCGGACCTGGCCCTGACCATCGATTCGCCCGTCGGCGAAAAGGGCAACATCATCGCCTCGGTGCGCCAGAGCTACCTGCAGGTGTTGTTTGCGCTGCTGAAGCTGCCGTTTCTGCCCACCTACAACGATGCCCAGGTGAAATACTCGCACCACTTCGACAGCCGCAACCACCTCTATATCATCGGTTTGGGTTCGTGGGACCGCAACCGGCTCAACACCGGCATGAAGAACCTTCCGCCCGACCGCCAGCAGATACTGGAGTACCTGCCCGAGAACGACCAGTGGAGCTACGTGCTGGGGGCGGTCTACACGCGCTACACGGCAAACGGTTCGCTGAACCTGATTGCCAGCACCAACCACCTGAACAACAGCCTCCAGAAGTGGGAGAACAACGACCACGCGTTGCCCAAAACCATCGACTACCGTTCGAACGAGGATGAAATCAAGCTGCGTGCCGAGTACGATGCGGAGCTTGGGCGGGGTTTTTCGCTGAGTGCCGGGGGCGGCGTTCAGCGTGCCGCCTACGACAACCATACGTATCGGCTGTTGTCGTTCGGCGGAGAGGCGGTTCCCGACCGCTACACCACCGACATCTCGCTGGTGCGTTACGCGGCCTTTGCGTCGGTGGACAAGGCGCTGACCGCCGACCGCGTCCACATCAACTTCGGCGTGCGGCTCGATGGCAACAGCTACTCTTCGGCTCAGGCCAACCCGCTTCAGCAGTTCTCGCCGCGGTTAGGCGTCACCTACCGCCCCGGAGCACGCTGGACGCTGTCGGCCAGCGTGGGCCGCTACTACCAGGAGCCCTCCTACACCTCGCTGGGCTACCGCAACGAGGCGGGCGAGCTGGTGAACCGCTCACGGCTGCGCTACATCCGCAGCGACCAGGCCACCGTGGGGGTGGCTTTCGAGCCGACGCGCCGTTCGCGTCTCTCGGTCGAGGGGTTCTACAAGGGCTACGACCGCTACCCTATCTCGCTGATTGACAGTACGGCCATCGGTTCCAAGGGGAGCGACGTCTTCCCCGTCGGAGCCGAGCCTGTCGCCTCGAACGGCATCGCACGAGCCTACGGTTTCGAGGTCGAATACACGAACGACGACCTGTGGGGTTTTCTGGTTCGTGCGGCCTATACCTACTACCACTCGGACTACCGCGGTTGGGAGGCGGGCACGCCCGCTCCGCGTGGCGGCTGGGTCCCCTCGACATGGGACTACCGCCACCTGGTGTTGCTAGTGGTGATGCGGAGCCTGCCGCGCGGCTGGGACATCGGCGTACGGTGGCGTTACGCGGGCGGCGGCCCATATACCCCCTACGACGTGGACCTCTCCTCGAGCATCGCCTCCTGGGACGCTACCCATCAGCCCGTGCTGGACTACTCGCTGGTGAACAGCGAACGTCTGCCGGCGTTCCACCAGCTGGACCTGCGGGTGGACAAGACGTGGTATTTCCGCCGCTGGACGCTGGGGCTCTACCTCGACATCCAGAACCTCTACAACTACAAGGCCTACGGTCAGCCGGACCTGATGCCTGCTCGCGACGCCACGGGTGCCTACATCGAGGACCCCGCCCGCCCGGGCCACTACCAGATGGTGACCTACCCGAACGAGGTGGGTGGCACCATCATCCCGACCTTTGGGATTATCGTGGGGATATAGGCTTGGGGTGTATCTGATGGGGTTGTGTTGCTTTTGGGGCCGCAGGAGGTGGCCGCAAGGACGCTTTCCCGGGTGCCGACGGCAGCACGATAATACAAACAGGCTCCCCTAACGCAGAAACCATCGTTATTTATGGAGCAGAAGGCAGTGTATTGACCGAGGGAAGTGAGACTGGATTACGATTCGAGGATATTACTACGAGTGGAGTATTGCTTGAAAACATTTCACTGGTATATACTGTTAAAAATCCCTTAACATTTATCTATAATGCGACAACTCCATATGATTGGTATACCGACAACGAATCTTTTCAAAACAATACTTTGTGGGGAGATGGTACCGACAAAAACGCTTTTGACCCCTGCCCTATAAACTGGAGAGTTCCTCAAGATGGTACTTGGAATGACTTCTCGACAACAACATTTCCATACTTCATTCAAGGGAGTCAAGCCTCTTCAGGAAATTATAATGCGGGCAATGGACGTCAGTATAATCAAATATCTTGGTTTCCAGCGACTGGGTTTCGTCCCTATGCAAATGGTGCATTGAGCAGTATTGGAAGCCGTGGCACCTATTGGCCTGCTTCGGTTAGTGATATTTATGCCAAATACTTGCGCTTCACAATGAACGATATTAGCCCTAACAATATTAGTTACCGTGCGTATGGTTTTTCGGTTCGTTGCATTCAGGAGTAGCGTGTGGGGGAAACGAAGGAGTGGGATAAGGGGGGAGTAATCCGCAGGGGTATCCGTGTAGGGGAAGAGGGGGAAGGCGTAGGGAGCAGCTCAGCCTCTCCCGGAGGGAAGAGAGCGCAAAGAGCAGATAAACCCCAAGCGAGGAAGCCTTGAACCGCGAAGGATGCCAAACTATGGTCTCAAACATAGGCGGAGTAAACTCCCTTTGTCAGACCGGAACCACCCCCGGTGGAGGCCTGGTGCCGCTGGGCACTCCAGCCGAACCGCCTCTACCTTAAATTTCCCCTGCTCCAGTTTATTTGCCTTAACCGTCATGGCGGTACCTCAGGTCGAAGCCGGCGGAGCATGCTCGCCTCAGAGCAGGCCTCCGCTGGGGGCGGCTTCGGCCTGCACGAATTGCAAGCAATTCGCTTTTTTCAGACACCGCTCATTTCGTCTGCCAAACGGCACTCGACTGCGTAAGCAGTCTCAGCCTGGAGCCGCCCGGATGCGGAGGGCTAAAAACTCACCCGTTCGGGTTCGCTTTTCCGCCTCCGCCGGCTCCGGCCTTCACGATGTCGCACGCTACTGACAGATACGAGTCCGCTCGAGTGCCGCTCGGCACCAGGCCTCCACCATATTCCGAGCAAACTCTCTCTCGGGGAACCACGGCACCTCCAGCCTGACATGGTTGCTCGCGCAACCGCATTATTTCGGACACTCCGTTGCCGTCATCTCGCTCCGTTTTTCAATCGCCCCTCTCACGCGACCCCGAGAATAAAGATATATCACTTATCATCCTAATGATACTAATCAAACATATTGTATAAATAAACATAATACATTAATCATACAAATTAACCGTACAATACTAATTGAAATAATAATACCAATACACTTAAACATTAATATCATCTATATCGAATGTAAAGTACATATATTATTAACAATTTGTATCGTAATGACGATTATGACTGGGTTAAGCGGGCAAGTTGTATATTTGTGAAGTGCTGTTATTATGATTTGTATGGTTAGTATTATACAAACCGTACAAATAGACCTCCCCTAGGCCGGGGACGGGAAGTAAATGGCAAAGAGATGAGGGGGCCTGCAGCATACCCCAGAGCAGCAAAAAAAGGTTAGATGAATGTCTGAGCAGGGTGTACGGGGGTACACAGCGTCGCTGCGAAGAGCACGACACAGCAGAGCCAGCGCCACACCTGCGAAACAGGCAACATCCAAACGGGATGAAAAGGGTTTTCACTTTTTCCGCCAAAACTCGGATTTGACAGCATCAGCAAGTTAGAAATAGTGCCGCCGCCCGCAAAATCCGCCCTGATTCCGGAAGGCGAAAAAGACAAATCCGAGTATTAACGGAAAGGTATTACATAGCGTTTTGGGTTGTAAAAAGGGCGTGCCACCTGGAAAACGGGCTGAATATCCGCATTATACGGGGTATTGGTATGGTATTACTTGTTTATATAATGCGGTTGATACGTACCATACTAATGATTAATATCATGAAGATAACCTACATATCAAACCGTTGGAGGGGGGGGGTGCATAAGTCGCGATAGGGGCATTCGGTTGAGTACAAGGCTTCGAACCGTCTCCCCAGAAACCAAATCCCAGTGAGGGCGGAACGGGAAGGTGCGGCCTCAAAAAGAGAGTCCGTTAAAACTCGGATTTCGTGTAAAGGGTTTTCGTCGCAGATAGAGTAGGGAAGGGGGCAGCCCGCTCTGCGAAACCCCTGTCCTGCAGAGCATTAAAAGCCAAAAAGAGGCCCTTGAAGGCGTTCAAACAACGCAAATACCCAGAATCGCCAAAAGAGGTTATTTAAGAGCTGTGCGGCCGCAAAATTATCACTAAAAGACCTGAAAATCAGATTAGTTCACATACTGTAACTATAAAAATAGTCGCAAGGGGTGCGCCACACTCCTCGCTCCCTCTTTTTCCGCTCAAAATTCTCGCTTCGCCACTCTCCTCTCCGCTTAAAAATTCTCCTCCAGCAGCCCGAACCAACTCCATTGCCCTAAAAATCCTCTTCGGCGAAGCCAAAAACCGTTATTGTTTTATATTGTTAAATATTGTTTATATTGTAGACTTGCGTAATGCGCTCTTTTCCAGAATCTTTCGAAGGTAAATCCGAGTTTTGACGGACCGATTCCGAGTTTCAGCGGACGCGTTCCGAGTCTGAACGGACGCTTTTCACAGTTTCAACGGATTTTTTGGAACGGGCTGCTCCCCCTCTCCGCACCCCGCCCAAAAAACGCCACAACCCAACCAAACCCCGCCCGCAAACTTACGAAAAAACCGACCTGACACAAAAAATCCGAGTAACGCCCTTTTCACTGGGATTTGGCCGAAAATTCCGCTATCTTTGCCCTGTACTCCGCTGACCGTGAGCCGCTACTGCTGTGCTGGCTGTGGCGTGCCTGCACATTGGCGGGAGCCCGAACCCTCAAAAAAAAGCGCATCCGAATACCCTCTTAACGCACCTCTGACGTGGCAGCCTCCTCCAAAATCCGCAAATACCATCCCGACCGCGCGGCGCACATCTCCCACGAACTTATCGAGAAGCACCGCTACAAACTGGGCATTTATGCCCAGAAGCTCCTGTTTGCGCTGGCCCAGAACCTCGACACGACGGCCGACCTTTTTCCCGAGTGGCACATCAACATCACAGACCTGTTCCGTTACCTGAACCTCTCGGAGCGCAACAACGACCGCTACGACATTGTGCGCAACGCCATCCGCGAAATCGGGAACAACCCCATCGAGTACCGCATCTCGCCGAAGAAGTGGGGGGCGTGGTGGTGGTTGTCGCGGATGCAGTTCGACGCCGAGAATTCGAACTACGTGACCATCAAGTTTTCGGACGATGCGCGGCAGTTTCTGTTGCAGCTGAATCAGTTTGCGACGCTCGAGACGCGTTATTATATCGACCTTTCGAGCCAGTATGCGATGTGGCTCTACACGCAGTTCAAGAACAAGTACAAGATGGCGGACGGGGTTTGGGAGGTGAGCCTGGACCGCCTGCGGGAGCTGACCTACACGGACCAGAACCCGTCGTATGACCCCGCGCGGAACAAGAACGCCAACAGCAACTTTTTGAAGTACGTGATAGGGATAGAGAGTGTGGGGAAGGGGAGTGAGCGGGTTTGGCGCGAGCGTCGCGACACGAACCGCGAGGGGATGGAGGTGCCGGCGGGGACGCTGGCCGAGATAAACCTGCACACCGACCTGCACGTGGAGGCGCAGCCGCTGAAGACGGGTCGCAGTTACGACCGGATACGGTTTACGATACGGCTGAAGGCGGGGCTTTACAAGAGCGCGAAGCAGCAGGAGGCGGAGCGGGAGCAGACGGTACGTCGGGCTCGGGTGAGCGGTTTCCATACGATATCGATAGCGCATGCGATGGAGATGGCCCGTGCGGCAGGGATGAGCCTGGACGACTATTTGAAGTTGGCGGGCTACACGCGCCACAAGAATGGCAAGACGGCCTACAAGAAGATATAGCGCTTTATATGCCATGTCGCTAAGATGTTTTGGGTGGCAGGAGGGAAGGTTGCATGGCTAGGGTTCTGTATCGGGATGGCCGGGTTTCGGGAAAATAGACGGGGGTATTAGTATATGATAACACAAAGAGATATCTTTGTAAAATAGACATGCATACATGGCAGAAAAACCGCAGATTATAGAACTTCCGAAAATCGGCGACCGCCGTGGAAACCTCTCCTTTATCGAAGGGGCAGGAAAACATGTGCCGTTTGTGATACGTCGGACCTATTGGATATATGACGTGCCGGGGGGCGAGGTGCGCGGGGGGCATGCCTATCGGGAGAATTGCGAGTTTGTGGTGGCGCTGAGCGGCAGTTTCGATGTGGTGCTTCACGATGGGAGGCAGGAGTATCGCTACCATTTGAACCGTTCTTATTATGGGCTTTATGTGCCGCGGATGATGTGGCGTTCGATGGAGAACTTTTCGACCAATTCGCTGGCGTTGGTACTCTCCTCGACAGACTATTCGGAGGCGGACTATATCCGGGATTTTGAGGTATTCCGAAAGGAGGTGGTACGCTGATGGAGACGAAAAAGAGAAGCACGGTCTATGACTGCAGCATGATTGAGTTGGACCGGCACCATCACGAAAAGGGCAATATTACGGTGGTGGAAAACAGCCGTACCATACCGTTCGATGTGCGTCGAGTTTACTATCTGTATGACGTTCCCGGTGGCGAGTCTCGCGGGGGCCATGCCCATCGGGCGTTGCGGCAGCTGATAGTGTCGGCCGGAGGCAGTTTCGATGTGACCCTGGATGACGGTTTCGTAAAGCGTACTTTTACGTTGAATCGTCCCTATCAGGGTCTGTTGGTGGTGCCGGGGATATGGCGGGAGTTGAACAACTTTTCGAGCGGTTCGGTATGTTTGGTATTGGCCTCGCACGAGTATGACGAGGCGGATTATATCCGCTCGTACGATGAATTTATACGCTACAAACAGCAGCAATGAGACACTTGGACGATAATTTCAGCGAAGAACGCTACGGGTTGCACGTTCGTTTTGTGAACGAGACGGATGCCGAGTTCATCGTGCGGCTGCGCACCGACCCGAAACTGAGCCGTTTTCTGCATCCTACGTCGCCCGATGTGTCGTTGCAGCAGCAGTGGATAACCCGCTACCGTGAGCGTCAACGCAACGGCGAAGATTTCTACTTTATGTTTGAAAAGCCTGTAGGGGTACGGGCCGGAGTATGCCGCATTTATGATATTGAGGCGGATAGTTTTACGATAGGTAGTTGGCTTTTCTCGCCGGAAGCTCCGGCCGGGGCGGCTATTCTGGCTGATATCATTACCCGTGAAACAGCGTTTGAACTCTTCCCGACTAAAAGCCTGCGCTTTGATGTGCGGAAGGGTAATACCAATGTCCTGCGTTACCAGGCTACGTTTCATCCCACCCTCTTGGGCGAGGACGACCTGAATTACTACTACGAACTTTCACACGACAATTTCGAACGATACAAGCGACTCCATCTGCGGATGTTTGCACTTAAAAACTGAGTATTAATACGATTCCTGCTATTATGACCAATCAAGAGAAATACAACGAAGCATTCATGACGAGTTTCTCGATTTCGGCCGACAAACTCACGGGCTTGACCTATCAATCCATTCCGGAATGGGACTCGGTGGGACATATGACGTTGGTGTCAGCTCTGGAGGACGCCTTCGACATCATGCTCGAAACAGACGATATTATTGACCTGTCGAGTTACGAAAAGGGTCAGGAGATTTTGAGCAGTCATTATGGAATTCAATTCTAACGGATTGCTGACGGGTCGTGTGGCGGTAGTAACGGGCGCCGGTCGCGGGATTGGGCGTGCTGTTACGGAACTTTTTTTGGCGCACGGAGCGCAGGTGTATGCGGTTGTTCGGCGGGCAGAAGCGTTGGAAGAGCTGGCCGGAACGGAGGGCTTGCATCCCTTTGTGGGGGATGTCACCGATGAGCAGATGCCTAAACGATTGATACAGACCATTAAAAGTGAAGTGGGGCGGCTCGATGTGCTGGTGAACAATGCAGGCGTGATGACCGATGCCCTGTTGGGGATGATTGGCGAGCAGCAGATAGAGACTACCCTGGGGGTGAATGTGGTCGGGCCGTTGCAGCTGATTCAGTGGTCGACGCGCTTGATGAAACGACAACAGTCCGGCTCGATTATTAACCTGGCTTCGATTATCGGGACACAGGGAAAGGCCGGACAGGTGTTGTACAGTGCCAGCAAGGGAGCTGTGGTTGCGATGACTCGTTCGGCGGCTAAGGAGTTGGCACCGTATGGCATCCGTGTGAATGCGTTGGCACCCGGGATGATTCAGACCGAACTGCTGGACGGATTGCCCGAAGCGGCGCGGGAGGCTGCTGCGCAGGCTATCGGGATGAAACGCATCGGGACGCCTGATGATGTGGCGCAGGTGGCGCTCTTCCTGGCCAGCGATATGGCGCGCTATGTCACCGGCCAGATTATCGGGGTTGATGGTGCCATGGTCGTCTAACGTTACTGATATTAGGAGAAAGTTATGTTTACGTTTCAGGAGAGTCAGGTGGTGGCCGTGACACCGGGGGAACGGCTCCTCACGGGGAGTGACCTTGCGCGTGTGGGAGGAGCCATGGGGAAACTGGTCCCCCCGAGAAGCCTGGTCTTTGCCCTGTGTTCCAATACCGAGGGGTCGCTATGCGGTTATCTTGCCTGCCTGCAAAACAGAGTAGTGCCCCTGATGCTCGATGCCGAAATGGACGCCACGCTTTTGGGCGGGCTTATCCAAACCTACGGCCCGCAATACATTTGGCTACCGAACGAAACTGCACAACAGACGATGTTCGACGGGTGGCCCCTGCGGCTGAATGCCGAAGAGTACGGCTATCGGCTCCTGGAGAATCCCCGTCCGACACCCAACCTGAAACTCCATCCGGACCTGGCGCTGCTGCTCACCACCTCCGGCTCGACGGGGAGTCCGAAGTTGGTCCGTATCAGTTACGACAACCTGCTCGCCAATGCAGAGTCCATTGCGCAGTACCTGGAGATTACCGCCGAAGAGCGTCCCATTACGACCCTGCCGATGCACTACTCCTACGGGTTGTCGGTCATCAACAGTCACCTCTTGCGGGGTGCTACGCTGCTGCTGACGCCGCGGAGCATCATGGAGAAGGAGTTTTGGGCCTTTTTCCGGGAAGCGGGGGCTACGTCGCTCAGCGGCGTTCCCTATACCTATCAGATGCTCAAACGGCTACGGTTGCAGCGGATGGAGCTTCCCACCCTGCGGACCCTGACCCAGGCCGGCGGAAAGTTGGGAGCCGAGTTGGTGCACGAGTATGCCGAGTGGGCTGCGCAGAGCGGGCGGCGGTTTGTGGTCATGTATGGTCAGACGGAGGCAACGGCACGGATGAGCTATCTTCCTGCGGAGCAGGCGTTGACCAGAAGTGCCAGCATCGGGATTCCGATACCGGGAGGGAGTTTTACGGTGGTCGATACCGAGGGAAAACTCATTCAAACGCCCGAGACGCCGGGTGAACTGGTCTATCGTGGAGCGAACGTGTCGCTCGGGTATGCCGAATGCCCTGCGGACCTGGCGCTGGGGGACGTGAACCACGGCGTACTGCACACGGGTGACGTGGCGCAGTTCGATGCCGACGGGTACTACTATATCGTGGGGCGGTTGAAACGTTTTGTGAAGATTTTCGGCAACCGGGTAAACCTGGACCAGGCCGAACAGATAGCGCGGGGATTGGTGAGCGATTGTGCCTGCACGGGCGAAGATGACCGGTTGGTGGTGCATATCACCGACAGCACGCAGCAGGAGGCCATGCGGAGCCATATGGCCGCTACGCTGGGTCTGCATCCGAGTGCCATCGCGGTGGACGTGGTGGCCGAGATACCCAAAAACAGCGCCGGAAAGATACAATACGCAGCATTGACACGATGACCATAGAACAGATACTCGACATCCCTCCCTATTCGTTGGGTCGGGAGGATAAACAGGCGCTGCTCGATGCGCGTTTGGGTGAGTTGACGCGGCACCATGCCGCGCACTGTGACGCCTATGCCCGGATGTGTCGGGCCGCAGGGTTCGACCCGGAGGGAAGCTATCCCTACCAGGCCATTCCGTTTTTGCCGGTTCGGCTCTTCAAAGAGTTTGAGTTGCGGTCGGTGGCGGCCGACGAGGTGGTGAAGACCATGACCTCGTCGGGTACAACGGGCCAGGCCGTCTCGAAAATCTACCTCGACCGAACCACCTCCGCCAACCAAACCAAAGCCCTCACGAAAATCGTTTCGAGTTTTCTGGGCACCTCGCGCGTACCGATGCTGATTTTGGATTCGAGCGAGGTGGTGAAGAATCGGGCCATGTTTTCGGCCCGCGGAGCCGGTATTTTAGGCTTTTCGATGTTCGGGACCAAACGGATGTATGCCCTGGACGGCGAGATGAAGCTCGACCTGGAGGGGATACAGCAGTTCTTGGAGCAACATGCCGGAGAGACCATTTTCCTCTTCGGGTTTACGTTCATGGTGTGGCAGCACTTCTACAAGGAGCTGGTGCGGACAGGCTACCGTCCCGACCTCTCACGCGGAGTGCTGATACACGGCGGCGGCTGGAAAAAACTGGTCTCGGAACAGGTCAGCCCCGAAGAGTTTCGGGCACGTCTTCACCAGGTGTGCGGCATTGAACACGTTCACGACTACTACGGCATGGTTGAACAGACTGGCTCCATCTACATGGAGTGTGAAGCCGGGCATCTGCACGCTCCGGTTTTTTCGGACGTCCTGATACGTCGTCCTGGCGATTTCACGCTGGCCTCCGTCGGGGAACGGGGGATTATTCAGGTGGTTTCGGTGCTTCCGGAGAGCTACCCGGGCCACAGCCTGCTGACCGAAGACGAAGGGATACTGCTGGGCGAAGACGACTGTCCGTGCGGCCGTAAAGGGAAATATTTCAAAATCATCGGGCGACTCAAAAACGCCGAAATCAGAGGATGCAGTGATACCTATGCAGCCAAATTCCAATAACATAACAACCCTCTATCCCGCCGGTGACGTGGCGTGGGATACGCTGCGGTCGGTAGCCCCTCACGAGCCTTTCAGTGCGGAGGCCGTGGCCTTTCTGGGGGCACTGTCGGCGCGCCTGATGCGCGACCCGATGACCCGTACCCTGCCCGATGTGGCCACCTTTGCCTTCTTCTGTCGCAAGGCCAGTCTCGAACGGCTCCGGCAACGCTTTGTCTCCCCGGCGGAATTGCGTCTGGGGCGCGGCGTGGTCTTTCACGTGGCCCCGTCGAACGTCCCGGTGAACTTTGCCTACTCGCTGGTGGCCGGGATTTTGGCCGGTAATGTCAATGTGGTGCGCGTGCCCAGCAAACCCTTTCCGCAGGTCGATGCCATTGTGCGTGCTCTGACCGACGTGATGGCTGAGCCGCAGTATGCGGATACGTTCGGAAACCGAATGGTACTGGTGCGCTACGACCGTACCTCGACCGCCACGGAGTGGCTCTCAGCCCTGTGTGACGTGCGGGTCATCTGGGGCGGCGACCAAACCATTGCCACCATCCGACAGAATCCGATTCCGGCACGGGCCTTCGATGTGACCTTTGCCGACCGCTATTCGTTCTGCGCCATTGACGCTGCAGCATACCTGGCTCAGGCCGATGCAGCGGCCGTTGCCGAGGCGTTTTATAACGATACTTACCTTTTCGACCAAAATGCCTGTTCGGCTCCCCATCTGGTGGTGTGGCGCGGCGACGAACAGACGGTACTTCAGGCCAAGGAGCGTTTCTGGAGTGCCCTCCACGACTATACCGAACGAAAATACCAACTGGCCGAAGTGCTGGCGGTCGATAAACTGACGGCCTTTTACAGCCAGGCTGTCGGCATGGATATTCGTCGCGAACCCACACCCGACAACCTGATATGGCGCGTGGAAACCGACACCCTGCCGGACAATATCGACCGGTATCGCTGCAAGGCGGGCTACTTTACGGAGTACCGCATCGCGTCGCTGGATGAGGTGGCCCACATCGTCAATCGGAAATACCAGACGTTGGCCTACTACGGCTTTGATGCTTCGGAGTTGGCAGCCTTTATCCGCACGGTACGTCCTCAGGGGATTGACCGTGTGGTGCCGATAGGCAAAACGACCGATTTCGACCTGGTGTGGGACGGCTATGATTTGATAAAAACCCTTTCACGTAACGTAACAATCTTATAAGTTATGGTCAAGTTTTTGGACCTGCAAAAGGTTAATGCACAATATGCCGAAGAACTCAAGGCAGCTGCCGCCCGGGTTATCGACAGCGGATGGTATCTTCAGGGCGGTGAGAATGCCGCTTTCGAACAGAAACTGGCAGCTTTCGAGGGGAGTGACGTGGCTCCGGAACAGGTGGTTGCCGTGGGGAACGGACTGGATGCGCTGCGCCTGATTCTGCGTGCTCATATCGAAATGGGGATGATGAAGCCGGGGGACGAGGTGATTGTCCCGGCCAATACCTACATTGCGACCATTCTGGCGATTACGGACAATGGGCTGACTCCGGTGCTGGTCGAACCGTCGCTGGAGACTTACAACATCGATATTGACCGTATTGAGGCGGCTATCACCCCGAAAACGCGGGCCATTATGGTAGTTCACCTGTATGGTCGTGTGGTGTGGAGTCCGAAGCTGGAGGCTCTGGCCAAGCAGTACGGGCTGAAGGTCTTTGAGGATAATGCGCAGGCTATCGGCGCATCGTATGGGGGTCGTCGCACGGGAGTGTTGGGCGATGCTGCGGCTTTCAGTTTCTACCCGGGCAAGAACCTGGGTGCGCTGGGTGACAGTGGGGCAGTGGTGGCGCGTGACGCGGAGGTGGCTCGGACCATCCGTGCGCTGGCCAACTACGGGTCCAGCAAGAAGTATGTGTTCGACTACTGCGGATACAACTCCCGCATGGACGAGATTCAGGCGGCTTTCCTGAGTGTGAAGATTGACCATGTGCTGACCGAGAATGCGCGTCGTCGTGAGATTGCCGAGGCCTATCGGACGCGGATACAGAATCCGAAAATCGTGTTGCCTCCGAGTCCGTCGGACCCGCTGGAGCATGTGCATCACCTCTATGTGGTGCGTAGCGGCGAGCGTGATGCGTTGCAGTCATATCTGACGGAGCAGGGTATTCAGACGCTGATACACTACCCGATACCTCCTCATAAGCAGCGTTGTTACGCCTCTTGGAACGAGCGTTCGTATCCGATAACGGAGCAAATTCATCGTGAGGTGCTGACTCTTCCGATGAGTCCGGTGATGAGCGCCTCGGAGGTAGACCAGGTGATTGACGCCCTTAATCGATTCTAAGCATGTCGGAACAGCAGTCTTCCTATCGGCAAATATTCAAGGCTACCAGTATCTTTGGCGGCGTGCAGGTATTCAATATTTTAGTGAGTATCGTGCGGTCGAAGGTGGCTGCTTTGTTCTTGGGGACGGAGGGTTTTGGTATTGTGGGTCTGTTCAACTCCACGTTGGATATGGTTCGCAATATCACGAGTCTGGGAATAAACCAAAGTGCGGTGCGTGATATTTCAGAGGCCGCAGGGTGTGAGGATGAAGGTCATGTGCGCTCGACGGTGACGATGGTTCGTTTCTGGTACTGGATAACGGGTTTTTTGGGGATGTTTGTAGTGTTGGTGTTGTCTCCGTACCTGAGCGAGTGGACCTTTGGAAATCGGGATTATACGTGGTCGTTTGTTTTTCTGTCGGTCATACCGCTGCTGACCTCCATCAGTGCGGGTCAGTTGGCTATTCTTCAGGGTTTACGGCAGTTGAAGCGACTGGCGTTGTCGAATCTGTACGGTGGCGCTATCGGGCTTGTGTTTCTTATCCCGTTTTATTACTACTGGGGGATTCGTGGCATTGTCCCTTATTTGATAGTGGCATCGTTGATTTCGCTGTTGCTGTCGTGGTACTATGTACGTCGTCTTCGCATCGCCAGTGTGGTCCAAAGTTGGCGTACCAATCTTCGGTCGGGTACCCACATGATGAAACTGGGTATCATGCTGACACTGGCGGGGACGTTGGGTACCGGTGTAGGGTATTTGATTCGCATCTTCATTTCCCGGACGGGCGGTTTGGATGATGTGGGTTTGTTTACGGCAGGGTTTTCGCTGATTGATACCTATATAGGTTTGGTTTTTACGGCGATGGGTACGGATTTCTATCCTCGGTTGTCGGCGGTGAATCGGGATAATGCGGCTGTCTCCCAGCTGGTTAATCATCAGGCGGAGGTGGGTGTTTTGATATTGTCTCCGATGTTGGTGGCTTTTATGCTGTTTGCACCTGTTGTTTTGACGATATTGTATTCGTCCAAGTTTGTGCCGATAACGGGAATGATTCAATGGGCGATATTGGGAGTACTCTTAAAGGCGTCGTCCTGGCCGATGGCGTTTGTGCTGTTGGCTAAAGCGGAAACAAAACTCTATTTTATTCAGGAAGTATTTTTCAATTTCTATAATTTGTTGTTTATTATTTTGGGCTACTATTGGTTTGGGTTGGTAGGTCTGGGTATTGGCTCTTGTGTGGTGCAACTGGCGATTCTGATTCAGATATGTACCGTTGTGGGGTATAAATATGGGATAAGCTTTGTTCGGGACTATTTTCGTGTGCTTTTGCCTTGTTATGTGTTATGTGTTTTCATGTTTGGAGTGGTAAGGTTTTGTCCGACTTTTTGGGGATATGTGGCGGGTATTCCGCTGATAGTACTCTCATGTTGGTTTACGTATCGTGAGTTGGATAAGCGTATAGGGATAAAAGCGATAATAAAATCAAAATTAAGGAGGGAATAAATGTCTGTCAAGGCTCGGTTAAAACAATACTCTCTTATAGTTTCAGCATACCATTTTGTGCGTTCGGTATATCAGTGGATATTTTATACACACCGTCGCCGATTGAATGTGTATAAGACGGTGTTGGTGAATTTTTCTCTACTGCCTTTCCGACAGGCCTGTCGGTTTCCCATTTTTATTTATGGGAAGGTGGCGACTTATCGGTTGACTGGGAAAGCAATTATTGATGCACCACTGCGCAGGGGGATGATTACGTTTGGAAGCAATACCGATTTCTTTGGGGCACCCAAGGGAGGAGCCATGTTATTCATTCAGGGGACTGTTGTTTTTCATGGGCAAGCCAATGTCTCGGTCGATTATGCGTGGGATGTTTCTGGGACCTTGGAGGTTGGTCATTTGGCATATTTGGGGAATAATGTGAGAATTCGTTGTTGGAATCATGTTGTGTTGGGGGATATGGTGGTTATTACAGTTGATACGCAGATTTATGATACAAATTTTCATTACATACGACATGTGGAAACCGGGGAGGTGTATCATAGAGATGAACCCATAGTTGTGGGTAAGTATTGTTGGATAGGTAATCGTACGACTCTGATGAAGGGGTGTCGATTGCCGGATTATGCTACGGTGGCGAGCAATAGTTTAGTGAATAAAGATATGTCCGTTGGAGCTCCGTTGTGTCCTTT
>DXHL01000036.1 GCA_019113395.1 Candidatus Rikenella faecigallinarum | reverse complement strand
GACCGAAGTGAAATTCACCGGTACGATTGAAGACTGGGATGTTGTGGACAACTCGGGCACTGAAATTCCGGCTGAATAATTTAGGAGAGGTTTAAGTTTTAGTTTCCTCTGCTGGGGTACTGTTCAGAGGTAAAGGTTTTGGGGCAGTACCTCGGTATAGGGGACGTGACTGACAGAACAACAAACAACTAAAAATTGATAGCAATGAAAAAGGTAATGATTCTTGCTGCAGCGGCTGTAGCTGCCGTAGGTTGTACCAAGATTTCTTACGAGACGGAACAGGCTCCGGTGATGCCGGACGTGACGGCTCCTGTGGTCTTCGGTGCGCAAACCAATGTCGATGTGCAATCGAAAGTTACACAGATGGAGGATGGTTATGTTTTGGGGGTTTATGCTTTCAAAAATGCAACGGTTCCGACATCTAATGGTGCAGGTGCTGCTGATAATGCTCTGTGGGTAGCTGGCAAAAAGAATGTGCAATATACTTGGGATGACGTTAATAGTGTCTTCAGTGAAGAAGGTACATCTACGCTCTTCTGGCCGGCTAAAGGGGAGTCGACTCAACTCTCTTTTGCATGTTATTTCCCCTATTCTGCATCAGCTGTGTCTGACTATACTTTGACTCAGGATTTGAGCAACCAAAGTGCTGCACCGGATTATGCGTTTGCTTGGGCAAAAGCAGAAGGTGTTGAACGCCCTGACCCTGTATCTGCCCATGAATTGACTTTCGATTACAAAGTAGCTAAACTTTCGTTGTCAATTATCGCAGACGGTACGACCATTGGTTCGGGCACTGGGATTAAAATGCAGGAAGGTGGTAGAGGAGCTGGTGTAGTTTCTGTGAAAGTGTACGGTGGTGGTAGCGACGGTTTCTACAAAACTTATTCGCTTGACCTCTTGACCGGTACTCCTTCAGGTACTACCAACCTGACTCAAGGTGCGCCGATGACGCTGAAAGGTGTTAACCAAGTGGGTGCTGCAGGTAAACCTTCTACATTGGCATATGTAGATGCTATCGGTTATATCTGCCCTTCAGATGATGCTAACCTGAAATCGGGTGGTATTGTAGTTGCCATTGAATACAATGATGGTGTTTCGACTCAGATTTATACCGCAGAACTGAAAAATGGTACGGGTAGCCTGAGTGGTGATGCTGCTTTCGAAAATGGTATCGTAGCTGCTAAAAACTACAAATATACCCTCAAACTTGGGAAAACCGGGATTACCTTTACTGGCCAGGTTAATGACTGGACCGATGTTGAAGGTGGCGAAGTTGACCTGCAATAATTGGGCATAAGCCTTGCTGGGGCGCGACGAAAGCGACCCGGCAACGAACAAGGCGGCGCAGAGGATGTTCCTCTGCGCCGCCTCGCTTTTTATCCCCGTCACCCTCACCTCCCTTCGTATTCTCAACCCCATGTACGACAATCGGCGGGTTTTGCATTCAGAGATAATGCAAACCCGCCGATGCCGACAAACAAAACAAACAAACAGACAAAATCTTCACCACGGATACCTGCCACCCACACCCCGTACACCGAACAACCGCACCGCATATGCGCTCCATCTCTTTCTTCTGTCCGTCTTAGTCCCCATCTCGCCCCCCTCCTGCAAACCTGTCCGTGGTCATCATTTGTCTAAGCACAAACCGTGCCAAAGTTGTTCGGTAAACCGACAAATACCCTCAAAACCCTAAAAACTATTTTGTATTTTTGTTACTGTTATAACTGACAAATATGAAAAATCGATTGTGTCATAAACTCGCGATTAGCCTCGGAGGACTTCTCTTGCTGACGGCTTGCGGAGGGGAGCCCCCAAAGAACAAACCCGAAGCACCCTGGCAACGCGAAGCCAAATTCCGCACCTTCCTTAACCTTACGGTGGCTCCCGTGCCGACTGATTCGGTTCGATATGTACTCGACACCCTCCTGCGTTTTTACGGGGAGGACAGTGCGGCATTTCGGCAGTTGGTTGCTTTTCTCACGCCTCCGCTCTCGGACCCCAACTCACAGCTGCGTAACGACGAGTATTATATTCCGTTGTTGGAGGCACAGATAGCCTCGCCCTATTTTGACTCGTTGGAGAAGGTGAAACCGCGTTTCAGGCTGGAGATGGCTTTGAAAAATCGGGTTGGTCATCCTGCGACCGATTTTACGTATACTTTGGCGAATGGCCGGCAGGGCACGCTCTATGCGGTCGAGGCACCGTATACGTTGGTTTATATCAACAACCCCGACTGCAACGCTTGTGAGGAGATGTTGGCGCGGATGAAGGGTTCTGCGGTGATTGAGGAGCAGTTGAAGCGTGGTCGGTTGCGGATTGTGGCGATATATCCCGACGAAGATTTGACGGCATGGCGCAAGCACCTGAGCGAGGTGCCGACCACATGGATAAACGGGTATGATGCGGAGTTGGCCTTTCGTCGGCAGGAGTTGTACGACTTGCGAGCCATTCCGTCGCTCTATCTTCTGGACCGCGATAAACGGGTTATTTTCAAGGATTGCACGGTGGTTGATTGGATAGAGATGTACCTGATGCAGCAGTAGAGGTTTCTTCAGGGGCAGCCGTGCAAGGATATGGGGTTAGGCGAGAGCCACTCGGCAGACGGCGGTGTATAGGGGGGTACATTTCGCCGATAAGGGTACGGATAGCCACCGAGGCGCAGGCACACCCGAAGACGGCCGGCATATAGGAGATAGTGCCGACGTTAGACTTTTTGTTTTGTTCTTCGCAGAGAATCATGGAACCCGGGCGTACCGCTTCGGGCGAAAAAACGACCGGAAAACCGCTCCGAATGCCCAATTTATGGAGTCTTTTTCGCAGCATATGAGCCAGCGGGCAGTGGTGTGAGCGTCCTATGTCTTTGATTTCTATGAGGGTGGGGTCGGTTTTGGCTCCTGCACCCATGGAACTCACCAGCGGAATCCCGCGGTCGAGACATCCCTTAATCAAATTGACCTTCGGAGCCAGCGTATCGATGGCATCCACCACAAAACTGTAGGACGGTTCATGGTCCAGCAGACGGTCTGTGGCCTCGTCACGGATATATTCGGCGATGACGGTCAGTTCAATCGCGGGATTGATATCGCGCAGGCGGGCAGCCAACACATCGGCCTTGGGTTGTCCGACGGTGGAATGCAGGGCGACCAGTTGGCGGTTGATGTTGCTGGGGCTGACCACGTCGGCATCGACGATGGTCATCCGTTCGACCCCTGCGCGGGCAATCATTTCGGCCGCATAGGCTCCCACTCCGCCCAGGCCGACCACCAGCACATGGGCGTGGCGGAGTTTTTCGTAGGTCTCCGTTCCCAGCAGGAGTTCGGTACGTTCGCACCAGACGGGAGCAGGTTCTGTCATAAGGTTGGAAAAAGGGTGGTAAAGTTTCGGTAGATTTGTTCCGTGAGGCCGTTACGGTCTCGGTCAAGGGTCTTGGCCGCAAAGGTATAGATTTCTGTGATAGGATGGTATGGGTCGTCGTCGGTTTCGAGGAAGAGCCGTTCGGGGTGGTGCGTGGCCAGCCATTTCAGACTCTCTACGGCTTTGGGCGTTTGCAGGCTGCGGAAACCGAACGAAAAGTGGACATCGGGTACCTGTTGCAGCCATTGTGCGGTCAGGGAGGGGTTTCCCGTGTAGCCGTGCAGAATCACCGGCGTGCGGGCGCCACTGTGCAAGATGCGTTGGGTGGCCTCCGTTGCGCGTACCTGGTGGATAATCAATGGCTTCTCCATCTGATTGGCCCATTCGATTTGCCGTTCGAACCACGCGGTCTGTTCAGGGGTTGGGGCATAGGCGGAGCGTAAGTCCAATCCGATTTCTCCCACAGCCGCCAAACGCTGCGGAGGAGTGCGGAGCCACTCCAACCACTCGGGCTTTGCCTCTGCCGTGTCCCAGGGGTGGATACCCGCAGAAAAGAGACCTTCGGGCGGAACAGCAACCACAGTTTCCGTCAGCCGCACGTTGCGGATACAAACGGCATCCGCAACGGGGTGATGCGTATGGATATCGACAAGAGGTGTCACGGCTCGGAAAAAAACAGTACCTTTATCCGCACACCACAAACACACACACGGCGGCATGTCAGGCGGGCGGTACATACAGAACAAATATAAGAAAATGGCGGCAAAAATCCTGCTGTTTGGGGGGCTCATGCTGGTCGGGCTTGGGTCGTGTCGCGATGCCGGGCAGCGTGCGTCGCGGAGGGATAGCTCCGTGCTGGATACGGTGGTGGGGCCCGCTGGGCTGACACTGGTCTTCTCGGGGGACATCATGCAACACCTGCCGCAGGTCAATGCAGCACGGCAACCGGACGGAACGTATGATTACTCCGCTTGTTTTCGGTACATCCGTCCATTCTGGGAGTATGCCGACTTTGCGGTGGTTAATCTCGAGACAACTCTATCCTACACAGGTCCGTACAGCGGTTATCCGCGATTCTCGTCGCCGGCGGCTCTGGCTGTTGCCCTGCGGGATGCGGGTGTGGATGTCGTGGCGCTGGCCAACAACCACTCTTGTGACCGAGGTGAGCGAGGGATACGAACGACTCTTCGGGTGGCCGATTCGCTCGGGTTGCAATGTGTGGGAGCGTATGCCGATTCAATACAGGCCACCCGTCCCCTGATACTTGAAAAAAAACCGTTTCGTGTCGCTTTGCTGAATGCCACATACAGCACCAATGGACTGCCCGTTCCACAGGGCATGAAGGTGCATATGCTGGATACGTTGCGCATGGCGCGGGAAGTGGCCGCAGCGCGGAAACAGCATGCTACCCATGTGGTACTCTTCGCCCACTGGGGCGAAGAGTACCAGCAGCAACCCCATGCGGCACAACGGCGGGTGGCCGACTGGTGCCGCCGTCAGGGGATTGACGTGGTGGTGGGGTCCCACCCCCATGTGGCACAACCGATAGATACGGCGGCGCGTGTGGTGTGGTCGCTCGGCAATTTTGTCTCGAACCAGCGGAAACGCTATCAGGATGGAGGATTGAACGTTCGGATACGGCTCTTCCTGCACCGTCCGCCGCGGGTGGAGATGTTGCCCCATTGGGTATGGAAGGCGGCCGAAGAGGGACGGTATCGTTATTATATCCTGCCGGCCTATGCGGCTGGGATGGTGGCGGGGATGGACAGTGCCGACCACCAGACTTTTCTGCAATCCTTGGACGACAACCGAACCGTAGCGGGAGCGGTGGACGAAGTGGTTTTGTAAGGCGGATGACACGACAGCAAATCATGGAACAACTCGGTGCTCCGTTGGGGGATTTGGCTCTCGACCGGGCACTTTTCGACCGTGCCGTACAGGTACGCAATCGGACGGTGGGTGACAGGGTGCATCTGCGAGGGCTTATCGAACTCTCGAACCGTTGTCGGAAGAATTGCCTCTATTGCGGCATCCGGTGCGGGAATGGAGCCGTGGAACGGTATGAACTGACCGACCGACAGGTACTCGCTGCGGCACAGTATGCCTGGCAGGCAGGGTACGGCTCGGTGGTTATTCAGGCCGGAGAACGTACCGACGAGGCTTTTATCGGACGTATCGAACGGCTCCTGCACGCTATCAAGGAGATGTCGCAGGGTGAATTGGGGATTACGCTGTCGCTGGGCGAACAGACCCTCGAAACCTACCACCGTTGGTTTGAGACCGGTGCACACCGTTATCTGTTGCGTATCGAATCCTCCGACCCGACCCTTTATGCCCGTCTGCATCCTGCCGACCACTCTTACCACGAGCGACGGGAGTGCCTGACCCGCTTGCGCGAAACGGGATATCAGGTGGGGACAGGGGTGATGATTGGGCTGCCGTTTCAAACCATCGAAACGCTGGCCGACGACCTCCTCTTTTTCCAGCAACTCGATATCGATATGTGTGGCATGGGGCCCTACATTGAGTTCCCGGGAACACCTTTGGCCGATTTCCCGTCAGCATTTACGCGTCCCGAACGGCTGCAGTTGGCACTGCGGATGATTGCCCTTCTACGCCTGCTGATGCCCGACCTCAATATCGCTTCCACCACGGCCCTGCATGCGCTCCATCCGAAGGGGCGCGAACTCGGGATTGCCGCCGGAGCCAACGTGATGATGCCCAATCTGACCCCCGATACCGTACGCGGAAACTATCGCCTCTATGACAATAAACCCCTTCAGGATATGGACCTCAGCGGGTTTAATGTGGCCTTGGACAACACTTGGGGGGATTCGCGTCACTTTGCCGCGCGGAAAGCGGCTGCTTCCTCTTCCGACGCATCTGACAAATAGCTCATTGGACGCCCCTGGTGACGGTTTATCCAAATTATCACACCCAGAATAACGCTGTACAGGGCTGCACAGCCCCAGGCCGGGAGGTTTATTTCCGTGACAGCCACCCACGAGTGGCTTCCCATCCACTGAATGACGCTGTTTTGCCACTCGGTCACCGTACGGGTGACCTCCATGACCCATGCCCAATGGCTGACGAGGTAGAGCAGCGAACCGCCGATAATAACGGGTACGGTGAACCAAATCACGGGGTTGAGCAACAGGCCTGCCAGTTGCAACTGCCCGAAATGGTACATGACGAGGGGGAAGGTCCCGATTTGTGCCGTGATGCCGACCAGCGTGAGGGACCACAGCCAGCGGAGGATTCTCTGCTGCGGCATCCAGCAGCGGGCTATCGGTTGGTAGAGGGTGATGATGCCGACCATGGCAGCGAACGAGAGTTGGAAACCTATGTGGTAGAGGTTGTAGGGGTTCCACACCAACAGCAGCAACGCGGCAGCACAGAGGGTGTTGAGGTTGTTGGTGTATCGCGAGAGCATCAGGCCGATTTGCAGCAGCGAGAACATCACCACGGCTCGAATGACCGACGGTGACAGCCCCGTGAGTGCGGCATATCCGACCAGGCAACCGATAACGAGTATCCCCAAGGCAATATATCCGCGTCTGAGCAGCCGCATCCAGCCGAACAACAGGTTGAGTATCAGAAAGACAATGCCGACGTGCAGACCCGATACTGACAGCAGGTGAGCTACGCCCGTGCGGGAGTAGCTCTCCCGCAGATTGGGGTCGATGTAGGACTGGTTGCCGATGGCCAGCGCCTGCATGATGCTGGCGGCTGCGGTGGCCGAATGGGTGGTGTCCGTTTGCAGCTGCGCACCCAGGCGGGCGCGCAGTTGCTCGATGCGTGTCGTGAGGGTCGTATCGGTTCCGATGCGCTCCACGCGCCACGCAAAACAGCGTGCCGTAATTCCTCTCGTGCGGCGCATATACAGGTCATAACCCGACGAATCGGCCGCGTAAATCCGTCCCCGAAAACGAATGACATCGCCGATACGCAACGCCGTATGCGTGGCCGTATCGGCGTAAAGGCGGATGGTCTGCTCGGGCAGCGAAATCCAATCACGGCTTACGCTGTCCTCATAACAAAAGGCCGTGGCCATGCAGCGTGTCCATCGTCCCTGCGTATACGGGATGCTTTCGACCCGTCCCAGGAATGTCAGGCGTTCGCTGTGATGGTGCAGGATGGGGGCCGGGTCTGTCCGTTGCAGGGCGGCTGTTAGGCAGCCGCCCCAAAAGAAGAGGCTCCAGACCGCCATGCGCGGCCATGAGGTCAAACGACGAAAAAAGAGCCGCCAGAGGAGAATGAGAATGCCCATTCCGGCGGTAAAAACAAGGACGGGAAGTAAATAAGGGGTCAGAGAACCATCGGGAAGGGCATAAGCCACAATCCCGATGCACCACGCCACAACCGGTTCGAGCAGCGGAGTATTATACCGGTTGAATCGTGCCATCTCTCAGCGGGAAAGGATAGGTGGTGTATTTCGTATGGTGTGGAGGAAGAGCCTGTGCTATTGGTGATTCCATGTGTCGCAGTCCAGGCTGCGGTACTGAATGGCCTCGGCCATATGGTCCACGCCGATGGCCTCGGCACCCGCCAAATCGGCAATCGTCCGCGCCACCTTCAGAATACGGTCGTATGCACGTCCAGACAGCCCCATCGTCACCATCGCCTCCTGCACCAGATGAATACTCTCGTCATCCAACTGACAGTAGCGCTCCATCTGCTCGGGGTTCATCATGGCGTTGCAGTGCGTTTGCGTGTATCCGTCCTGTTGAAATCGCTGGCGTTGCCGCTCGCGGGCTGCTACCACCCGCTCCCGTATCTGCGCACTGCTTTCCCCTTCGCGACGCCCCGTCATGCTCTCTACGGCCACTGGTATCACCTCCACCTGAATGTCAATGCGGTCCATCAACGGTCCCGAAATCTTGTTCAGGTAACGGGCCTGTGCCGCAGGCGTACAGGTACATGGCTTCTCGGGGTGTGTCCGATAGCCGCAAGGACAGGGATTCATCGCAGCTATCAGCATAAAGTTGGCCGGATAATCGACACTGTATTTGGCGCGTGAGATGGTGATGCGTTTCTCGTCCAGCGGCTGCCGCAGCACCTCCAGCGTGCGACGGTTGAACTCGGGCAACTCGTCCAAAAACAGAATGCCGTTGTGTGCCAGCGAAATTTCGCCGGGTTGCGGAGGCACGCTGCCTCCGACCAGTGCCACTTCCGAGGTGATGTGGTGCGGTGCGCGGAACGGGCGGGCTGTCAGCAGCCCGCCTGCGCTGTTCTCTCCCAGTTTTCCGGCTACGGAGTGTATCTTGGTGGTTTCCAGCGCTTCGGCCAGTGTCATGGGCGGCGTGATAGTCGGCATGCGTTTGGCCAGCATGCTCTTCCCGGCTCCCGGAGGCCCTATCATCAGCACGTTATGGCCTCCGGCTGCGGCAATCTCCAGCGCACGTTTCACCTCGGCCTGTCCCTTGACATCGCGAAAGTCGATGTCAAAATCGTCCAAATGTGCAAAATATTCGGCCCGTGTATCCATCGTGGTGGGCTGCAGGTCGGACTCCCCGTTCAGCAGCGAAATCACCTCCGTCAAGTTATGCACCCCATAAACCTTCAGGTTCTGCACCACAGCCGCCTCCCGAGCGTTTGCCGCGGGCAGAATAATCCCTTCAAAGCCCTCTTTGCGGGCCTGAATGGCGATGGGCAGCGCTCCTTTGACGGGGAGTAGTGTCCCGTCAAGCGACAGTTCACCAATCACGATAAATTTGGAGAGCGGTTCCACGGCAACCTGCTGCGATGCGGCCAGTATTCCGATGGCAATGGGCAGGTCGTAGTGCGACCCGACCTTGCGCATATCGGCCGGGGCGAGATTGACCAGAATGTTGAAACCCGGCATTCGCAACTGATTGTTGGCAAAGGCAGCCGTGATACGTTGTTGGCTCTCCCGTACAGCATTATCCGGCAGACCCACTACCAAAAAACGGATGCCCGGCGAGAGATTGACCTCGACGGTGATGGTGCGCGCATCAATGCCTTCGACGGTGCTGCAGTAGGTTTTGACGAGCATGCCGGTATTCTGGAAAATAGATGAGAATTAAAGGTTATTGACCGATTCGACGCCTCCCATGGTGCTCTTTTTGATATAGAGCGTTACGGGTTCTCCTTTGAAAAAGATATTCCCGCCGGTCACGGCACGTGCATCCAGCAACTCATTGGCGTGCAACTGAATCTCAGCCTTACCCGAAACGTCTGCTGTTACGTGGGATGCTGTCAGCCCCAAACATTCGATATGGCTCCCCAGTTTGGCTTCATACGAGGCATACTCTGTGATGCCGTTCACTTTCACGGTGTTGTCGCCGCTGGTGTGAATCGTGATGTCGTTACACTCCACGATAAGGTCCATTCGTCCGACAGAACTTTCGGCACCCAAATAGAGGCTCGCACACAGCAGTGGATATTTGGTGGTCACTTCACCGCCTATGGTCGTGATGCGGCTGATTTCCCGGTAGAAGAGTTTGATGTCGGCATAAGCCCGCTTATTTACCAGTCCCTTGCGGGTTTTAATACTCAGGGTGTGGTCTTTCACGCGCCAGCTGATATTTTTGGAATCAATGTCCCACAGAATAATTTGCATCTGATTTTCGTCAGCGGGTATCAACTCGATTCGAATGGGGCCGTCGATGTCCAGTGCCGTAAAGGGTGCCAGCGGTTCTGTTTCGATAACCTGTTGGGCTGTGCTGTTCCCCATGGTCGCGAGCAGTAAAAACGGAAGCACCATCAGGCGTATCAAGAAGCGGGTATTGTGTGTTTTCATAATGACCAAAATTAGCTGTTTTTTGGCGGTTCTCCAAGTGTGGCGGCGATTCTTCGGGGCCGGCATAGGCCAGCGGCCGGGTATGGGCATAACAAGATACGCGGATGACAGAATGTTCTGTCATCCGCGTATCGGTGTGAAATTTCAATGAATGGGGGAAAGGACTTAGTCCCCAAAGCTGATACCGCAACCGCGAGCCGCTTTGACGATGTCGCTGTCCGGACGCACGTAGTTGCACTGGCCGACAGCTTCTTCGAACGGAACGGCAATAATATCCGGGTGACGGTACGATACCATGTGTCCGAATTTGCCTTCGAGGACATATTCGAATGCTTTCACCCCGAACTGGGTAGCGAGCACACGGTCGTAGGCAATCGGAATCCCCCCGCGTTGGATGTGTCCGAGGACGGTTTCGCGGATATCGGGTTCGAATCCTGCCGCTTTCAGTTGGCGGCTGAGGTCGTATGCAATCCCGCCGAGACGGACGTTTTCGTAGCCCACTTCCGTAGCAGCAGCAGCGTGTACCGTCCCATCTTTGGGCAGCGCACCTTCAGCCACCACGATAATGGCTGAGCCGCGTCCTTTGGAGTTGTAGCGTTTTTTGAGTTTTTCGAGTACGATATTGAGGTCGTAGGGGATTTCGGGAATCAGGCAGACATCGGCACCCCCGGCAATAGCAGCGTGGAGGGCAATCCACCCGGTGTTACGTCCCATGACTTCGAGGATAAAGGTACGGTTGTGCGAGGCAGCGGTCGTAACCAGTTTATCCACAGCGTCCGTTGCAATTTGGACAGCGGTTTGGAAACCGAAGGTGAAGTCGGTAGCCGAGAGGTCGTTGTCGATGGTTTTGGGCACCCCGACGATATCGAGACCCTGGCTTTGGAGTTGTTGCGAGATACGTTGCGAGCCGTCGCCCCCAATCGAAATCACCGCATCCACACCCATATATTGGAGTTTGCGAATCATTTCGTCGGAGCGGTCCACGTATTCCCACTGTCCGAGGTGTTTGTTATAGACAGGCCAAGCGAAGGGGCCCCCTTTGTTGGTTGTTTCGATGATGGTACCGCCGCGGTAGTGGATACCGGCCACAGCGGCTTCGTCCAGTACTTTGACTTCGGTGGGTTCCCACAGGATACCGTTATACGCCTGGATACTGCCAAGCACTTCCCAGTCCCCCTCCTGCGCTGCGCGTTTCACGACACCGCGGATTACTGCATTCAAGCCGGGGCAGTCGCCACCGCTTGTCGCAACTAAAACTCTTTTCATGTTTTGATAGGGTCTTTTTTACGTTTCAAAAACAGCACAAATGTACACATTTTTTTGAACGAACCCAATGCCGTGAGAAATATTGGTTCGGTTAATTTTCCGGGGCTTCGCTCGAGGTGAGCATGTCGTACACTCGTTGGGCGTCGGCTCGATTTTGGCTGGCGATGATAAGGCGGTCGCCGGCCTGCAGGATGGTCGAGCCGGTGACTATCAGATGTTCGTCACCGCGCCGAAGCATGGTGATGCGGGCACCGTCCGGAAAGGGGGTGGCACTGACCGGTTGTCCTGCGTAGGAGTTGCCTTCGGCAATCTCTATTTCGATGAGGCTCGATACTTCAGAGGGGTCCAGGTCCGGTTTCTGGCCAATCATCTTTTCTTCGGGTTCCGAGACGTGGAGCCATTTGGCAAAGAGGGGCAGGGTGGTGCCCTGTACGAGGATAGAGGTCAGCGAGATGAAGAAGACGATGTTGAATATCATGCCGGCTTTGTCGATACCGGCAATCAGGGGGTAGGTGGCGAATACGATGGGTACGGCACCGCGCAAACCGACCCACGAGGTGAAGAGTTTGCTGCTGAGGGGCATTTTGAAGAAGAGCAGTGAGGCGAACACACTGAATGGACGGGCCACGAGCATCATGAATACCGATACCAGCAGGCCGATACCGATAACCGGAACGATTTGGCTGGGGTAGACCAGCAGACCGAGGGTGAGGAAGAGGATAATCTGCATGAGCCATGCGAATCCGTCGAAGAAGTTGAGCAGCGATGCTTTCCGCGGGGTACGGTGGTTTCCGAACCAGAGGGCAGCAAGGTAGACGGCCAGAAACCCGTTACCTCCGATGGTGTCTGTGGCGGCATAGGTGAAGTACATTAGGGCAATAATCATCACGGGATAGAGCCCCGAGTAGCTCAGTTTGAGGTGTTGGGCTATCCAGACCATGGCGATGCCGAAGAGGATGCCGGCTCCGCCGCCTACGATGATTTGGACCAGGAACTGGAGGATGGAGCCTGCCACCGAGGTCTCGGGGTTTGTGACGAGCCCCAGGCAGAGGATGGTGAGCAGGTAGGCCATGGGGTCGTTGCTACCGCTTTCGAACTCGAGGATAGGCCGCAGGTTGTATTTGAGTTTCAGGTTTTTGGAGCGGAGGATGGAGAAGACGGCCGCCGCGTCGGTCGAGGAGACGATGGAGCCGAGCAGGAGCCCTTCGAAAAGCGAGAAACCGGGTACGACCCAGTGGACAAAGAGTCCGGTGAGGATGGCCGTAAGGAGCACGCCGACGGTAGAGAGCATGATACCCTGCCCGAGGACGGGTCGCACGGTTTTCCAGTCGGTGTCCAGCCCACCGGAGAAGAGGATGAAGTTCAGGGCCACCACACCGATGAATTGTGCCGTGGCGGGATTGTCGAAGTTGATGCCTCCGATGCCGTCCGTTCCGGCCAGCATGCCGACAGACAGAAAAAGCACCAGGGCCGGGACCCCGAATTTGTAGGCCCGTTGTCCGGCCAGAATGCTGAGGAAGAGCAGAATGGAACCGATAAGGATAATGTTGCCGGCAGTGAGGTTCATAGCGGTCGGAATAGGATAGGTTCAGGATGAGAAACGGATTATTGGATTCTGTTCGGGCGCAGGGAGGCTACCGCCACGACCACCACAACCAGCAGAAAGAGCCAACCCAAGAGTTTTTCCTGGGCCAGACGATTCTCCGTGAGGACATTGTTCAGCGGGTCGTGGGCCTCGTCGTTCCATTGGGGCAGGCGGTTCATGGACCATTTCCCGATGATGGTGCCGTCGTGGAGCAGCAGGGCGCCCCCCGTGTGGTGCTGTATCATGGTGTGGAGCACGGTATAGTCTCCGCTAAGGGGTTCGATGCCGATTTCGGTCAGTTCGTGGGTCGGCAACTCGCTCGCGCTGAGCGCCACGACGCGACCCGAGTGGTGATGGATGTAGGCTGCCAGTTCGCCCATGGCAGGCAGGTAGCGCGGGTCATAGGTGTTCACCACGTAGAGCAGGGTGTAGCCTTTGCGTCCGAGAATCTCGTCCGAACGGTCGATGGAACCTTCGAACATCGGAACGCTCTGAATGTCGGGCGCCGTGGATTGTCCCACGGTGCGCGTATCGACGTATTCCCACCGCGAGGAGTCGTACCAGGTGGTATCTTCGAGACTGAATTCGCGAAGCGAGCCGTCTTGTTTGTCTTTGTAGATGAGGGTTGTTTGCGTCTCGTTCTGGTGGACGGTCATGGCGTGGGGGATGTTCACGCCGATTTTGAAGGGGGTGGGGTCTACGGGAGGGAGGGTGTTGTAGCAGGCCAGCGGAATGCCGAGACTCACGGCCACTGTGATTACGTATGTTGCAACGGTTTGTCCCACCGAAGGGTTAAAGGCACGCTGGCGGTTTCGGTTCCACCACAACAGCGCGGCGAGAGGCCAGAAGATAAGGTTTTTGAAAAAAGTTCCCCAGTTCGAGAGGTGGACGAGGTCGCCGAAGCAGCCGCAGTCATTGACCGGATTGGCCACGGCCAGCCAAAGGGTGAGGAGCGTAAAGAAGCTCATGGCCAGGAATACCAGCCAGGCTGCCAGTCGTCGCGAAATGCCGCAGAGGAGCATGAACCCAATCAGCATTTCGACGGCCGGAAGCAGGATAGCCACCGGAGCGCTCAGGGTATCGAGGAAGCCGAGCCCGAATGCGGCGAAATATTCGCCCACTTTGATGGAGAGGCCGAAAGGGTTGATGGCTTTAGCCACTCCGGAGAAGATAAAGAGGATGGCTAGCAGGTATCGGGCGACGGTGGTTACGGGGCCTGTGAGGATACGTGCTGCTGTCGGATAGCGTTCGTTAAGCGTGTCGAGCGATTTCATCGGCTATTTTGTTAAAAATCACGTCGGGTGGAAGCATCGTACCGTTGGCGTTGTCGGCGCACGGGATGATGCGGAAGGTCGGGTCGTCTGCGGCACAGGAGAGGTAGACCTCTCGGACCCGTTGTTGGAGCGTGAGCGAGGCTTCGTGGATGTCCTGTTTGCCGTTGAGGTAGGAGCGGTCGTCGCCCGAGCGTTGTTCAGTGAGTTTTTTCTCGGTGAAGGCAAACGGCACGTCCAGAAAGAGCGAGAGGTCGGGGCGCGGGATGGCGTTGTGTCCGTATTCGAGCGCCAGTATCCACTGTTTCAGCTCTTCCCGTTGAGCCGCGGTGTTCTCCATTTTGGCGCACTGGTAGGCGATGTTGGAGTATACGTAGCGGTCCACTATCACCACCTTTCCAGCCGTCAGCCACTCGCGAATCATCGGCGCAGCCTCCTGCCGGTCTCCGGCGTAAATCAGGGCAACCAGATAGGGGTTTACCGTCTCCAGCGCTCCCAGTTCGCCGCGCAGGAAACGGGCAACCAGGTCACCGTAAACGGGTGCGTCAAACCGCGGGAAGTGCAGGTACTCGACCTCTTTGGCATACCGTTCCTCGAAAAAACGGCGCATCAGAGCCACTTGGGTTGATTTTCCGGCTCCGTCGAGCCCTTCGATAACGATAAACATGGTTGTATAGGTGGTGTTTTGATTTCAGGTATGCAGGGCTATCGCAGCATGGCCGCAGCCCGTTGGATGGCTGCCACTGCGACGTCCATCTCCTCCTTCGTATTGTATAGTCCGATGGAGAGGCGGCACATGGCCGTCGTGCCATAATGGGTCATGACAGGTTCGGCGCAATGTGTGCCCGTGCGAATGGCCACGCCTAACTTATCGACAATCATCCCAATGTCCGCCGGGTGGGTTCCCTCGACAGTAAATGAGACGATGGGGCTTTTCCCCGGAGTGCTCCCGTAGATACGTATCCCTTCGACACGCAACTGCAGCTGTTCGGTCACATGTCGCAGGAGGCTCTCTTCGTGGCTGTGTATCCATTCACTGTCCAAATCGTTCAGGTAGTCGATGGCCGTACCGAGCGCAATGGCTCCGATATAATTCGATGTTCCGGCTTCAAACTTGAGCGGCAGCTCGGCAAAGGTGGTTCCCCGCGGAATGGTCACCGTCTGCACCATGTCGCCTCCACCCATGTAGGGAGGCAGTGCCGCCAGCCATTTCTCCTTGCCGTACAGCACCCCGATACCCGTAGGCCCGTAGAGCTTGTGGCCCGAGAAGGCGTAAAAGTCGCAGTCCAACGCCTGTACATTGGTCCGGGTGTGCACCACCCCCTGACACCCGTCTACCAACACGGGTATGTCCCGTGCATGAGCCAGGTCTATGATTTTGCGCAGGTCGGGCATGGTTCCCAGCACATTGGAGGCCTGTGTAACGGCTACAATGCGGGTCTTCTCGTCCATCAGTTCGGGCAGCAGGTCGAGTCGCAGGGCTCCCGTTTCGTCAAACGGAATCACCCGCACCTCAGCCCCCCACCGTTCGGCCACTATCTGCCACGGCACGATGTTCGAGTGGTGCTCCATCTCCGTAATCAGAATGTTGTCCCCCTGACGGATATACTTATCGCCAAAACTGGTTGCCACGAGATTGATAGACTGTGTCGCGCCGCTGGTGAAGACAATCTCACGGGTCGAGGCGGCATTCAGCAGTGCCCGTACCCGTTCGCGAGCCGCTTCGTAGCGTGCGGTCGTCTCTTCGGCCATATAGTGGATGCCCCGATGGATATTGGCATTCATCGTGCGGTGCAGTTCATCCACGGCACGAATCACCACTTCGGGCTTCTGTGCCGTAGCCGCCGAATCGAGATAGACCAGCGGTTTGCCGTGTACCGTGGCCGAGAGTATCGGAAAATCGGAACGTATCGCTTCGAGGCTCTTCATGATACTAACTGTTTTGCAGCCGTTTCGACACCTTCTCGCGGAGCAGGTGGCTGAGTTCGTCGATGTGGCTGCGGTCGATGATTTCGTCGATAAACCCTTCAATCTGGAGCCGTTTGGCCGCTTCGATACTGATACCCCGCTGACGCATGTAGTAGATGGCTTCGGGGTCGAGCCGACCGATGGTCGCCCCGTGGTTACACTTCACGTCATCGGCATAGATTTCCAGTTGAGGACGGGTGTCGATACGAGCCTGGTCCGTTAGAACAATGTTGTGGTTCTCCTGCAGCGCTACGGTCTGTTGTGCTCCGGGAGCCACGTAGACATGTCCCGTAAAGGCCGCATGCGAGGCCCCTTCGGCCACTCCTTTGAAGAACTGGTGGCTGGTACAGTGCGGTACGGCGTGGTGCATGCGGATATAGTTGTCACAGTGCTGTTCGCCGTCGGTGATATAAATCCCTTCGAGCGTACACTCGGCACCCTGCTGTTCGAGCGCGATAAACTGGTTGCGGCGCAGATAGGCGTTATCCAGGTCGATGGTGGTCACCTTGACGTTCGAGTCGTTGTGCTGGCGGCATACGGACGAGCTGAGGTAGGTGGCCCGACTTTCGGCCACCTCAATCAGCTCGACCTGTGCTCCGTCCGCGGCATCGATAAGGGTCAGCGAGTTGATGACGGTCTGTAGTGCCGCCTCGGTCGCGGGTACGGGGTGGTGGTAGAGGGCAATCCTCACCTGCGCATTCCGCCCGGCACGGATGGTGAAACGCTGTACGTATTTGGTGCCGTGTTGCGCGCCCTGCTCCGGGTAGCGGACATGGACATACAGCACCCCTTCGGCCCGATAGTTGTCGGGAATCTCGATTTGCAGACCTTGTGTCAGGCGGTCTTCCGTGGCGAGGTTATCCGCCACCAGCGGGTCGCCTGCCAGTATCTCGGTTTGTGTCTGCAGGGCTGCCGTTAAATCGGCTGCCGCTACCGCATTCTTGCGACACAGACAGTTGCTGGCCTCAATGTCCAGTTCGGCCAGTGCCGAATGAAAAGTCCCGGCATCACCGCCCAACCGTTCGCGCAGCGTTCCCAGCGGGGTGTACCGATAACGTTCTTTGACGATTCTCTCCATAGCGCTTACTCCTCTTTATCTCCGTATTCGCGAATGAGCCAGTCGTAACCGCGTTCTTCGAGCTCTTTGGCCAGCTCTTTCCCGGCCGAGTAGATGATGCGGCCGTGGTAGAGCACGTGTACCACATCGGGGACAATATAATCGAGCAGCCGTTGGTAGTGGGTGATGACAATCGTTGCATTGTCGGGGCGTTTGAGCCGCGCCACGCCCGTGGCCACCACCCGCAGGGCGTCGATGTCGAGTCCGCTGTCGGTTTCGTCGAGTACGGCGAGCGTCGGTTCGAGCATCGCCATCTGGAATATCTCGTTGCGTTTCTTTTCGCCTCCCGAAAAGCCTTCATTGACCGAGCGGTTCATGAGTTTGTCGCCTAGTTCGACGATTTGGCTCTTTTCGCGCATCAACCGCAGAAAATCACCCGACGAGATGAGTTCTTCGCCGCGGAATGCCCGTTGCTGGTTCATGGCCAGCCGCAGGAAGTTGGCCATCGAGACCCCGGGGATTTCGACCGGGTACTGGAAACCGAGGAAGAGCCCTTGGGCAGCCCGCTCCTCGATGCTCATATCGAGCAGGTTTTTATCGCGGAAGGTCACGCTGCCGTCCGTTACCGCAAAACGTTCGTTCCCGGCCAGCACCGAGGCCAGGGTCGATTTGCCCGACCCGTTCGGGCCCATAATGGCGTGTACTTCACCGGCATTGACGCTCAGGTTGATACCTTTGAGAATCTCTTTGCCTTCGTCGGCTACCGTGGCGTGAAGGTTTTTGATTTCCAATATATTCTGACTCATAGTCTTTCGTGCGCTTTGTATGGTGTGGATAATGTATGATATTCGTAAATGGTGGGTCACCTGAAGATTATCCCACGCTCCCTTCGAGCGAGAGGGAGAGCAGTTTCTGTGCTTCGACGGCAAACTCCATCGGCAACTGGTTCAGCACCTCTTTGGCGTACCCGTTCACAATCAGCCCCACGGCCTCTTCGGTCGAAATGCCGCGCTGGTTGCAGTAGAAGAGTTGTTCTTCGCTGATTTTGGAGGTGGTTGCCTCGTGTTCGACGGTGCTGGAGGAGTTGCCGCACTCGATGTAGGGGAAGGTGTGTGCCCCGCACTTGTCGCCAATGAGGAGCGAGTCGCACTGCGAGTAGTTCCAACATCCCGTGGCCTGTTTGGCCACGCGCACCAGCCCTCGGTAGGAGTTTTGCGAACGACCGGTCGAGATACCTTTGCTGACGATGCGGCTGCGGCTGTTTTTGCCGAGGTGAATCATTTTGGTACCCGTGTCGGCCTGTTGGCGGTTGCCGGTGAGCGCCACCGAATAGAACTCTGCCACACTATTGTCGCCGGCCAGAATACACGAAGGGTATTTCCACGTGATGGCCGAGCCGGTTTCGACCTGTGTCCAGCTGAGTTTGGCATTTTCGCCGCGGCAGATGCCGCGTTTGGTCACAAAGTTAAAGACGCCTCCGCGTCCCTCCTTGTCGCCCGGGTACCAGTTCTGTACGGTGGAGTATTTGACCTCGGCGTTGCGTTCGACCACGATTTCGACGATGGCGGCATGGAGTTGGTTCTCGTCACGCATGGGGGCCGTACACCCTTCGAGGTAGCTGACATAGGCCTCTTCGTCGGCCACAATCAGCGTCCGTTCGAACTGTCCCGTTCCGGCGGCGTTGATGCGGAAGTAGGTGGAGAGCTCCATGGGGCATCGTACCCCTTTCGGGATATAGCAGAACGACCCGTCGGAGAAAACGGCCGAGTTCAGGGCGGCAAAGAAGTTATCGGTGTAGGGGACCACCGACCCCAGATACTTTTTGACCAGTTCGGGGTGGTTTTTCACGGCCTCGGAGAAGGAGCAGAAGATGATACCTTTTTCGGCGAGTGTCTCCTGGAAGGTGGTTTTGACCGACACGGAGTCGATGACGGCATCGACCGCCACTCCTGCAAGAGCCTTTTGTTCGTCGAGGGGGATACCCAGTTTTTCGAACGTGGCCCGCAGTTCAGGGTCCACCTCCTCCATGCTGCTTTTCAGTTTTTTGTCCTTTCGCGGAGCCGCATAATAGATAATGTCCTGATAGTCAATCGGCGGAATCTCCAGATGTGCCCAGTCGGGCATGGTCAAGGTCTGCCATTTTCGGAAAGCCTTTAACCGAAAGTCCAATAACCACTGGGGCTCTTCCTTGAGCGCCGATATTTTACGGATAATCTCTTCGTTCAACCCTTTTCCGATGGTCTCGGTGTCGATGTCCGAAGTAAATCCGTATTTATATTCGCCTTGGGCGGCGTTTTCGATGATTTTTCTTTCTTCCATGAGAGGGCAATCTTTGCACACAACAGGTATGCTTCTTACAAACGGAGTACCTGTCCGGTAAATTTCACAAAGATACGAAAAAATAGGAGCGGATGAAATTCTCATCCGCTCCTGTGGCTCATGCCCAGCACAAGGCTGTGCAGTGTCTTATTTCTCCGGAATCAACGGTACCTATTCAGCAGCTTCCATCGATTTGTAGAGGTCGTTGTAGTGGTTGAACTTGGCTTCCATTTCGGGGCCGTCGCTCACTTTCTGGTAATAGAGGCTCTTGAGCAGCCCTACCACAGCGATTTCATCCGGTTTGATTTCGTGTGCTTTTTCGAGCAGCTCGATAGCTCCGTCATAGAACGGAATAGCCTGTTCAATCAGGGCGTTGTATCCTTTCACGTCTTTCAGGTCCAGGGCCTGAGCCTGTTGGATGAGTTTGTCGCCTTTGCGGGCTTTCATAATACCGGCATTCATGTAACCGATGTAGTTGTCGGGTTCCACTTTGGTGGCTTCAAGGAATGCGGCTTCGGCTTTCTCGGCATCGCCCATCTGGTCCCAAAGCGACCCTTCCAGCAGGTAGAGTGCCCCGTTGCTCGGGTCGAGTTTTTTAGCCTGGTCGAGCATGGCAACCACTTTGTCCGGGCTGCGTTTGGTTTGTACGTAGAGGTCAATCAGTTGCGTAACCAGTTGGTTGTTGGTCGGGTATTTCACAATGGCAGCCTCCAGCGTGGCAATGGCATCTTCGTCTTTGCCCTGTTGTTGCTGGATGTAGGCAATGTAGGAATCCACGCCTCCCTGCTGGTCGTAGCCGATTTCGCGTGCCTTGTTGAGGTATTCGATGGCTTTGTCGTACTCGCCGGCTTCGTTGTACGCTACACCGGCATAGTATATCATCACTGAGTCTACGTTCCCCATCATTTGGTTGGTTTCAGCCGCTTTGACAAACATATCGGCCGCTTCAGCCTTTTTTCCGAGGTTGTAGAGGTTCATCCCGTCGGTGTTGAACTGGTTGAGCATGTCGGTAGCCACCATATAGCCTTTCCCGGTCATGATATTGGGGTCAATGCCGTAGGCTTTTTTGAGGGCATCAAAGGCGCTGTTGAGGGCTCCGGGACGGAACTCTTTTTTGGTGCTCCAGAAAGCTACAGAACCGTTTTCATCGACGTAGATGTCGAAATTTTCAAATTCGTAGCGTTTGTGGGGTTTTCCGGACACTTCGACTTCTACCACGTTCTGAGGTTGTTGCTGAATCAGGTTGAGGGTCTGTTCGATAGAGAATCCGGCAATCAACTCTTTGGTATAGATTTTCGAAGCAGACATCAGCACCTGAGCATGGTCAATCCAGGTATTTGCCGAGCCGGCTTTTTTGGGGTCAGCTACGGTTTCGTCGCTTTTGGTCAGCCGTTTGTTGAGGTTATCCAACTCTTTGGTTTGGGAGCTTGCGGTGAGCGTAGTCGCTGCAGCGGCAAGAATCAAAAGGAGTTTTTTCATAACTTATGGTGTAGTTGTTGGTTATTCATTGGGTGGGGATGGAGGTTAGGCTTCCGTATTTTCGTTATCCTCCGTTACCGTTTGGTTGTCATCCGTTTGTGCATCCTCCGTTTCATCGCTTTTGGGAACGGCAATCACCGAGGCAATGGCGTCGTTTCCGCGCAGGTTGATGATTTTGACCCCTTGCGCGGCCCGTCCCGTGACGCGGATGTCCGAGACCGGAGTCCGAATCGTGAGACCCGAACGGTTGATAATCATCAGGTCGTTTTCGTCGCTCACGGCCTGAATCGAGATGAGTTTCCCGGTTTTTTCGGTGATTTGGATGGTCTTGACCCCTTTGCCGAAGCGTCCGGTGATGCGGTAGTCGTCCAGGTCGGTCCGTTTGCCGTATCCGTTTTCGGATACCACCAGGATTTCGGGTTTCTGGTCGGGTTCCACGGTCAGCATGCCGATAACCTGGTCGCCTTCGTCGAGGTTAATACCCCGTACCCCTGCGGCAGTACGTCCGATGGCGCGCACTTTGTCCTCTTCAAAACGGATGGCCTTGCCGTCGCGAGCCGCAATGATAATCTGAGCATTCCCCGAGGTGAGGGCCGCATCAATCAGTTGGTCGCCCTCCTTGATGGTAATGGCGTTGACCCCGTTTTGGCGCGGACGCGAATAGGCTTCCAGCAGGGTCTTCTTGATAATCCCGTCGCGGGTACACATTACGATGTAGTTGCTGTTGACGTATTCCGGGTCGTTGAGTCGCCGTACGTTGATGTATGCGCGTACCTTGTCGTCGGGTTCGATTTGGATAACGTTCTGGATGGCGCGTCCTTTCGAGGCACGGCTCCCTTCCGGAATCTCGTACACCTTGAGCCAGTAGCAACGCCCTTTTTCGGTGAAGAAGAGCATGGTGTTGTGCATGGTGGTCACATACATGTGCTCGATAAAGTCGGCGTCACGTGTGGCCGACCCTTTCGAACCGACACCGCCGCGTGACTGGGTGCGATATTCGGTCAGGGGCGTGCGTTTGATGTATCCCATGTGCGAGATGGTGATGACCACCTCTTCGTCGGCATAGAAGTCTTCGGGGTTGAACTCTTCGGCGGTGAGGACGATTTCGCTGCGTCGTTTGTCGCCGTATTTTTCGCGTATTTCGTTGAGTTCGTCCTTGATGACCTGCATCTGCATGGGCTCGCTGGCGAGCAGCTCGTTGTAGTAGGCTATCATTTTGCGCAGTTCGTCGTACTCTTCCTGGAGTTTTTCGTGTTCGAGTCCGGTGAGTGCGCGCAGACGCATATCGACAATGGCCTGTGCCTGGGCATCGCTCAGGCTGAAACGGGCGATAAGTCCGGCTTTGGCATCGTCGGCATTTTTGGCTGCCCGAATGATACGGATAACCTCGTCGATGTTGTCCTGGGCAATCAGCAACCCTTCGAGGATATGGGCCCGTTCTTCGGCTTTGCGCAGGTCGTATTGGGTTCGCCGCACGACCACGTCATGGCGGTGGCGAACGAAGTATTTGATAAGGTCTTTGAGGTTCAGGGCACGCGGCCGTCCGTCCACCAGGGCAATGTTATTGACCGAGAAGGTGGATTGGAGCTGGGTGTATTTGAAGAGGGTGTTCAGCACCACGCTCGCCACGGCATCGTGTTTGAGGATGATGACGATACGCATCCCGTTTCGGTCGCTTTCGTCGTTGATGTACGAGATGCCTTCGATTTTCTTTTCGTTGATAAGGCCGGCGATTTTTTGAATCATTTCGGCCTTATTGACCTGGTACGGGATTTCCGTAATGACGATGCATTCGCGTCCCGATGGGGTGTGTTCGATGTCGGTTTTCGAGCGAATCACGACGCGTCCGCGCCCGGTTTCGTAGGCTTCGCGGACCCCTTCGTAACCGTAGATAATCCCGCCCGTAGGGAAATCCGGTGCTTTGATTTTCTCGATAAGTTCCGAAATTTCGATGTCGGGGTTATCGATGTAGGCGTCGATGGCTTCGATGGTGTCGCTCAGGTTGTGGGGCGGCATGTTGGTAGCCATCCCGACAGCAATCCCCGAACTCCCGTTGACCAGCAGCAGCGGTATTTTGGTCGGGAGTACGGTGGGTTCGTAGATGGTGTCGTCGAAGTTGAGGGTGAAATCGACCGTTTCCTTGTCGATGTCGGCCATCACTTCGTCGGTAATTTTTTTCATGCGGGCTTCGGTATAACGCATGGCGGCAGGGCTGTCGCCGTCCACGCTCCCGAAGTTACCCTGCCCATCGACCAGGGGGTAGCGCATGGACCACTCCTGGGCCATACGCACCATGGCGTCATAGACCGACAAGTCGCCGTGGGGGTGGAATTTCCCGAGGACTTCGCCGACGATACGGGCCGATTTTTTGTAGGGTTTATCGGAGTAGAGCGAGAGTTCGTTGCTCATCCCGTAGAGCACGCGTCGGTGGACGGGTTTGAGTCCGTCGCGGACGTCGGGCAGGGCACGGGAGACAATCACCGACATCGAGTAGTCGATGTAGGCGCTTTTCATCTCTTCTTCGATATTGATTTTGATGATTCTCTCTTTACGTTCTTCCATCATGGGTTGTATATCCTTGCTTGGCTTTTAAGCTACTAAGATAGGGCTTTTTTGCGAGACTCCCAAATCCTTTGTCGCATCGTGCGAACCGATACTAAGGCTGTTTGTAGAGCACTACCTGTGTGTCGTTGGATTGGGCGGGACCCGGGGTGGTTCGTCCGCGGGCAATGGCTTTTTCGAGTCTCCGCAGCATGCGGGCGCTCTGGTGGTTTTCGGGGGTGTAGCAGTTGTCGGTGGTGGCCTCTTCGGGTGTGGCGGACATGTCGAAGAGTTGCATGCGTGGAGCATCGGGTGCTTCAGCGCCCGGTACGGGGGTGCTCCATCCGCCCGAACCCGGGCAGACACACAGTTTCCATTCGCCCTGCCGCAGGGCAAAATACCCGTCGTGGGAGTGGTGGATAAGGATACGGTTGCGGTCGGCGGGGCGTTCCTTGCCCCGGAGGAGGGGCAGTTGGCTGAAACTGTCTTCGCCGGCGTTGTCGGGCAGAGAGATTCCGACCAGTTCGGCACAGGTGGCCATAAAGCCTGTCAGGCAGACAGGGACATCGCTCCGACTGCCCGCAGCGACCACTGCCGGGTAGCGGATGATATACGGTACGCGGTGCCCGCCGTCATAAATATCTGCTTTTGCACCGCGGTAGATGTAGCTGGGATTGTGGCCGTGCGCCCTCAGGTTTTTGTAGTTGGCCATGGGCGAGCAGCCGTTGTCCGAGGTGAAGACGATAAGAGTATTCTCTTCGATGCCGCAGACCCGCACCGCCTCCATAATGCGCCCCACTACGTCATCCACGTGGAGGACAAAGTCCCCGTAGGGGCCGATGCCGCTTTTGCCGCGGTAGGGGTCCGAGGGGATAATCGGCGTGTGGGGTGCTGTGAGCGGGAAGTAGAGAAAGAAGGGTGAGTCGTCTGCCGCCTGCCGTTTAATGTATTCCACGGCTTTGTCCGTAAAGTGGTCGAGCGTGCGCAGAATGTCAAAATCTTCGGCAATAGGCCCTTCCCGCCAAAAGCTGTAGCCTCCGTTGGCCTGGATGGTATCGGTGACCGGAGCCGTGATACGCCCGTTCTCGATGTAGACGTAAGGCGGGATATCAAGCGAGGCGGGCATGATGTAGGAGTAGTCGAATCCGTTGTCGTTCGGGCAGGCGGTGAGGGGACGAGTGAAATCCACGACCTCGGGATTGTCGGTTCGGTATTGCCACCCCAGACCAAGGTGCCATTTGCCGATGCAGGCGGTGTGGTATCCCGCCTTGTGCAGTAGTCCTGCCACGGTGAGCCGTTCGGGTTCAATCAGCGGAGCGGAATATGACCAACTGACACCCGATTGCAAGGTTGAACGCCAGTTGTAGCGTCCCGTCAGGATGGAGTAGCGCGACGGCGTGGAGACCGACGAGGAGGTGTGGGCATCGGTGAAGGAGATGCCTTGTGCAGCCAGGCTGTCGATATGCTCCGTGTGTATTTTGGAGTCGGGGTTGAGAGCCGATAGGTCGCCATATCCCAGGTCATCGGCCAGGATATAGATAATATTGGGGTGTTGTTGCGGTTTATGCGATTTGGCTGCGGCTGTCAGGGGCAGCAGGCCGGTCAGCAGGACCGGACAGAGCAGACGGTTCATGTGGAGAGATGAGTCGTTGAGGGTGTAGTATGAAAGAGTTTGGTAGTTCAAAAATACAAAAAGGGTGCGAATCTCGCACCCTTTTTTCGTGTCATTTTGTTTCTCTTTGTTTGCTCCGTCAAGGTATCCGAAACAAACGGAAACAAAAGGTTTTTTTCTGATAACAGTCCTACGAACCGAAGTTGTCGTAGAGGATGTTTTCCGGCGGAACCCCGAGCGAGTCGAGCATCTTGACCACCGACGAAATCATCATGGGCGGTCCGCACATCAGATAGAGGCAGCCTTCGGGGTCTTCGTGGTTTTTGAGGTAGTTTTCGTAGAGTACGTTGTGCACGAATCCAGCCTTGTACGGAACCCCTGCGGCATCGGCATCCGGGTCGGGACGGTCGAGTGCCAGGTGGAACGAGAAGTTCGGGAACTGCTCTTCGATTTCGTGGAACTCGTGGATGTAGGGAGCCTCTTTCAGAGCCCGTGCCCCGTACCAGAACGATACCGGACGTTTGGTCTTTTCGGTTTTGAACAGGTGCATGATGTGGCTGCGCATCGGAGCCATACCCGCACCCCCGCCGATAAATATCAGCTCTTGCGTATCGGGGAGGTTGTCCGGCAGGAAGAATTCGCCGTAGGGCCCCGAGATGGTCACCTTGTCGCCGGGTTTGCGGCTGAAGATGTACGACGAGCAGATACCTGGGTTCACCTTCATGAAACCGCCCGTAGCCTTGTCGAACGGCGGCGTGGCGATACGGATGTTGAGCATGATGATGTTCCCTTCGGCCGGGTGGTTGGCCATGGAGTAGGCACGGAAGGTCGGCTCGGGATTTTTGGTCACCAGGTCCCACATCTTGAATTTATCCCAGTCGGCGCGGTATTGTTCTTCAACTTCCATGTCCGAGAATTTGATTTCGTCGTACTTGGGCACGTCGATTTGGATATAACCGCCGCTGCGGAATTTGAGCTGTTCACCTTCGGGGAGCTTCACGACAAACTCTTTGAGGAAGGTCGAGATGTTGCGGTTCGAGACCACTTCACACTCCCACTTCTTCACACCCAGCACCGCTTCGGGTACCTGGATTTTGAGGTCGTTTTTCACCTTCACCTGGCAACCCAGGCGCCAGTGTTCCTGTTGTTGTTTTCGGCTGAAGAAGTTGACCTCGGTGGGGAGGATTTCTCCGCCTCCTTCGAGGACCTGGCATTTGCACATCCCGCACGAACCGCCGCCCCCACAGGCCGAGGGGAGGTAGATACCCTGTTCGCTGAGGGTGGAGAGGAGGCTCGAGCCGGTTTGAGCGGTAATTTCCTTTTCGCCGTTGATGGTGATGGTCACGTTGCCCGAGGGGGTGAGTTTCTTCTTGGCGAAGAGCAGCACCGCCACCAGAATCAGCGTAATCACCGCAAAGGCGATGATGGCCGCGACAAGCGTCGGAGTGAGGCTTACGGCCGCTGCTGAAAGAATTGTGGATGATATCATCGTTAGTTCTGTCTGTAAAGCGTTAGAGTTGGATGCCGAGGAAAATCATGAAGGCGATTCCCATCAGGCCGGTAATAATGAACGTGATGCCCACACCTTTCAGCGGTTTGGGGACGTTGGAGTAGGTGAGTTTTTCGCGGATGGCGGCCATGCCGATGATGGCGAGCCACCAACCGATACCCGAGCCGAGGGCGAAGGCGGTCGCTTCACCGATGTTGGCATAGGCGCGTTCCTGCATGAAGAGCGAGCCGCCCATGATGGCGCAGTTCACGGCAATCAGCGGCAGGAAGATACCCAGTGAGCTGTAGAGGCTGGGGGCGAATTTTTCGACGACCATTTCGACGAGTTGCACAATGGAGGCAATCACGGCGATGAAGACGATAAGGCTCAGGAAGCTGAGGTCAACCGTAGCCATTGAGGGCGACACCCAGCTGAGGGCTCCGGCCTTGAGGACGTATTCGTTGAGGAGGTAGTTGACCGGCACGGTGACGGTCATCACGAAAATCACCGCGAGCCCCAACCCCATGGCCGTTTTGACGGTCTTCGACACGGCGATGTAGGAGCACATCCCGAAGAAGAAGGCGAAGACCATGTTGTCGATAAAAATCGACTTGACAAAGATGTTCAGTATGTTTTCCATAGTTTGTCTTTACGTTGATAGGGGGGAGTGAGGCTATTTTTCCTGCAGTTCTTTGTTTCGGCTGCGGTGAATCCAGATGATGATGCCCACGATAATCAGGGCCATCGGGGGTAGAATCATCAGGCCGTTGTTTACGTAGCCGTGTTCGTAGCACCACTGGGGGATGACCTGGTATCCCCAGATGGTTCCCGAGCCGAGGAGTTCGCGGAAGAAGGCCACGATAAGCAGGATGATGCCGTATCCGACGCCGTTGCCGATACCGTCGAGGAACGAGGCCCAGGGTTTGTTACCCATGGCGAAGGCTTCGAGACGTCCCATGAGGATACAGTTGGTGATAATCAGGCCGACGTAAACCGAGAGTTGTTTGCTGATGTCGTAGACGAAGGCTTTGAGGACCTGGTCCACGAGGATTACGAGGGCGGCAATCACCACCAGTTGGACGATGATACGGATACGCGAGGGAATCCCTTTGCGAATCAGCGAGATAATCAGGTTGGAGAAGGCGGTTACGACCGTCACCGAAAGGGCCATGACGAAGGCCGGTTTCATTTTGGCGGTCACGGCCAGGGCCGAGCAGATACCGAGAATCTGGACCAGAATCGGGTTGTTGCGCCCCAGCGGGCCCAGCAGGATGTTCATGTTCTTAGCCGAGAAGAGCGGCTCTTTTTCTTGCGTACTCATTATAATGCTCCTCCTTCCGTGGTTTGTGTTGCGAGGCTGTCGGCAGCCGCAGTCGCAGCAGCAGGGTCAGCTGCCGCCGTGGTGGTTGCCGTAGCGTTGGTTTGCACTTTTTCGAAGAACGGCACGTAGTCGCTCAGGCAATCCTTGAGCATGGCTTTCACGCCGTTCGAGGTGAGCGTACCGCCCGAGATGGCATCCACGGCATACGGATTGCCTTCCGAGGCGCCGTGTCCTTTGAGCAGGTTGATGGAGACGAATTGTCCCTCTTTGTCGAAGATTTGTTTGCCGACGAACTGTTGTTGGAAGGCCGGGGTGGCGATTTCGGCTCCCAGACCCGGGGTTTCCCCTTTGTGGTCGAAGACGGCGCCTTCGACGGTGTTGCAGTCGCTGTTCAGGGCCACGTAACCCCAAACGGCACCCCACAACCCTTTACCGGTCATCGGAATCACGTATTCGATTTGCCGGGTTCCCTCTTTTTCCACCGTAGCTTCGAAGACGGGCATGGCCGTGCGTTCCGCAAAGACCGAAGGCAGGTCATTCAGCGCATTCAGCACCTGTTCCGGTGTGGCGTCGGTGGCGTTTCCCGTCGAATCGACAAAGAAGGCGCGGGTAATATACTTACCAAACTCGGTTTCGATATATTTGTTTTTGTCGGCAGCCTTGTCAGCGTCTTTCCCTTGCCCGATGGTGCTGAGGATGGCGCCCATTTTTTCGGTCATCACGTTGGCGGCCTGCATGGGCTGCAACTTGATGGCGGCAAAGGAGAGTACCGCTGCGACCACAACTACCAGGATGGTCGCATAGGTGACTATGTATGTGTTACTTTGCTTGTTCATGGTCTTGGCAGTGAATGGTTAGGCGTTTGCTTTGGCTCGTTTGAGACGGCGTTTGATGTTACCTTGTACCACGTAGTAGTCCACCAGCGGCACCATGGCGTTCATGAAGAGGATGGCGAGCATCATACCTTCCGGGTAGCCCGGGTTGAGCACGCGGGTCATCACGCAGAGCACCCCAATCAGGAAGCCGTAAATCCATTTACCGCGGTTGGTTTGCGCGGCGGTCACGGGGTCCGTGGCCATGAAGACCGTACCGAAGGCAAAGCCGCCGATAATCAGGTGGTACCAGGCCGGGATATCCATCATGACGTTTGCGCCGATAAGGTTGAAGATACCGCCCATGACGAGTCCGCCGAGCACGCACGAGAGCATGATTCGCCACGAGCCGACGCCGGTCCAAATCAGGATAAAGGCCCCGATGAGGATAGCCAGGGTAGAGGTTTCACCGATGGAGCCGGGGATAAAGCCGAAGAACCAGTCGATGGGGGTAGTGCCCATGCTCCAGTCGATGGATTGAGCGTTGCTGGAGAGTGCGGCAGCGGCATCCGACAGCGGGGTAGCGCCCGAGTAGCCATCGACGGTGGTGAGGCCGTTTTTGAGTCCTGCGACCCATACTTCGTTCCCGGAGATGGAGGTGGGGTATGCGAAGAAGATAAAGGCGCGGGCCAGCAGAGCCGGGTTAAAGATATTCATCCCGGTACCGCCGAACATCTCTTTGCCGACGATAACGGCGAAGGCGGTGGCCACGGCGATAATCCAGAGCGGGCAGTCGACCGGCATAATCATCGGAATGAGCAGCCCGCTGACCAGGAAGCCTTCATTGACCTCTTCGTGACGTACTTCGGCGAAGATGAACTCGATACCGAGTCCGACCACATACGATACGATGATAATCGGAAGGACTTTGAGGAAGCCGAACCAGAAGTTTTGCATCACGGTGGCTTCGACGCCTTGCGCGAGGTTATGCTGGTATCCGACGTTGAACATGCCGAAGAGCAGTGCCGGCAGCAGGGCGATAATCACGACGGTCATGGTTCGTTTGAGGTCCATGGCGTCGCGGATGTGTGCCCCTTTTTTGGTGACGGTGTTCGGCACGTAGAGGAACGATTCGAACGCTTCGAAAGTAGAGGCAAATTTGCCGTACTTTCCGCCCTCTTCGAAGTTGGGCTTTATTTTGTTCAGATAGTTTCTTAGACCTTTCATTACAGTGCCGTTAGTTGAGTTCTTTTATCATCTGTTCGATACCCTTGGAGACGATGGCCTGCCATTCGTTTTTGGAGGGGTCGATGAATTCACACAGGGCTACGTCCTCTTCGAGGATTTCGTAGATACCGAGGTTTTCCATCTTGTCGATGTCGCCGGCCAGGATAGCCTTGATGAGGTAGAGCGGGTAGATGTTCATCGGCAGCACCTTGTCGTAGATGCCCGTTTGGACGAATGCCCGATGTCCGCCGTTCATGTTGGTATCGAGGTTGTATTTTTTCTTGGGGCAGAGCCACGAGAAGTAGCTGTGCGAGACCGAGAATTTGTTGAGACGGGGCATGGCCCAGCCCAGAAATTCATACGTGTTCCCTTCGGGAATAACGGTGATTTGGTTGTGGTAGAAGCCCAGGTAACCGTTCACGTTGTCCGGGGTCACTTTGGTACCTGTCAGGGGGTTCCCGCTGATAATACGCACATCGTGTTGGGCGTCAGGGGCCTGTTCGCGCAGGTTGCCGTCCGTGACCGAAGTAATCAGGGCGCCGCTAATCACCTTGAAGTAGCGCGGTTTGGCCACTTCCGAACCGGTCAGGGCAATCACTTTGCTCATGTCTACCTGTCCGCTCAGGAAGAGCCGACCAATCATGGCCACGTGTTGCAGTTCGACGGTCCAGACGATGTCGCCTTTGTTGATGGGGTCGATTTGCGCAATCTGTACCCCTACGTTACCGGCCGGGTGCGGACCTTCGATGTGGTGTACTTCGGCCTGTTTCACGCGGCTCAGCACACCGGCTGTGGTGTCGGTGCCTACGGTCAGGTGTACTTTGCCGTCGGTCAGTTTTTTGAGCACTTCCAGCCCGGCGATGATGTGTTCGCCCTGGTCCTGCACCAGGAAGTTCAGGTCAGGAGCCAGCGGTGCCGTATCCAGACCCGATACGAAGATGGCTTTGGGGGTTGCGGCGGTGTCGGCAATCACCCCGAACGGACGTTGCACAATCATCGGCCAGAAACCGGCTTTGAGCATCGTCTCTTTCACGCGTTCGCGGGTCAGTTCCGCGATGGGGCATACGTCAAAGTGTTCGCTTTGATTTTCCCCGTCGGGGGTGACCACGACACTGAGGATTTTGCGTTTTTCGCCTCGGTTTACCGCGCTCACTTCACCGCTCACCGGCGAGGTGAAGAGCACCTCGGGGTTCTCTTTCGAGAAGAAGAGCGGGCTGCCGGCTTTGACCTTGTCACCAACCTTGACCAGCATCTTCGGGGTCACACCGCGGTAGTTGTCCGGTACCAGCGCGTAGCTGGCCGCTGCGGACCCCTTGGTGAGTACCCGTTCGGCTGCGCCGACCAGGTTAATGTCGAGACCTTTGCGTAGTTTGATTACTTTCGACATATTGGTTATTGAGTTGTTGTTTTGGATTGTCGCTGTTCGGAGGGTGTGGGTTAGCGGGTGTAGTGGTAGGTGTTTCCGTCAGCCGCCGTGAGGTCGAGTTGCGCCGGAGCGGAGGCATCAGGCAGCGCTTCCACGCGTCCGATCACTTGTGCCGCAATGCCCAGGGAGGTGGAGATGCGGATGATGTCGTCGGCCACTTCCGGGCGGACGTAGAGTTCCATCCGATGTCCCATGTTGAAGACCTTGTACATTTCGTCCCACGGGGTGCCGGACTGTTCCTGGATGGCGGCAAAGAGCGGCGGAACGGGCAGCAGGTTGTCTTTCACAATCCGCAGGCCGTTGTGGGCAAAGTGGAGGATTTTGGTTTGCGCGCCTCCCGTGCAGTGAATCATGCCGTTGATATGGTTCCGTCCTACCTCTTTCAGGATGCGGGTAATGACCGGGGCATAGGTGCGCGTGGGCGAAAGCACTAACCGTCCCATATCCATGTCGGCCGGTACGCCGGTGCCATATTTTGCCGGTACGGCATCGGTCAGGTTGAACGAGCCGGTGTAGACCAAATCCGAGGGAATCCCGCCGTCATACGATTCGGGATACTGTTCGGCCATCCGCTTTCCGAACACATCATGCCGCGCCGAGGTGAGCCCGTTGCTGCCCATCCCGCCGTTGTATGCGTTTTCGTACTTCGCCTGCCCGTACGAGGCCAGCCCCACAATCACACACCCCGGGGCAATGCCGTCGTTGGTAATCACCTGGTCACGCCGCATGCGTGCCGTGACGGTCGAGTCTACGATAATGGTACGTACCAAATCGCCCACGTCAGCCGTTTCACCGCCCGTCGAACGGATATTGACCCCGTAGTCCCGCATGGTCTGCAGGAACTCTTCGGTACCGTTGATAATCGCTGAGATAACCTCGCCCGGTACGAGCCGTTTGTTTCGCCCGATGGTCGAGGAGAGAATAATGTTGTCCGTGGCTCCGATACAGAGCAGGTCGTCGGTGTTCATCACCACGGCATCCTGTGCCACCCCTTTCCAGACGTCGAGGTTGCCCGTTTCGCGCCAATAGAGGTAGGCCAGCGATGACTTGGTCCCGGCCCCGTCGGCGTGCATCACCAGACAGTGCTCTTCGCTGCCGGTGAAATAGTCCGGAATTACTTTGCAAAATGCCTTTTCGAACAGGCCCTTGTCGATGTTCTTAATCGCTTTGTGGACGTCTTCTTTGCCGGAGGATACTCCGCGGCCGGCGTAGCGTGAGTGGTCTGCCATGTGAGAAAGCCGTTTTGGATGACGAGCGCAAAGTTATTCATTTTTTTGGTTTTCGTGTGAATGATTTCACAGTTATTTTTCTCTTTTGATGCACAAGCCTCTGCCGGTTGGCGCTTGGACGAAAAACTCTCCGCAGAAATGGGTATCTTTGCGCTGACCCAAAGACCCTGCCCATGGCTGCAAACGTCAATAAACAAGAGGCTCTGTTCGAGCTGATTCACGGCATGAGCAAAGCCGAAAAACGGAATTTCAAACTCTATGCGGCCCGCAACGCGGCCAATCAGGAGGCGAAATTTATTGCGCTGTTCGATGTGCTGGACTCCCTGGAGGAGTACGACGAGGCCAAAGTGCTCCGAAAAACGGGTATCAAAAAGGAGCAGTTGCCCAACATGAAAGCCTATCTCTATCGGCAGTTGCTGGTGAGCATCCGGCTGCTCAATGTGCAGCATGTGGAGGTGATGGAGATTCACCAGATGGTGGACTTTGCCCGCATTCTCTATGACAAGAGCATGATTCGGCAGGCGCTCCAAATGTTGGACCGGGCCAAAACCCTGGCGCTCGATTTCCAGAATTTTACGTTGGCACTCGAGATTGTGGAGTTTGAGAAACGGGTCGCCTCGCTCCACATGAACCGCAACGCTTCGGACCGTGCCGAGCGACTCAGCGCCCAGGCCGAGTCGCTCTCGCGGCGCATTGCCAATATCAATGATTTGTCCAACCTCTCGGTACAACTTTATAGTCTGAATCTCCAGTTGGGCTATGTCCGCAGCGAAAAGGACCGAAAGCTGGTGACTGATTTTTTCAAGTCGAAACTGGAGGGGTACGACGACCGCGGAATGAGCTTTCACGAACGGCTCTACCTCTATCAGGCTCGGATGTGGTACAGCTACATCCGTTACGATTTCGTGATGTGCTACCGTCATGCGTTGCGGTGGCTGGGCCTTTTCGATGAAAAACCGGAATTGATTTCAGCCTATTACGACCATTATGTGCGAGCGGTGGCACGTTTGCTGGACGTCCTTTTCATGACGCGCCGCCACGACCAGATGTTGGAGGTCATTGCCAAATTTGAACGCGAACTGCCAAACATTAAACCCAAAACAGACAGTTTGATGGTTCTCTCCAACCTGTGTCTTCTGCAGGCCAAAATCAATGTGCACTTTCTGGAGGGTAGTTTTGCCGAGGGAATTTCGCTGGTGTCGCAGGTGGATGAGTTCCTTGTGCGCTATGGTCGCAGTGTGGACGAACACTATCGAATGTTGTTGTCCTACAAAATTGCCTGCCTCTATTTCGGTCATGGAGACTATAAAAAGTGCATCAGTTATCTGCATACGATAATCTCCATCCCCAATCCGCAATTTCGCCGCGACCTGCAGGTCTTTGCCCGTATTTTGCACCTGATAGCTTCTTATGAGGCGGGGGATGATTATTCGCTGGAGGCACAAATCAAGAATGTCTATTCCTTTGTCCTGAAGGTCAATGATATGCACTCCGTCCAACACGAAATAATTACTTTTTTGAAACGCATACCGCATACGTATGCTTCGGATTTCAAAGGGGAACTCAAACGCCTCTATGACCACCTTAAACCCTTTGAGACACATCCTTATGAACGGCGGCCATTTTTCTATCTGGATATTATCTCGTGGTTGGAGAGCAAAATTCAAAATATCCCCATTGCTGATATTATCTGTGCCAAATATCAGAGTGTTCGAAAGGGATAATGGGAGAGTAGGGCGATTTGCGAATAGTTCGTTAAACATAGCTGGCGCATTCGTGACGTATGTCATGCTGTGTCGCTCAGCACTCGAGGCAACCTTATGTTCTGTAACAAAGCGTTTTCAGGACGGAACCAGTGGGTTTAGGGTAGAGGCTGCTCGGTTGGAGTGCCAAGCGGCACCAGGCCTCCACCGGGGGTGGTTCCGGCCTGACAAAGGGAGTTTGCTCCGCCAATTATTGAAGATGTATTTGAAATCTTCGGGTCGCAGCCTGTGAAGGAGTGCAACGTCAGTTGCGGGCCTTCGCGGGGCGAGGCTGCGGCCCGCACGGTTTCTGACGAAACCGAAACCTAAATAGCATAGGGTGTTGTATCATTAAGGTGATATCTTTTCGTGTCAGGGCTTCCTCGCTTGGGGTTTATCTGCTCTTTGCACTCTCTTCCCTCCGGGAGAGGCTGAGCTGCTCCCTGCGCCTTTCCCCTCTTCCCCTACACGGATACCCCTGCGGGTTACTCCCCCTTATCCCGCTCCTTCGATTCCCCTCACGCTACTCCTGTACGCAACGAACAGACAATCCTCCCGCCCGATGGCCGCCTTCGCCAATATTAGCTTTATTAAAAGTTAATGCAAAGTATTTAGAATTATTGTCTAAAGGTGTTGCAGTCCAATAATAACAAGTTTTACCACATTCTGACACAAGACCGGAAATACTAGGGCGACATCCACTAATAGGGAACCAGGTCAGCTGAGCATACAATCTGCCATTTGTTGCATAATATCCCGTTGAACTTTCTTGTTGTACACCTTGGCTATAGTATGGAAATTTATCATTAGTCAGAAAATCAAACCATATCTCCTCAGAAGGCAGTCTCCATCCTGAAGGACAAGGGTCGTAGTTAGTTTTTCTACTGGGTAGCCACAAAGAATTATTATGCGTGTCTGTGTTTGAATACCAGTCTTGGGGAGAGGTGGTATTATATATAATGGACAATGGATTTTTAATGGAATACACTAGTGCATTATTGTTTATTACTCCGAGTGTAGTAATATTAATAAATTTCAATCCTGTTCCATTTTCAGTGAGTGCGTTGCCGTCTGCACCATAAATGGGAATTGTGGTCACGGCACCAGTAGTGAGAGTCACCGTGCTGCCGTCGGCGCCCGGAAAAGCGTCCTTGCGGCCCCATATCAACATCCAACAACGAAAAACTACTCCAAAACCCGTTGCTCCCGAGTAAAACTCTTTAACCGCATATCAACCTCACGCCAGTCGGGCAAAAACGACTCCACCAACGCATGGAAATCCTTGGAATGGTTGTTCACTAAAAAATGACAGAGTTCATGCAGCACAATATACCGAATGCACGGAAGCGGAGTTTTGACCAGATGCAGATTCATGGTTATCAGCCCTTTTGTGTAATAGCAGCGTCCCCAGGCACGGCGCATGGCATATATTTTCATGCGCGGAGCAGGCAGATGAATGCCCCGGGCGTGGAACTCTCGTATCCAGTGGTCGATAGCGGATTGAAACGTTTGACGTGCCTGACGACGATACCATGCCTCCATAAACCGCTCGAAATTTTCGTGGGTGCATGGAGATAGGGATACCACAAACGAAGAGCCTTGAACGACCAGACGATTGGTCGCAGCCTCTTTATGGAGGATGACGTTGTACGATTGACCGTGCAACAGAAATTTGCGTCGGACAAAATGCAGCGGTTGGGCGGGACGGCGTAAACTTTCCCAAAAATCGGTCTGCTGACCTCCCATCCGACTCTTGAAAAAACGTCTAACGAATCTCATCGATACAGGCAATGATATTTTTTGCGTCAGAGGGCTCGAACCATCGTATGTCCGTGTCGCGACGCAGCCAGGTCAGTTGTCGTTTGGCGTAGTGTCGGGTGTTGCGTTTGATGAGTTCGACAGCCTCGGGCAGGGAAATGTGACCCGCAAAGTATTCAAATAGTTCCCGATAACCCACTGTTTGCAGCGCACTGAGATGGCGGTAGGGATAGAGCTGTTCGGCTTCGTGCAGCAGCCCCTCTTCCATCATCTGGTCCACACGTCGATTGATGCGGTCGTATAATGTTTCGCGGGGCAGATTTATCCCTATTTTCAGGGTGTTGAACGGACGCGTTTTGGTTTGTCCGCTGCGTAGTTCGGAGTAGGGTCGTCCGCTGAGACGGCAAACCTCCACGGCGCGGACAATCCGTTGCGGGTTGTTGCGGTCTACCGTGTGATAATAGTCGGGGTCTCGTTCCTGCAATTCAGCCAATAGGGATTCCATTGGCAGGGCGGATAGCTCGGTACGCAGGGTCGGGTCGGACTCCGGCAGGTCATCGAAACCGTTGAGCAGCGCATCGACATAGAGTCCCGAACCGCCGACCAACAACACTTGGGAGTACTTTCCAAACAGGTTGTCGAGCAACTCCAATCCCTCCCGCTCATAGTCGCCGGCCGAAAAGGATTCGTGGATGCTTTTATGCTGGATAAAATAGTGTGTGGCGGCACTCAGTTCTTCGGGCGAGGGTACGGCTGTGCCGATGGTCATTTCCCGATAGATTTGTCGTGAATCGGCTGAGACGACGGGTATTCCATAGTGTTGGGCCAGTGTAATGCCTACAGCCGTTTTGCCCACCCCCGTGGGACCCTGTACCACCAGCAAACGCCCTTTAATACTCATCGTCATAGTTGTCATCACCGACAAAATCGCCATACTCGTCCATGGCTTCATCAAACATGGACTGCGGGGTGTCGGTTGTGTCCGCGTCTTCCCGGTATTGCAGGGGAGGCTCTCCTTCGCAGGTGACTACACGCGGATAGTCCACTCCGTCTTCGGCAAATTTGGCTTCTATCAGTTCGATGAAAAACTGGCGCTCGTTGAAAATATCAAAGACGTATATCAGTCGTCCGAATTTTTCGTGTATCAGTTGGCCCAGGGTGATGCTTTCCATGGGTTGCGGCATGGGGATTTCCTCGTCAGGCTCGGGCGTCCCGAAACCCATGTCCACGGAGGTAAATTCACGCAATTTTTCCCATTCGGAGTCGGAGGTGAAAATCGAGGCCATTTCCGCAGGACTGTAATTGACCGATTCGCGTATGTAGGCGTGAAAGTCGGCCAGATTCATGTCGTACGGCACCTCGTAGTCCCGTACAAAACTTTCAGCTTCGTCGCTGAGCATTCTGAATTTGAATATCATAGACATATCTATATCCATTTTTAATCTTTTCAAAGATAACTTTTTTCCTGAAAGTTGTCTTGTTATTTCCCAATCGGTTGTAGGGGAAAGATTACATTTAAGATGGCAGAATGTCGCTGCACTGCAACACCTGTCTCCTCTTGAGGAGCATACTCTCCAACGGTTCGTCTCTTGCGGGTGGTCGACAAAAGGCCGTTTCGACGGAAACCAACTAAAATTGCCTACCTTTGACCATACACTCAAGAAACATCAAAACGATACGAAAAAATGGAATACAGACGATGCGGTCACAGCGGATTGTTGCTGCCTGCCATATCGTTGGGGCTGTGGCATAATTTCGGAGCCTCGGCCGTTTTTGGACAGGCAAGACGATTGATTTGGGAGGCTTTTGACCGGGGAATTACCCATTTCGACCTCGCCAATAATTACGGGCCTCCTCCGGGAAGTGCGGAAGAGACCCTGGGGCACATCTTGCGTAACGGTTTGCAACGGCATCGGGACGAAATCCTGATAACGACCAAAGCCGGGCATGCCATGTGGAATGGCCCCTATGGGGACTGGGGGTCGAGAAAGCATCTGATAGCTTCGTGTGACCAAAGTTTGCGACGTTTGGGAGTGGATTATGTAGACATTTTCTATTCTCACCGTCCCGACCCCGAAACGCCGCTTGAAGAGACCATGCAGGCTTTGGACTACATCGTGCGTTCCGGACGGGCGCTGTATGTCGGGCTGTCGAAATACCCGCCCGACACCGCTCGGAACGCCATGGAAATATTGAAACAGTTGGGAACGCCGTGCGTGGTGCATCAGTTGCGCTACTCCATGTTGGTGCGGGAGCCCGAACAGGAGCTTTTTCCGCTCTTCGAAACCGTGGGGTGCGGTGTGGTCAGTTTTTCGCCTTTGGCGCAGGGGCAACTCTCAGAACGATATCTGGAGGGGATTCCCAATAACTCGCGGGCTGCTCGTAACGGTTTCTTGAAAAGCGCTGATGTGCAGGCCAACCTGCCCAAAATAAAGAAACTGCACCGATTGGCCCTCCAGCGGGGCGAAAGCCTCTCCCAAATGGCGATTGCCTGGCAGCTGCGACGCCCTGTACCCGTTACGTCGGTCATTGTCGGAGTAAGCTCCTCTGAACAGCTGCAACAGAACCTGGGAGCCTTGGAGAGCCCGGCATTTACGCCGGAAGAGTTGCAGCAAATCGATGCGATTTTACAAAGTTAGGCGTGCGTTGGCGCTGAGATACGTGCAGGGCGGGGTGTCTCCCGAAAACACCCCGCCCTGCACGCGTACGATAACTCTGAAAACGGTTACTGCCCCATATTGGCCAGTACCCGAATATCCCTCGCCGGACGTTCCGGGTCGTTGGTTACAACGGTTATCCCTTCGGACAATCGCCCGGTCACGCCTTTTGTATCCAACGTCACGGTCAGTGTCGCCGTGTCGCCGGTTTCGATAACCAGTTTGTCTGCTGTTGCTTTAATACGGCTGCTAGTCGGACCGATGTGTCGAATGATTAGGGGCGTTTGCCCGCTGTTGGTAATCTGAAACTCACGTGTCAGCGTTTTCCCCTGTGGCTGGTCGCTGAAGTGGTAGAAAAACGATGAATACTCGCCCCGCGGTGCTATCCTCAACGCTGTCCGTGACCAGGCCGAAAAATCTTCCACAAAGGTCACGGTCAATTCGACGGGGTCAGGTTGGACTTCCCCATTGACGGTGAGTTGAAAACGACCTCGATATTTTCCCCACAAGTCGGCTTTGGAAGCATCAAAAGTCAGTAGAATCTCACTGCGTTCTCCAGGTGCCAAAGTGGATTTCAGGGGGCGTACCGTGAACCATTCCGGTAATGTGCATCCTGTTATTCCCACTTTTACTGACGATTTTCCGCTGTTGGCTATGCCCAAGGTGCGTTTGTTTACCCGTCCTCTGGGCAGGGTGCCAATGACCATGCTGCGGTCCGCCAGCCGCAATCCGTCAGCTACATAATACGGATAATCGTCCTGAATAGTCCGCGGCCGTCCCTCCACCACACCGGTAATCGTCAGGCGAACATTCCCCTGCGGGTCGTTACTCGCAATACTAATCACTTTTTCAAATGCTCCGGGGCGATTGGTGGGGTCGAACGTAATTTTCATCTCGGCGCTTTTGCCGGGTAACAACGGCTCTTTGCTGAACTGAGGATAAGTGCACCCGCACGAGACACCCACACTTTGAATTACCAAAGGCAGTGTTCCTTCATTGGTATAACGAAACGTATGGCTAACTTCACCGTCCACCTCTTTAATTTTTCCGAAGTCATGGGTGTAGGTGTCAAATACCAATTTTGCTGTTTTGAGTGATTGCGCAGACACGGTTCCGCTCCATGCGGCAATCAGACATAATAGTATGGATAGGATTTTTCTCATTGTGTTGTTTGAGTTTCCGAGGTTGAAAACATGGGCTATTCCATCTTGTCTCATTGGCGAAAGTACGGAAAACCTATGTAAATTAAGCGCATATCGCTACTTTTTTGTCTCTATTGTTCAATCGGCAGTGAGTGCCGAGCGGCACCCTTCGCGGGGCGAGGCTGCGGCCCGCACGAATGGCAAGCCATTCGCATCGTCTCGGACAAATACCTGTTCACAAGCCGAATTGCAGCCCGACTGCTTAAGCAGTCGTCTTCGCTTGGGTGTTAAGTCGGAGTGGTCATGCTGCGGGGACTCCCTTATCGTGTCCGGGCTTCCTCGCTTGGGGTTTATCTTCGCTTTGCGCTCTCTTCCCTCCGGGAGAGGCTGAGCTGCTCCCTGCGCCTTCCCCCTCTTCCCCTATACGGATACCCCTGCGGATTACTCCCCCTTATCCCGCTCCTTCGATTCCCCTCTCGCTACTCCTGCACGCAACGAACAGCGAAACCATACGCACGTGCATACTGACTGGGGACATATACCGTGTATAGACTATACGTAAATGCTCCCCCAAAATAGGATATTGTATTGGATGTCCACAGGTATCCAAAATATCCCACAGTGGTTAGGTCTCCCGTATTAGTATTCATAGCTCCTTCTATTGGATACCATACGTGTTCAGCATATAATCTTCCGTTAGATACCATGTATGAATCAGTGTCGCCCATATTGCCTTGACTATATACAGGAAAAGTCTGCTTTGAAAAATCATTCCAAGTCCCGTCGGTTGGTACTCGCCATCCGCTAGGACAAGGGTCATAAATACTTTTGGTCTGAAGGTCGCCATTCCACAGAACGTTATTTTGATACATTTCTGTGTCTGTATACCAATCTTTGGGTGTTGTCGCATTATAAATAAACGATAACGGATTTTTAATTGCATATATCTGCGATGTATTCCCATTCAATACACCTGCTTCTGTAATATTCACGTTACAATACCCATCACCGTCTTCGGATAATTCATTACCATCGGCTCCATAGATTTTAATTATCGAGGCACTCCCATACGATTGTTCTATCGTGCTGCCGTCGGCACCCGGAAAACACCCCCTATC